>CAZHVK010000005.1:60566-63984 GCA_964535955.1 uncultured Methanosarcinales archaeon | reverse complement strand
CAATTATCTTTTAATGAATATAATCCTGCTCCACTATTAGCTCCTGATATGTTTGCACCACCACAATCCAAAGTAATATTCGGAGTATATATTGCTAATCCTACATATGAATCTGGTACATTGGATTGTGTCTCACTTGAATTAGTTGTTACATTTACCCTATCACCAGGTTGCACATTTCCTAAACCTTTGTTAATAGTATTATACACAGCACTTGTTCCACCAAATGACCAAGAATCAACAGCAGATGTATTAACAACAATTGTATTAGCATTAGGTGTTGGCCCACAATCAGTATCAGGCCTTATTAAAACTGATGCACTTGCAAAATTCGAAATAGTATAATAACTATTATTCAGATCATAATAATTACCATACCCATAATCAGCAGGACAATAATCATTATCTCCTCCAGACGCATCAAGTATACCCTTATCATAAAATTTATTTTTCCACACATTATTATTATCATCACCAGCACTAGCAAAATAAATAGCATAATTAGAACTAGCATGAAATGTATTATTAGTTACATTATTATAAGTTGCTCCTGCTGTTAGATATATTGATCCTTCATTTGCAGCATTTCCATTATTAGTAAAATTATTATTTTCGACCAACATATAATCAGCATCTTCTATATAGACTGCCCAATTTTGACTTCCATTAAACAAATTATTTTTAATAGTACTCCATGTAGAAATTGCACTCACATCATCCAAAAACAAATGATGAGTTTCAGCAATATAGAATCTATTGCTATCAATAACATTATGATCAGACTTACCTTGTATCTGAATATTTACATAATTCTTGCTTGAAAAATTATTATAAGAAATTGTGTTATTTGATCCATCTCCATCAAAATAAATATCCCATTCAGTTCCACTAGTTGGGTGCGTATTATTAACAAACACATTATGTGTTATATTATGATTATCACAACCAGTATCTTCAAAATGAATACCCATTTGATAATTATGTGAAATATTATTTTCCTTAAACAACCAATTATCACTACTATTATCAACATAAATACCACGATTGAACTTTGTTATTGAACAATTTATAATACTTACATTAGATGTAACACCATAAACACCATAAGTATTAGCAGTACTTCTTCCACCAATCACAAATCCTTGACAATTAAGTGTAACATTTTCAGCAGTAATATTCATACATTTTGCACTCGCAGTATTAATGATTGATCTATTTAGATAATAATTTTCACCAGGAGTACTCAATGTAGTACAGTTTTCAATATCAAAACCACCTCTTCCAGCAGGTTCTGCAGGTGCTTGAACAGTCAATGACTGTGAATCAGAAACATCATAACCATTATAACTGCCATTAACCATCACAGTATATGTTCCTCCTACAGATGGCACAACAAATGAATAATTATATTCACCTGCTGAATCTGTTTGTGTATAACCTTCTTCAGACCCAACTGATTCTGTTGGCTCAACACCTGAGTATTTTCTAACCCTTGCCCATTCAAATATTGAATTTTTAGGATTACCTTCTGTTTGTGTTAATGCAACATGTGTTAATGACCAGCTAGCTTGTTCTTTTGTACCAGACAAACTTCCATCAACAAGATATCTAACAGTAGCATCACCAAATTTCTCAAACCTAACTATTGAATTATTACCAGGATTAGCAGCACCAGTATTATCAGAGTCAGATGCAGAAGTTCCTCCATCAGTTAGTCTCCAACCACCATTCCAATGTGAATTATCAGAATCACCAAGCATAAAAAATGTTCTTGAATTTGTTTTATTACTTGATCTTAAACCTAAGAATCTTGGCCAAGTATTTGAAGCTCCACTAGGAACACCATTATACATAACATAAACTTCATAAATAAAATCATCTGTAAAATTTTGTTTTGTCACAACATATGTTGAAGTATCAGCACTACCCCACCAATCACCAGATGAATTTATTATTAATTGACTATTATATGTTTTTGCATCACCAGCTCCTTGATTTTCAATATTCCATTTATCAGCATCAACTTCAGCACCATTAAAATCATCATAAAATTCAAACACAGCACTTACATTACTCTTATTACCAGTATTGTCATTATCATAATACATAAATATTGTATTATTAAGATTAGCTGTTAGATTCATCTTAACCCAGAACACTGTGCCAGCTGTATTACAAGTAGATTCATTTTCAAGATAATATTCATATTCAATACTATGATTATAAATAAACCTTACATCATCACAATCACTTTGCAACTTACCATCAGTAACCATGTCAGTTGTATCAACAGTTATTTCTACTTGTATATCTTCAAAATTAGTATTATTATTTTCAGAAACATTGATTTCTTTTCTATAATCAAAACTAGAATTCCACCAAGCATCAGCACCACTAGTTACATTAACAAGAGCATTATCAAGATATATTTTTATTGCTTGACTAGTAACATTTGTTCCATCAGTACTTAGATTAAACTTACCACTTGCCCAAAGAGTATCATTTAGATCAACAGGATTTGGTGCAAGGTTTAATGATAGGTTTGGTGCAGCAGCAACATAAAAATAATGCACTTCTGGATCAGAATTAATATTATCACTTGTATCATTACACTTATAGTATAGTGTATATGTTCCACCTTTGATCATGCCAACACTAAAATTACTATAATTCAAATAATGATAAGAAGAATTCATTCTATCAAAATTAGTTCCACCTGTTCCAAATGTAAATCCAGAATCACTTAGATTATACTGACAATATGCTTGTTCATTTGTTGTTATGTTTACCCATTCCCATGTTGTATCTTTGTCTAATTGTGAATTATTACTTGGGTTTAATATAGTAATTACAGGTGCACTTAGATCAGGCTCCCAACCAAATGCATTAACATATGGATAATAATCAATTGCAACTTTTCCATCATCAGCAGTAACATTATGATCACATTGACCATCAAGATCACCATCAACACAATCAAAATTTTCCCAATAATTACCAGAACTTGATAAATTATAAAAACTTCCTGAAGCATCATCTTTGATATAAAATGCAGTTTGATTGATCTTAAAATTATTATTCCAAATAATATTAAAATCATCTCCACTTCCATCTAGATGTATAGCATATAGATTATTATTAACAAAAGTATTATTAGTTATATTATTGTATGTAGTTGCAGAAAATGTTGCAGTATATATTGCTCCATCAGTAGCTCCCCCATTTCCAATATTCGTAAAATTATTATTATCAATTAAAGTATAATCAGCTCCAGCTAATTCAATACCCATTCCTGTATTTGCAGTTCCATTAAACACATTATTAGTGATAATTCCCCAACCAGATCCAGAACCAACATACAATATTTCTGCAGTACATTGCCCATCAATAATATTATTATCAAATGTTGTATATTGTG
>CAZHVK010000005.1:0-60466 GCA_964535955.1 uncultured Methanosarcinales archaeon | reverse complement strand
CAATAATATTATTATCAAATGTTGTATATTGTGAATTAGAAAACAAAATTGATTGTGCACGAGTAGTTGTAAAATTATTATAAGATACAGTTCCATAATCACCATTGAGTTTAAGATCATTACCAGATTCTTGTTCTTCAAAACGATTATAACTAATATTATATCTATCAGAATCAACACCATTAATTTCTATACCACCACCAACTTTATTGCTAGAAAAATTATTATTAATAATTGTCCAATCATCCATACCACTATCTACAAAGATACCTGCATCATAATCTCCTATAGAACAATTTCTTATTGTTATATTATGTGCAGAGTTTGAATAAACACCATATTTATTTGTTGCATCTGTTCCATCAATTGCAAATCCTTGACAATTAAGTGTAATATTATCAGCAGTGATTGTCATACAAGTTGTAGCATTATCAACAATTGATGTATTCAGGAAATAATTTGCATTAGCAGTACTTAATTCTTGACAAGAACCAATATCAATACCACCTCTTGGTACTGCAGGTGCAGCAGGTGTATAAGTTTGTTCAGCAGACCATGCACTTTCTTTTAAACTAGAATCAATTGTTTGTACAGCCCAATAATAAGTGTTATCTGCAACATCCAATGATATACTATTTCCAGTAATCATATTACCAAACATGCCTTGAGTAGGAGAATTACCAGAACCATATTTACCAGAAACAATCTCATGTCCTCCAGATGTAGTTCCAACTCTCAGATTATAATAAATGGATCCACCTTCTGTATCAGATGCACCAGACCAATCAATATCAAAAGTACTACTATAATCATCATTAAATGTAGTAGGTGCACTTGGTGCAGTATTTCTTGTTGCTCTTTTATTAATATGAACTTCAGCATGATAATCATTTCCAGAATTATTAGAAGCCATTATAAGGAAGTCAGGATCACTATCATTATTAAAATCTCCAAATATTCCTGATGCAGATGCCCAATCTGTAGGTAATAATTCTCCATAAGTTAAATCAAGATCAAAATGATTTCCAGAATTATTATAAAATGTAAAGTTTAATGTTGACATTACATTAGGAATATTAACAAGATCAACATTACCATCTGCATTATAATCAACAGGATATAACATTGTAGCATTTGTAGGTTCTATGCCACTAGTCCAACTAGCATTATATCCAAGACTTGTTCCATTATTAATATAAATATCTAATTTATCTACTTCATTTACATTTCCTTCTATTGCCAAGTCAAGCCACCCATCATTATTAAAATCTGCAAATGTGGCATCTAGAGGAAAACTTCCTCCAGCTGCTGCTGTGTTTGTATATCCATTTAATGCATCTGAATATGTCTTATTATGTACAAAAGTGGTGCCATTATTAATGTATATTTCAATATAACCATTATCATTCTCATGCATTCCCATTAATAATAAATCAACATAAGTATCATTATTAATATCACCCATAGCCAATGAATTAGAATTACCATTCATATAAATATCAGTTAAATTCTTTTGCCAACCATGATTTTCATTAAATGATGTTCCATTATTAATATAAACTTTTGAGTCAACACCAGTACCTTCCATAGAAGAATTAGCTCCTACCATTATACAGTCAATATCTCCATCATTATCAAAATCTTCTATTGCAATTCCAGCACTTTCTTTAACTGTAAAATTTCGTTGCCAAGTATAATTTTCTACAAATGATGAACCATTATTAATATAAATTTGAAAAAATGATATAGTTGTTGGCCCACTCTGTGCAGCAACATGAAATAAATCTAATAAACCATCATTATTAACATCACCTAAAGCAAGTCTTCCCTGACTTATATTTGTAAAGTTTTGACTCCATGTAAGATTATTATTAAATGATGTTCCATTATTAATATAAACACCTCCACCATCATTAAAACTAGGTGCACTTCCCATAACAACTATATCTAACCAATCATCATTATTTATATCTCCTACAACTAGAGCTGCATTGCTCAGTCCATCTACATTACCTCCCCATGTTGTATTTTGTTCAAATCTATCTGGAGTAGGACTAACAACATCAGCAGCAGTAGTAGTATTATAAACTTGTTCTTCAGACCAAGAACTTGCTTTTCCTGCTGCATCAATTGTTTGTACAGACCAAAAATAAGTACTATTACTAATATTCAAAGAAATAAAATTATTTTGTATCATATTACCAAACATGCCTTGAGTAGGTTTGTTACTTAAAGCATATTTACCAGAAACAGCATCATTTCCTCCAGCTGTAGTTCCCACACGTAGATTATAATATAATGTTCCACCGTCATTATCGATTGCACCTGACCAGTTTAGATCAAGACCAGAACTATAACCATCATTAAATGAAGTAGGCGCACTTGGTGCACTGTTACTTGTTGATCTTTTATTAACAAAAACCTCAGCATGATAATCATTTCCAGTATTATTAGTACCCATCACAATCAAATCAGGATCACTATCATTATTTATATCTCCAAGTATTCCCATTGAATTTGATCGTGCAGGTAATGATGCAGCATAAGTATAATCAATATCAAAATAACCTCCAGAGCTGTTATATAATGTAATATTTAACTCTGTAGTTCCATCAGGCATACGAACAATGTCTATATTTCCATCTGAATTATAATCTACAGGATAAAATCTGCTGACATTGAAAACTGTCATTTCAATTGTCCAACTAGAATTATAAGCTAAATGTGTATCATTATTAAGATAAATATCAAATTGTTTTAAACCACTTACTATTCCTTCGATAGCTAGATCCATAGCACCATCATTATTAAAATCAGTAAATGCAGCATATATACCATATGTTGCTGATCCCATATCTTGATATGATTCATATGTCTTTAATGAATTTGAATAAGTAAGATTATGCACAAAAGTTGTTCCATTATTAATATAAATTTCAGAAATATTTTCATTATTTGCACCAATTCCAGCTAAGAATAAGTCAACATAACTGTCATTATTAATATCAGCTACAGCTAATCCACCAGAACCCCAACTAGAATAAACACCAGTCAAGTTCTTTTGCCAACCATGATCTTCATTAAATGATGTTCCATTGTTAATATAAACTGCAGATTTAACACCTGTTTTTTGTTCTGTATCTGAAGCTCCTGTCATTATAAAATCAATATCTCCATCAAGATCAAAATCACCTTTTATAAAGTATGAATTAGATTTAGTTGTAATATTTCCTGACCAAGTAGTATTGTGTTCAAATGATGTACCATTATTAGTATAAATATAAACATAAGCTGTACAAGGTCCAGAACACTCATCACCAAATAAAACTAAGTCTAATAATCCATTATTATCAATATCCATTAAATCCAGCTTTGGAGAACTTAGATTTGTAAGATTGTGGCTCCATGTAGCATTATCACTAAATGATGTACCATTATTTATAAAAACATGTCCTTGTATCATCCATTCAGAATCACTTGCCATCTGTACCAAATCTAACCATCCATCATTATTTATATCTCCCATAGCTATTACTGAGGATTGTCCAGTAAATAAGTTAGCACCCCAAGTGTCGTTTTTATAAAATGCATCACCAATAGCATCATTATGTGCATAAACAACTTGATCACCAAATATGAATTCTAAATCATGTTTGCCTTGTGTCAATACTTTAGATGTTTCATAACCAGTATCAACACAACTATAATTTTCTACAAATACAGATCCAGATTCATTATCCTCATCATCATCAACCCATGTATAATCAATAGAATCATTTCCACACTTAAGATCCAAGAATTTCAGATCACCTGATTCTTCAACATTATCCCATGTAGTTCCATTACTAGCACTGATTGTTAGATTAGCAGCACCAGTTGTTGTAAAAGAAACAGTCCAGTTACCACCAACCATTGGATATGACTGTACATTTAGTATAACAATCTCAATTTCATATGATTGATTACTTAGATGAGGCACAATCCATTCAACATAATCAACAAGACCATTGTCATTAAGATCAGAATGATTATATAATGACACAAGTTCTTTACCACCATCAGTAGTTCTATATATTTTCACAGCAGACAATGGAACATCATCAACATAAGTATAAGCTAATATGTTTTTATAATGTGTTTCAGCACTAATCAGGATCTCTTTCTTGGTAGAAGTGATATTGTTTTCAACAGCAATAGGAGCTTCTGTATAATATTCAACTTCTAGTTCATCATCAGAAGTGATTTCTTCTGTTATTATTAGTTCTGGTTCACCATTATCATCACCATCATCTTCAGCACCAACACTCAAACCACCAACATCTAAACCACCAACATCAAGACCACCTACACTCAACTCATCATCTGCTTTACTTGCTTGTTTATCTTTCTTTTCTTTTTCTAATTTATCTTTCTTTTCTTCTAATTCATCAGTATCAAGATCAAATTCTTTTTTCAAACCAATTTCTCTTTCAATTTCTTCAATCTGTTTTTCATTAACAAATTCAGTAATATCTTTTGTTTGTTTGTTTTCACCAACAACTTCTACAACCTTTACTTTTTCATCATCAACAATTTCTTTATTACCAAGATCATCTTTTATCTTAACACTTATATTAACAACTTCTGCAGGCAGATCAATAGTGATATTATCAGTATTTTCATCAACAGTAACAGTCTTTGTCCATTTAACTGGTTCATTTATTATGATTAGTTCAGGAGCTATAGTAACTTCAGTAAGATTACCACTTGTTTCAATAGTTTCAATAGATTCAGGCAAGGATTCATACAATGTATCAGTAATCTCTTCAATCTCAATACCTGTTATATCAAATAATTCATATTCAGACAGATCACCTATCTTGCTTTGTAAGAATCCATCAATAACAATATAATTATCATTAGATTCAGCATTCTTCATATCAGTAACTTCAATTCTTAGACTATGTTCAATATCTTCAAGCTCTGATATAGAGATTAGATATGGTTTTACACTTTCTTCTGAGTAAAAATCAACAAGATAACTATCTCCATCAATTGAAACATTTGCAACACCAAAATCATTTCTTTTCTCAGTTAATATATACAAATTATTTCCACTAAACTCAAATTCTAAAAGATCTCCTGCATAATTAGATATTAATGAAGCACCATCACTATAAACTTCATCATCAATCCTAAACCACAACCCATCATAAGTAAGATCTTCTGCTTGTGTCAGAACAACAAGATGATTCTTTGTTATTATTGGTAATACAGTTTTATTCTCAATAGACAGATTGTTTTCTTTAACAGAATTTAAGAATGCAATCACTTCATCAACCAAAACATAGTAGTCTGTGGACAAGTTGTTTTTTTCTTCACCAACACTCACAACTAACCTATGTTGATCACCTGTCAGATCAAAATCATAACTAGCATTATACTGCGTCTCATTTGAATATAGATCTATCTTATATGCCTCATCATCAACAACAACATTCATTACACCAAAGTCTTCTCTTTTCTGTGTCACTATCTGCACAGAGCTTGCATTGAATTCATATTCTAATGTTGATCCAGGTGTGTTTGTAAATAATGCATCTCCTCCTGCATAATTTTCATCCTCCACAACATTCCACGCTCCTTGTTGTATTGGTTCTAAAATACTAAATCCTGTTGCAAGGTTATCCGCACTTATAGAAAGAGTTAGTATGGCTAAAAATATTATTGCGAATAACACAATCCAATTAGATTTATCAATTAGATAATTCTTTGTTTTCTTTAGTTTTACTTTTGTATTTCTTGATTTTGTTCTAATATATTTTTTTACTTTTACTTTTCTTTTCCTGATATTCTTTTTTACTTTTGTTGTTTTGTTTTTGATTCTAATTTTCCCATTATTATACTTGTTTTTAGTATTAGTTTTTATTTTCTTTACTCTTGCTTTTCCATTGTTTATTCTATTTTTAGTATTAGTTTTTATTTTCTTTACTCTTGCTTTTCCATTGTTTATTCTATTTTTAGTCTTATTTTTTATTTTCTTTACTCTTACTTTTCCATTGTTTATTCTATTTTTAGTATTAGTTTTTATTTTCTTTACTCTTGTTTTTACTCTTTTTTTGATTTTATTTTTTCTTTGTTTGACTTTATTCTTGATTCTAGACTTTGCTCTAGCTAACTTATTCTTTTTATTTTTTCCATCACCTCTTGTATTTTTCTTAATTCTCATCAGATAATAAACCTCTTTCTTTGAGTATTGTTTTTAATTCATCAACAGGAATTTCAGTAATTTCAGAAATTTCCCCAATAGAAATTTTTTCTTTGTAAAGTTGAACAGCAGAAGTAATTTTTAGATTAGGTTTTGATGCAATCATCAATCTGAAAGCTTCTTTTAGAACATCTGATTTGCTTGAAAAGTGGCCAGATCTAACTAATGAATCTAATAATTTCTTCATTACTTCAGGTAAACTTACATTAACCATTTACTAGTTTTTTCCTCATATACAGTAGTCTAACAATAATTGTTAAATTTCTAACATTAATTGTTAATATTTGTTAATATTTGTTAATTTTTAGCCAATAATTGTTTTGTTATGGAGAACTAATATATAAAGTTATCGGTTTTGCATATATATTATAATATAGGCATTAATTTAGAAGTAACAAATACAAAACACAACAAAGATAAAAAATAGAAAAATATTTATTTTCAATAATGAAAATTATTTTTTGACAAATTAGGGTTCTTTTCTCAACATTGTCCTTGGAAATGCTATTGAATCCTTAACATTATCCAAGCCACAGATCCATGTAATCACTCTTTCAACACCAACACCATACCCAGAATGTGGCACAGAACCATATTTCCGCAAATCTAGATAGAACTTGTAATCTTCTGGTTTCTCACCTTGTTTCTTAAGATATTTGATTAATTCATTGATGTCAGTATCACGCTGACTGCCACCTATTATTTCACCATATCTTTCAGGAGCAAGCATGTCAAAGCAAAGCGCTACAGGCCCAGGTGCATCTTCTTCACCTTTATCATTTTCTCCATTTTCATTGTTTTTTCCTTTTTTCTTAACAGGTTTATAGAATGCCATAACTTCTTTAGGATACTCAATAACAACAACAGGTGTATCATAATTTTTCATCAACTCTTCTTCTTCAATTGTACGAAGATCTTTACCCCACTCAAAATCCATGTTATTCTTTTCTTTCAAAATCTTAAGAGCTTTTGTATAAGTGATAGTTGGCCAATCTTTTTTAATCATGTCTTCAAATTTCTTTATATCGACTTTTAGAAATTCCAATTCTACCTTATTTTTATCCAAAACTTCAGAAATAATAAACTTGATTTCTTGTTTAGAAATCTCTGTTACATCTTCTAATTTTAACCAAGCAGCTTCCATTTCACACATCCAAAACTCTGATAAATGTCGACTAGTTTTTGATTTTTCTGCACGAAAAGTAGGTGCGACATCATAAACTTTTTCAAGAGCAAAGATTGCAGCTTCTGCATATAATTGCCATGTCTGTGCAAGATAACTTTTATCTTTGTAATACTTTACTTCAAACAAAGTAGAACCACCTTCGCATTGATTAGGTTGTAGAATTGGTGGGTCAAACAAAATATAACCTCTATCTTTGAAAAACTTATGAATAGCATGCATAACAGTTGACCTTATTTTCATAACAGCGACTAATTTTCTAGATCGCAGCCATAAATGTCTATTGTCTAACAAAAAATCAGGATTTTCCCCTCCTTTAATTGGAAAAACTTCAGCATAATGAATAACTTTAAAATCATCAACTTGTATTTCATATCCACTAGGTGCTCTATCATCTTTTTTAATTTCACCATGAACTTCCATAGAAGTCTCAATAAGTATCTTATCAACATCTCCCCATCTATCTTCAAACTTGCTTCTATCAAATATACACTGAATTATGTTAGAACCATCACGCATTACAATAAAACCTAATTTCTTTGATTTTCTTTCTCTATAAACCCATCCTCTTATTGCAACTTTTCCAGAATCTTTATTCATAGCTTGTTGTATTGATATAAAATTTGTCATAATATTGATAGAATGAGTAATTATTATATAAATTTATTGTTGTTTTATAATCAATTATTCTTTTTATTGACCTTTTATTTTTTCTTTTTCTCTTTGTTTTTCTTTTTTTCTCATTTCTTTTACTTTGCCATTTGCTTCTTCAATATAATCTAAGACATACTTATCAGTTGGAACATAATCTTCATTTGAAATTGCACCTATCTCTAATAAATAATCACGTACAGAATTTTCAGAATCATAATTAGTTGAATCCTTATTATGCTTTTGAGCAACAAATACATCTTGTAATATTGGCTCATCATCTCCATCTCCATACTTAGTAGCTGAAAAAAGAACAAAAACAGTATCTTCATATTTTTTAACAAAATCCTTGTATTCCTCAATATCATCAAAATACACATCAATTACTTCTGATATTTCAGGATCATGTTCATATATCTCTTTCAAAGTGGTGTTCTCAATATTGTCTTTAAAATGATAACTATCATTAAATTCACCTTTTAATAGCTTTAAAAGCTGTTTTCCATCAAGATGATCCATATGAAAATCAGTAGTTATTATATCATAATCATTTTCTTTAAGAGCATAAATAGCATCATCTAATGTAGAAACATAATTAATCTCAGCATAACGTGCAAGCCTTTCTCTTAGTTTGTAAATAGTGTGTTCATTATCATCTACCATTAATATAGGCATTTTTATCCCCCAAATATGTTATTACATATAGGAACACTCTATTTCTTTATAAATGTTTTCTTTATTTTACCATTGGAGAGTAATAAACAAACCGAAAGGCTTATATACTTCTTCAAACATTCATTACTATGTAATGACAAAAAAATCAAAGCTAGAAAAAGTACTTGTAATTGATGATGAACCAGATAATGTAGAGCCATTACTAGACTTTTTCAATAAAAGCAATGTACCATATGATTTTGTTAATTCAGTTTCTGATGCTTTAGAACATATATTAGAATCTCAAAAACATGGTACACCATATGGTTGTGTAATATGTGATAATCACTTAACAGAGCAATACTTTGATCTGACAAAAGGAAGAGATTATAGTATTGCTAATACTAATGGTATTGACATAGCAAATGTTCTGATTGGTAAATTAGATATTTTAGATGAAGATATAAGAGAAACAGTTAAAGAATATTTTGGTAAATATATTCAAGAGATTGCAGAGCACTATAGTGGAGAAGAAGATGGTATTCCTAAGGTTATAATCTTTTCAGGTAGTGCATATGAAGAAAGCCAGTATCGTGATGATTTATTCAAAGGATTAGAAATAGTACAAAAATTACCAGATCAAAATGGAGATTATTGTGAAGCAGAATTAATCAATAAGATGCTAGATATGGGTTATACTTTTAGAATACCTATAGAATACATCAAAGCTTATAAAAGAGAACATGGACTAGAACATGGCGTAAGACAAAGCCTTGATGAAGGATATGATGATGATTATTTTGATAACAGAGTTGATGACTTATTTAATGACGGTTTTTACATTGAAGAAGATAGTGAAGATGAAGCTTATCAGGAAAACTGAGTTTTTTCTTTTTTTTAATTCTTATAATTCTTAATTGTTTTTAATTACTAACATTTTTAAACACCTCTTACCTACCCCTACATATGTTCAAACTAATATCAGAATCAGATGGAGCAAGACATGGCACATTTAAAGTAAACAACAAAACAATTAAAACACCATTTTTCATGATAGCTGCAACAAAAGCAGCACTCAGACACACTACAGCAGAAGAATTCAGCTCATTAGGTGGAAATGCAGTCATATGCAACTCTATGCTTCTATCTCTTAGACCAAGCACAGAGTTCATAAAAAACAATGGTGGAATTCATAAACTCATGAATCTTGATAAAGTAATTTTCACAGACTCTGGTGGTTTTCAAGTGATAAGACAATTTTGTCAAAAGATAGATAATAATGGAATCTGGTTTAAATCACCATATGATGGAAAAAAAGAATACCTAGATCCAAAAAAGTGTATACAAAACCACATAAACATTGGCAGTGATGTAGCAATGTGTCTAGATCATATGCCATTAGCAGGTGCAACTAGGTCAGAAGCTCTATTTTCATTAAACAGAACAACAGAATGGGCTAAGTTGTGTAAACAAGAACATCAAAAATTAAAACAAGAAATAAACAACAAACAAAATAACAAAAACAAGTGCAATCAACTTCTATTTGGCATAGCACAAGGAAGCATATACCCAGACCTAAGACAAAGATCAATCAAAGAAATCACAGACATAGGCTTTGATGGTTATGCATTAGGTGGATTAGCAATAGGTGAACCAAAAAAAGACATGTTTGCAATGATGGATCTCGGTGGAAAATTATTGCCAAAAGATAAAATAAGATATGTTATGGGCTTAGGCCATCCACTTGACATTGTAGAAGCAGTTGCTTTAGGCTTTGATTGTTTTGACTCAGTTTATCCAACACAATGTGCACGTCATTCTCATTTATTCACATCTGAAGGGATAATCAAAATAAATAAATCAAAATATAAAACAGACCACCACCCTATAGACAAAAACTGTTCATGTCCAGTTTGCAAAAACTATACAAGAGCATACATACATTACTTAACAAAAATAGACGAACCAATAGCATACCAATTAAAGACTTACCATAATATTCATTTTATGTATGATCTAATGAAGCAGATGCAGGATGCGATCAAGAACAATACATTCCAGGAATGGAAAGAGAAGTTTATAGCAAACTTTAAAAACACCAACTAATTTCCAATACACAATGAACTACCAAGACACAGTCAGAACATCTGGATCTTAATTCTTATATTTAGTTATGGGCCCACTTACCGCCCCCAACCACTCTCCCTTGTCTGATAACAGACTAATTTCCTGGGGTGGTGTTCTAATATTTTTTATTTATTTTTATTTAATAAAAACAAATTATGGAGGAAATCAAAAATGGAACTACACAAATTTTATGAACAAGAACCCAAAAAATGTAAATATGTAAAAAACATAATGACTTTAGATGATCATCCAAAAGTACAAGGCTATAACTTTGAAAAAGATTTCAATTACCAAGAATTCATAGACTCTTACTTTAGCACAGGATTCCAGGCAACTAGGTTAAAGATAGCAATAGACATAATCAAACAAATGCAAAAAGATAAAGCACACATCACACTAAGCTTTACATCAAACATGATATCATCAGGCATAAGAGAAATAATAACCTACCTAACAAAGCACAAATTAATACATGCAATAGTCACGCCAGCAGGTGGTATAGAAGAGGACATGATAAAAACATTAAAACCTTTTGTAATTGGCAAACAAAGAGTTCCAGGTGCAATGTTATTAGAAAATGGAATCAATAGGACAGGTAATATCTTTGTACCAAATGACAGGTTTACATTATTTGAACAATCATTTGTACCATTTCTAGAAACAATCTACCAAAAACAATTACAACTGAAAAGACCTCTTGGTGGAGCAGAATTTTTCAAAGAAATGGGTCTTTACATTGACAATGAAGAATCATATCTATACTGGGCTGCAAAAAATGATATTCCTGTATATTGTCCTGCAATGACAGATGGCTGTTTAGGTGACATGTTCTATTTTTTCAAGAAAAAACATTCAGACTTTAATGTAGACATATGCAAAGACATGACACAGATTATAGACAAATACCTAAATATAGACAAATCAGGCCTTATAATCCTTGGCGCAGGCTCTGCAAAACATTACACACTGAATGCAAACATCTTCAGAGACGGTGCTGATTACACAGTTCTGATAAACACAGCAAACGAATTTGACGGTTCTGACTCAGGTGCAGACCCAGAAGAATCAGTTTCCTGGTGCAAGATTAACCCAGAATCACAATATGTAAAGGTCAACTGCGATGCTACAATTGCATTTCCTTTGATTGTTAAGGCAGGTTTTGTTGATTATAAACCAGAACCATAGAATATTCACCAATGTGGACGAGAAATTACAATATTTTTTTTAGGCTTTTTTAATACTTTATCCATAAATTTATCTTTTCCACTTAAATAAAGAACATCACCATCTCCACCTTTTTTTACTCCTTTTGAACTTACATACCAAAACTTCTTTGCATAATTTTTTGCAATTTTAAAGTTACATTTCTTATAAAAAGGACTATTTTTTTTACTGCAAAAACCAACTCCTGTTTGTTTTTTTTTAATAAGATATTTATGAATAGAATTCATAAGAATTCTTCCATAACCTTTTCTCTTTTTTATAGAGACTATGTCTGCAATACCTTGTATTTTATAATCTTTCTTTATAAAATTTATTTTAACAGGCCTTAGTCTTCCTATTGAAAGAATTCTTTTTTTAGAATCATAAACTATAAAAAATAAATCTTTTGCAAAAACCTTTTTATTTTTAGTTGAAACTGCTTCATTTCCTGGGAAAGCTTTTTGGAAGATGTTGTCTATTTGTTTTATAAGTTTTGCAGAAAGATCCTTTCCTTTCTTTATTTTGACATTAATTTTTCTCATAATCTACTAAATATTATAAGGAATTTATTAATTTTTCTATTTAATAGTAACATTTAAATTAAAGTACTGATTTTTATGATATTCAGGGTGATTAAAATATATGACACAATAATAATCGGAACAGGCATAGCAGGTTATTCAGCTGCAATATACAATGCAAGATTCAAGTTAAATACTCTAATTCTCGGTAAGAGGTATGGTGGATTGATACAAGACACACACTTGATAGAAAACTGGCCAGGAATCAAATCAATATCTGGGAAAGATTTAGCAAAACAATTACAAGAACATGCAGAATCTTACAAAGAAACTGAATTTCAAGAACAAGAAGTGATTGATGTAAAAAAACAAGATCAAACATTCAAAGTGATAACAAAAGATGTAGAATATGAAACAAAGACAATCATCTTTGCAACAGGTTCTGAAAGGAGAAAACTAGATGTTCCAGGTGCAAAAGATTTTGAAAACAAAGGTGTTTCTTATTGTGCATTATGCGATGGTCCATTATTCAAAGACAAGACAATCGCAGTTGTAGGCGGAAGTGATTCAGCTGCAAAAGAAGCATTATTATTAACAGAACATGCACAAAAGGTTTACATAATATATAGAAGAGACAAATTAAGAGCAGAACCAATGAATTTGCAAAGAGTTTTAGACAATCCAAAGATAACAGTAATATATAATACAAACATTTTACAGATAAAAGGCGAAGCAATGGTCAAATCAGTTATATTAGACAATGATTTTAAAGGTGAAAATGAATTACAAATTGATGGAGTATTTATAGAAATAGGACAAATACCTGGCTCATACTTAGCAAAAAGATTAGATGTAAAATTGAATGAAAGAACAGAGATAATCATTGATAAAGAATCAAAAACAAATATAGATGGAATATATGCAGCAGGTGATGTAACAGACACTGTATTTAAGCAAGGTATTATGGCAGCTTCACAAGGTGCAACTGCTTCGTTCAGTGCTTTTAAATTTATTAAGAGTAAGAAATAAACTTATGAAACTATAGGTGAAAAAAATGAAACTGTCTCGTTCACATGCTCAATGTTCACAAAACTATTAATTGAGCACCAATGCAGTCTTACGAGAATTAACATTTGTTCACTGGCCTTAACAGGCGACAGTTTCATTGGAGGAATAGAAAATGGAAATGTACGACGAATTCGGACCAGAAAAAATTCTAGAAGTTTATGATCCTAAGACAGAGATGAGAGGCTTTGTTGTAATCGATAACACAAGACTAGGACCTGGCAAAGGTGGAATCAGAATGACGTCTTCTGTAACAAAAGAAGAAGTCTTTAGATTAGCAAGAACAATGACTTGGAAATGCGCAATGGCAGAGCTACCATTTGGCGGAGCAAAGTCAGGCATAATTGCAAATTCTAAAAAAATAACTCCAGAAAAAAAACAAGCAATTGTTCAAGCATTTTCAAAAGCACTTAAACCAGTCACCCCTCACCAATATGTTGCAGCGCCTGACATGAACATGGCTGAGCAAGAAATGCAATGGTTTGCAAATGCAAATAATGATATGAAATCCTGCACAGGTAAACCAAAGTCTATGGGAGGACTTCCTCATGAACTAGGTTCAACAGGTTTTGGAGTATATCATTCGACTTTAGTTGCTTTGCATCACATGAATGTAAAAGTAGGTGAGGCAAGTTTTGCTGTAGAAGGTTTTGGAAATGTTGGTTGGTTTGTTGCAAAATATCTCACACAAGCAGGTGCAAAGTTAGTAGCAGTATCAGATTCCAAAGGACTTATTTACAATGCAGAAGGACTAGACTTTGAAAAACTAGCACAAGTAAAAAAACAACAAAGAACAGTCACAAAGTATGAAGATGGAGAAGTAATGGAAAGAAACAAAATATTAGACATCCAAGCAGACATTCTGATAACAGCAGCAATTCCAGACTTAATCAAAGAAAATGACATACAGAGAATGAAATTTAAACTGATAGTACAAGGTTCAAATATTGCAATGTCTTATGAAGTAGAAAAAAAGCTTCATGAAAAAGGAGTTTTAATAGTTCCAGACTTTGTTGCCAATGCAGGTGGAGTCATAAGTTCTTATGTTGAGTATATTGAAGGCACATCTGAGACAATGTTTAAGATGGTTGAAGAAAGAATAGTAAAAAACACAAAAATAGTCTTAGACACTGCAAGAGACAAACAGATTATGCCAAGAGATGCAGCAATGGATATTGTAATGCAAAGGGTTAAAAAGGGTAAAAAATAATATAAATAATAAAAGACAATAATCTATATAAATAAATAATTATTTTATAACCATATGAAACTAAAAAAGAGTTTTAAATTAAAAGGAATAGAACCATGTTACCCAATAATCCAGGGTGGAATGGGAGCAGGAATTTCTCTTTTTGAATTAGCATCAGAAGTTGGTAAACATGGTTGTATTGGTACTGTTTCTAGCGCAGCATTAGATCAATTCACTGCTAGGAGATTAGGAAAGCCTAGAATGGATTTAGTAGAAGCAACTGAAATAGAGATAAGGGATACAAAAAAAGAAGCAGGAATTGCAGCAATAAATATAATGCGTGCACTTTTTTCATCTTATGACAAATCAGTAGAAGGTGCTGTAAAAGGTGGTGTTGACATAATTATCTCTGGTGCAGGTTTACCAAATACTCTCCCTAGTTTAGTAGAAAAATATGCAGGAATAGATCATAAAATTAATTTGATTCCAATTATTTCAACAGCACAGGCTTTCGAATTAATATGTCAAAAATGGGAAAAACAGAATTATACTCCAGATGCTGTTGTTTTAGAAGGACCAAAAGCAGGGGGTCACTTAGGATTTAATTATAAAAAAGTAAAGAAATCAGGAGATAAATTTTTAGAAAATTATGATTTATTCAAATTACTAACAGAGATTGGAATTGATGATAAAAAAAATAAATATGGCAGTATTTTAGATGTTGCAGAAAAATATGGATCAAAAGAATATGGACCAATACCAATTATTGTTGCAGGAGGTATATACACACATGATGACATTGTTTATGCACTTTCACAACCAGGTGTTGTAGCTGTTCAGATAGGAACAAGATTTGCAGCAACATATGAAAGTGGTGCTTCTGATGAATTTAAACAAGCATTAGTCGATGTTAAACAAGATGAAATAGTGATTGCAAATAAAAACTGGGGTTCACCATGTGGCTTGCCTTTTAGGTATATTAAGAATTCTCCTTTAGCACAACAAGAACATAAGAATAATTCTTTCTGTATATGTTCCACATTATTAGGTGGTGCAGGTATCAAGAAAGAATATATTGTTGATGATGATGTGTGTCCTGAAAGATATGCTCTTCGCGGTGGACCATGTCCTGGAAAAGGATGTGCTAGTAGCAAAGGTTTATTCACATGCGGAACAGAAGCATACAGAATTTACAAGATTGTGAGTGTTGAAGAATTAGTTAATGAATTGATTGGTTAAATTAAACAATTAAAATTAAAGAAAAAAACAAAAAAAATAAATTTATTCTTCAACAAGAATAAGTCCTCTTACTTGTGGATGTAGTGCACAAACATATTCATATCTTCCTGCTCTATCAAATTCTTGTGTAAATGTTCCACCTTGTGTTAAGCTTCCTGAATTAAACCTATACTGGCTTGATGTCAATATATGTGTTCCTTCAGATTCAACAGTCCATGTTACACTTCCGCCAACTTTAATAGTTATTTCTGCTGGTTCAAGTACACCATTTTTAAGAACAACATTTCCTTCTGCTGGTGCTACTGGTACTTCAGGTTCACTAGGTACTTCAGGCGCTTCTGGTTCACTTGGTACTTCAGGTGTTGCAGGCGCTTTTGGTTCGCTTGGTTCACTTGGTGCTTCAGGTGCTGCACATCCAATTAAAAGTAATAGAACCATCAAAACAGCCAATAATAATATTTTCTTCATATGATATCACCTCTTAATTTTGATTTAGAGGTACACAAATTCATTTGTGACACCTCTTTAGTACTATTTATAGACTTATAATATATAAATCTTTGGTGTAAACCAGTAAATTTATATATAAAAGAGATATAAAGAGATATAAATAAAGATATCTTTGGGGGTGTATACTAAATGAGAAAAAATACAAAGTTAGCTTTAGTAAAATTATTAGGTGGTCTAGGATTAATAGCATTATTAGTTGGTTGGTTAACACAATTATATGATGTATTAACTGGAGTAGTTATAGCACTCACTTTCTGGATTCTATCTGGTGTTGTAGCAACATTCTTAGGTGTAAAAAAGAAAAAGAAATAAAAAGAAAACAATAAAAAACAACTAAAAAAGAAAAATAGTTATAACAACAAATTAAATACATAACCTAGAATCAAGATTTGAGGAACTGTTATTATTGGCAGCCAAATTGCTGCTTTTTTTCCTATGTTTGACCATATTAATCCTATTTCTGTATAATCAGTTGCAACTCCTGCCATTAAGAATATAAAACTATTACCAAATGCCCCTGTTTGTTTAAATATTTCAAATGCCATTGGTGCTGAGCCTTCTGAACAAACTTCAATTACTGTTGCAACAACCAAAACAACTATCATACCTATCAAAGTTGCACCCATATATTTCATAAAAATCATTTCTGGAATATATGCACCTGCCAAAGAAGCTAATATCATACCAATCAATATCCACCAAACAACCATTTTAGCTAATGACCACATTCCAGAAAACACACCTTTCCCTATTTTATTAAAATTCCACTCAAAATTCCTAGTCCTTTGCTTTATATCATCTAAAACAGAATAATCATAATCACCTTTATTTAAATTATTCTCAACCATTCCTTTTCTTTCTAACATTTGATATATAAATCCAGTAATTATTGCAATAACAATTGCACTTAAAACAATAAACAAAGCTTTCCATCCAAAGAAACCAAAGAATAATATCATTAATGGAAAATTAGCCCATGGAGCTGCTAAAAGAAAAGCAATCACAGAAGAAGTGTTTGCACCTTTTTTATATAATTGCATTGCAATTGCTAAAATGCCATGACTACAAGCACTCATGAAAAAACCAAATATAACAGCATAAAATATTGTTCTTTTTTTATGTTGGCCTAAATATTTTTCAATATATTCTCTTGGAACAAAATAATCAATAACTCCTCCTAAAAACAGACCAAGCAATACAGCCCACCAGATTAATTTAAGATAATCCATAAATGCATTAAAGAATGGGTTAAGAAATGCAACATAATATGATACACCTAACAAAACAGTAACAATTAAACTAATTATAAAGATTTTTTCCTTATACCATTTCTTTTTTTTGACAACACAATGTGGACATTCTTTTTTCACAATATTCACCATATTATTTTTTTCATATTAATAATCTTTTATTTGTATTATATTTAAACCTTTAGATAGCACATGTTCCACCACAAGCACCACTACAGCTGCCGCAGCTGCTGCAGCCTTTGGGTTGAGATGATTGAACATTATTTACATTATAATTATCTCTATTATCATCACCATAACTCTTTCCATAATCAACAATTTCACCATCCACTTCTTCAATCACATAAGTTTGAAACACATCTAATGACTTGATATCAGACAAAGATGCAACACTTGAATCATATTCAACATCAAAATTATTAGGAAAACTAAATTCAATACTTCTAATACCATTAATAGTTTTTAATTCTTCGGAAATTAAAGGTGCATGACCAGGACAAGGTATATCAACTTTTAGTTTTACAGATGATAATTCTCCAATGTCAGCAACAACACTTCCAGTGGGTGATGCAATGGAAACATTGGCTAACATTGGAAATATTAACATGAATAATATTAGATTGATTCCAATTGTAGAGCCATACATTATCGAAAGGTATTTCCATTTCTTTTTCATTCCAGCAAATGACATCAAACCATTCTTTCTAAGGTATAACCATGATGATAAAGTTGCAAACATTAATGAAATCAATATCAGGAAGTGAAAAAAATATCTATTCATCAGCAATGGTTTAAAAAACTGCATCAACATAGTCACACCTAATATAGAGCCAATTATAAACATAATACATCCAATATGAGGGATTGTTCCATAGATTAGACCTTGCATTAATGTTTTCTTTCTTTCTTTATTATTTTCCTTATTTTCATAAGATTTATTTTGTGGTTTACAACAATCCATTACATTATCTTGTTTTATTTCTTTATTCTTATTAGTATCATCATGTTCCATAAAAACACCTCATAACTAATAAAATCATACTTATATTAATACCATTCCACACAAGAAAACACTGCTTAACCGTTTACAATTGCAGAATTTAGCAAGGAGAATGTTTAGAAAGCTATTTTCAAAATTTCTTCCTTAAATATACTTCATTAGTCTTACCACTAGTCTTTCTACTAATTATATCACGATCTTCAAGTGATTTTAACATCAAAGACAATGAAGCTTTGGACATTCCAACACGAAATCTAAGAGTAGACTGCTGTATACCATCTTGTTCATGTATTGCTTTGATTACTTTTTGTTCATTTTCATCAAAACCAGATAAGAAAGCCTTGAATTCATCTTTTTCTTTTTCCATTTCTTTTGCTTCCTTAAGTGCACTGCTTACCTTAACTTGGTGATCAGCCAATACCTGCTGTGTTTTATCAAACATAAGATAGACACCTAAAATAATCAATGCAGCAGATATAATCCAACCAAAAACATAAAAAGTAAAGTTTCTACTCTCGTGCAGACAAGTACCATCTTCTAAAAAACAAGAATCTTGTTCTGCAATTATTTTATTAATAACCTGGTCTTCATTATATTTAATAACATAAACTAAACTACCTAATAAAATCCCAATAATTAATAATATTGTCCCTATTTGTTTTTGATTCATTTAAATTCCACCAACTTAGCATTCTTAACAGCATCTTTAACTAACTTAGGAATATCAAATTCATTTATTAATTTATCTAACATCTCAATATCAGCCCTTAACATAGGATGTTTTGGTAGAAAATAAGAACAGCAATCACCATATGGTAATTTAGATATATCATATGTACTAATTTTTTTAGATATGTCAATAATCTCTTTTTTATCTAAACCAATCAATGGAGATAATATATGAACATCAGAACCATGATAAGTTGCCTGCAAATTGTCAATTGTCTGTGATGCAACTTGTGACAAAGAATCACCAACAACCAAAAACTTTCCACCAACAATGTTAGCAATCGTACTTGCAATCTTTATCATAAATCTTCTATAAACAAGCATCCGTAGCTTAGAATGAACTTTCATGATAATATCTTTTTGAATCTTTTCAAAAGGAACTATGTACAACTTTGTTTTAACCTGATACTTTGACAATTGTTTTGCTAAACTTTCAATCTTATCTTTAACAGAAGCAGACATTTGATTTTTATTATGAAAATGCACTAAAATAACTTCACAACCACGCTTCATCATAAGATAGGAAGCAACAGGACTATCAAAACCACCTGATATTAGTGCAACAACTTTTTGGCTGGGATTTGTTGGCAAACCACCAACACCATCAATATCTTCACATGAAACAAATGCATTTTTATTAGATATTTCTACTTTAACAATTAAATCAGGATCCTTCATTCTTACTTTTATTCCTAAATTTTCATATTTATCAAGAACAGTTTCTCCAACCAACTCATTTACTTTCATAGAAGTAGGTTTAAAAGATTTATTATGCCGTCTTGCATCTATTTTAAATGTTTTATATTTAATATCTTTTACAAAATCAACAGAACATTTCTTGATAGCACTTAAATCAAGTTTACATTTTTTTGCAAATGAAAAATAAGCAATACCAGGAATTCTTATCAACACATCTTGCAGTTTTTCAGCATCAATTTTATCACCAATACTAATTGTGATTTGACCAGCATCACGTGAACATGATTTAATCATATCACCACACTTAATCTTAATATTTTTAATTAACAATCTTTCAAAACTATATCTATTCTTACCTTTTAATCCTATTTCTGCATAATGTATTATTATGCTGTCATATTGTTTTTGATTCATTCTATTTTCAACAACTCTTTCAATTTCTTAATATCAAATCCTACAACAATTGTTCCATCAACATCTATAACAGGAACACCCATTTGTTTAGATTTTTCAACCATTTCTTTTGCTTTTTCTTGATCAGCACCCACATCAATGTATTCAAATTCCACATTTGTTTCTTTTAAAAAATCCTTTACTTTGTCACACCATGGACATGCTGCAGTTCCATAAACAATCACTTTTGACATTGTATCATCCTCCTTTTTATTTTATTAATTTGATTAATTAATTTTTTCATTTTGCCATAGCCTTTTTCTTCAAACTAACAGGCATTTTTTCAATTGCATAACGAAGAGAAGTCCTTGGCATCCTCTGCTTTCTTTTCATAACAAAAGCAAAAACCTCTTTCCTATAATATTCCTCAGCAACCTTTAACATCCATCCATAACCTTTTTGAACAAGGTCGTCTTTGTCTAATAAAAGAATATCAGCAATCTCAAATATCTGTTTTAAGTTTTTTTTAGAATAAAAATTTTTGTTATGGGATATATGTATAACAGCAGCAGCCCGGCGCATCCATCTATTCTTTGACTTTGTCCAAGACTTAACCCTAGGATAAAACTCAGGATATTGGTAAAAAAGTGTATTAAAAGAATGTGTACAGAAATCATCACACTTTGCCCAATTATTAACATACTTTTTTAGCCAAGATTCAAAAACAGAAAAATGTTTTTTCTCAAACTTATCTTTACAATTCCTTGCCCAACCAAATGCAATTGTTGATTCTTCATTATAATCTGACTTAAGCAACTGTTCGCATAATTTGAAGATTTGGTCTGTTGATTGGTGGTTAATTTGTTTCCAATACTTATTACCAATCCTTCTCACAATACCTGTCCTAACACCATAAACTTTTATTTTCTCTTTAAAAAAATTAATAGAACCTTCTCTGTATTTAATATCTACATGTGATTTAAGTTCTTTTCTTATTTGTTGAATAGGACTTTTCATTTCTTAGACCATAAACCATGCACATTACAATAAGCTCTTGCTTGTATATTCTCTTTTACACAACAAAACTCTGCTTCTGGCTTTTGTCCTGGTTTTAAAAACACTTTATTTACTTTACCATCAACAATTACTTCAATAAATTCAATAAAATGTTTTTCTTCCATTGGATGTTCAACACTTCCAATTTTGACTTTTGCAGATTTACAACCAGAACAACCACATGAACAATCACCAAACTCAACTACAGGCAGATGTTTCTCTGTACCTTCCTCATTAATTTTCTCTTGTTGCAATTCCATTGGCTGACCACAACATACTAATGAATCAGCACCTTTATGAACCACTGCAATTATATTTCCACAAATATTACATTTCCAAACTTGATTTAGTTCTGTCATATTATCACCCCAACCTAACACCAGACAATTTCAAATGATCCTGTTCTACCAATACCAAAGCTTCAAATAACTCTTTAACACGATCATTATCACACTCAGCAGCTGCTTTTTTATAAAAATCAATTGCTTTTGTTTCACGATCATGTGATTCTTGCAGATTATCTTTATAATTTTCTGAACATTTTTCTGATTTTCCAATGTCAATTTTATCTAATTTCAAGATTTTCTTCCATATAGATGCATGTTCTGCTTCAACTTTTTTCAACACTTTGAACAATTGTTTTCCTTCTTCTTCTAAAACCTTCCCACTGGCACAAGCATAAAATTCTGCATTACCAATCTCAACTTGTAATGCTTTTTCAACAAATGCTTTATCTTTATCACTTAGTTCTACATCAAAGTTTACATTATACTTTTCAATTTCAACAATATTTTCTTCATATGCACCACAGAATGGGCATCTTGAAGGTGCACTTTCACCAATATGTGGGTCACCGCATATTTTACATCTAAATAATTTTACCATTTTATTCACCTCAACATAATTCAGGATACATTTCTTTTATCCTTGCAATAATTTTTTGTTTTTGATCATCACTCAACACTTCATCTAACTTTGGATATAAAGTTTGATCTTCATAATCTTTATGAGTTATTAATAATGTTTTTAATTTAGATAAATCAGCTTCATTACCTTCTATAGCCATATTTATTTCTATTTCATCTAACAATTTCATTATCTGAATATGTTGCTTATTAACATCTGCTACCATTGCAGCTGCTTTAGCATCATCAATACTTTGAAATATTGCTTTTTCTTCCATAAAAAAATGTTTCTCAAGCTCCCATTTAAATTTATTAAACTTATCCATACCAAGATCAATTTCAAGATCTTTTAAAAACTTCTCTAACAAACAATGATTTCTATACATTAAGTCATGCACTTCCATATTATCATCCCCCATATATCTTGTGTCTATTAGTAATGCAAAAGTAAATTTATTTATAAATTTAATTATAATTCACTTAACCAATTTCTTCAAAATCTCATTAACAATTCTTGGATCAGCCATATTATTAGTCTTTTTCATAACTTGACCAATCAAGAACCTAAATGCTTTGGAATTACCATTTAAATAATCATCAACAACTTTCTTGTTCTCATCAACAACTTGTTTACAAATTTTCTTCAACCTATTTTTATCACTAATCACAACCAACTTATGATCTTCAGCATATTGTTTTGGTGAAAATGATCCCTCAACCAATTTCTCCATGATTTTTTGTGCACTTGTTTCTGTTATTTCATTATTCTCAACCATTTGCAATAATTCAATCACTTGTTTTTCATCCATCTCAATATCTTTCAGAGATTTTTTATTATAATTAAGAACACGAAGTAGTTCTCTCCTCAACCATTTAGCAGCTAGCTTAGGATCAATTTCAGCAGCAACTTTTTCAAACAATTCAGCAACCTCTATCTCAGCACTCAACACTTCAGCATCAACTTGATTAACTCCAAGATTCTTAGAATAACGTTTAGTTCTTACATGAGCTAATTCAGGTATATTATTTTTAATAACAGAAACCATTTCATCAAGAATTTCTGTTTCAACTAAATCAGCATCAAATATATAACCATAATCTGCTTCTGTTTCTTTTGTTCTTAACATTCTTGTTGATTTTGTATTAGCATCCCATGCCATTGTTGCTTGTTTTAATTCAATCTTTTTACCATTAGTTTTCATCCTATCAAGAACAGCTCTTTGTCTTTTTATTTCATAATTCAAAGCTCTTTCAATCTCTTTAAACCCAGTTATATTTTTGACCTCTATTCTTGGATGTCCTATAATATTAACATTTGCATCTGTCTTAAGAACACATGTATCTTCATCAAATATATTAAGATATTTTATAATCCTAACCATCTCATTTAAAAATTCACGAGCTTGTGAAGGGTTATTCATGCAAGGTGTTGTTACGATTTCACACAATGGAATTCCAGAACGATTATAATCAATCAAAACATGATTAGATTCAGTAATACTTCCATCATGAACAAGTGCAGCAGGATCTTCTTCAATATGTATTCTTTCAATCTTTACAATTGTACCATCTTTTAATTTAATAAATCCATTTTTACCTAAAGGGATTTCATACTGTGTTATCTGAAAATTCTTAGCCATGTCAGGATAAAAATAAGTCTTACGCGAGAAGAATATCTTAGGTTCAATCTTACATCCTAAAGCAATGCACAATTTCAGAGCAAAGTCAACTGCTTTTTGATTAAGCATTGGTTTTGAACCAGGATGTCCAAGGCAAACAGCACAACAACGAGAGTTTTGTTTATCATCACTACTATTCTCAAGACCAGTAACAGGTTTAGTCGCACATCCACAAAACAATTTACTATCTGTATTCAACTGAACATGAGTTTCTAATCCTATTAAAATTTTATCTGATTTGCTCATAATAATCTCCAATTTGTATAATTTTGCCTTCATTAAAATGATCACTAATAAACATGATACCAACAGGCATACCATCACTAAAACCACATGGAACAGTCATATGTGGAAAACCACAAAGATTAGGTCCAACAGTCAAAAAATCCATCATATAATTTTGCAATGGTGTCATCTTTTCTATCTCAGAAAACTTAGGTGCAATCACAGGCATTGTCGGTGAAATCAAAACATCATACTTTTTAAACAATTCTTTAAACTCATTAATAATAAGTGTACGAACTTTCATAGCTTTTAGATAATAAGCATCTCTGAATCCAGCCATTCTTGCAAATGTACCAAGTATAATTCTTCTTTTACTTTCTTCATTAAAGTTTGCTGACCGAATCTCTGTGAAGTATGTATTGAAACTTTTTCCATCCACATTTCCTTCAACACCATATCGAAGACCACAATATTTTGCAAGATTGGTAGAAGCTTCTGTCATTGCAATCAGATAATAAGTTGCAATCCCATACTCAGCAGTCAATGGCAGACTAACTTCTTCACACTTTAAACCTAATTTTTCAACAGCAGCCATAACCAATTTTCCAACCTCTTTATCAACACCTTTTCCAAAACCTTGTTTTATCAAACCAATTTTTAATCCACTAATACCTTTTCCAACATATTTTTCAAATCCTGCACCACTATCAATTCCACTAACACAAGTACTATCTTTATCATCTTTTCCACTAATTACATCAAGTAATAAAGCACACTCCCTTGTTGTCTTAGCCATTGGTCCAATCTTGTCCATTGAATTTGCATAGTCCATTAATCCATACCTAGAAACCCTACCATATGTAGGACACAAACCAACAACACCACAAAAACTAGCAGGACACACTATTGAACCACCTGTTGACTCAGCTAATGCAATGTGTGGCATAGAAAACTTTTGTGTAAAACCAGCACCACCTCCTGATGAACCACCGCAAGTTCTGGTCTTATCAAATGGATTAAGTGGTATTTTCTTACCTATGCCTACATTGGTGGAGAAAGATCCAAAACCAAATGCATCTTGAGCAGTCTTACCGATAATCACACCACCCATTTCCCTGATCTTTTCAACAGCAGTTGCATCAAACCTAGGCACATATCCATCCAGTATTTTAGAACCAGCAGTCGATGGAACATCTTTGACACATATACAATCCTTTATACTTATAAAATAATCAAGTTTACCATTTCTTTCTTCTGGTTTTTTAATTATGTGATTAAAGTAGTGGAATTCTTTGTCAATTTTCTCAACTTCAGCAATTGCTTTTTTTATATCCATTTTTTATCTTTTAATTATAATAAATTACACAGCCTTAGGCCCTCTAAAATAACCCTTTTCCTTATTCTTAACATTTTGAAAAACTTCTTCTTCACTAAGACTTTCTTCGACTACATCATCTCTAAACACATTCTTTACTTTAATCGGTTGAAAACTAGGCTTGACTTTTTCAGTATCAACTTTATTCAACTTAGAAAACACATCAAGAATTTCTTTAAACTGAGGCAAAAACTTATCAACCTCTTTATCAGTTAACTTCAGCCTCGCATTATCAGCCACTTTTTTTATTAGTTCTTTGTCTAGTTTCATTTTATTTGTTAAAAAAAAAGCGCCCCCGGACAGATTTTCGAAGACACTGGCTTCGAAAGCATCGAATGCCAATGAGTTTGCTCGAACTGTCGACCACGCGGTCACTGTCATATAAATAGATAACAGCCGCGCGCTCCACCTGCTAAGCTACAGGGGCATATGTTTACTACTTAGAAAATATTAAGTATTTATAAAGCTTATTCTATTATTCCATATAATGAAATATACCTAACTCTTCTAATTGTTCTTCAGAAACCTTTGAAGGAGCACCCATTGTAAGATCTTTAGCTTCTTTGTTTTTAGGAAATGCAACAGCTTCTCTTATAGATTTTTCACCAAGTATTACCATTAACAATCTATCAATGCCAGGTGCAATTCCACCATGTGGAGGAACACCATATTTAAAAGCAGTCAGCATGTGCTGAAACACCTTTTTCTGTTCAGCACTAAACCCAATCAAATCAAATATCTTTTCCTGTATTTTAGCATTATGTATCCTTACTGATCCACCACCTACTTCATAACCATTTAATACAAGATCATGCTGATAAGATTTTGCTTTTCCTGGATCAGTATCTAATAATTTAAGATCTTCTTCTCTAGGCATTGTAAACATGTGATGAGATGGTGCCCATTTTTCACCAGCTCCATGGAAATAATCTTCTTCACTTTGCTCTGTAAACAATGGAAAATTAATAACCCAGCAAAATGCTAATTCATTAGGATCTTCTTTATTCTTTCTTAAGTCAGGACAATCGGTTTTATACTCTTTCATCACATCATGATAATTTAACCTAGGAAATTTTTTAAATGTTAATTTTTTATCAGGAAAAACTTCTTTTACCATTTTTATCATAAGCTCTTCAGTAATATTAAGAATATCTTCTTGTGTAACAAAGCTCATCTCCATGTCTAATTGATAAAATTCACCAGGACATCTATGTGCACGAGCATCTTCATCTCTAAAACAAGGCGCTATCTGAAAATATCTATCAAAACCAGCTACCATTAACAACTGTTTATATTGTTGTGGTGATTGTGGTAGAGCATAAAACTTACCTTTATGAAGTCTTGAAGGAACCAAATAATCTCTTGCACCTTCTGGTGATGATACAGTTAATATTGGAGTTGTCATCTCATAAAAACCCCTTTCATCTAAGAACTTTCTCATAAAGAAAATTGATTTATGTCTTAATTCCATATTTTTTTGCAATTTTTCTTGCCTTAAGTCAAGATACCTATACTTTAATCTAATATCCTCACCTGCTTTATCATCACCAATTTCTAATGGCAATGGATCAGCTAAACTTAGAACATTTATGTCTTCTGCTTGTACTTCTATTTCACCTGTCTTTAATTTTTTATTTGCTTTTGGTCTTACATTGACTTTTCCATCTATCTTAATAACTGATTCTCTTCTTAATGGTTTTAATTTTTCTAGAAGTTTCTGTGGAACAAATATCTGTGTAACACCATACCTATCCCTTAGGTTAATAAAACCAACCTTACCTAGATTCTTTAGATTATCTATCCAACCACATAAAGTAACTTTCTTATCTTTATGTTCTTTATTCAATTCCCCACATGTATGTGTTCTTAGCATCATATCACCTATTTTACATGAATAGTGATAATGTATTTATATACTTTTCCCTACTCCTTACCAAACAACCAATACAGAATAAGACCAACAAAAACAACAAAACAACCATACATAATTTCTTTAATAGGAATATTATAAATCATAAAACCACAGAACAACATACCAAAAAACGGTATCAAAGGAAACTTACCAATACAACCATGAACCCTGTATTCTCTTCTCATCTTAGGATCTGTATAACGAAGAATAATAACAGCAAGATTTATCATGATAAATGTCACAAAAACCAGGAAATTAGTTGTATTTGCAACAAATTCTATTTTACCAAGAAGTAAAGCTAGAACAGAAACAATTGTTACAACAAGAATAGCAACATATGGTGTTCGAGTTTTATTATGCACTTTTGCAAGAATAGGTGGAAGTAAGTTCTCGCAAGAAAAACCATAAACAGCTCTAGAAGCAGCAATCAATAACATCAACAAAGTACTTCCTGTTGCAAACAATGCTATTATAGTCAATAATAAAGAAACATTTGCACCAAACACAGTATTAGCAACTTCTGCTAAAGGTGCTTCTGATTGTCCTAATTTTTCATAACCTAATACACTTACAGATGCACCAGCAACAAGTATGTATAATACAGTGCAGATTGCAATAGATAAGATAAGTGCTCTTGGAATAGTCTTTCTAGGTTTTTTAGTTTCTTCACTTAACTTAACCAAGTCTTCAAAACCTAAGAATGCAAAGAATATCAGTGCAGCTGCTGAAAACACACCTGTCCAACCATTTGGCATCATAAAATAATCAACACTACCAAAAGACTTTGCACCAATAAAAACAATTATCAAAAGACCAATAATAGAAATAACAGAAAACCATATAGTAATATTAGAAGAAACCTCTATCTTTCTAAAAGCAATATAACCAAATACAATAAGACCAATTGCAGCTAAAACAATCACATTAAGTGGAATGAGTTTTGCTAAATAACCACCAAAACCCAAACCAACAGCAGACGCTGCCATAATTGTACCAATCAATATCATAAATGCAACAACATATGCAATCATCTTACCTAATGGTTTTTTACAATAAATATATTCAGCACTATCTTTTGGATACATAGAAGAAAGTTCAGCATAACTAAGTGCAGTAAACATTGCAACTATTGACGATAATAAGAATGAAATCCACACAGCATTTCCTGCTGTTCCTGCAGCTTTACCAACCAATGCATATATTCCTGCGCCAACTATAACACCTACACCTATGAGTGTGCATTGCCATAAGTTGAGTTCTCTTTTTAGTTTTAGTTTTTTTTTCATTCTTTTTATTTCTTAACCATACTTATTCTTAATCCACCACCTTTTAATAAATGGAATACTTAATGTTGATAATAAAAAACCAGCAGTTGGCACTAATGCATTAAGCCAATAATTAGGCGCATCAATTAAATAAAGAAATATAACAACAATAACATAAGTCATAATAGCAATAATCAATTTTCTGAATAAAGAAACTTCCCAAGCTTTGTCAGCTTCCACTTTCTTATTTCTCTTTTTGATAAGATTTACCTCTTTTTGTAGTGACATGATGTTGTTAATATAGAACTAGAATATAAATGTTTTGAAAAATTCACTTCTTCCTAACCTTCAGTTCAAAACACAAATTCTCCAACTTATGCAAACTATGTTTAATACCATCATACTTCCTACGTAACTCAGAATTTCTCAGATCAAACTTAATCATTTCACCATAGATCTGTTCAAGAACATCCTTCATCTTGAATGCAACCTTAGTTTTGCCTTTTGTAGCAGAATTAATAGCAATCCTTACAAACTCACCAGCTAGATCACAAATACCAAGTAAATAATAATTAGTCTCAACACATAACTCTTTACGAGTTAAAATCTTGCCTTTGTCAATACAATAAAAAAACAAAACAGCTTCAACATATTCTTGTATAGCTGCTTTATAACTTCCTTCAAAATAAAGTTTAGCATGATTCTTGGTAAATTTATCCAATTGCGCAACAGCTTTTTTGATTTCATCAACACCTTTTTTAGCATCTTTCATATCTTCTCTATGCACACAATAGATTATTCTTTTGCTAAGCCTAATAACATCTCTAGATTTTTTGATTAACAACTCACGTTCAGCATCATAAGTATCTATTTCTTTTCTCATTTCATTAAAGTCTTTTGTATTGATCATATTATATCTTATTTCAACCTAAGTTTATAAACTTTTTTACTTTTTATCTTCTTTTTTCTTAATAATATTTCCATCTTTATCAATCAAACCTAATTTAAAAAAAAATGCACTTGAAACACCTTTTGTCATATCTTTTTCAATTTCATCTAGATTCTTAAAAAGTGTTTGTGCAGGTTTTTTATTAACAATCTCTTTTTTAGGCATGTGTTTAATATTTTCCATTCTCACACCAATAGATGGATGTGTACTAAACATGCTTGTTTTTTCTTTTATAAGATCTTGTTTTGATTTTTCAATATGTTCTTGCATCTTACCTTTAGAACTATATACTTTCCATGAATGATCATATATATTCTTAAAGATTTTATTAGTTTTAGCAAGCTCAACAATTGCTTTGTACGCTGTTTGTTCAAAAAATATAGAATATGCAGCATAATCTAGCAACCCTTTTGAAAATATGTTTGATCCAGACACTTGGGCAGCAACAATATCAGCTCTAAATTCTACTTGTCTTGAATATGCCATTGTTACAAATGCAAATACATAACTATAAAATAAGATAAATAAATAATATATAAAAAGAAAAGCAGGCATTCTTCTCACAGCACTTAATCCTTTCACAGTTGTTGCTAATGAAGTTTGTATGTGTGCAAGAAAATATCCAATAACAGTATCATTTCCATAAAAATGTCCAAACTCATGCGCAATAATTGATTCTAACTCATCAACACTAATTGCATTAAGTGCTGCAACACCTATAATCATTGTTTTTTTAAAAACTCCTGTTACAGCTATGCCTGTATCATGTGTTAATAATACTTGTTTTGGTTTTTTTAATCCAACTTTTTCTGCTACCCTTGATATTACTTTAAATAGTTTAGGATGATCTTCTTGTTTTACTTTTTGCCCTTTAGGCCCTCTTAAGAAAAAACTTGCTATAACTAATGGAAGAATTCCACCTAACATAAAAATCCAGATTCCCCCATAATAAAATAATAAGTAATACAGTACATAAATTGCTGCTAATGAAAATAATAAACCAATAGTAACTTTGACTTGAGTAAATAAAGGAATTTTTATTTTTTCTTTTATACCAAACATTGATTGAAACAAATTAACAAAATAAGATGCAATTAGTATCTTTGATCCAACAAATATAAATGTTTGTATTAATAAAAATATCACAGCAGCAGTAGCTGAAAACCCATCAAACATTTGGTAAAATTTAATAGAATTTAAAACAACATCTATGATTAAATACATACCAATAAATGAAACAGATAATGCACCTATTTGTGCATTTGTAGATTTTTTTTTAAAAAATAATGTTCTTAACAAAGAAAACAAACCAAATAATATAATCAACACACCAAAGTCTATTAAATAATTTATTGTAATACTAAATTCAGGTATTAAATAACCAAAAAAGAAATACATTCCAAAATATAATACATACATCACAAAACCACTAATATAATGCCCTATGTTCTTTGTCATATATATAAAGAACCTTTCACCATATATAAATGTTACTACTAAATGCTCCTAAATATTACAAAAATAATTCTTACCACAAAATATATAAACAAAAACTCATAAAAATAGTATATGACAAATTCACAAAAAACATTTGCACAACTCTACGACATATTCAGTAGTTCTAAAAACTATAAAAAAGAAACAAAATTTCTAAAAAAATTCATTAAAAAGAATTTTAAACATAAAATAACAATGCTTGACATAGGATGTGGAACAGCATCTCATATAAAACTTCTAAAAAACAAAAATATCAAAATTACAGGCATTGATCTAAACCCTTACATGATCAAAATAGCTAAAAACAAAGTAAAAGGAGTAAGATTCAAAACAGCAAACATGAAAACATTCAAACTAAAAAAGCAATTCCACCTAATAACAGCTTTGTTTAATGTCTTTGGCTATAACCTAACAAAAAAAGACCTTAAAAAAACAATAAAAAATGCATACAATCACCTAAACAAAGAAGGATACTTAATCTTTGACATTGGTTTTACAAAAGACAGATACAAAGGAAAATCAACACCAACACAAATAGACAAATTCAAAAAACACAATCTAACAAGAATATATAACTCAGAAAAACATGGAAACATTATCCATTTCAATTACACAATCATGACTAACAAGGACTGTATTCGTGGAACTCATAAAACAGGATTCTTCAAAATATCAGAAATAAAGAAAATATTAAAACAAACAGGCTTTGAAACAAAAGTCTTAGATGGAAAAACTTTTAGAAAGTTTAATAAAAGATCATACTTACCATTATTTATAAATCAAAAGAGGTGAACACAAAGTGGCAAAAAAAAGAACAAATAAAATCTCAAAACCACAACCAAAACTAAACCCTACAAAATTCGGCTTAGCAGGAGGAATCATCTGGGGAGTTGCATTATTAGTAGTAACATTGATCTCAGTAGGAAACGGTTATGCAACACAATTCTTAACATTAATCATGGATGTCTACCCAGGATTCTCAATATCATTCGGTGGAGCAATAGTAGGATTTATCTATGGATTCTTAGATGGTTTTATAGGAATGTGGTTACTTATATGGTTATATAATTGGCTAAGTAAATAATTCCCAAAAAAATCACAGATTTTTTGGGCCCAGAAAATTTCTAATTTTCTTGGGTTTTTTTATTTTTTCATATTTTAATAGAAAGATTTTCTAATTCTTTTTTCAATTCACCCAAACCTTTAAACAAAATTGCTTTCCAACCAAAGTTCTTAGCAGCTTTAATATTTTGCTCTTGATCATCTACAAACAAACATTCACCAGGATTTAATTTTAACTTCTTAACAACATAATCAAATATTTCTTTATTAGGTTTCTTCATTTTAACTTCATCAGAAAAAACAACAACATCAAATAAATTCAGATCCATCTTATTACGAAGATCTTTTGTAAATATCGGCAAACTGTTGGATAATATCCCTATTTTATATTCTTTCTTCAGCTTTTTAGCAAACCTAATCATGCCTTTGTCAACTTTATTACACAAAAACCAATATTTTCTTAACTCTTTCTTACTTATTATATTCTTTAGATTTTTTCTTATTCCGTTCAAGAACCAATCATCATTCTTCTTACCAAATTCATAATCAATAGAATAAAAGTCATGAAAAGCTAGATGCAATTCTTCTGGATCCATACCAAACTTCTTGTGATATTTCTTAACAAAAGTTCTTCCTCTTCTGCTTGTCAATACACCGCCAACATCAAATATAATTGCTTTTATCATGTATCAAAGGAATATAGAATCATATATAAGCATTACTAATTTCTTTTTTCAAAATATTCTTCTATACACTTATCACATAAATAAGAAATAACATCATCAAGAATATGGTTTATCATGTCAATTTCTTCTGGAGTTGTGAATTCTGAATCTTTATACTTAAATTTATATCTGTTAAAATCTAAAATTTCCTTAACTAAAATAGAATCATCTATCATATCATCTTTAATTAATCCAACTAAAGACATCCTTAATTGACTTATATAATTTCCTTGGCATTTATGAGTCAGCTGTGTAGTCCATGCACTCGAAGTTCCTATAGAACCAACCCTAAGTTCAGGCAATTCATCTGAATAATTGTTTTTTTCAAATACAAACCTCTCATAATAATGTTCTAAAAGATCATCTTCTATTACAGCAATAAAATATTTCTTAACCCAAATCATCTCTGAAGGTATTCGTTTTAATGATTCCAATACAACTTCTTTACTATATTGTGCCATAATTTTGCAGAAATACTAATTAATATATAAATCTAAACAAAAAACTTTAAAAATAGAAACATATATAAACTAGTTATATATAAATATATATAGCTAAATAAAAAGAGGCTGATTAATTGGCACAAGAAACAATACTAGAAGGCATTATAACATTTCTTGGTAAGATAGGAGTATTTAGAGTTATTTTACCATTCATTCTTGTTTTTACAATTATGTATGCTTTATTAGATAGGACAAGAGTTTTAGGTACTGAAAAAGCACATGGTGCTGATTATCCTAAAAAAAACCTAAATGCAATGGTTGCTTTTGTTTCAGGCTTTCTTGTAATTGCATCATCAGAACTTGTTTCCACAATAAACCAAACAATTGGTCAGGTTGTTTTGGTTGTTATTGTAATGGTTTTATTTTTACTTTTAGCAGGATCATTTCACGAAGAAGATAAAAAAGCATTTTTTATTGACAGTGTAAAATGGAAATATACTTTAATAACAATAAGTTTTATATCAGTTATATTAATATTTTTACAAGCAATACCAGGACCAAAAGGTGAACCTTTTTTAGAATGGTTTTTTAAATATCTTGCACATAACTGGCAGACAGAATGGGTTGGTGCTATTATATTAATAATATTAATTGTTTTATTTATGTGGTGGATTGGTAAATCAGCAAACAGTGGAACACCATCAACAACAGATCAAAATAAATCATAATCAAATGAGGTGAAATTATAATGTACTATGATTTTTCAGGTGGAATTGAAATGTTGCTCAATTTCATGAAAGAAGGAGCTTTGACATTTATACTAGTCTTTACAATTGTATATTTTCTACTACTTACAGTACCTATCTTTAAAAAGCAACAAAAAGAAAAATTCGCAAAAATAATTGCACTATTGTTAGCAATTGCAGCTATCACACCTCATTTTACAGGAACATATTATGGCTGGGGTGAAACAGTAGATGTTGTTGAGATTGTTAATAATGCTTTGCCAAGTGTATCATTATTAATTATAGGTATTGTTATGCTTCTTATTGTTCTTGCTATATTTGGAAAAGAATTTAAATTTCCTACAGGTACTTGGTGGAATGGTGGAATTCTTATTTTTTCATTACTTGCAATAATTTATATATTTGCAAGAGCATCAGGTTACTTACTTACTTGGGATTTTTTATATTGGATTGATCCAGAACTTTTGAATTTGATTATTGTGCTTATAGTGTTTGCAGCTATAATCTCATTTATATCAAGTGAAGGTAGTGGTGGTTGGGGAGATAAAATAAAAAGTTTCCTCACAGGTGCAGGTGATTTAGTTCATGATGTTGTAGGAGGAACAGAATAATAAAATGGCAATCGACTTATCCTTATTATTATCATTGAAAAGAATCTTTCCATTCATCCTAGTTTGGGTAGTTGTTTATGGATTATTAGAATGGAAAGAAATGTTTGGCAAGGATAAAAAAGGTGTTAGAGCAGTAATAGCCTTTGCAGTTGCAATGCTTTTTCTTGTTTCTTCGCAAGCTTCACAAGTTGTTGAATACATGACACCTTGGTTTATTATTTTATTATTATTTGTAATGTTAATGTTAATAATCTTCAAAATGTTTGGAGTATCTGATAGTGCAATAAAAAATGTCATGGAAAAAGACAGAGCAGTTATTTATTGGGTCATATTTTTATCAATAATTATTTTGTTTGCAGCTTTAGGTAAAGTCTATTTTACAGCATCTTTACCAACACATGAAGAAGCTGTAGAAGGAATAGGAGCAGACGATGCATCTATTGCCGAACGTGGTGAAGGTGCATTTTGGCAGACATTATTTCATCCAAAGATTTTAGGCATGATGTTGATTCTATTGACAGCTACATTTACAATCAAGTTATTAGCCGGTGATTACCCCAGTACATAAAAAAGAACTATTTTTATTTCTTCATTTTTCTTACTATTCCTGATAATTGATTTACATTGCTTGTTAAGTCTGGTAAAACCTTTTTAAATACTTGCTGCATTGCTTTGATTTCTGTTCCAACATCTGTGATACCTTTATCATATTCATTTATTTTTCCAAATATAGCTTTTTGTAATGAAGAAAAGTTATCTTTAAGATTATCAATTTCTTGTTCTATTTTAGCAATCTTTGTTTCAATTTCTTGCTTCCATTTAACAACTTTTTTAATATCATCAATCAAGTCTTCCCATTTTTCTTGTATTATTGTTTCTACAATTTCTTCTACTTCTTCTCTACCAATAGATGATCCACCAAAAGCCATTGATTCTCCTCCTACTGGTTGTTGAAATTGTTGATTAAATGATGGCTGTTGTGTAGGCATTGGTGGCGGCGGCATGTTTGTATTAAAGTTTTCAAAATTCATAGGAATTCCTGGATTTGCATAATTATTCTCAGATAATTTCATTACATCAAATATTTTATTAACATCATAACCCATTCTCTGCAGACTTTCAACAATTTGATTATTAGACATACCATTGTCTCTCATATCAAAAACTATGTCAATTGGTGCAGAATTCATTTCTTCAGCTGAAACCATTATTATACCACCTTTTTTTATCTTATTATTATTAATATTAAATAATATCTATTATTTGTATATAAAGTTTTCTACTATTACTCTATCCAAAATATCTACTCAATCACTTTCTTCTTTTTCTTAATCTTATCCTTTAATAGATCATCAATCAACCTATCAGCATCTTTTCTTCTTATAAAAGTCATAGGCTGCCACAAATCCAAATATTTTGTAATAAAATCAACATCTTTTTTCTTAGCTCTAACATTTAATTCTTTGATAACCAGACCAAACTTATAATCTAATTCATTCAATACTTTTTTAGTATCAATAAGATCAGAATCCACTAACCTAAGCTCTTTATTAAGGATTTTATGTTCTTGTATCATGTTTTTATCTGTTAATTGCACTTTTTTAGTAAGATTATTATATCTATCTTCTAAAGTTCTCAATATCCTTATTGCTTCTACTAATTGTTGTTTTATTTGATCAAATGCATGTGTATCTTGTTTTTTCTGTTTTTTATGAACATGCACAGCAGCAGGCTGAGAACTAGGCAAAGTTGGCTTTTTCTCCCCTTTTTTAAACATGTCTAAGCTAATGTTAACCATTTTTTAGGTAAATATTTATATAACAGACTACAATAAAGTATATATAGTCCAAAGTTTAAAAACTTAACTATTATATTATAATGTAATAAAAAGACAAGGTGAATAGATGCCAAAAATAAATTATCAAGTAGTAAGAGAAGGAGAAGATACAATTCTTTTAATAGATTATGAAAACATACTTAGAATTCCTTCTATTGAAGATGATGCTTTAACAATGTCAACTATAATAGACAAACTAATAGAAGTAAAGAATGTAACAAAAATTATTTTTTCTCAAAAACGTGATTATGAGTATGATTATAATCAAACATTGTTATTGGTTGAGATTGCTAATTTATATAATATTTTGGTCAAACAAAAACAAGTATTCACATTTACAAGTGCAATCACAGATGTCATCTTTAAAAAACATATTGCATCAAGATACGCAGATCTTCAAAGATTAATATTTGGAACACTTAAAAGAGATCCAGTAGCAGCATATGTTGAATTAAAAAGGATGATGAGACATGAGAAACTTAATTTAGAAGCAGCAACAACTGAACAAGTAGCACAAGCACAAAATGGATTTATTTCATTAATAAATTATTTAATTACATCATTGGAATCTACGAAATTGATGCAGCTTGCACAACCTTATTTGCAAGGATTTAAACCAGGCGACAGAAATATTTATAGATTATTGTTTACACCAACAATAAAACCTGATTTCATGTTTACGAAATTAATGTCTTCTTATCCAACTAATGGTACAGAACTAGAAACTTACACAGTTAGTGAAGACACAGATATTACTATTTTTAGTTTTCCAAGTTCTGTAAAATATTTGTACCATATGATGCCTCCTGAGTTTAAATTAAGTGAAGAGGAATACGAAATCTTAGACACTTCAAGAAATATAATGGCAGAACATAAACCAAAAAAAGAAGAATTTGTCGACCCAGAAAGAATGAGAGAAATATTTTATAATATTGGTTATGATTTAATAGAAGAATTAGTAAACCATAAAGGCTTAAAATTTTCTCAAAAAAAAATAGACAAATTAACAAAAATACTTGTTAGATATACTGTTGGTTTTGGTTTAATTGAAGTTTTGTTATCAGATGAAAAGATTCAAGATGTCTCAATTAATTCTCCATATGGTCAGACACCAATGTTTATTGTTCACCAGGATTATGGTGACTGTTATACAAATGTTGTGCCAACTGTTCAAGAATCAGAATCATGGGCATCTAAACTAAGAATGATTTCTGGTCGTCCATTAGATGAAGCAAACCAAATCCTTGACACAGAAATACATTTACCAGGTGCAACAGCAAGAGTTTCAGCCATTACTAGTCCATTAGATCCTACAGGATTAGCTTTTTCATTTAGAAGACATCGTGATAAACCATGGACATTACCTTTGTTTATCAAAGCAAAAATGATTTCACCTTTAGCAGCAGGTCTCTTAAGTTTTCTGATAGATGGCACAAGAACATTGCTTGTTTGCGGAACAAGGTCATCAGGTAAAACATCATTACTTGGTTCATTATTAGTTGAAATCATGAGAAGATATAGAATTATCACAATTGAAGATACATTAGAATTACCAACAATACCTTTAAGAAAATTAGGTTTTAATATTCAGCCATTAAAAGTTTCTTCAGCATTAGGCAAAGAAACAAGCGAGATGACTGCTAGCGATGGTATAAGATCCACATTAAGATTAGGTGATTCAGCTTTGTTTGTTGGTGAAGTAAGGAGCTCTTTAAGAGGCGATGAAGAAGTAGTAATTATTGAAAATGGACTAACTAAAAGAATAGCTATAAAAAACTTAGATGGTAAGGATTTAAATTCATTTTTCGTTCCAACATTGGATGAGGAACAAAAAATGAAATTAAAAAAACTTACTGGTTTTGTTAAGCATCCTAAGCGTAGTCAGTTGATCAAAATTACAACAAAAACAGGTAGACAAGTTACTGTAACACCTGACCATAGTGTATTCACACATATTAATTTCAAGATTGCAGCTATTAAAACAGATCAATTGAAAGTGGGTGATCCAATAATAATTCCATCTAAATTACCTAATGAATATAATGATTTTGATTATATTAATTTACTTGAAATATTTAAAGAAGATTATAGATTGCAAGGTGCTGAACCTTATATTAGAAAAGCAATTAGTAAAATAGGTTGGAGAAAAGCAAGTGCTATTTGTAAAGTGCCTGATATTTATAGGTATTTGTTATCAACTCAGAAAACTAGAATTCCTATAAAATATTTCCTAGAATTAATGAATAAAGCGAAAATAAAGTATGATTTAGAAGATTTAAGCATAAAAAGAGGAACTTCTACAAGTATCCCTGCTAAATTTCTAATAAATGAAAATATTTTAAGATTGGTTGGATATTATTTAGCTGAAGGCAATTCAGATGGTAAGAAAATACAGATTACTAATTCAAAACCACAAATAATAGAAGATGTGACTAATATTTGTGAAAAAGAATTAGGTATTAAAATTTCTAAAAGGGGAACAAAAGGTTTAGGAACTTCTACTCAAATGTTTATCACATGCAAACCATTGGTTGATTTATTTAAATATTGGAATTGTGGTAAAACTTCTTTGCATAAAAGAGTTCCAGAATTTGTATACGGACTTAGTAAAAAGAAGATTTGTGCATTACTTAGAGGAATGTATAGTGGAGATGGTTCAATTTCTGTAACAAAAACAGCAGGAAATATGATTAGATATTTTTCAACATCTAAAAAATTAGTTGAAGATGTTAATTATTTACTAATGTCATTAGGAATTGTATGTAGATTCCACTACAGGAATCTAGAAAGTGGAAAAAAATGTTATACTGCTGAGATTAAACAAAGAAAATATGTTGAGCAATTTTTAGATGAAATTGGTTTTACACATAAAAAACCACAAATAAATATTAAATCATTTTCACACAGCAAAGATGATTCTGTATTATTTGATCCTAAGGAATTAGAAAAACATCTTAAATTGCCTAGAAAATATAGACATTTAAGAAGAACTAAGTGTTGTTCAAAAGATTATCTTAAAAGAATTGCTGAAGAAGTTAAATGTAGTGATGAAATTTATAATTTCACTCATAGTGATTTTTTTATTGATAAAATAAAATCTATTGAAATAATTAACCTAAAAAAACCAGAATATGTTTATGATTTAAGTGTAAAATCAACTCAGAGATTTATTGGTGGTTTTGGTGGAATTTTACTTCATAATACCGAAGCAATTGCACTTTACGAAGCAATGAGAATAGGTGCTTCTGCAAATGTTGTTGCAGGTACTATTCATGCAGATTCACCTTATGGTGTTTTTGACAGGGTTGTAAATGATATTGGTGTTCCAAGAACAAGTTTTAAAGCAACAGATGTTATTGTTGTTGCAAATCCTATTAAGACAGCAGGTGGAATAAAAAGAGTAAGGCGTGTTGTTCAAATCACAGAAGTCAGAAAAACATGGCAAAATGATCCATTAGCTGAAAAAGGTTTTGTTGATCTTTTAAAATATGATGTTAACACAGATTCATTACAACCAACTCCAGAACTTATCAATGGGGATTCAGAAATACTCAAATCAGTAGCAGCTTCTGTAAAAGGTTTAGCAGGATCATGGGACGCTGTGTGGGACAATATCCAGCTGCGTTCTAAGATTAAGCAAGCCATAGTTGATTATTCTGTTCAAACAAAGAATCCTAATTTATTAGAAGCAAATTTTGTAATAAAATCCACAGACACTTTTCACAATGTGGTTGACAAAGTCCAGGAAGAGGTAGGCGGCTTTGATCCTAAAAGGATTTACTTTGAATGGGAACAATGGTTGAAAAGGGAGTGTAAGAGGAAAGGAATTAAGTAGAGTCTTTTTTTATTAATATCATTATAATTAACCAAAGCTTTTATATATATATACTTCATAAATAATCATAGGCTAAAATGCCAAAACTAAAAAAAGAGGATATGAAAGACCTGAAATCTAAATATCAGGCTATGATTAATAGAGAATTCTCTCTTCCAGAAAATACAAAAATAGAAAAACCAATCTATTCAAGAGAATATAAACAATTCAAAAGAGAACTTTATCCTAAACATTTCTCATTATATGAAAAATTATGTAATTGGTCAGCAAAAATCATGCCTATGAAGCCTGACAAAAAAAACCTTGCACAATTAATAGAAAACATTCAAACATGCCACCTCAATATCACGCCAGGAGGTGTTATGAGTTTCTCAATCATATTACCTTTGTTAGTCATTATTATTGGTGGTTTAATCGGCTATGCAATTCCTTTTTTATTAATAGGAGAACCTTCTTATTTCTTTGTCATGTTTTTTTTATTACTTGGTGGGGTGTTATTGATTGTTTTGCAAAGAATACCAGATTTCCTTGCCACACAATGGCGTATGAAATCAAGCAACCAGATGATACTTTCAGTATTTTATGTTGTAACATTCATGAGGCACACTTCTAATTTAGAAGGGGCTGTTCGGTTTGCAGCAGACCATCTATCCCAGCCTTTGTCTTTAGACTTTAGAAAGATTCTTTGGGATGTTGAAACAGAAAAATTTTCATCTGTAAGTGAATCTGTTGATCGTTATTTAGAAAACTGGAAAAAGTATAATATAGAATTTGTAGAAGCATTTCATCTGATTCAAGGTTCTTTATTTGAATCATCTGAACAAAGAAGATTATCTTTACTAGATAAATCATTAGAAGTAATTTTAGAAGGCACATATGATAAAATGCTTCACTTTGCTCACAACCTAAACGCACCCATAACAATGCTGCACATGTTAGGTGTTATTTTACCAGTTTTAGGTTTAGTTATCCTTCCATTGATAGTAAGTTTTATGACACCTGGCATTGGAATGACAAATCCTGAAAACCAGACAGCACCAATTTTATTAGCATTATTTATTGCTACCCTTTATAATATCACACTACCTTTGATTGTTTATTTCATGGGACAGAACATCTTAGCAAAAAGACCTCCTGGTTATGGTGAAATAGACATCTCTAATAATCCTGAACTAAAAAAATATAAAAATTTCATAGTAAATCTAGGCAACATAGAAATCAAGATTAGTCCATTGATTATTGCATTATTATTATTCATTGTTTTATTTTCAATAGGTATTTCTCCTATTTTAGTTCATAAATATGGTCCAGTAGAAAAATTTGAAATCACAAGAGGATCACAAGTAATAGAAGAAATAAATGTAAGTGTGTTTGAAGATATAGGATTAATAAATGCTCCTCCAAAGCTTGTAAAATCTCAACCTTGTAAAAAAATCTTTTGTTTCCTTGACTATAAATTTGTAGGTGGATATGAAACCGGTCCTTATGGTGGTTTAGCTTCAATTCTCAGTGTATTTGTGGTGTTATCAGCAGGACTTAGTTTTGGTATTTATTATAAACTAAAATCAAAAAATATTATCAAGATAAGAAACAAAGCAAAAGAACTTGAAAAAGAGTTTGCAGCTGCAATCTTTCAGTTAGGTAACAGACTAGGTGATGGTTTTCCAGCAGAGATTGCATTTGGTAAAGTAGCATCAACAATGCAGGACACTGTCTCAGGAAAATTCATGAAACAAGTTTCAGAAAACATAACTAGGTTAGGTATGGGTGTTGAACAAGCAATATTTGATAAAAAACATGGTGCTTTGGTTTATTTTCCTTCAAATATAATTCAAAGTTCAATGAAGGTATTGGTTCAATCAATTAAAAAAGGACCAAAAGTTGCAGCTCAAGCCTTGATAAGTATTTCTCAATACATAAAAGAGATAAGAAGAGTTGAAGAAAGATTAAAAGATTTGTTAGCAGATGTTGTTTCATCAATGAAATCTCAGATAAGTTTCTTAGCACCAAGTATTGCAGGAATTGTTATAGCTATAAGTTCAATGATAAGTGTTATTATTAATAATTTAGCAAAACTTTTGTCTTCAGAATCATTAGGAGACCTTGGCACAACAGATGTAGGTGGTACTGGTTTTATGGATTTATTAGGTGCAGGTGTTCCACCATATTATTTCCAGATCATAGTTGGTTTATATGTTGTTCAGATAGTTTTTATCTTAACAATCCTTATAAACAATATATTAAATGGTTCTGATAAATTAAATGAAAAATATTTAAAAGGAAAAAACCTGATAAAAAGCACAATACTTTATTGTTTGATTTCTTTATCATTGATGATTATGTTTAATTACATTGCATATTCTATATTAGGAAAATCTGTAACATGATTTCTATAATTTCTTAAGAAAAATAAATGGGACTGCGGGGACTTTCATTCACCAAATTCACTTTGATGAGTTTTGAACCCCGGACCCCTACGTTTCAGTTAACTTAACTTCAGCGTAGTGCTCTCCCAGATTGAGCTACAGTCCCATTATGAATATTAAAAAAACAATAATATAAAAACTTTACTCAATTTTTTCTTCAACAATTCCTTCTTCTTGTACTGGTGTTTCTGTTGGTGTGTCAGCAGGTGCTTGTTCTGATTCAGTTTCTGCTGGTTTTGGTTCTTCTGCAGACGCTGCTTCTTCTCCACCAGTTTCTTCCACAACTTCTAATTTACCAAACTTACCTTTTGTTAATTGTAAATCTCCTCTAAATTCATTTACAAATCCACCTTCAATCTTAACTTTGTCACCAACCTTAACTTTATCAATATCTTCATTCCATAAAGTTAATTTTGTTTCTCCAGTAGAATCTTTAACAATTGCATTACATACTCTGCCAGTTCTACCGAATTTAGTAAATTCTCTAACATCTCCCATTTCTTTTATTTCTACTACCATATTTACTTTTCCTTGTTTTGCCTTTAAATCTTTTATTTCCATTTTGAACCTCCGTGAAAAATGGAAATTACAAACATTCGTGAGTTTATTTCCATTTATTTTTCACCTACTATTATATATTAACATAAAAAAATTACCACTACTTTATAAACTTTGGCACGAATTTTGGTTTCTTTAGTCTGTTAATCTCACCTAATAATTTAACATGTTCTATACCAATTTTCCCATAATAAAGCTTTGTAATGTCTCCTTTTTTCCTTATAAATTCATTCACAAGGTCTTTTCCTTTAAAATAAAGATAATCTTTTGTAAATGCACCAGGCTTTTCTGTAAAGATTAAGCCCCTTTTTGAACGTAAAGCAATGTTCCATGCAATATTCTTTGCATATCCTCTTTCTAATACCATATTAAACACATTTCTGAACGAACTTTCTAATGCTGTATGTATCCCAACAAGTCTTAATGCAGATTGATTACTTAATTTTTTGATAGGGCACACAGTTTCAGCATTAATAATAGCTAAACCTTCTTCAGTAACATCATAATTAGGAAAACCAGTTGCAAATATTTTAAATGGTTGTAATAATCCATTCTCAGCCCTGAACACATGTGTTTCTATTTCATGTGCAATTGTTCCTTTAAGCATTTGTTCAGAAAATCTTGCATTTTTTCTTATAAATATTTTTTTATCATTAACACTTACAGAAATTCTTGGTATCATATCATCTCTTATGATCACTCTCCAACTAAGTTTATAATCTTTAATTATTTGTCTTACTCTTTTAACCACTTCTTCTGTTGGTAACATATTTTTTTTAATTTTTAGAATGACATTATTAAGATCTTGTTCAGCTTTTTTAGTTAGTTCTTTGCTTGGTTTACCAAAAAACTTCACAGAAATGTCACTAAAATCTTTTTTACCAATATTTCTTATCAAATCAATCTTTCCTTTTAATCTTTGTATTTTTTCACACAATAATTTTCCAATAACAGAATCATCACATTTTATATTATCCAATCTTTGCATCAATCCTTCAAAATCTATATTTATTTCATCATATTGAAAAACCGGATTATAATCATTACTATTAAAGAATTTTCTTTTCTCAGTCTTCAAATTACTAGGAATAATCTTAGCAATTATAACTACTTCCTGAGATATTTTGTCTATCTCTTCATCAATTTTGTTGATGTTCATGAATATAATTTATTTATTAATATTAAATTTAATTTATTTAACCAATGCCCCTGCATCTTCAAATTTCAGACCACAATGCAATAACTTATGCAAAGTATCAAATAATTTATCAGCTTTTACCCTAATCTGTTTAGTAGTATCTCTGTCACGTATTGTCACAGACTGATCTTTTTCAATATCAAAATCAATAGTTACACAATAAGGAATACCAATTTCGTCAGCACGAGCATACCGTCTACCAATACTTCCACCTTTATCAAATTGGCAAACAGTAAATTTTTTCAACTTATCAAACACACTTCTAGCAGTCCCTTCTAATTTATTAGTCAAAGGAAAAACCCCTATTTTGATAGGAGCCAGACCAACAGGTAATTTCAAAACAATATTACCTCTTTCTTTATCATAATTATAAGCATTAACAATAACAGCTAAAAACACCCTATCCATGCCAAATGTTGGCTCAATAACTCTAGGTATAACTTTTTTACTACTTTTTTCATCAAATATTTCTAGATTTTGTTTACTTTCTTTTATATGTTGGTTAAGATCATACTGCCCACGATTAGCATTACCAGCAACTTCTTGAGAACCAAAAGGATAATCATAATCCATGTCAAATGTAGCAGATGAATAATGTGATAATTCAGATTTTTTATGTTCTCTAAGTTTTATTTTACTCATATCCAGACCAAGTTTCTTAAACCAGAGCAATTGTTCAGCCAGCCAATAAGCATGCCATTCCCCAAGCCTGCCATCTTTCAACATCTTACCAATTGTATACTTTTTCATATCCTCTCTTTTATCTTCTTGTGTCTCTGCATCAAGCAGATCAACTTCTATATCAAGATGTTCTTTATCTAATAAAGAACACTTTGTTTCTTCAGGATGTATAAAAAATTCTAATTCACCAATTGTAAGTTCTCTATCTCTAAATATAAAATCTCTGGGAGAAATTTCATTTCTAAAACATTTACCAATCTGTGCAATACCAAATGGCAGCTTAACCCTGCAAGTATCAGTAATTAGTTTAAAATTCATAAACATTGACTGAGCAGTCTCACCACGAAGATAAGCAGTAACACCTTTATCAGGTCCAACAGTAGTTGAGAACAATAAATTCAATTTCTTAGCAGTCTTTATGTCAAGCTCTCCTTTACAAAACTCACAATCTACTTTTCCCATATCACATTCATCAATTTTATTAGTCTTTTTACATTCTTTACATATAATAGAAATATCATTAAAAGATTCTATGTGTCCTGAAGCTTTCCATGTTCTTGGGTGTGATATTATGCTGGCATCCAGACCAACCATGTTTTCTTTATCCTGCACAAAATATTTCCACCAATGTGCTTTAACATTATTATAAAGTTCTACTCCCAGAGGACCAAAATCCCAGAACCCAGCAAATCCTCCATAAATCTCAGAACTCTGATACACTAAACCTTTTGTCTTACAGAACTTTGCAAATGCTTCAATGTTTAATTCAGTCATATCCATACACCTTTTCTACTTAAATAACTGTAGTATTATATATAAATATTGTTATTTTTATTAGATTTTATCCAATATCTATAATTTTTAACAAAAACTTTATAAAAAAGAGAAAGCTATATATATATCATATAAGTTTTCTTATTAAAAAAGAGGTTAATACAAATAATAAACTAAAAAGCGGTGATACTATAATGTTGTCAATACTACAAAATTTCTTTAACAAACTATTTAAAAACTTCTTTAAAACAAAGAAACATATTAGATTGGGTTTATATGGCCCGCCTAATGCAGGCAAAACTACTCTTGCAAATACGATTTGTAAAGATTGGCTTGGCGAAAAATTAGGATCTGTTTCTAATGTACCCCATGAAACAAGAGAAATCCAGATAAAAGAACAAATCAATATAAAATCAGGTGATAAAGAATTATCTTTTAACTTAGTAGATACACCTGGTATCGCAACAAAGATAGATTATGAAGATTTTCTTAAATTTGGATTAAAAGAAAAAGCAGCTAAAAAAAGAGCAAAAGAAGCAACAAAAGGTGTTATAGATTCAATAAAATGGTTAGATGACATGGATGCAGTTGTAGTTGTACTGGATTCAACAAAAGATCCATATTCACAAGTAAATATCACGATTGTTGGCAACCTGGCTGCAAGACAGATTCCTGTGCTAGTTGTTGGAAACAAGGTTGACCTAAAAAAAGCAAAGATCAAGAAGATAGAATCAGCTTTTCCACAGTATAGTGTTGTTGGAATAAGTGCAAAATATGGAAATAATTTAAAAGATTTCTATGAAGCATTATTTGAGGTGGCTACATAAAATGTTAACATTGCAATTTATACCATATCATGAAATTTCAGCTCTTAACTCTGAGCAAAGGATTAAGAAGATATTAACAGCTGCAAAGTCTGACAAAATTGTTTTATTAGGTGGAAGATTAAGAAAACATGAAGAAACAAAATTAATAGAAAAAACAATGGAATCAATCAATGGTTCATTCAAAGGAATAGAATTAGCTGTTATTCATCCTAATCTAAAAAAATTAAAAACAAATTTTACATTTGACAATTTTAAAAAACATATAACAAACTTACTATTAGGAAACAGACAAGGCATGACAATTATTGGTCCGGCAACAGTTGTAAAAGAGATAAAAAGAGACCCTAATAAGATTGAGTTATTGACAAAGAATGGGACAAAGAAAAGGAGGACAAGCCGAACATAATTCGGTAGGACGAATATGCCACACCAATGCGTAAGATGCAATACATTTTATGAAGATGGTTCTAAGGAGATTTTAAAAGGTTGTCCATGCGGTGGTAAATTATTTTTTTATGTTTCTAAGAAAAAGCTTCAGAAAGCAAAACAAGTTACATCTGGTTTATCAAAATCAGAAAAAAAACAAATAGAAACAGATGTTTTTGAGATCATTGGCCAGGACTATGATAAAGACAGACCAGTTATCTTAGACTTTGAATCAATTGCAATCAAAGGCGAAGGCAAGTTTGACATTGATTTAGTAAACTTATTCAACAAAAATCAGCCATTAATCTATAAATTAGAAGACGGTAAGTATATGATAGATCTTGCTTCTACTTTTGCTAAGATGAAAAAGAAAAAATGAAATACTTAATAATCTTAAAAGAAAAACTAGTTCCAGCATTCTTTGCAGGAGTCTCAATATTCATAATTTCATTTTTCTTAAAAATCACGATTGGAAACGCAATATTGTTTGCTTCATTAGGAGCATCTTCAGTCATATTGGCAGAATTTCCTGATAGAAGGATTGCAAAACTAAGAGTTGTTTTATTTTCATACCTGATTGCAGCAATAACAGGTTATTTATTTTATTATCTGAAAAATGTTCCTTTGGCAGCAGGTCTTGCAATCTTTACTTCAATAAGTCTGATGGCTATTACAAACAATATTCATCCACCTGCAGGTGGCTTGACATTAGCATTTATTTTTCAGCCAAGATTTCTTAATGAATTAGTCACTGTATTTGTTTCTATTGTGTTTTTATTGGTTTTATTAAAATCAATCATTTACTTGTACAAAAAAGAACTCAATATAAAGAAGTTTCATCATGAGTTTTTGAAATAATTATATTTCTATTTAGTACTCTTTATCTCCAAAACATCTCTATTCTTTAGCTTATGTTCTTTGCCAACAGCTTGCTTAGTCTTAGCATCAATAGCTTTTACAAACCCATCACCAATATCAGAATGTATCTTATATGCAAAGTCTAATGCTGTGGAATTCGGTGGAAGAAGAAAACAATCAGGCAATATGTTTCCATCTTGATCAGCTAGCTTGTTAACACCACCTGGAAATATTGCAATATAACCTAGTAGATTAAAAACAGCATTATTTAGTACATCTTGCACACCTGTTCCATGTATAGAATTAGCAAGCACATTTTCTTTTATAAATTCCAAAGCTTTTCTTTGCTTATCACTTAATTTATCCTCATGAAGAATTTTAAAATCCTTATCACCAGGCATATATTCAATCAAACCTTGTTTAGCAGCTTCTTTCAAAGCTAATTCTGATTCAGCAGAACATGGTACAATTAAATAATCAGGAAAATCAGCTCTTAATTTTTTATAATTTTCTTTACCAACACCAATATCAATCTTATTACAAGCAATTATCATTGGTTTTGTTTTACGCCTTAAGAATATTACTAATCTAAACAAATCATCATCAGACCATTTATCAGGTTTATGTTTATCCAGACCAATTTCTTTAATACCTTGATCAACTAATTCTTCTGTAATCTTTAGACCAGATAATTGTGTTGCTAAAGCTTTTTGAATTTCTCTTTTTTCTTGTATAACTTGTCTAACAAACTTAACCCAATTCTTTTTAACAATACTTAAGTACCACATATCAATCTCTGTTTCTAAGAATTTAATATCTTCTGCAGGATCATATGAACCAATTTCAATTGTTTCACCTTTTTCATTAGTACCACCAGAACCATCTATAACATGTATCAATACATCTGCCTGCCTAATATCATCAAGAAACTGATTACCCATTCCTTTTCCTTCATGTGCACCAGGCACTAATCCAGCAACATCTATAAGTTCAACAGGCACAAATCTGATGCCATTTTTACAATATCCTTTCCTAGGATCACATTGCACACCAAACTCTTGATCAACACACTTTACCTTTACATATCCAACACCAGAGTTCGCTTTAATAGTAACAAACGGATAATTACCTATTTCAACTTCAGCTAAAGTAGCTGCTTTGAAAAATGTTGATTTGCCTACATTGGCTTTTCCTACTACACCTATTATCATAATATAAAAGAATAAATATAGATTATAAAAACCTTTCTATGCTCAACGCTTTATCAAGTAAAACCACATCTTCTCAAATAGAACTGAACATTATGCTCATTAATTCCATTATTAGAAAAAGCTTTCCTATCTATCATCAGAAGATATGTTCTGTGATCCCAGATTATATTCTCAATATCTTCAGGCACATGCAGCAGAACTTCAGACAAAGCTTTTTCAAAGTCTTCTATATTCATGCAATCCTTATCCCTAACAGCAAACATTCCATCTTTCTCAAGAGTTTCAACTATTTCCTTAGAAAAATCAATTGTTGGATAAAATCTATCATGTGCAGGAGCATAATATGCTTGCATTACAGGCACCCATCCTTGTTCATATCTTTGATCCATATGAGGATGTTTGCCTTTATATGTTAGGTATTGTTCTTCTCTTTCTTTAGCAAACTGCACAATAGACATTCTTAGATTAGTTAACATATATAGTAGAATTATCTTCTTATTTATAATTATTATTAAAGTGTAAAATAAGTATTAGAAATTACATTCACTTCTTCACATAAACAGTCTGTGTAGGGAAAGCCATCTCAATCTTAGCTTTGTCAAACTTTTCTTTGATAGCAAAATTTATCTTTTGTTGTGTATCCATATAGAAATTATAATCTTTTTTATTAAGAACATAGACAACCTCAAAATTCAGACTAAAATCACCAAATGATTTAAAATGTACCCTGCTAAGCTCAACATCTTTACGATTCTTAAAAACTTCTTTAATAATAGGAGGAATCTTTTTCAATTTCTTACTAGAAGTATCATATATAACACCAATATTAAACACAACTCTTCTTTTTTTCAGTTTTTTATAATTACTTATTCTTGTTGAAGTTAATTCTCTATTAGAAACAACTAATTCTTCACCATGCAAAGTCTGAATCCTTGTTGATTTCATACCAATCTTTTTAACAGTTCCAGAATCAGTACCAATCACAATAAAATCTCCAACTCTAAATGGTTGATCCATGTAGATAGAAAATGATGAAAAAATATCAGACAAAATATTTTGCAATGCAAATGCAATAGCAATTCCACCGATACCTAATCCAGCAATCAATGTAGAGATATCATAACCAAGATTAGATATAATCAAGATAATAGCAATTATCCATAAAATAATTTTAGTTATTCTACCAAGAATTTCTCCTGTGTGCTGATCCATCTTAGTTTCTTTAGATTCAACATTTTTATTTATTGTAAAAATTATTATTCTTTGAATTGCAATAACAACATAATAAGTAATAACAATAAAAGTAAGATATTTGACACCTTTAACAAGAAACTCAGGCAAAATCAATATTTTCAAACAAAAATACAATCCTAAAACAAAATACAATGGCCATCCAATGTTTTCAATAGCTTTCACAACCTGGTCATCTTTTTTTGTCTTTGTTTTTTTTGCTGCTTTTCCTAATTTCTTTAACACAATAAATTTAAATATTTTTAAAAATATAAAAACCAGTAAAAGTATTCCCAAGGCTATCAAATAGCTTTGAATTGAATTATTCCAATAAACTTTTTCCAATACTTGTTCAAACCCCATATACATAAATCCACACAAATCCTTTATAAAATTATATGACTATTCTGGAATGGTAATCTCTTTTCTATATATATTTATAAATAATAAAGAAAAACCAAACAAATATGCTCAAATCAGACTTCCACATACACACAAAAGAAGATCCTTTAGATATTATTAATTATGATGCTAAAACACTTATTAAATATTGTTCTAAACTTAATTTTAAAGTATTATCAATAACAAACCATAAATCAATCTATTTCAACAATCAGATAAAATCATATGCTAAGAAACATGATATTCTTTTAATACCTGGTATGGAGGCAAGAGTTAACAAAATCAAAGACATACTGTTACTAAATCCTCCACTAGACTTTAAAAATCCAACAACATTTAACCAATTATATGAACTCAAAGACAAACATCCAGAAACATTGATAATAGCTCCTCACCCTTATTTTATTCTGCCTGTAGCATTAGGCCATAAATTATTAATCAAACATATTAATCTGTTTGATGCAATTGAACATTCTAATTTTTATACAACCTTCATAAACAGAAATAAAAAAGCAGTTAAAGTAGCAAAAAAACATAATAAATCAATAATAGCAACTTCAGATGCACATTTTTTATATCAAATAAACACAAACTTTTCATTAATAGATGCAAACCAGAATAAAGATTCTGTTTTAGAAGCAATCAGAAAAAACAAAATAAAGATAAAATCAAGACCATTAAATTTATATGAATTTGCAAGAACAGCTTCATTAGTATTAAGAGGCCCTTTTAACAAAAAAAAGGGATTATTCCGATATTAGAGCAAAAATTTATATATACCCATCACATAAGGTTAAATATATGGCAGCAGAAGAAATACCAGTACTAAAATCATCTATCAAGTATAAAGATGTTCATGATCTTAAAGAATTTTATAAATTAGTTTATTTTTGGTTAAGAGACAATGATTGGATTGATCCAGATTATGATGACATTGAAACCTTAACTTTTGAAAGATCATATCTTCAAAAAGAGTTTGCGTCTGGTGCAAAAGACCATATAATTAAATGGGAAGCTCAAAAAGATCCTCATGAAAGTAAATATTTCTTGTTTAAGTTAAGTATTAAATTTTCAACATTACAAATAAAAGATGTTGAAGTTATGCATGAAAACAGAAAATTAAAAGCAAACATTGGCGAATTAAAATTTGATGTGTCAGCAAAACTTGTAGTCGATCCTAAAGGTGAATGGAATAAGAATGCATTTGTAAAACATTTTCAAGAATTATGGAAAAAAAGAATATATAAAGATAAGATCAGCAAACACAAAGAAGAGTTAAGAGAAGAAGCAGAAGCTCTTCTTGATGCAGCTAAGAAATACTTAGACTTAAAAGGATTCTTACTAGAACAAGAACAAGAACCTTTTTATGAAAGTAAGTCTTATGGTTGATTATGATTTTCTTTATTTCTTTAAATAAAACTATCTCTAACTAATAACAACATTACATTTAAATACAACTTCTTTCCACCAACATACATGGAACAAGAATCACTACAAAAACTAAAACAAGCAGGAAAGATAGCAGCCCAGGCTTTAAACTATGGCAAAGACTTAATCAAGCCAGGTGCATCAATTCTAGAAGTAACAGAACAAATAGAAAAAAAAATCAAGGAATTAGGCGGACAAATAGCTTTCCCTGTAAACATATCATTAAATGATTTTGCAGCACATGATTGTGCACATAAAGATGATGACAGAATTCTAAAAGACGAGATTGTAAAGCTTGACATAGGTGTACACATTGATGGTCACATAGGTGACACTGCAATAACAATAGATCTAAGTGGAAAACATAAAGAACTTGTACAAGCAAGCAAACAAGCACTAGATAATGCAATCAAAGCATTAAAAATAGGTGTAAAGCTAGGTGAAATAGGAAAAGTAATCGAGGATACTATCACAAGCAAAGGATTCCAACCAATAAGAAATCTGTCAGGCCATTCATTAGGACTTTATTTAGCACATGCCCAACCCAATATACCAAACTATGACAACAATGATCAGTTTCCACTTCAAAACGATATGGTATTTGCAATTGAACCATTTGCAACAACTGGTCCTGGTATGATAAAACAAACAAAAGATCCAGAAATCTTTTTAATAAAAGAATTCAAACCAATGCGGATTGGCTTTGCAAGAAACATAATGAAATTCATACAAAACAATTTCAAAACATTACCATTCTCAAAAAGACATTTACTAAATAAATTTAGTGAGGCTCAGGTAAACTTCACATTAAAGCAATTAAAAAACCAAGAAGCATTAACAGAACACACTCCATTACAAGAAGTACAGAATGGTTTAGTTTCTCAGCATGAGCACACTGTTGCTATTGTTGATGATAAGATTATTGTGTTGACAAGATTAGAAGATTGAACAAAAGACTGAACAAATAAAAATGCAACTCATACAATATTTAAAAGAAAACAATCTTTGGCACAGATTTGTAGACAAACCAGAAACAATCCATACAGCAGATGCAGCTGCAAAAGCAGGCATTGATTTAAAAAAAGTAACAAAATCATTAGTAATATTAGATCAAGATAAGAATCCAGTTCTAGCAATCATTCCAGGAGATTGTAAACTAAGTTTTTCAAAAGTAAAACAAACAATCAATGCAAAAAAAGTAAGATTAGTTCCATTTTCAGAAGCAGAAAACTATTCAGGATATTTACCAGGAGCAACTCCAATGGTTAATCATAAAGTAAAGATGAAAGTAATTCTTGACAAGAAACTAACACAGTATGAATCAATATACGGCGGTGGTGGAGAAAGGACAAAATTACTTGAATTAAAAACACAAGACATTATTAGGTTAAATAATGCAGTTGTTGCTGATATTACAGAATAATTATTTCAACTTCTGCACAACTTCTTCAACACTCAGCATTTCTTCATTCCCACTTGTCATATCCCTTAACTTAACCTTACCTAATTTCAACTCTTCTTCTCCAACAAGAATAACATAAGGAACACCAACAGTATCAGCATACTTCATATTTTTAGAAATACTACGACCAATAATATCAAAGTCAGTATTGATTCCAGCATTACGCAATTGTTGAGTAATTCCAAAACATTCTTTTACACAACCAATTGGTACAACATAAACTTTTGAAACAGTCTTATCTTTTCCTAAACCTTGTAATTTCATTGCTTCTGAAATTACATCCAGTCCAAAACTTATTCCACATGCAGGAAACTTTTCTTTGCCGCCCAAATATTCTCCAATCATATCATCAAAACGGCCTCCACCACATATGGATGACTTAACTTCACTTTTTCTTAAAAAACCTTCAAACACTGTTCCTGTATAATATGCTAATCCTCTTGCAAGTGAAACATTGATAACAATGTTTTTAATATTCTCATCATCTAGGTAAGAATAAAGTTCCTTTAGCTCACCTAAACCTTCAACAGATAATGGACAAATTACTTTCTTACCAAGTTTCTCCAAAATCTCTGTATTAGTACCTTTCATATAAAAAACATCAGTGATACTTTCAATTACAGAACCAGTTAATCCTAATCTTTCTAATTCATCAGCCACACCTTTTGGACCAATCTTTTTTAGTTTATCAACAACTATGACAACATCGTCTAACTTAGACTTATCAACACCGCAATCAATAAGTAAACCTTGCAATAATTTACGATTATTAATTTCTAAGTAAGCATTTAATTTTAATTCTTTGAATGCATCTAGACTTAATTTTATTATTTCAGCATCACTTATCATGCTACTTGAACCAACAAAATCAACATCACACTGCCAAAACTCTCTATATCTGCCTAACTTAATAGGCCCATCCCTAAAAACTTCACCAATCTGATATCTTTTAAATGGCATCTTTAGATTTGGATTCATCCCAACGAACCTAGAAAATGGTACAGTCAAGTCAAACCTTAACCCAAGATCTCTGCCACCTTGATCTTTTAACCTAAATGTTTCTTTCATTGCATCACTAGCTTCACCAGCAGCATACTTAGCACTCAAAACATCAAATCTTTCAACTATTGGTGTTTCTAATGGCAAAAACCCATATTTTTCAAACACTTTTACAAGTTTATCAACTACTTTATTTCGCAGAATCTTTTCTTGAGGTGCAAAATCCCTCATTCCTTTTGCTGTCATAAGCTCCATTTTTCTTTCCTCCTATTGATTTTTATCTTTGTTCTATATAAATCTTTTTCATAATTTTACTTTTTATGATCATGAGGGTAATAGCCGGGAGTTGAACCCGGTCCTCCAGTTCCACAGACTAGTATGCTGCCATTACACTACTATTACCATTATTATGCATAAGGCTTATTTCCACCTTCCACACTTTTTGATATTATGCCACTACCAGAACTTTCACCTGGACCTATTGGTTCACATCCAATTGTGCTGATTACACCATAGCAGCATACAGCTAAAGCTATTTTACAAAACAAGTACAAAATCAACCTTAAAGCCAAAAACAGCCTCTAAAAAAGCTTTAAAGCATTTCTATGATTTAGTTTAAGAAGTTTAGCCAGCCTGAGCTAGCTATGGAAAATATTGTCATAAACCAAAGAGTTTAGTCTAATCAAATCAGAATTCACGTTTCTAACAATGAATACAACCAACTCTTGTCATGTTTATCACAAAGATATAGTAGGTGGAAGAGGTTTATAAAACTTTCTTATTTATGTTTTGATTTTAGTCTATATTTCTTATTTACTTTTATTCCTAAATTTCTTAAACCCCATATTACTAAGAAACCTGACAAAGAAATAATAATATCCCATACAATATCAACAAATTCTTCTACAAATAATGGATGACCACCAAGTGCTAATAAGAATTCTACTACTTCATATACCAGATTTATGATAATCCAAAGTTTAAACTTTCTTTTAATTTCCATGTTTGGAAAAAAGAAGTAGAATACTGCACCAGAGAAAAAATGAACAAAAGACCAATAATTAAATATCATGAATGAGTTTTCATATAGGGTTATATTCAAGAATGAGACTATCTTTGGTGGAATAATAACATCCACAATCTTATCAAGAACAGTTTCACCTGTTTGTGTGACTTTTGTAGCATTTGTCATGTATTTATATTTATTGATAAATATTATTTAAATGTTTTTATGTTATTATACAAAACATTTATACATTAAAAATCAAATAGATTTTTAGGCATAAATGTTATTATACAAAACATTTATATATCACCGAACAATAAATAAATATAAAAAAAGAGGAGGAAAACTACATGCACTTAATAGTCAAAGATATGGATATTGCCACAGGCGGTCCACTCATAGCTCTAATCAATTACAAAGATGCACACAAATTAGATCTTCATGTAGGAGATAGAATTCTAATCAAAAAAGGAAGAAAACAAACAGTTGCAATTGTTGATATTGGAGAATCAGACAGAGCAGTGTCAAAAGGAAAAATAGGATTGTTTGAAGAAGTAGAAGATATTCTCAAGACAAAAGCAAATGATAAAGTATGCATAGACCTTGCACAAAAACCAGAATCAGTCATGTTCATCAAAAATAAATTAGAAGGAAAACAATTATCAAAAAAAGAAATAAATGAAATTGTAAAAGATATTGTAAACAGGAATTTAACAGACATTGAAACTTGTTATTTTATTGCAGCTTCATTTACAAATGGCCTTACAATGAGAGAAACAGTTGACTTGACAAATGCAATTGTTGATAATGGCGATCAATTAAAATTAGATAAAAAACTTATAGCAGACAAACATTGTTCAGGAGGTGTCCCTGGTAATAGAACAACGATGTTAGTTATACCAATCTGTGTTGCAGCAGGAATCACATTTCCAAAAACATCTTCAAGATCAATTACTTCACCAGCAGGCACAGCAGATACAATGGAAGTTTTGTGTAATGTCACAATTCCTGTTAATAAGATGAAAAAAATTATTAATAAAGTAGGAGGTTGTATAGTGTGGGGTGGTGGTGTTAATCTAGCAACAGCAGATGACCATATGATAAAGATAAGACATCCAGTAAGCTTAGATCCAGAAGGCATGTTATTAGCATCAATTATGGCAAAAAAACATGCAGTGAATGCAAACCATGTCTTGATAGACATCCCTATTGGACCAGACACAAAATTCAAGACAAAGAAGCAAGGCAAAAAACTAAAAAAGAAATTTATTAAACTAGGAAAATTATTAGGTATGAAAGTCAAAGTAATTTTAACTGATGGAACTCAACCAATTGGAAATGGTATTGGCCCTGCTTTGGAAGCTAGAGATGTTCTTTATGTATTACAAAATCATGAAAAAGCACCTCAAGATCTTAAAGAAAAAGCACTTCATATGGCTGCATTAATAATGAGAATGGCTAAAATAAAGAAACCTCAAAAAGTGGCAAAAGAGATTTTAGAATCAGGTAAAGCATATGAAACAATGAAAAAAATTATAAAAGCACAAGAAGGAAATCCAGATATTAAACCAGGAAGAATTCCAATTGGTAGGTTCACTTATCATGTAAAAGCATCACATTCAGGGATAATCAAACATATAAATAATAAAACAATTGCAAAGATTGCTAGGATTGCAGGAGCTCCTTTAGACAAAAGTGCTGGAATTTATTTATATCATCATGTTGGTGATTATGTAAAAAAAGGCAGTAAGATTTTTACAATATATGCTCGTTCTAAGAAAAAACTAAAATATGCAATTGATATTTTGAAAAGGTTTGGTTGGGATTAACAAAATAGTCATTTATTGCATTTGTAAATCTTCAGCTAGTGTTTTTATTTTGTCTCTTTCTTTATTATCTGTACTAGTCTTCAATTTGTGTTCAATAAATCCATTAATATCCTGGAAAGTTTTCCCATCATGAGTTTTCTTATACTCCTCTCGTACTTTGGTAAAATCAGTTACAGCCTCTTTCATACTTTTGTCCTTATAAATTTCATTAAAAACAGTAGCAACCACATTCTCAACTTTTGCACCATAGTCAGAATCATCAGCATAAAGTTGCCCAAATGTACCTTTTTTCCCCTCTTCCATCTTTATCTTAGCATTAGCAACATTATATTCACTATCTTTATCAGGAACTCCTTTCAATTCTCTATCCCATTTATCACCAACATATTGAGCCCATCCTTCTGACACAGCTGTTCCTTTTGCTTTTTTATCAGAAAGTGCTGCATATTTTCCATCAAACCAACTAACAGGGTTAAAAGCAGAACGTTCTTTAAAAGGAGGCTGCCAAGGATCATCATGACGTTCTCCTGCATGATCAAATTTATTTCCTTCACCAATTCCTTCTGTCAAAGCATGGCCAAGTGTTTCATGAGCAGCAGTATTAACATCACCATTTATATTTATATAACCTGGATTAAATTTTATAGTACCTTTTTCATCACCCCATCCAAAAAAACTAGAGGGAGGCTTATATTCATTTTCATTTGATTCCCAATCAATATCAAAATGATCATCTAAATTAACTTTTTCTCCGCCATTCATTATTTGAGCATAATCATCAAGTTTTGTATTAATGTGTTCTTTCCATTCTTTATCATTACCTAAAACCATACTTGCTATTTGTAATTTATCCTCTTTAATAGCCAATCTTTCTCCTTCATCACCTCTGATTATAATGTGTTTAACAGTATCTTTATCATAATATATTTCTCCATTGTTAATTGTTGTGTCTATTTTATCTCCATTCTTTAATACAATTTTTACTCTTCCATCTTCAACAAGATTTCCATTAAGATCTCTTATTATTATTTTATCATCACCAATCTTTTCATCATCAGGTTCCCACTCTTCTTTCCATTCTTGGTCTTCTTTTTCTTGCTCTTCCCATTCTTTTTCCCATTCTTCGAATTCCTTATCCCACTCTTCTTGCTCTTTTTCCCATTCTTCCTCTTCTTTTTCCCAATCAAATAAATCTTTGTCATCTTCATCATCATCTAGATCAAATAAGTCATCATCTTCCTCATCTATTTCTTCTTCTTCCTCCTCATCAGCATCCTCTTCTTCTTCATCATCACCATCAATCTCCTCATCATCACTTTCATCATCCTCTTCTTCCTCATCATCTGCTTCATCTAATTCATCCTCTGCTTCCTCTTCTTCTTCATCAGTCTCATCTTCATCTATTTCTTCCTCCTCATCAGCTTCTTCTTCTTCATCCTCTTCTTCTTCCTCATCAGTTTCTTCTTCATCACCTTCTTCCTGAGTTTCTTCTTCCTCTTCTTCTTGTGCCTCTTCTTCTGTTAAACAAGCACCATCTTTACAACTAAATGGACAATTTGTAAGAATACTAGTTACAGAATTTTCTATACAATAATATTCCATTACTTGATCAAATCCAAACCCCCAACATTGATCAATAGAACTAACACCCTCTGCACTAGTTGTTCCTCTAACATTATAATTTACCCCACCATCAGTGTCAATACATTCCTCTTCCTCTTCTTCTTCCTCCTCCTCTTCCTCTTCTTCAGCACCTTCAAAATCTCTCCACCTACACTTGTTATATGCACTATTTTTATTATCTTGATAAGCTTGTATAACTAGTCTAATATCTTCTGTAACTATGCTCCATTCATCATCACAACCACTCATTGCTAAACCTTCTACAGCTTGTTTTGCATCCCAAACATAAGGAAATTGATCATTTTCTTTATCTTCAAATACTTTATCACAACAATCAGAACAAAAACCAGGCGTATCTATAGAAGCAGTAATACAATCATGATAACAGTCACTTAAATACCAGCTCATAAAATTTATTTCAACATAACATTCTTCAAGATAATTCTTACATTGTACAACATAAGTACAAGTAGGAATATTTTCTTCTTTTAGTAAACCATCATCAGTAAGGTCTGTTGTCATAATATTATACTTAGACACACACCCTTCCACAGATGAACAAGCTTGTTGTCTAGAAGTTTCAGAAGCAAAAACCAAGAAACTCATAAAAACTATAAAACAAATAATAATCAAACTTATAATTCTTTTTTTATTTATCTTTTTATTCATCATATTGTATCATCTTGATCATGAAAACAATCCCTTAAAAAAATCAACAACACCCATTATCACTCTCATAACAATAT
>CAZHVK010000004.1:0-148635 GCA_964535955.1 uncultured Methanosarcinales archaeon | reverse complement strand
CACCTCTTTAGTTTTTGGAATTATAGCTTGTTTATATAGTTAATTATTGTGATATATTGGTTATTTTTTACCACAACCATACATCTTTCTTTTATTCCAACAATCACAACATAATCTAGCAATTGATTCATTTACAGAATCTCTTGCTTTTGCCCATGTTAAGTCAAACTTTGATTGTATTCTCTTTTTTAATAAGTAGAGTTCATCATCTACATCTGCTAAGATCTTGGTTTGTAAATTAGTTAAATCCTTTGTTTTTGTTTTGTTGTTTTTATTCATTTTCACTAAATTCTTTTATCACTTTTTGGAATAATTTTCTGTTATATCTTTCTTCATTAAGTAGTTGTTGCAAGTATTTCTTTTCATAATCCTCTAAATCAGAGAACTTATGTTTTAATCTTGCTTGTGTGTTCTTAGATATCTCTTGTTTTGTCATCTCTCTATATATTCCAATCTTTATCTCTGTCTTACAGTTTGGGCATTTTATGGTTGTTAGTTTGGTTCACCTCGTTTTGTGGATTTGGAGAATGAGGTGGTTTATATAATTAATTATTGTGATATATGGGAAAGGATTTATATATTTGAGGCGTGTTCTTTAGTCTATATGCTAACCAAATCAAAATACATGACTGGACAACAATGCCTTAGACTACTTTGGCTTAGTTCTAGGAAACTATTGCCTGAGAAAAGTATTTCAGATAAACAAAGGCTAAGCCAAGGACATGAGTTTGAAGCATATGCACATAAACTCTTTCCTAAAGGTGTTGATCTAGGTGAATTAGAGTTTAATGATAATATTGAAAAGACTAAAGAATTAATTGGTAAGAGAAAGACAATATTTGAAGCTGGTATTAAAGTAGATGATTTGTTCTTAAGAGCAGATGTTCTTGAACCTAATGGTTCTAAATGGAATCTGTATGAAATAAAAGCTTCTACTAAACAAAAGCCTGAACACATACCTGATCTAGCATTTCAGAAGTATGTGTTAGAGAAATCTGGCTTAGTTGTTGATAAATGTTTTGTATTGTATTTGAATAAAGAGTTTGTTAAAAAAGGTAAGATTAATCCTAAGAAGTTATGTGTAATTGAAGAAGTTACTGAAAAGGTTAATTTAGTTGATAGGATTGAAGAGAATTGTAAACATTATCTTAAGGTTATGAAAGGTGATAAGCCGCCTATCACTATATCTAAGAATTGTAATAAACCTTACAAATGTTCTATGAAATCTGATTGTTATAGTGGTTTACCTAAGAATAATGTTTTGTTGTTGACTAATTGGAGATTGTATTGGAAACTTTTCCACCAAGGAATTGTTAAGCTTGAGGATATTCCTAAAGGTACTGAATTAAGTGCTAAGGATAAAGTTATATTAGAAGCTAGTTTGAAGAATAAAGTTATTGTTTCTAAAAAAGAAGTTAAAAAGTTCTTAAAATTGTTGAAATATCCACTTTGTCATCTGGATTTTGAGACTTTTGATACTGCTGTGCCTATATTTGATAAATGTAGACCTTGGCAAAAGATTGCTTTTCAGTATTCTGTTCATGTTCAGCCTAAGAAAGGTTCTGTTAAACATTATGAGTTCCTTTCTTCTGGTGGAGATCCTAGGCCTGAGTTATTGAAATCTCTTAAGAAACATACAAAAGGTAAAGGTAGTGTGGTTGTGTTTAACAAATCCTTTGAGATAAATGTTTTGACTAAATTATTAGAAGATTTTCCTAAGGAAAAATGGATTACTGGTGTTTTAGATCGAATTATTGATTTAGCTGATGTCTTTCGTAAGTATTATTATTACAATCCTAGTCAGAAAGGTTCATATTCAATTAAGAAAGTGTTGCCTGCAGTAACTGGTGAATCATATTCTTCATTAGAGATTGCTAATGGTGCTGATGCAAGTGCTTTGTATTTCTATAGTCATATTAAGGAAATTAATGAGAAGAACACCACCCCAGAGATAGACCTTCCACCCAAAAAAGATATCAGGGAGAATCTGCTTAAGTATTGTTGTTTGGATACTGAGGGTATGGTTTGGATTGTGAGGGAGTTGGGGAAGTTAATTTAAGAGGTGAAAATATGAAAAATAAGAAAGCTTTTGGACCGTTAGGGTGGTTTGTTTTAGTTTTAATAATATTTGGATTAATATTACTTTCAATTAATAAATTTTGTTTAAATATAATTGGATTAGGAATGTTATTTTTAGTTTTGTGGATTGTTTTTGGTCTTGCCTTTTATATGCCTTTGAAAAAATTTGGTTTTGTTTTATCTATACCAACAAGCATTTTTTTGATAATTTTGGGCTTTTTGTTTAAAGTAATTGGTTTTTGTTAATTCAAACACTTAAATTAAGCCAATAGAGAGCTTCTTTGTCAGTGGTCACTGGACATTCGTAAGATTTATATATAAAGGAAACTCACTATATAGATAAAGTTAAAAAATGAGGGGAAGATGAAAAAAAAACTTAGAACACTTGACTTATTTGCAGGAGTTGGTGGAATAAGACTTGGATTTGAAAATGCTGGGTTTACAACTGTTTTTGCAAATGATTTTGATTATAGCTGTAAAAAGACCTATGATTTAAATTTTAATAGTATTTCTCTTTCAGTAGAAGATATTAATAAATTAGAGACTAAATCTCTCCCAGAATTTGATATACTATTAGGGGGTTTTCCTTGTCAAGCATTTAGTATTGCGGGTTATCAAAAGGGCTTTAATGATGAAAAAGGGAGAGGAAATTTATTTTTTAGAATTGCAGATATAATCTCAGAAAGAAAACCTAGGATTATATTCCTTGAAAATGTCAAAAATTTAAAAATGCATGATAAAGGAAAAACATTCAGAATAATTAAAAAAACTCTTGAAGAGTTAGGTTATCATGTGAAAACAAAAGTTCTTAACAGCATGCTACATGGAAATATCCCTCAGAATAGAGAAAGGATTTTTATTGTGGGTTTTTTAAATAAGAATCATTTTAAAAATTTTGAATTTCCTAATGAGATAAAGTTAACTCTTAATTTTAGAGACTTTTTAGAAGAGAATGTGCAGGAAAAATATTATTATGAAGGAAAACCGTTATATAATAGAATAAAAAATCAAATTAAAAGTAGAAAAACAGTGTACCAGTGGCGAAGAAGATATGTTAGAGCTAATAAAAAAGGAGTGGTACCAACATTGACTGCAAACATGGGTACTGGTGGCCATAATGTGCCCCTAATTGTAGATAACAAAGGGATTCGTAAATTGACCCCTAAAGAGTGTTTTTTAATACAAGGGTTTCCAAAGAGTTTTAAACTTCCAAAAATTTCTGATTCAAAATTATATAAACAAGCTGGTAATAGTGTTACTGTTCCAGTTATTGAGAGAATTGCAAAAGAGATTAAAAGAGTATTAGGAGATTAAAGTTTCTTTATTAAATCTAACCAATCTTTATTTGAATTATGCATTTCTGCAACACTTTTCACATATCTATGACCATTAAACTCCTGACCAGGAATTTCTTCTACTTTATCTAACTCCTTAATGTATGAAAATCCACAGATCCAAATTGGAATCTCTTTTAATTCTTTAATTTTCCTAAATCCTTCTGATTTTTCGAGAAACTCTGCCACATTTTTAAAAAAAGAATGGTCCCTTAATATTCTAAAAAGATGATCTGATGGAAGACCAACCCTTACAAAAATATAAACTTCAGATTTCCGATTATCATTTTCATATTCTATTGGTGGTATAACATTAAAACAACTTTTTACTTTGCTTGACTTCACTGCAACCCCTATTTTTACCTTTCTGATTCTTCCATTTTGATCATATATTCCATCAAAATCTTGTGGAGTTATATGACTTGGGTGAACTTCTAAATCTAGTTTTATTTTAACATTAAATATTTCTTTTAAAAGTTTTTGAACACCATGTTCAGCAAGAATGCCTAAAATAAAATCGTCAGCCATTTGAACTTCACTTCTTACTCCTCTGATTCCAGTACCATGGCTTGCTCTAGTACTATAAGCCATTTTAATAGCAAACTCAAAACATTTTTCATATTCGGAAAGAGTAAGTTTTACTGTTCTTTGATTTCTAAGATTATTCCATTCGACTAATTGGTCTTTATTGAAATACCACCTATTCTTCTTTTTAAACCCTTTGATTTCTTTGCTGTTTTTAAAATAATTATTAAAATGTTTTTCAGGAATGTCTAAAAATTCAATTGCTTCTTTTCTTGTAAGTTCTTCAGCCATTTTTTATTATTTTATTTAAAGTTTTTTCAAAATTCTCTTTAATCTCATGTTCCCATATCTTAAGTATGTTAAAATCATGTTCTTTAAGAAGTTTTGTATTTTTTCTGTCCCTTTTTACATTATTTGCTATTTTTGGAATCCAATATTTCCTTTTAGTTTTTGGTTCTTTATAGCATTTTTTGCATTTATGCCAAAAACAACCATTCAGAAAAACAACAGTATTTGTATTGGTTAATAAAATATCTGGATTTCCAATTAACTTAGGATGCATTTTATGCTTAATCTTATTTCCTTTTAGAAAATTATGAACCTTTCTCTCCTGTATAGTCCATTTACTTGTAATATTGGACATACATTTTCTTCTTTGTTCTTTAGTTAGATTATCTACCATCTAGACTCATAACTTAGCTCCAGTCAATCATCTTTATACTTCTCAATGATTCTTTTTATCTTATTTGCATATTTTCTCTTGATTTCGAAAACTTGATCTTCAAAATCATCATATTTTTTATTATTTTTTCCCAAAATATTTGCAAAATCGCGGGAAACTTTATTCAGTTCTATTTCAAAACGGGATAAACTATAATGTTCTTCTTCAGAAGAATTATATACCCTTTTAAATGCAGAAATTGCTTTTCTACAATCTTCTCTTAATATTTTTATGTCTAATATTGCTTCTTCAGGCAAATCTCTAAATATAATAGTATTTTCAGGCATAAGTAATCTTCTTATTTCCATTCTTTCTTCAGAATGTTCATCATCTTCATCTTCTTCAAAATCCTCTTCTACTTTTGAAGAATCTGAAACAAATTTTATGCCTTCTCTGCTTAGATCCTTCTTAAGTTTAACATATTCTTCAATTCTAGGAATTTTTTCCTTTATCTCTTTCTTTTTATTAGAACCAATTATTATTAAAACTATACCTGCAATTGGAAGAAGTATGGTTGGAATAAAGAAACACAAAATAATTCCTATTATAAACATTGTTTGACCATCGTTATAACTATTAATTTCATTCTTATATTTTTTAACTATTTTTAGTTCTCTAGACTCCTCTGAATCCTCCTCCTCCTCTTCCTCAATTTTTACTTTTTCCTTTTTCTTAAGTTTTAACTTTAAAACTTTTAATATTTTAGTCTTTGCCTCTTTTTTGTGTTCAATAACATAATCCAAGTAATCCTCTACATCCTTTTTATCCCAAATACTTATATCATATTTCTTAGCTAAAGTTTTGACATAAGGGGTAATTTCAACCCCATATATTACTAATAAAATCTTATCTGCTTTGATTTCCTTGTTTTTACTATCCCACTGATGAATTAAATTTCTCACTACAATAGGAGAATGTTCATAATGTTTACATTCTATTATAATTTTTAAGTTATCTGTTTCTGCAAGAACATCTATTTCATAACCTTTGATTCTAACTTGATGTTTAGTTTTGAAGCCTGCAAGCTTGAATATCTTTCTGATATTTCTTTCCAATAATGTGCCACGTCTTGTTCCCATATATATAAGGAATCAAGATTTATATTTAAATATTGCTGAAGATTTATTACAATCTAACTAAAGTAATAATATCACCAACAACCACAAACACCCAGACAGAATGGAAAGATAAAAACAATGTTACAATGGATGAGAAGGTTAGGAAGTGAACTACTTCAACCTAGAAATAACTGATCTCCAAAACTTCTTATCTTGTTCCACAGCTTGATCAAAATAATCATCAATAACTATATGAGATAAAAAAGTAACTGCACCAATAATTACTGCTATCCATGAGAAAGTGATCAAAAACAATACAACTAAAGCAAACAAACCAAAAGTCAATGAATGTGGAAACTGTCGGTGTTCCCAATTGTTTTTTGCAGAATTCCAATGATAGATTTCTAATCCCAATAAAGAAAGTAGTATTAAAGTTGAAGAAAAATTAAAGGGAATTATATCTGCAATGATTGCAATAACAGCTAATATTGAAAAAAAATGCAAAAATCCACTGATATTTGAAGATTTATGATCTATATCAGATATTACGCTAAATATTAAAGTAGTAACTACTAATGTTGTTAATAAATTTGCGTCAATTAAATTTAAATGGAATAAAAAATGAAGTATTGCAACTATAATTCCTGCTGTAACAAATCCTGTAAACAAATGTTCTTTGTATCCTGGCATTTTATTGATTGAATGTTGTTGAGTTATATAAATGTTTCCAACCTTATATTATAATCCCTCACAGATATCTTTATATATATATAATTAATCCCCTGAATAGGGGATATTTTATATGAAAATCAATAAACTAATAATAAATCTATTAATATTATTAGTTATTCTACCATTAATATCAGCATATGAACCAATACCACCAGATGGATATGTTGACTATGGGATAACATATGGTTATGAACAAAAAATTACATTTCAGAGTTCTGATGTTATTACAGAATTTGAATGCACAAATAACTTGGATCAAGGATTTCCTAAAACTGTAACTAACACTGGAGACAAAATAGAATATATCTGCAATTTTTTATATTATGCACCTAGTTCTGGTAAAGGTTCTGATAATATTAATTTTATTGCTCAATGGAATTATAATGATGAATATGGCAAAACAAGTTCTGATCTAGACTTTCCATATACTTTTGATTATGGATATTGTCCAAACATACAATGCCCTGCTGAACATACCTGTATCAATCATGAATGTGTAAAACAATGTGGTAATAATATAATAAATCAAGGTGAAACATGCAGTTCATGTCCAGAAGATGTAAAGTGTCATAATAATCAAGCATGTGTAAATGGAGAATGTATAAATAAGTGCGGAGATGGAAAATGCGAATCTGGTGAATGTTCTTCATGTGCAAAAGATTGTAAAGTTTCTAATTGTTTAGGTAATGGGCAGTGTGATGTTAATATAGGAGAAAATTGTCAAACTGCAGCAAGTGAATGTGGATGTGGAAGAGACCAAAGATGTGATCTAGAAATAGGAGATTCTAAAGGATGTTACAAATATTATTGTGGTGATGGTATGATTGATCCTGGTGAAACACAACAAACATGTTGTAAAGACTTAGGTTGTCCTGATGGTAAACATTGTTATTTAGGACAATGTTTTGATTGTGGAACAGATGAACATTGTGTTGAAGGAAGATGCAGTCCTAAGAGCCATACATGTGTAAGATGTATAGAAGATGATGATTGTGGAAGCAATTATTGTAATACTCTGACAAATGAATGTGTTGAATGTTATAATGATGAACATTGCAGTGAATCATCAAGATGGATTGACGAATTTTTTTGTTCTCCTGATTCTAAAAAAGTAATGCAAAAAGGATCTTATATTAATGGAAAATGTAATCTAGCCACATCCACATGCACAGGAATTAAACAAGAAACATCAAGAGAACACACTAATTGTTTAATGAAAAATCTTTATTGTCAAAATGGTAAATGTGGTTGTGATGAAGGTTATAGTTCCTGTAAACCTTTAAAAAAATGTGTTAAAATGGGTAATTTAGATGATAATGAACCTTGTTCTTGTGATTTTCAATGTAAAGAAGGACTATGTCATAAAGGAAAATGTTTTGATCCAATAAATATGAAACTTTCTTTAACAAAAGCTAATGTGAAAAAAGGTGAAGAAACTAAATTGACATTAAGTATAAATAATAAATTAAATGATGATATGTTTGTCAAGTTCACAATTAATAAAGGTACAGGTGCAAGTTTTTCATCATCAAGTATTGGTGCTGATTTTTGTTCTGGAAATCAATGCAGTTCAAGTTCTACTATTGGAGCTAAAAATGCTAATTCTATTACTATAGATTTATTAGGTGAAAGTACTGGAGAAACATCATTATCTGCAACAATTACTTATGAATTTGAAGATGAAATTGTTTCTTTTACAAAGGAATTATCAAAAGGTCTTATTGTTAGAGAATGTGGTAATGGCCAATGTGAAGATGGTGAAACACAATTGAATTGTTGTGTTGATTGTGGAATGCCTGAGACTAGTTTTTTAAAAAATTATGAATGTAATCATATTGGATATGGGTATAATGATAATCTTAATTGGGGGAATGTTCTTATTCTTATTGTTATTCTAATTATTTCTTTTGGATTAATCACTTTTTGTATTAATAAAGTAATTCCTTATTATAAAAAAAAGAAAGGAATAAAAAAAGATAGAACAAAGTGTTTAAAATGCGGTGCAAAATTAACTTTTCTTGATTTCTATTGTAGAAAATGTGGAGAAAAAAAAGAAGAATACAAAAAAGCTCTTGAAAAAGAGGAATTAAAAGAAAAAGTACATATTAATAAATTTCAAGAATTAGTGCAGGAAAAGAAATTAAAAAAAGCAAATGCAAACCATCAAATGAAATCTAATATAAAACATGACAAAAAAAATGTTTCAAATATAAATAAAAAACAGATAATAATAGGGCTTACTATTCTCTTATCTTTGTTTACAAAAAACATTATAGTAATGCTTGCTTCATGGGGATTATTATATTATTCATATAAATCTAAAAAAATGTCTTATAAACACAGAATTCATTTAATTATATTTCTAGTTTTGTATATTTTTAATCTAGGGGCGTCTTTGATGTATTTAATTGTATTATTTATTTTGTGGGTTAGTAAGAAGTCTAGAAAGTATTAATTGAAGCTAACCCCACATACCAAAAATAACAACACAAGTTTTGTTTGAATGGTGGTAGGTTCATTCTTGTTGTGATTCTTTATTCTCATCCAATTATATACTAAAACACCTAAAAGTTTATATATTAGTTAGTACTTACTAATTACATACTAGTGGCATACCAATTGTATGCTCTTTGTACGTACATAAAAACATAAAAGGTGATATATATGAAATTAGAAGATGTAAAAAATTTACCTCAAAGAGAAAGAAGAATTTGTAGAGCTAATATAAGACTTTACCCATCACAAATGAAATTTATTGATGATAATGAGATTTCAGTTCAAGCTATCTTTGATAAAGCACTTGATGAGTTAGGTCATGTAACACCTAATTCTAAAGAAATCAAAAAAATAGCAGAGGAATATGGCCCCAGAAAATCAAGAGGTCATGGAAGAGGCGGCAAAGGTAATGTAAGAAGACAAAGAAGAAATGCAAAAGATAGGAGGAGACATAAAAATGGCAAAAACATACACAGATAAAAAAGGATATAGAAGATTTTCAGATTCGGGAAGATCAGTACATAGGTGGTCTGCTGCAAAGAAATTAGGAAGACCTTTAAGAAGATCTGAAAGAGTACATCATATAAATAGAAGGAAATCAAATAATAAACCTTCAAACTTATGGGTGTTTAAGAATCAAAAAGCACATCATAAAGCACATAAAGAGGACAGTTGGTGGTAATTTAAATACTTATTTTATCACCCAACCATAATATGAAGATCGAAGAGAAATCACCAACTAAATGTCCTAAATGTGAAGCCATGAATTCTATGTTGTACATTGAAGGTTATTGGTACTGTCCTTTTTGCTTAAATGATTGTGATGATTCTGAGACTAAAGAGATAAAACTCATTCTCAAGAATAAGAAAGCAAAAGACTTGGAAAATAGGAAAAAGAGAGAAGAAGCAATAAGAAAAAGAAAAGAAGAAGAGAAAATAAAAAGGGCAAAAGAAAAAGAGAGAATAAAAAAGGAAAAAAGGGAAAAATTTTATTCTTATGTGAAATCCCTTTATTATTTTGTTGCAATAGGAAATATTGAAAGCATCTTAAGATTAGGCATTTTATCTCGTAATGAAGTTCTGCAAAGGAAGATTCCATTTGTTGATATGTCAAATCCTGAAGTACAAAAAAGAAGACGTGATGTACATGATAGGATCCCACTATATTTTAGACCCAAAAACCATACGACTTATAAGATGATTGAGAAGAAACAGGAGAAGGCTATAATAATTGTCATAAATCCAAACATAATAGAAAATGAAAGTAAGGAGTTCTGTTTTTCGGATGGTAATATGGCTAGAAATGATGCAGAGGATTATACAAATCTTGATGATATTGATATATTAGATTGGGAACTATTAAAGAAAGAAATATATGATTATAATGATATGACAATAAAAGGAAAACTATGCTCTGAATTTCTTGTCTATCCAAAAATAGACATAAAATACTTTAAAAAGATAATCACCAAAACAGAATCAATCAAAAACAAATTAAAAGAAATTATGACTAAATTAGACATAAATATTAAAATAGAAGTTGATTCTGGAATGTTTACATTCAAACAATTTCCCTAATGCATTTATTTAATAATTAAGCTTGGTCTGTTTTGATTTGTTCCCATTTCTCAGGAATTCATACACTTTTTCAATGGATTTCTCTCCAAACCCTTTTATTTTTTGTAACTCAACCATATTTTTGATTTTTTTCTCTTTTAAATAATTATATAACAGATTTGCAGCTGATTTAGTTAATGTTATTTCACTAATATAATCATCAAGATTGAAACTCTTAGTCATTATTTTTAATTTTTCAAAAAGAAGATCTTTAGAATTAGGATCAAAATGGCAAATATATACTTCTAGGTCATTTAGTGGTTCTAAATATTGATACATCAATCTTTTCACATCTTTCCAATCTAATTTTCCATGTTGTGTACCTAATTTAGGGAATGCTATAGATTTAATGTTCCATTTCTTATAATTTTTCACAAAGGATTCTAATCCCTTTTCAATGAATCCTATTCTTGAGGGAAATTTCCAATCTAATTTAGTAGGGAAATTTAAGATCCAAGGTCTGGAACCCTTCCAAAGCGTCAATACTCCTGGTTTTATTGTACCTTTCTCACAATCAACCACATATTTCTCATACATCTTTGGATATCTATACTTGAATTCTAAAGCAATACCTTTACCCATCACACCTTTACAATTCACAGTATTTACAATTACTTGACATTTTGAATCAAATAGATTTCCTTGAATTTCTTTAATCATCTTAGAAGAAGATATGGTTAACTAATATAAAAAGTCTATGTTTTTTACATTGATTAATTTTATTTTATTATTGTAATTCTCTATTCTCATCCAATTATAGACTCAAACACCGAAATATTTATATACTTGTACGTACACTGTAAGTATGAGGTGAATACAATGGATATACAAAAGGTTCAAAACACAAATACACAAGAAAGAAAGAGCATAAGAGTTAATATAAGATTGGCTCCAAGTCAAAATAAGTTTATATTAAATAATAATTTAAGCATTACTAAAGTAGTGAATGAAGCACTTAAACAATTAGGATATGTGCCGCCCAAACCCAATGAAATTCCAGAAGAGGATAAAGTAAGGGATTATGGTGAGAGAGTTTACAGGAAAAATAAAAGAGGCAGAAAATTCATAAAGCGAAGGAAAAGGCAGCATAAATCTAAGAAAAGAAGATATTAAGATGTCTGAGGTGAAAAAAATGCCAAAGAAAATAAACCTTGAAAAAAAATTGCATGATATCAAAAAGAGTATGGGAAATCATACGACAGTGTTTACAATAGGAATGACAAAGGATGGAAATATAGACATAATTAATGCAGAATCATTATTAAGAACTTCCAAACAGGATGCAAAAAAAGAAAGTCCTGATGAAAAAGTCTCAGATCCTCTTAGTTACATAGGGTGATAAAAATGAATAAGTTATAAAACCACATATGATGCTTATAAACCTAAATGTCCTACCAACAACTAAAATGATAACTGGAATAATCATATTCACAATGAGCATGATTCTCCTAATTATCATGGGATTTTTTCTTCCATATTTTAATGGAACAGGATTTCTAAGAAAAAAAGAACATGAAATATTAAAAAATTCTAAGAATGCAATAAAATTATTTGAAACCGAATGGAAGAAATTCCTAAAGAAAGACACTTATCTAATATATGATGATAAAATAGATTTCCAGGATTTAGTGAGAAAAGGCCAAAACAAAACAAAGATTCCTTGGTATTTCTTTTGGAATTCAAAATTAAAATCCAATCTACAATTTAATTTAGAACAGTTAAGAGACTATGAAGGAAAAATATTAATATATAATCTAAATTTTATAATACAAAGGAAAATAAAATACAAGGATTTATTCAAAAAACATGATTTAACACTAGATGATGACCAACAGACAGCAATAATAACTGATGACAAACATAATTTAGTTGTTGCAGGAGCAGGATCTGGAAAAACAGAAGTTCTGATTACGAGGATTGCTTATCTTATAAAAAGAAAAGATGACATTAGACCAAAAAGAATTTTAGCTTTAGCTTTTCAGACAAAAGCTGCTAATGAAATGAAAGAAAGATTAAAGAAAAGATACAATATAGATGTAGAAATAAGAACATTCCATTCTTTAGGCAATAAAATACTCAAAGATACTTCTAAAATTAAAGGACTTAAAGCTCCTAAATTAGAATATGAAACAGATAGAAAATACCAAATATATATCCAATCATTATTCAATAAAGAATCAGCTAAAAATAAGACATTCCAAAACACAATTGTAAATTTTATGAAGCACTTTGAAGATGATGAAGTTATAAAAGAGAAAACAGATTTTAAGAAAAAAGAAGAATTCTATAAGTATCAAAGAAACCTAACATATACTGCTTTAGATGGAACAAAAGTAAAAAGTGAAGCTGAAAGGAAAATTATGAATTTCTTTATAATACATAATTTAAATGGTAAAAGAATCAAGATAATATATGAAAATCCTGCTAATTGGATGAAATACAAAAAAGAAGATGGTACAGATTATATCCCAAAACCTGATTTTTATTTTCCTGAATATGATCTCTATCTTGAACATTGGGCAATAGGAAAGAATGGAAAAGTTCCTGAATGGTTTTCTGGAGACAATCCTACTAAAGAATATACTAAAAATATGAATATTAAAAAAGAAAAATATAAATTAAATGAAAAAACACTATTTGAAACCTCTCAAGCAGACTATGAAAATGGAAATTTTCATGAAATATTAAAAGAAAGGTTTATCACTGCTTTAAAACAGACAAAACCTAATGAAGAATTTAATTTAGAAAATATATCTTATGAAGAATTAGTTAAACGTGTTTGGAACGATTGTAAAGAGTTTGTAAAGAAAATCTCAATGAACATTTCCAGATTTGTTGTCATTGCAAAAACATATAGATTATATCCTCAAGATATAGAAAAAAGATTAAAAAATGAAAAATGGTCAAAAAAACAAATAGCATTTGCAAAGATTGCAAATACAATATATAATAAATACCAAAAAGGTCTTGAAAAGAATAATTATATTGATTTCTCAGACATGATAAACAAAGCAGTAGATTATTTAAGAAAATATAAAAAGTTATATAATAATGAATATGATCATATACTTGTAGATGAATTTCAGGATATCAGTGCACAAAGATATGAACTAATTAATGAATTAATGAATAAGAATTCTAAATGTAAATTATTCTGTGTTGGTGATGACTGGCAAAGTATTATGGGTTTTGCAGGATCTAATCTGGATTATTTTATAAATTTCAAAAAATACTTCCCACATCCAGTAAGAACTGACTTAACAAAAAATTATAGAAGTATAAAATCAGTTGTGAATGTAGGAGCACACATAATTAAACATAACAAAGGACAAATATTAAAAAAAACAATACCCGGCAATCCTAAACTGAAGGAAACTGAAAGACCAATTATGGTTTATTCTTCTAATAAATATCAATATTTAAAATATTATGAACAAATCGCAAAAAATTGTTTAGAAAAAATTAATGAAATGCATAAAAAAGGGTGTTCATATGATGATTTTTTAGTTTTAATGAGGATTGCTAGTGAAAATAAAATGATCTGGAGATTTATTATTGATTATGCTAAAAAGTTAAGAATTCCAATTATAACTGAATCACATAAGGAAGTGCCTAACCGTGTTAAGTTTATGTCAGTTCATAGAAGCAAAGGATTACAGGCAAAAGTAGTCATTGTTTTAAATGTTGATAAAGGACTATATGGTTTCCCTTGTGAACTAGAAAATCCAGATATATTTATGCCTGCAATTGAAAACAATGATGGATTAAGGGAAGAAGAAGAAAGAAGATTATTCTATGTTGCTGTAACAAGAGCAAAAGAAGAAGTTATTATGTATACTCAGAAAGGTTCTGAAAGTAAGTTTGTAACTGAAATAAAGGATTTTATCAAAAGAGAAGAATTGTAATAAAATATTCACAAAACCCTTCAATACCCACTTACACAACCTCAACACATACCCTCTTCCTTAAACACTCCCACTGCAATCTCCATATCTTCTTTAGAATAGAAACAAAGTATTACTCTTTCCAAGGATTTGAAATCATATTCTTCCATAACTTCCTTTACTACTCTAACAGCTTCTCTCTTTGGATAACTGAATATTCCTGTGCTTATAGCAGGAAATGCTATTGACTTTAGATTATGTTGTTCTGCAAGATTTAATGAGTTGATGTAAGCATCTGCAAGTAATTTAGATGGCAATTTACCTTTACCATAAACAGGACCAACTGTGTGAATAACATGTCTTGCTTTGAGATCATATCCTTTTGTTATCACAGCTTGTCCTGTTGGTAATCCTTCTGGATAGGTTTTTTCTCTTATCTCTTTGCACTCTGCAATAAGATTTGGTCCTGCTGCTCTGTGTATTGCTCCATCTACTCCTCCACCACCTAATAATCCTGAGTTTGCTGCATTCACAATTGCATCTACATCTAAGGTTGTTATGTCTTTGTTTATGATTTCTAGGTTCATGATAAAGGGGAAGGTATGGAAGTATATAAAGATTAGGACAAAACCTTTAAATACTTCCTTCCACTCCAAATACTAAAAAAAGACATTCTGATAGACTAATGTAAAATGATAGATTTGTGATAAAATACAAAATGCAAACCTTTAACCTAGACAAACCAGAAGATGTAACAACATTAAGAGATTTAATTAAAACAGATGAAATACTAAAAAGAGCATATGATGCAATAAAAATGCTAGAATATTTAACAACAAGAAACATTATCTTAGGTAACAAGTCAGGACAAGAAGAAGCTGTAGCAATGCAAACATTATTAGATGCAGAACAAGATTATGTTGATTCTAGAGGAATTCCTTTTGGCTCACAAGGAAAGGAACCAGTATATAGTGCAGTTGTTGACCTTGCTACCAAAGATACAAGACAAGAACTTGAGAATGATCCAATAGTGATGAAGTGTTTAATAAGAAAATGTCATACATTGGATAGGTATTTGTTATAAAGCAAAGCTTCTAAACATTTCTCACTAGACATCTCAAAAACACATGTCCACTGACCTTAGACACTTTAATCCTAGCAATACAGCTTCTTAGAAGGTTCTCACTGGTCACTGGTCAGATGCGCGTGAGATTTATAAAGGAGAAGTACTTTCTATATATACAAGGTGGTTTAAATGGATCAAGATAAAGCATTAGTTATATTTCAAGGAAATAAGATTAGAAGAACTTGGTTTAATGATGAATGGTGGTTTGTTGCTGTTGATATTATTGCAGTTTTAACAGATAGTGTTAATCCTTCTGGTTATTTAAAAGATATGAGAAGGAGAGATGAAGGCTTTTCACAAGGGTGGGTGCAAATTGCCACCCCCCTTCCTATAAAAACATCAGGAGGCATGCAGAAGCTTAATTGTGTTTCTACAAGGGGTGCTTTTAGATTAGTTCAATCAATACCGTCTAAAAAAGCAGAACCATTCAAAAGGTGGCTTGCTAAGGTTGGTTATGAAAGAGTACAAGAAATAGAAAATCCTGAATTAGCACAAAAACGTATGAAAACATTATACAAATTAAAAGGATATTCTGATCAATGGATAGAGAAAAGAGTGAGAGGAATTGCAATAAGAGATGAATTAACAGATGAATGGAGAAACAGAGGAGTAAAAAAGCCAAATGATTTTTCAATATTAACAGCAGAAATCAGCAAAGCAACTTTTAATATGACTCCATCTGAATATAAAAACTTTAAAGGTTTAAAACATCATAACCTAAGAGATCATATGGATGACATGGAATTAGTTCTTACTATGCTTGGTGAAGCAACTACTACAAAGTTTACTAAAGAGAAAGATTCTGAAAAATTTCCTAGTTTGAAAAAAGATGCAAAAGATGGTGGTGATGTTGCAGGTGCAACTAGAAAAGATATTGAAAAAAGGTTAGGCAAAACAATTGTTTCTGATGAAAATTATTTAAAAGAGCCTGAAAAGAAAAAAAGATTAGAATAAACCAAAGCTTTTATAAATTCTGTTGATATAAATAGTGTAAAGAGGTGATACTTATGAAACTATTAATAATACTAACAATAATATCAATATTAGTTCTGAGTGGTTGTACAAGACCAGCTGGAATAATAACAGCAGACTGTGCACAAGAAGGTGAAAGATTCTCAGTTGTATACAAAGAAGAACATCCTGAAACATGCTGTGAAGGATTGACTGAATGGGAGTCTGGACATGATACTAGTATATCTGTTGCAGATAAGTGTTATGACACAGGACTAATGTCTGGTTATCCAGTAGGTACTTGTATTAACTGTGGCAATGGTGTATGTGAAGAACAAGAAAATCCTTGTAATTGTGAAGATTGTATAGGTAAAGATAAATCAAACTTCAAAACAGTTGAAGAGTTTTGTGAAAAAGGTTTTGAAAGTTATTGTAGACATGAAGAACCAATGACTGAAGAATTATGTTCATTATGTGAATAAAAGAGGTGAATAATCATGGCTAAGAAAAAAGCACACAAGTGCGGAGTAAGATGCAAAAACTATAAAAAATATGGAAAATGTGACAGAAGAACTTTCAAGAAAAGATGCTGGCAACATACAAAAAGAAAGAAACCAGTGTTTCATAGAGTAAGGGCTAGGTAAAGCTAACCACAAAACCAAAAGATTTAAATAATAGTCCCTATTATAGGTACTAATATGAGAAGTAAAGAATACCAAATACTAGAACTATTCTTTAACCAACCTACCAAATATTGGTATTTTAAAGATATATTAAAGCAAAGTAAGGTAAGTAGAGATAAAACAAATAATTGGTTAAAAAGATTAATAAAAGAAAATATAATAAAAAGAATTAAAGAAAAAGGAAAAATGCCTTATTATATTAGCAATTATGAACACCCCTCATACAGAAATAGAAAAAAACTCTTCACATTACAGCAATTCTATAAAACAGGTTTTCTAAACCATCTACTATCACTAAAAAAAGCAAAAACTGTTATTATATTCGGAAGTATGGCAAGATCAGACTGGTACAAAGAAAGTGATATTGATTTGTTTATATATGGTGATGATGATGATTTTGAGTTAGGGAAATATGAATTAAAACTGCATAGAGAGATACAGTTATTTACTGCAAAAAATAAAAGAGATTTAAAGAAGATGGGTCCTGGATTAATAGGAAACATTATAGAAGGTCATCTTGTTAAAGGTGAGATAAATTTCTTCGAGGTGAAATTAAATGCCTAAAGAAAAAACTAAAGAGGAAATATTTAATAAATGCGAACAAAATGGCATGTTTATATTTATGGAGAAAATTGATTTAGATAAAATTAAAACTATGTTAAATATCTCGGTGGCAGGTCTTGAAGTAATACAACAATTAATTAAAAAGACTCCTAAAGAGAGTTATGGATGGAGTATAATCTTTAGAAATTATTATGATGTGTTGAGACAACTTGTAGAAGCTTTCATAAGATTTGATAAAATAAAATCTCTGAACCACCAATGTTTGTTTGCATACTTATGCATAAAACATCCAGAACTAGAATTAAGCTGGGAATTCTTTGAGAAAATTAGAACAAAAAGAAATGGGATCAATTATTATGGCCAGCCAGTTAGTTATAATGATTTTAAAGAAATAGAATTGCAATTAAATGTTTACATTAATCTACTTAAGAAAAAGATATTAGAAAAATTAGAATAAACCAAAACTCTTATAAATTCTATAAACATAAATACATAAAAAGGTGATACAAAATGAAACTAACATTAAATGAAATAAAAAAGATTCCTGAAGTAAAGATGCTTCTTACAAAGAGCGATAAATACATGGGAAAAGTAGGTATAACAGAGCATGGATTTAAACATGCTGAAATAGTGTCAAAAAGAGCACAGGATATATTACTAAAACTTAATTATTCAAAACAAGGTGCTGAACTAGCAGCAATTGCAGGATATCTTCATGATATAGGCAATATTGTTAGCAGACACCAACATGCTCAATCATCTGCTTTAATTGTTTATTCAATATTTCATAGAGATATTGGAGTAGAAGAGCTAATAAGAATAACAACAGCAATTGGAAATCATCATGAAACACAAGGTGATCCTGTTAATGCTTTAGGAGCAGCTGTGATCATTGCTGATAAATCAGATGTTAGAAGGTCCAGGGTTAGGAATGTAAAAACAATGGATCTTGACATCCATGACAGGGTTAATTATGCTACTAAATCCTCAAAACTAAGTGTTAATAAGAAAAAGAAAACAATCAGGCTAAGCTTAACTACTGATAAAAAAATAGCTTCAGTCATGGAATATTTTGAGATTTTTCTAGAAAGAATGATTGCTTGCAAAAGAGCTGCAAGTTCACTTGGTTGTAAATTTGAATTGTTTATCAATAGGAGTAGATTGATATAAGGTGAATAGTGTTTCATATGGTAAGGGCTAGGTAAATATTGAACTGTAGTGGTTAAATTCATCTGCATTTCTTATTATTTTATATTTTATGACGAAAGATTTAAATATATGTAGTGGTTAATATCTTTCATGGTAAGCATAGTAACAAAGAAGATCAATGGAAATGAATATCTTTATCTAGTACATAGTATAAGAAAAAAAAACAAAGTAATACAAAAGACTATAAAATATATTGGAAAAAAGAGACCAATAACCAAAGATGAGTTTGAATGTATGAAATACTCATACAGTAAACAAGACTGGATACTTAAAGAATACAAAGATACTTTATCTTACCAAGACCATAATAGACTAAAAAAAGCTTCAGACACATACAAGAGATATATAAAAGAATTAGACAAAGTGTCAAAACAAAAAGAAAAAGAGAAATTCTTAAGTATATTCATATCAAACAGCAATGCAATAGAAGGTTCTACCTTGACAGTCAAAGAAACATTCAATTACTTATTCAAAGATACTGTTCCAAAAGGTCATAAGAAAAAAGAACTCCATATGGCAGATAATCTGTTAAAAGCATGGAACTATGTTGAAGCTAATCATAAGAGATTACCTAAGCACAAAGATCTGTTTGAACTTCACAAACTAGTAAACAAAGATATTGAATCTGATGAAACATTAGGCAAATACAAAAAAGTTCAGAATTATGTAGGCGATGTTTATACTTCCTCTTATTTATTTATCAAAGAAAGGATGGAAACATTGTTAAGATGGATAAAACAAGGTTTTAAGAAAATAAATGATTTTGAGGTTGCTTTTCAATCACATGCACAATTTGAGATAATACACCCTTTTGTTGATGGTAATGGAAGGGTGGGGAGATTGGTTCTTTGTTGGCTTTTGATGTACAAGAAACTTGCTCCATTAGCAATACATGTAAGAAAAAGAACAGACTACCTAGAAGCTTTAGAAAATTCAAGAAAAGGTAAAGTAGAGGCAATCTGTAAATTCTGTTTAAAAGAATATCTTGAACAGTATAAGTTTATGTAGTGGTTAAATGATAATCAAAATCATAATTTGTATATAAAATGTAGTGGTTAAATTTGAGAAAAATAATACAAGAAAACTCTAAAACAGGTGACCACTAATAAACAATTCTAGGATCTGTGGTCCCCCCAACAACACACTAAAAAACAGTTCCATAGAGTAAGGGCTAAGAAATAAACAAACTAGTACTAACAGAAAGATATATAAACTATTTTCTTTATTTATATCAGAATGAAAAGAGGTTTTGACACTAAAAAATATCTTAAACATCAGACTAAAGAAATAAAACAAAGATTAGCAAAGTTTGATAATAAGCTTTATCTGGAGTTTGGTGGAAAATTATTATATGATGGTCATGCGCAAAGAATTTTGCCAGGATATGAACCAGATGCAAAAGTACAACTTCTAAAGAATCTAAAGAATCTTGAAATAATCTATTGTATAAGTGCAAAAGATATTCAAAAAGGAAGGATCAGGCATGATTTTGGATTGACATATGATCTGCAAGCAATAAAAGAAATAAGTGAGATCAGGGCAAAAGGACTTAAAGTGTCTGCAATAGTGATAACTAGGTATGAAAACGAAAACCTTGCAATGAGGTTTAAAAGAAAATTAGAAAATGCAGGCAATAAAGTGTATATTTATAAAAATATTCCTGGTTATCCTAAAAACATAAAAAAATTATTAAAAGGGTTTAATAAACGACCATATATCAAAACCAAACAACCTTTAATAATTGTGACTGGTACTGGTGGTGGAAGTGGTAAGATGGCTGTGTGTCTTACACAATTGTATCATGAGCAAAAAAGAAACATAAATGCAGGGTATGCTAAGTTTGAAACATTTCCTATCTGGAACCTTTCACTTAATCATGAAGTTAATATTGCTTATGAATCTGCTACAGCTGACTTAAAAGATGTTAATATTATTGATCCTTACCACCTAAAAAAATATAAAAAAAAAGCTGTTAATTATAACAGGGATATTGAAAATTTTTATATCTTAAAAAGAATAATGAGATCAATCACAAAAAGTGAAAATTTTGTCAATAAATATAATTCTCCGACTGACATGGGTGTGAACATGGCAAAACATGGTATTGTTAATGATAAGGTGGTAAGAAAAAAATCAAAACAAGAGATAGTAAGAAGGTATTTTCGTTATAAACAAGAGTTTGTGCTAGGGATTGAAACACAAGAAACAATTGATCAGATAAAACTTATCATGAAAAAAGCAAAAGTTAATGAAAAAATATATCCATTGATCAAAAAAGCAAGGCAAGCTAAAATACAAACAGAAAAAAATAAAGAAGGTAATGAAGGTGTATATTGCGGCGCTGCTATTGAACTGCCTAATGAAAAAATTATCAAAGCACATAATTCTCATCTACTGCATGCAGAGTCTGCAATGATATTAAAATCACTTAAACAAATATCAGGTATTCCTAAAAAAAGAAAATTATTGCCAAAATATTTGATAAAACAGATGATTGATTATAAAAAAAAATTTGGTTCTTTGACTGCTTCTTTGAATGCAGAAGAAACCCTGATATTGTTGGCAATTGGTGCACGTACTAATTCTTATATGAAACGTGCAATAGATAATCTTAATAAGTTAGAAAACCTTAACCTTCATCTAACACATATTCCTAAGCATGGTGATGAAGCAGGATTAAATAAATTAAAATTAAATGTGACAACTGATTCTGAACTAGGTCTGCAGCCTTATATGTTAGTGTGATAAAATTTATTTTCTTTTCTTAGCATAAACCAAAAACCATACAAACAATACTAAGAATATAATGTCAAACACAACAAACCAAAAGAAGATTACATGAGCAATACCAATTAAATAATAATAACCAGCAACTAAAATATATATCAATTTATAGATTATACCTAACTTAACCAAGTCAATGTTTCTATACATATTCAAATAAACAAAATAATATGCAATACCAATTGCAATGACAAATGCTGCTGATAATTGCAAATACATTGGATATGTAGGTAATGCAATATTAAAATAAGAATATATAAACTTGTACATTGTTAAGAAAACCACACCTAGTATCAAGTCATACAATGCTGCTATTAAGAATAATGATTTGAAAAATTTGTTTTTATTCATTATTATTGATGATATGTTTAGATTATATAAATGTTTCTGTAAAGGTTAAAAAACATGCTGGCAACATATAAAAAGAAACAAATACACCCATTCAAAGAATAAAATCAAAACCTATTCACTCTATCCATTGATCAAAACAAGGTTCTGCAAGTTCTTTATAGCTAACTTTGCCCATGTCTTCTGAAAAACCACAAACATTAGATGAAGAATAACATTTGCCACAGTTTAAGCATATATAATAAGTGACACTAACAGTGTGTCCGCTTCCTAAACCCGTAGCAATCAAAGCATTTTCACAGTTTGGGCATGCTGGGTGAAACTTTCTTAGTTCTGTGTTTTGTTTTATCTTATCTAATCTCATGAGATGTTCTTGTTTTAAACTTTTGATCTCAACCCAGATGTTATGCGAGCTAAGAAAGTTTTTGTTAGGATGTTTTAGTATATTAAATATCTTAATGATGGTGTCTTTCCTTATCTTTATCTTGTCTTCAACACCTAGTTCTTTGATCTTTTCCATAAGCTCTTTGTATATCTTTTCAGGGTTCATATATATAGGTGGGTTGTATCAGTTTTTAAAAGTATTGATAAACATGATGTGATTATCACGAAAAACATCCAATAATTTAAATAAAAACAATGATTATACCATAAGATATGAAAAAGAAATTCAGTCTAAAAGAATTCATAAAGATAACTGGTTTTGTAATCTGGAACTTTCCAAAGATGTTCATACTAATAGTTAAGAACACCATAGAAGACTCTAAGGAAGGAGCTATACCTATATTGTTAGCATTTGCAACAATACCATTATTTTTAGGACTTATAACCTATGGCATTGCATTTTTGCTAGACCTGGAAGTTGTCCTTATCATAGGCAATGTTTTCCTTATCATATTTGGTGCATCGTTTTTCTTGATATTTTTGTTAGCGTTATGGGCTAAGGTATATCTTATATATTTTAAACGAAAGCATTTTAGAAGAAAGAAGTGATGATATTAAGATCTTCATATTATTTTTCACCAATAACCAACTTCTTTAGACAAAATCTTTCTAAGAAACTCAGGTCTAGAACTTCTCATAGCATGTTCACCTGGCAAATCATCACTAATCTTATCAAGAAGATCTTGCGTAAGCTCAACACGAGAACAACACACACCACAATATATATCTATTGAACCGCCTTGTGATAATAAAGACCTGACAAATCTAGAATCATTCCAGAAAGTAGTCATATTGCATTCTTTTACTTGATCACCAATCTTATAACGACCTTTTGCTCTTCCTGCATCTTGATAACATCCGCAGATATAACATAAATCAGTCTCACACAATGACCCAAATGCATCAAATGAATTATAAAATCTTCCTTGCATTTTTATTCTTTATAGATATAACCTATTTGTTTGCAGTAATCACCTATTTGTCTTACAGATGCGATCAAAGGCAGAGTGTCCATTTTTACTGAAACAGTTGTCTTTTTTCCTTCTTTAATTGTAAGACTGAATGGCAAGTTAGTTATCTCACGGAATGAATAGTTCTTGTCTCCTGGATGGTGACCTAATGGATCTCCTTCTCTTACAGTATTCTTGATACAAATGCCGCAGTTCCATCCTTCAGTATCATAAAACTGATCATTGACCCTCATAACATAATTATCCATGTCTCTAAATCTCTTATAAGATTTGTCATCAGTCTTTAATCTTGCAACTAAATCTCTAATAGTTTGTTTATTAACCTCAGCAATTCTACCAGTTATTTCTTCTGGTGCCATTTCAACCAACTTATCAACTAATTCATCATCTAGATATATTTTAAATCTCATTTTAATAAACCTCCATTAAACAATATATTTTTTAAGTGTTTCTAAAATATCTGGTCCTAAATATTCATGACTAAATTTTTCTGGTCGAAGAGTGATAAGGTACATATGCGAAGGAGCACCATCAAAATGCTCTGCACTTGCTAAAACTGCTACTGGACCAGACCCAATCACACCACCATCTTTATAATCACCCATTATACCTATACCTTTAGTACGTAAATGAAAACGAAGCTTTGTCTCACACTCAGCATTTGATAAATCCTGTATAGCATCTTGTATACAATTGTTCATTCTATATGCTTCTTCAACCTTTGCATCAGAATATCTTGACCCTAATTTACTGACAAATTCTTGAATTTCTATTTTATGTTCCATATTATCATCCTCCTAATTACAGTAGAAGAATCAGAAAGTGTTTTTAAAGATTTATGTGCTGGAATAAAGAAATACAACTACACACTAACACAAACCCAAACCAGCATCTATCAATGGATCTACTGGTCTTGGTTTTGGAAATTCTTTTATGTGTTTACTGTATTCTTTCTTGATCTCAAACTCTTTTTCATCTGTAAGTAAACTAAGATGATCATAAGCATTTGCTTCAATAGCCATGTAATCTACAATGTGAAGGTTATGGTTTTTGTAATAATGTTCTGGTTCTGTTCTGATGATTATCATACCATCTTGTTCTACTAAACCTTTTATTTCAAAACCATGCTTTATCTGGTTTTCCAGACCATTCACAGATTCACCACCAAAATCATCTGAATTAAAACACTTTGATGATCTAGGGCCTCTAACCAACATATAATCAGAATCATCAAAATAATTCATGAGATAAGAAGTACATCTTCCCCAATAACCAATATCAATAAATAACATGTTTTCAAGATTATCAAATTCTTGTGATAAGTATCTGTGTAAGTCTGTTTCATATTGTTTGTTTTGTTTTACAAATTCAGAGATTTGTTTTTCAATCTCTCCAAATGTCAGTGATGCATCTTGTGATATAAAAGAAAGTTTGTCTGTTATAGCACAGATCTCTACAGGCAGCATGTCTCTTGTCAATGTTATTATCCTGTTCTCTATGCCAAGTTGTTTTTGTTTTTTAAATATCTCCATTGTATTATATAATGGTCTTGCATCTCTATCAATGAATATATAAGTATGATTAGGATAGTGTTTTAGTACATGATCACAGAAATCTGGAAATATTGTTGTCAATCTTCTTGTTTTTTCATACCTAAACTTGTATCTGGCTACTGGTCTTATCTCTATTGGTAATGATTCTACATATTCTTCTAATTCTTTAAAATGTTGTGCCATGGATTTATGACTATGTTTTTTCATGTTAAGATAGAGATCTATGTTTATTTTTAAAGATTTATGTGTTGAAACCCACTCTTCTCAAACACATACTTAGGTTTTATCTTTATTATGTCTGGCCAAGATAATTTGTTTTTATTTAGAAATGATGCTACAATATGATAACCTAAAGAATAACCTAACCATTTAGGATATTGCTTACCAAAAAAGAAAACTTCTCTGTAAAGAATGTCATCTTTTGAATCTAGTTTGTCTTTTAATGATTTGAAATGTTTTATACATTCTTGTTTTGATACTGAATTAGACCATGGTGCTTTTTTTCCACCAATTACAGATTCTCTAAAATGTTCTGCCAAACCATCATAGATGATCATGTCTAATAAAGTGTTTTTTTGATGATAATCAAGAGTTACTGAATGAAGATATTCATGACATATTACATTTTTTAATCCTGTTTTCCAATGTTTTGCACTAGGATTAATGCCTAAAGCAAAAACATTTTCTTTTCTAGAATCACCATGAACACCAGACATTGTCTGTTTTATAAAAGAACTATAATTAGGATATACAAACATGTTTGTAGGTTTTGAAGGAATTGTCTTATGACACTTTGTTATTGTGCTTTTTATAAGAGACATGATCTTTTTCTGATCAAAACTATAAACAGGTAATTCTGGTTGTTGATCATAATCAAACATCATAAAGTTAAGATACTGTTTAAGATGTGTTTTATTGTTAAAACCAACATTACTTGGATTGTCTTTTAATATACTTTTTATTAACTCATCTTTGTGTTTTATTTTATAATCTAGAAAAAGATAAACATTTGCAATAGAATCTATTTGTTTTGTTTGCATATTAAATGGGATTGTTTTTGATTATTTAAAGATATTGGTAGAAATATATTCACTCATACTTACCAAACACAAAACTCTTCAAAATCTTTTCTTTATAAGATTTATATTTCTTGGTTTTTCTTAATATGAGATGTAATTCATTTGGTGCGAATATTAAATAAACAGTGAATCCTGGTTTTTCCATAACAAAATCACCTAATACTGGTCTTAGCCAGCGATTGTATAAAAAATAATTACTCAATTCTACTCTAGGAGAACAAACCTTTTTCAAATGTTCAAATATTCCAAAGATTTTCTCTAGATGAGGTATCACATAATCACTAGGCTCAATCCTAAGCCAAACACAATCATCAGTGTTTAACACACTTTTTATCTTTGGCTTTTTTGTCATTGCTTTTTCTGTGTACATGTGTATTAATGCTTTATCAGCTATTTTATGTATCTGTTTTGATGTTTGGACAAGACCGCAGTGTTTGCATGCAAACTTATCACCTTTTTTTACAAGATCATCATTATTACATTCTACACATGATAATACCAAGCCGCAACCTTTACATATGAATTCTTTTTTATCCTTCTTATATATTATATCATTACAAACAGGGATTTTATAATGAACAATCTTTTTTTTAGGTTTGATCATGTTTTTAAAAATATGAATAACTCCTTTCTTTTTTTGTTTTATTTTTTCTTCAAATCTTTTTAATGAAGAAGATGCTAGGATTTTATCAACGAATTTTTTATATCTCTTTGTTTTTAGAAGTATAAAATGCAATCTAGATTTAGTCAAAAGAACAAATGCATCATACTCATCATTACCAATAACAAAATATCTGTAAAGATGAGTACTAAAACAAGATTTGTATGACAAGTCATGTATATCTTGATCATAACTAAAGTCAAATATCTTGTCCAAATCTCTTAATATAAATGCAGTAGGTCTGAATTTAAACCAAACAGAATCTTTTGTATTGATTATTCCTAATATTTTTGATTTCATCTTTCCCATCTCTTTACACCAGGATGAAAATCCACTTGGTGTGCTGGTATGCCCAATGATATGCCATAATCTTTTGCTTTATCATATTGTTCCTGGTTAGTTCTATCGACTTTAAAGATTTTATTTCTAAACACTATGTAATGCGTTGTCTTGTTACAAAAGTCACAATACCAAACATGGTCTGGATCTAATGATTGACTTAGTTCTTGTGCTATTTCATCTGCTTGTTCATCTTCAATCTCTACAAGATGCATTGTCCATTGTTTGACCCAAGGTGTTTTGTGTGATTCTGTGACTGGGTCTATCTCTGTTGATATTATCTTTAGTTTATCAAGAACATTTTTGTTTTCCAAGCTTTCCTCAATTATGATTCCTTTGTACATTTTATTAATATTTTTCATCTTCAAATCTTGCGGGTTCTACATCTTGATCTTCTGGAATGCCACATTGTCTGCAATATTTCAACATTTCATCCCATGTAGATCTGTCTGGTGTGATATAGAATACTTTTTCTGGAAAGACAACAATAAGTTCATTATCTCTATAAGCATGGAAATAGAATTTATTATTTTTTAATAATTTTTGTCCGTCTTTTACAAGTTCTTCTAATCTTTCTTCAGGAACTTCAATCTTTATCTGCCACCAAGGATTATTACGAGACTTTTTTGAACTCAAACCTTTCCATTTTTGTATGAAACTTTTGTCTGTGAATTGTGTGTCTAATAATATTGCATGGTATGGGTTTGTCATAAAGTGTGTGAATCTCTTGCTTTTAATAAAGATTTTGGTTGATTAATGTGATTATCGCGGAACAAACCACAAATCTTATAAATTCTTTTAACATAAATATTATTATGGAAAAAAAAACATCAAAACTTGCAATATGGTCCTTAGTATTAAGCATAACAGGACTTTGTTCATTATTTCTGTGGTTTATACTTAATTTTGGTATGGTTGGTGCAGCACCACCACCACCAATATTATCACCTTTACTAATAATCTTATCAATAGTGTTTGGTATTATTGGTCTAGTAAAAATAAGTACTAATGAATTAAAAGGTAAATGGTTTGCTATAATTGGTCTGGTATTAAGTGGAATTATATTTGTATTGATTGTGTTTGCTTATGTAATGGTGTTTACATATGTACCTATACGTCCACCAGTGATAATCCCTGTTGAGGCAATCCCAGCAACAGCTTATGATCCATTGATAACAAAAGATAATATATACCTAAAACCATTAGATTCTGAAGAAGAAAAAGTGCAATTTTATAACAGAAACGAGTCCATTGCACAAGATGTTAGGTTTAGGTTTAGAGAATGTACAAATGTTGATACTGAACAAGTTATGGATGATGCATTAATACCAGAGATATTATCAATAAAAAGAGATGTTCAACAAAATGAAGCAATTGGGTTTAAAATAATAATAAAAGAAAAAGGTCTTTCTTTAGGAACTTATGTATGTCATTTTGATGCAATGCAAGAAAATTCTGAAAACATATACGAATCAAAGATGGTGTTTGTAGTTGTTAATCCTTGATTGTTCACACAAACACTTATAAACCAATCTTAATTTTCTTCATAAATAACAATATAGGAGGAATTCAATATGGCAATTAAGAAAGGAGACAAGGTAAAAGTTGATTATGAAGGAACATTTGATGATGGTACTGTTTTTGACTCATCTAAGCATGGTGATCATTCTCATCCATTAGAATTTGAAGTAGGTGCTGGTAAAGTTGTACAAGGGTTTGATGATGCAGTTGTTGGTATGGAAAAAGATGAAGAAAAGACATTCAAACTAACACCTGAACAATCATATGGACAACCAAATCCACAGTTAATGCAAAAGGTTCCTAGAGATAAATTACCAAAAGAACCAGAGCCAAAACCTGGCATGATGCTGATGTTTGCAACACCTGAAGGAAAACAGTTTCCTGCAAAGATTGTTGAAATAAGTGACACAGAGATAACTGTTGATCTTAATCATCCATTGGCTGGGAAGAATCTTAATTTTAAGATAAAGATTTTAGAAGTTAGTTGATTTTTTTTGTATTTTCTTTTTCTATTTAATTCTGCTGTATTTCTTACTACAACATAAGTTTATATCTATAATTTACTACCTATATTTCTATTAAGAGGTTGGTGGAGGAGGTTACAAAATGAAAAAAAATATGTTTACAAACACATTGTCAGAATTGGTATCTTTTGTAGATGATTCAATAAAAGATGTTTTGGATGTTAAAAAAAAAGCTGAAAAAAAAGAAAACCAAAAAATCCATAAAATAAAAAAAGATCCAAACATTCATAAGAAAAGAGACTATTTGCTTATCCAATTAGGTGAAATCTGTTCTTATTGTGAAGATGAACCAAAAACACTTAATCAAGTAAAGCCTTATATTGAATCAATTAAAAACAGGTTAGAAGATATATTTAATCTAAAAAAAGATTATATTAAACTAAATAAAGGTTTGCCACTGCCTAAACAATTTAATGATGCAGAAGATTATGTGACAGACAAGATTGAAAGATATTATTCTACCTTGAGAAAGAAAAGAAATCTTGAAGATTCATATGATACAATAAATCAAATCAAAGCAAAACTGGAGAATATTGTTGTAGATAATCTTAACGAAATAACTCTAGATAGACTAAAGGAAATTAAGAAACAAGCATCTGTTTTTGAAAGTAATGAATTTTATGTTAATAATATATTTTATGCTGGTAAATTATTAAAAAATAAAGTTGAAAAGTTTAACAAAAATTTTGAAGAATTACAAAAAATGTATGAAAATAAAAAAGAGAAATTAATGCAATTATTATCTGATAGGATTGATCGCCTTAGATTACAAACAGATACGGGTTGTGAAGATGAGGATAGTTATTTTAGTTTTACTGATTATATCAAGAGGTTAAAGAATTCTACGAATTATGATCTTCATAAACTTAAATATATCTTTTTAGGTGAATTTAGTTGTGCCTCTTGGGAATCTCGTTTAGATAGGGTTCAAAAAGAAATAAATGAAATGAGTTTGTTAGATTCGTGGGAAGATATAAATAATTTAAAGTTGATTGTTTATGGTTATGAAATGGGCGTTGAAAATGGAGAAATTAAATATGCAATAGAAAGAGGTTTAAGCACTTCCAAAGTCAGAGATACTTACAAAGCTTTAGAAAATTACATTCAAAAATCTGAGAAGGCCTTAAGAGAGGAAATCTAATCACTCTTTTGCAATCTTCCACATCAAAGAAAAATATTTTTTATATGAGTCTGCAAGAGCGCGGTTATTTATCCTTACAAAAAGCAAAGGATCTATGTCCCACATTACAAGAACTACTTCATCACCACAGACAAAAGTCGAAACAGGAGAATCATATTGTTTTGGTAATGATCTTGCCCTACAATATGGAAGTGTATTAAGATATTTAATTCTTTCTTTTGCACCAGAATTATAGATGTGAGTCATAAGTATCTTTTGTCTTGCATGTTCTCTATGATAATTATCAATCCAATGTTTAACTAAATTAGGAACTCTTTTAGGTATGCCAAAAATAGTAATTTCATCTTTATACTTAAGTATGTCATAACAAAAAAGCTTGAATGCGGCCATGCCTTCATATATCTTTGCTCTTGGTTTTGTCTTAGTCATCTTGTTTGTCAAAGAAAGCTGAGGCAGAATCTCTAATAAATGAAGTTCTTTTTCTTTTAACAAGTTTATAAGATTTTTTGGATCTGTTGCTTGATAATATCTTATCTTGTCTTTGAAAACATAAGTAACAAGTCCTTTTTTAATCAATCCTTTTAGTGTATCATATACATTTGTCCTATGGACTTTGCTTTTGTCTGCAATCCTATTGGCAGTAGCAGAACCTAGGTCCAATAAAGCTAGATATACTTTTGCTTGGTTTTTACTAAACCCAATTTCTTTAAGGACTTCTTCTTTCATATTCTATTTACAAAGAGGTTCTTGTATATAAATTTAATGTTAGTTGATTCTTTTATTATTTCTTTATCTTTTTACTCAACTCAAGCAAACCAATACTAACCTTTTCTAATTCTTCATAACAATCTATCTTATCTAACCATTTTTTAGGTATAGAACTAAAACCATAATAAGCGCCTGCAATTGCACCGCAAATTGCACCTGTTGTGTCTGCGTCACCACCATAATTAACAACTGTTATTAATGTTGATTCAAAGTCTGAATTATTATTAAGTGCTGCAAATACTGTTGGTAATGTGTCTAGTATGTATGCAGATGGATAATTAGCAGGTTGTGTTCCAAAAACAATTGTTTGATTGTCTTTGTAATCTATTTTTGAAGTTACTGATTTAAAAACCTGTTTAAGTTCTTCACCTTTTATTAATTTTGAAATCATAAGATTAATCATTGCACACAATTCTCTGCACATTGGGTTTGCGTGTGTTATTCCTGAGTCAAGCATTGAATATTCTTCTAAAAACTTAGAATTACAAAATGCTATTCCAATTGGTGCACATCTCATTACACTGCCGTTTCCAGCTGCTGGTGCAGGAATGCCTGACTTTGTAGGTGGAACACCATTTTCTAGATTAGTAACTGCTTTTCTAACTGTTCTGCCAATGTCTGGTGGATTAGAATTTTTCCATATAACATATCTATGTGCAATGTCATTTATATCAAAACCTTTTTTTTCTACTAAAGAATGTGCTAAGCATAACATCATTTGTGTATCATCTGTGAACTGGCCTGGTCTTAGACCTAACCATCCAGCACCTAGAATATCTTTCAATATACCAAACTTGTTTTTTATTTGTGTAGAATTTAGGTTTTCAACTGTTGCTCCAAGTGCATCTCCTATTGCCAGTCCAAATATACAGCCTTTGACAAGGTCTAGTTTTGGTTCCATAGTAATTGGGAGTGTTTTATGATATATAAACTTTATCAGAAATCAAATATGCTTAAATCTTAGCCTTTTCAGAGCAATAAACACTGGAGTGCCTTTTTCAATGCCTTTTTCTTTTGCATCTTTCTTAGGAAGAGTGATAATAAGACTAGAGCCTGATGTTGAGACATTATTAGTAAATTCCCATATATCCCGATACTTCATCAGAAGCGTGTAGGCTTGGTCTCTGTTGACTTTCATGTGTTTCATTATAACCTCAAGCTCTTGTCTAAGACAGTCATTTTCTATTTCATTGATCTTTTCCTTTACAATGTCTTCATCTTTTATGTCTATTTTTACCAGCCTCATAAGATATATAAGATATAATAGTAGAAGTAGTATATAAATGTATCTATTTTTACCACGAAAAAACCGAAATCTTTAAATAGGAGTATAACCTACCATAGTATGGGGTTGATGATATAGAGTATTGTTATAATAATAGTATTGAAAAGTATGCTGAAACCCACTCGTTCACCTGCTCCAATCTATGCAAAATCAAATGGAGCACCAATGTCATCTGACGAGGTTTAACCTTGGTTCACTGGTCTTACAGACGAGGGTTTCAGCAGAACTAACAAAGGTGGTTAATATGAAACTAAAACAAATGAATATAAAAACACAAATATTGAATCATATAGCTGAAGTAGAAGTAGAACAATGTTTTGGAAATGATCTAGAACAAGCTACAAATGTTGTATATCAGTTTCCATTACCAGAGAATTCTGCTGTATATGAAAGTGTTATAGAAATAGGAAAAAGAAAAATTGTGTCACAGATTAAAGAAAGAAAAGAAGCTAGAAAAATATTTGAAAAAGCTCAAGAACAAGGAAAAGTGGCAAGCTTGATAGAACAAGAAAGGCCTAACCTGTTTACGCAAAACATTGCAAATATGCAGCCAAAGCAAGAAATTAAAGTAACAATCAAGTTTCTGCAACAAATAAAAAGACAAGATAATACTTATACTTATGTACATCCATTGACAATGATGCCTAAGTTTGTGCCTCATGGTGTTGAGGATACTAAAAAAGTCACTACATTGTTTAGTCTTAAAAGAGAATGTGTTGCTGATTTTGAGATAGTATTAAATCCTGGTAAAAAACCTACAAAGATCAAGTCAAAGTCTCATAAGATAAATGTAAAAGAAGATAAGATCCTTGTTAAAAAAGCAAGAAGAAACAAGGATTTCATCTTAACATATAATGTAACTGAAAAAGAAATATCAGATGCTGTGATTACACAAAATGCTGGTAAAGAAAAATTTTTTATGGCTGTTATACATCCTCCTGAGAAAATTGATAAAGAAAAAGTTTTGCCAAAAGAAATGATCTTTGTGATAGATGATTCTGGTTCAATGAGTGGATGGCCTATTGAAAAAGCAAAAGAAACAATGAAACATTGTATTAAGAATATGAATAAAGATGATACATTTCAATTGATATCTTTTTCAAATGATATGATAAAAGTATTTGAAGCTCCAAGAAAGAATACAGAAGAAAATGTTGAACAAGCACTACAATTTTTAGTGCAAAGATATGGTAATGGTGGAACACAAATGGTTCCTGCTGTAAGAGAAGCATTAGGATTACCATATGATAAAGACAGATTAAGGATTGTTTGTTTTATGTCTGACTGTGCAATTGGAAATGAGTTTGAAGTGATTGAAGAAATCAAAGCAAGGTCAAAACATGCAAGGTTTTTTGTGTTTGGGGTAGGTTATTCTTCTAACAGGTATCTTACTGAAAAAATGGCTGAAGAAGGAAGAGGGGAAATATTGTATGTAACAACTGATGATGATGCAAAACAAGCTGCTAAGAAATTTTATAGCATGATTGCTAATCCATTGCTAAAAAATATACAAATTAATATGGCGGGTGCAGAAATATATCCGAAAATGGTAAATGATCTGTTTAGTAATAAACCTGTTGTTGTGTATGGTAAAACAAAAAAAGATGGCATCTTAGTGATAAAAGCAGATGGATTTGAGAAAAAGATCAAAATCAAGTTTAGTAAGAAAAAACAAGGAAGTGCAATATCAATGTTATGGGCTAGAAAACATATTGCTAAACTAATGTCTGAAGATTATATTGCACACCATGCAAGAGGTCTGAACAAAGAATTAGAAGCAAAGATTACAAAGATTGCATTAAAGTATCATCTGATGTCACAATATACATCTCTTGTTGCTGTTGATACTGAAAAAGGTGAAAAAGCTGTGATTGATGCAGAGATTGGTAATGAAGTTCCGCAAGATGTGGATCCTGTTATGGCTGGTGCAAGAGTTGGTGTTTTGAGTGGACTCCATGCTTGCAGAAAAATGCCTAGTAGTGGGAAATTCTACAGACTAAGAAGATGGCAGAATCGTTCAAGCACTCCTATAGAAAGGAAGTTAAGGATGCAACTCTCTAAGGTTTCAAGAAAAGATAGTGGAAGAGCTGGTCTTGGAGCAATATTTGGAAGTGAAAAATACACAGAATATGACAGAGGACTTGGTACAGACATTCATGAACGTGGTGTAACAATAGGCACACATTTTATGCCATACGGTGAGTTTGGTATTACACTGGAGGATCTTAGAACAGCATATAGTGGAACCAAGTACAAGATAGGTACTTGGGAAGACCGTGCTAACAGGTGCATTGGAATCTTGCTAAGACAGACAAAAATAGTGTCTGCAATGCTTAACCTAAGCATAAAAGAAAAAGAAGAACTTATGCTGAAGTTAGGAGAATTTATCAAACAAGGAAGGTTAAGAGACAAGAACATGAAGATCTTGGTAGCTGTTGCTATGTGTAGGATCTATGAAAAGAACAATGTTAAGTATGACATGAAAGATATAAGTGAAGCAGCAGATGTAGATGTTGAAAAGATCGAAAAAGCCCTCACAACTATAAAATGAAATGTCGAGAATGTAATGGAATATTGAAAGTTGAATCAACCATAGTCTATTGTACTAGGTGCGGAAATGTAGTTGATGATGCACCTATAGACTTTGGTAAAGAATGGAGAGAGTTTAGTGAGATAGATGTGAGAAAAAGAAGAACAGGTGCTCCTATTACAAATTTTGACATTACTATTGGAAGTACATTTGATAGGAAAGATAAAAGAATAAGAAATATCTATGTGTGGAGCAAGGTTAAGGGTAGAAGGATATGGATATTTAATTAGGTGAAATAAATATGTTAAAACCAAAAGAACTAATAATGTTAGCACATTTAAGGCAAAGTGGAAGAATTAAATTAACAAAGCTAAGCAAAAAAATACACATGCCTGTGACTACATTATATGATAAGTTGAAAAATTTTCAGAAATTATTAATTAGAAAACATACTGTTTTGCTTGATTTCAAAGCACTAGGGTTTCATACCAAAGCAAATATCATGGTAAAAGTTAATAAAACAGACAGGGATTTGGTGAGAAGTTATCTAGAAAAACATCATCTTGTTAATTCTGTGTTTAGGATTAATAATGGTTATGATTTTTTAGTTGAAGGCATATTTAAGCATGTCAAAGATGCAGAGGACTTTATTGAAAAATTAGATGAAAAGTTTACAATCATAGATCAGAAAGCCTATTATATTATAGATGAAATAAAAAGAGAAGGTTTTCTGAGTAGTCCTGAATTGGTTGAGATTGTTGGAGAGAGTGATGGTTAGGTAGAATAAAAGTTTAGACTGAATACTTCTTTATTATATCCAACAAATTATCATACATGATCTTAATTCCTTCTGAATTATCAAAATTATTTTTTAAAAGATCTTCAAGTTTTGCTGGTTCTTTACCACAATCTACTTCTACACATGACGAAAGATAATAAAAATGATGCCTCATTATATAGCCTATATCACAATGCTTTGACAAATAGAAATGATTGCCATTACGCAAACAAGAATCTTCTTTAAAATATTGTTTTAGTATAAGAAACTTGTTTGGTGTTTTGTTGTTGTTTTTTATTATTTTTTGTGCTTTTTTTAATAAAGAGACAAGGTTTTGTTTGTAATAATCTGGTCTTATGTTTTCTTGTTTTTGTTGATCTTGTTGTGTGTATTTGTCTGGTTTTTTGTTTTTCTCTTTTGCTTTTTGTTCTTGTTTCATGTGTTGTTGTTTTTGTTCTTTTTTCTTTTCTTCTTTTTTATGTTTTTTTAACATAGCTATTGCTTCTTGTTTTGTGTAAAGTCTGTTTCTTTCTCCAATTGGTCTTGTTATGTTTAGCATTTTATTTTACATACTCCTCGGGCACCAGCATCGAAATGAATCTTCTTAACAGCATAAAGCTCAAGGGATCTACTATCACAGCCAAACCAACATGCTCTGATATACCTGCTTAAAGGTCCATGGATTATTGGTGTTCTTTTAAAATATTTACCAATATCTAGTAAAATTTCAGGTTCATCATACTCACCTGTAAAATTAATTATATTCATTCTTCCTTTATCAGATCTAAGAAAATTACCCAGATATTGTAATTCTAATACTCTATTAAATGGCAATACTTTTCTATCTAATTTTTGATTGATGTTATTTGTATAAATACCAGGATAATCATCTGTACCAGGATAATGTATTATTTTATTATCAATGAAAACAGTATTGCATGCATGCCATCCAGTGACTTTTCCATAATCTTTGAACTGTTCTAACAATCTTGCTGCTTTTTCATCAACAACAATAAAATTACCATTTTTACCTTTTTCAACAGCTTTTCTAAACAAACAGATCATGATTCCAGCTAGTGTAGCACTGCTCGGCAGCCATAAATTTTCTTGTTTTTCAAAAACAGTAGTCCAGAGATAAGGTGTTTTGCTTTTATGCCTAGGTTGAGTATTATTATTATAAGTTTCTGTTTTATATCTTACAACATCATTCATCACGCCTAATTTATCATATTGCTCGATTATGTTTCCATTTGCATCTTTTCTTACAAAATCATCTATTACAAAATAATCTGAATCATAGGTTATGGATACTGGATTTTTATCTTGAATTCTTTTACCAACAGCTTCATATATTTCTAACATTGCTTTAGCTTCTTCTTTACTCAACAATCTTTTTCTCTCTCCGATCGGCTTTGTTATGTTTATCATTTTTTAAGAATACTTATCAACAATATCCAACAAATTATTATACATTACCTCAAGACTTTTTTCTTCAATCCAATTATTATCTACAATCTCCTGAAGAGAACAATAGTCTCTTCCATAATCCATTCTTCCTTCATAAGGATGGCTACCAAACCTGTGCCTGATCAAACCAGAATAATGCTTTAATATGTATAGGTGTGTTGCGAGGTAAACATGTTCACTTACTTTGTCCTCATGAATAATCTCAATTTCATCAGGTGCGTCTTTGTTATTGTTTATGACACATCTTGCTTGGTCTAATAATGGAAACAGTTTAAAGAGATAATGGTTTGTGTAGGAATGTGGTCCTTTTATTATGATTTCTTCTTCATCTCTTTTTGTTTTCTTGTTTTTTTGTTGTTTTTTGTTTTTTTGTTGTTTTGTATTTTGTTGTTTTTGTTCTTTTTTCTTTTCTTCTTTTTTTTGTTTTTCTAACATAGCCATTGCTTCTTCTTTAGTATAAAGTCTGTTTCTTTTTCCAATTGGTTTTGTTATGTTCATCACATCACAACCAACAACAAATCAGGGTTTGACAAAAATCCTTCTTCTTTGATTTCATCTACAACATAATATGTCTTTTCTTCTTTTATATTGAATTTTTGATCAAGTTTTTCAAGAAAATCTTCAACATCTCTTATATGTCTGAATATTCCTTCTATTAAGAAGTCATAGCCATTATTTATCTTGTACACAGAGTTTATGTTTGGATGATTTGACAAATATAATTTTACAGAATTTCTATCATGTTTATCAACTTTGATCATTGTTCTGGACTTTGTGTGAAAACCAAGTTTTTTAAAATCAATAAGAGCTGTGTGTTTTTTTATCAAACCTTTTTGAAATTGTTTTAGTTTGTCATACAAAGTTGAAACTGGTACATGTATTTTTTTGCTCATGATTGTCAGTCTCATTCTACCATTTGTCCTTAAATGCGCAAGCATTTGTAATTCTTTTTTATCCATGTTTATTACCCCCAAACCATTAGATATATTATAATAGTGTTGCATAATATATGGATATTTCTTACAAAAAATTTATAAAGGTGTTGCATTTTCTATATACATGCTTAATAAACAAATAATAAACAAGATCAATGATTTTGTTGCGCAAAAACCTAGAACAGTCCAGGAAATAGCACAATTAATCAGCAAAAGCTGGCATACTGCTGATTCTTATGTAAGCAAAATATCACAAGAATATGGAACAATTGATGTAAGAACATTCAGAGGTGGTACAAGGGGTGCTTTAAAGATTGTATATTGGAATCTTGTAGATAAAAACCAGTCAACATTTCAGGAAAAATTGTTTAACAAGATTATTTATTCAAAAAAGCATTTTAGTGCATTTGATATTTACCAATACATTGACAATGATAAAAGAGGAGCTTTTCTAGAAAAACAAGAAAAAAATCTTAATATTAAGCAAGACTTGATTGGAACTGTAAAATCAAGTAAAAAACAATTATTGATATTTGCAGGAGATCTGACATGGGCTCAGGGCAAACAAAACAATGTTCCATTGATCTCTGGTTTTGAATATTTGATAAAAAACAATATACCAATAAAAATTATGGCTAATATTGATCTTAATTCATTGAAAAATGTGGAAAAAATATTAAACCTAAACCATAAACTAGGAAAAGATTTGATTGAAATAAGACATCACGAACAAGCATTAAGAGCTTTTATTGTTGATAATTCACTTATCAGGTTAAAAGAAAAATGTTTTTTTAAAAAAACAGAATCATATAATTATTTGTTTTATTCAATATATGATGAAGATTGGGTAAAGTGGATGCAAAAAGTGTTCTGGCACCTGTTTTCTACAGCAATCTCTGCTAAAAAAAGGATTGAGAATTTGAAGTCTATACAGAAGTTGTGAAAAGGTATTTTCAAACCTAATGTAAGTATCCTCTCAAACCTAATAATACTTATAAACATAAAAATCACCCACTATATATATATGCAAATCAGTTTAGAAGACAATTTAATATGCTGTGGAGATTGTTATGATGTTTTTAGAGATGGTTTTGAAAGTAATATTATTGATATTATATATGCTGATATTCCTGTAAAAAGAAAAAAAGGAATAGAGTATGATGAATACACATTAGAAATGTTTGAAGAAATGAAAAAAGGCGGCATAAGGCATTATCTGTCATGGGTAGAACTCAGATTAGAACAATGTCATAGGGTTTTAAAACCTGGTGGCACAATGTATCTGCATTGTAATCCTGATTATGTTGATTATCTTAAGATGAAGATGGATGATATTTTTAATGGAAGAGATAAGTGCAGGAACAGAATTGTGTGGAGTGTTAAGAAAAAATCAGGAAGACCAAGAGAAAAAGATATTGATAAAAAATATGATGTAATTCTAAGATATGTTAAGATAAGAAAACCAAGTGATAAAAAACTAATCACATTTAATAAAGAGATTATTGAAGAATATAATAATAAACAAGGTATTGAAATAAATGGTGATGTGTGGGAAATTGATCCTGATAAACAAGATAAACAATTATACAAATGTTATAAAAGAAGAAAACCTAGAAATCTTGTTGAATTATTAATATTATTAAGCACTGATGAAAATGATAATGTGGTTGATCCAATGTGCGGCAATGGTCAGACACTAGAGATTGCGCAATCATTAGGTAGAAAGTATATTGGAATTGATATTTCTCCTATATTATGTAAAGACATAATGGAAAGAATGGAAAAGCATGGAAATGTTTCATATGTTGAAAGTATTAATCTTAAACCAGACATAAATGAATTAGAAAAATTAAGTATTAGGAAATTAGAAAAATTAAAACCAATTGCATTTGAGCATTATATCTGCGATATTTTAGGTGCACAAAGGTCACCAGCAACAAGAGATAAAGGAATTGATGGGATGTATCCTATAAATGATCCACAAGTCGCTATCTCTATAAAAAAAGTAGAAAAAGTTGGAAGAGAATGGGTTGATAAGTTTGAAACAGCGATGAGAAGAAAAGGTAAGACAAAAGGTGTTGTTATTGCTTTTTCTTTTTCACATGGTGAAGATGGTTCTTATGAAGAAGCTATAAGAGCTAAAGAAGATGGTCTTGACATAAGATTGATAAAAGTTTGCGATCTTATTGAGAAAGATTATAATCTGTATTGTTTTCTTGAGTGATCACCTCATATAAAGTTCTATAAATGTATTCATAGGATTATATTTTAGTTCTGTTGAGTCCATGTCTAGGTCTTGGATTGATGAGAAGAATTGTTTTCTTTTTTTAAAATGTTTATGATTTCCATTGTATTCTTTAAAAGCATAATTAAATCTTAAGAATGAAAATTCTATCAAATCTTTGATAAAGTATTTTCCTATGTCTTGTTTAGTTATCTTATTATTTTCCAAATCATCTGAAACTTTTTTTGAAAGCATAAAACCAATCTCATGTATAAGAGAAGAATTAGGATACTTATGAAATTTTATGCCAAAATCTTTTATTGTATCAACATCATATGTCTTATTTTCTTTAAAAGGTATCAGAACCTTGTCTCTAAAATCACAAAATAGTTTGTTTTCTTTATCAGGAACATATTTTGGAAAGATCTTTGTCTTACCTAGATAATTTTCTAGACAATATTTTGATAAATCTTGGGAATTGTATACAGATTCGATATATTGAGAAAAAGCTTCATTCAAAATATAAAAATAACCAGACCATGCATCTGCATTAGGAGTGATAGTAGTAAAAGTTCTTTTTTCTCTGTTTTTAGGATTAAGATCAAGGATATTGACAGCAATATAATAAATTAAATCTTTTACACAAAAATAATCAAGCTTGTCTCCTTTTTCTATTAAAAAATCAAAAATAGGACTTACATTTGTAATATAATGTGCTGTTTCATGATAAAAAAGATCTCCATCTTCCATCATAACCAGTACAGGATGTTTGTAAAAATATTTATAATTGATGATCTGAAAACAACATTCAAGTAAATTATCAGTTTTCATAATCTCTAGATTATCAAACACTTTAAGATCAGTATAAATATTAGGATCACAATCTATATGATCTGTCACAATCTGATGTATTGTCTGTTTTAATGTATCTTTATCCATGCTGTGTGGGTATAATAAGCAACATTTAAATATAATGGTGATTAATAAGACAAGTATGATAAAGATAAGATTGATCATGATGACGGTTATGGCAATTGTTTTGGTATCTATCATTGGCTGTGAAACTGATATTGAGAATGGTGAAGAAGATGGAAATGTTCCTGTACAACCTTCTATAGGACAATGTGTTCCTGAACAATGCTGTCATCCAACTTCTTGTGTTCTGAAACAGCAAGCACCTGACTGTGCTATGACAATGTGTACAATGGATTGTAAACCAGAAACAATGGACTGTGGTCAAGGTCATTGTGAAACTGTCGGAAATGAATGTGTAGTTGTTTGGACTTAGGAATAATCACGAACACAAAATCACAAACTTTAAATAGTTTCTTTACTTACCATTCCATATATGACAAACACAAACATATTCGGTGATTGTACCTGGAAGTATTAATTCTGAGATTTTTATAGACGATAAACTGAAAATAAATTCAAGACAACATAATTTTTTTCATCTTATAAAAATTAAATTTAATTCTAAATTTTGGTGTTAGTTGTAATTTTGATGATGGGGTTGTGGTGTAGTCTGGCAGCACGGCTGGCTCCAGACCAGTAAGTTTGGGTTCAAATATAGACGACAGTCTGTTGAAAGTCCCAACAACCCCACTTATTTTTTTTATGAAATAAAAATTGATCTAAATAGATCGGAGGCTGTTAAAATGAAAACTAAAATGTATAATGGATTTGACATAGAAGTAATTGGTAAGAAAGAGTATGAATCTTTACCGCAAAAAACAATAAATCAGATAGTAGATATAGCATTTGATGCATTTGGTCCTGGGATGACTGTTCAGGAAGTGTTTGATCATGTGTATGGGACAGATACATTGTACCTGGTTTATGAAGGTGAAGAGATCCAAGGATTTGAGACCACTACGATCAAACCTGACCATGTTTACCTATGCGGAGCTGCTGTAAGACAAAAGTCGCAAATGAAAGGTATAGGAAAAGCAATGATGAGTAAAGGAATTGAAGAAGCATTAAAGCATAAAACAAAGGCACTAGGATTCAATACACAAAATCCAATAGTCTTTAAAGGGATGAAAAGTAATCTAGATAGCTATGTCCAAAAAAAAAAGATCATTGGTTATAGTATAAAAACAGTGTTAAAAGAAAAAGTATGCGGAAGGATGTTGAATGATGGAAAACCAAAATGTGGTGTAAAAGAAATAGATAAGATATTTGATGTGCTGAACTATGAACAAGGAGACACAATAAACTTTATGATATACCTAGAGATGAAAAAATGATCATAGACATACACACACATATTGGCAAGGACAAGAATGTTGCAGTAGATCTGAGGGACTTAGAAGTACAAATGAAGAAAAACAAAGTAAATCATTGTGCTTGTTTTAAGTTGAGTGATGATGTGGTAAAAGCAAGTGATGAGTTAAGAAAAGCATGCAATGAATCATGTTTTTCTTTTTTTGTTTTTTTTTGGCTAGATCCTAATAATATTGATCTGAATAAACTAGAGAACAAATTAAAAAGTTTTGATGGAATAAAACTTCATCCAAGAATGCAGAACTTTGACCCATTAGACAAAAAGTATGATCCAATATTTAGGATTATTGAGAAAAGTGGATTGGTTGTATTAATACATACAAGAAAAGAAAATCTTCCATCTACAGATCCAGACAGGTTGATTGAGTTGGTTGAAAGATATCCTAAGATTAATTTTATATTTGGACATTTTGCAAATGGAGTTGAATCTGTGATCAGCAAAGCAAAAGAATTAAAGAATCTGTATTTAGAAACATCTATTGTTTCATCACCAATGATTATCAAGATGGGTGTCAAGATGTGTGGAAGTGAAAAGATATTGTTTGGATCTGATTTTCCATATTCTGATCAAGAGTTGGAGTTGGAAAAAGTGTTAAGATGCGATATTAGTGAAAAAGATAAAAATAATATTTTGTTTAGAAATGCTGTAAGATTGTTAGGTGAAAATAATTTTATAGAAAATTCATGAATCTTTAATTAATAAGAAAAAGTTTATAAATGATTTTGTTATTTATTAATATAATTAAATAATATTAATCAATTTAATAATATTAAATAAATAATAAATCAAAAGATAAATAATAAATAAAATCAAGAGGTGTTGTATAATGAAAAAGAATTTTTTAATAATATTTTTAGGATTATTAATGATTATGTTACCTATTGCAGGGTGTGGGACTCCTGATAAACAAGAATTGTATTCTGATCCAGGTGAAAGCATAGAACAAAACAAAGTAAATGTTCTTCCAAAACAAGAAAAACCAAGTCAAGAAAAAACAGAAGAATTTGAAACAGTGTCTAATGATGATTTTAAAGTAAATATTCCAAAAGACTGGAAAGAGACTTTACTTATGCAAGGTATCTATAATTATGTACCAGAACAAGCAGAAAATGATGAAGTTATCAATATAGTGGTTCTAGAGATTGATGATACATATGTTAAAGATCTTAAAGAATTATTAGATGTAAGTATAAAAGCTACACAGGAGCAAGTGGAAGACTTTATCTTAATAAAGAGCAATGTTGATGACACTCTTGATAATAATAAAGCAGCTACTCTAAAATTTGTACAAATAATTGAAGGAGAAACAACAGAAATAAACCAGATATTTGCAATTGCTAATAACAAGTTATACACAATAACATATTCATGTCCTAGACAATGTGATAATTTTGATGTGTATACAGAGATGATTAGTAGTTTTAAGATAAATTAAGTCAGAATTCAAGACATGTTTTTTTTGTTTTATTGTATTTATTTTCAAGAGAATCAGTCTCCTCTTTGTGTAAATCTTCCTCACTATCCAAATCTTCGTTAGAAACCGTCCTAATCCTCAATTTCAATAAGTATTATAGTAATTTACCTATATAAAGGTTTCGTATATATTGCATATTTCGTGATTATTATGAGGTAAAAAGCTAAATTTTTATATTATGAAGTATTCTACTATATAATATGAAAGCTTGGACATATATTCTTAAGAAAAGCAAGAAACTTAAAGGAGATTATCTTGTATTGACTGAAACAGAAAGATTAGGCAAGTGGAAGTATAGAATTGAGAAAACTAAGTTTGAAAAGATATTCAATAAATTGTGTGAAATTGTCAAGAACCATAAAAAGATCCTTAATTCAAAATATGTACATGATAAAGGATTTGTTGAATTAAATGTTTATTGTCTTGATAAAGATAAATCTGTATATGATGAATTAATAAAACAGATTGATATAATTCCATACAGATGGAAGTCTGATAAAGAGACGATTAATGAGTTTTTTGACAAAAGTCTTGATTATTTTCTGACTGATCTTAAAAAGATGCTTCCAAAAAATAAAGAACAAAGAAATGTATTGATAGCTATTTCTATAAGAGACTTTGTAACAAGTTATAATAAAGCTCTTGATTATATAGGCCCTTTGTATAAAAGAATTGATGAAAAAAAGATTCCTGGAATAATAAAAAAAGTAAAGAAAAAGCTTTCTAAGTAATGTCAAAATAAGTAAGCTTTGTGGTTGCACCAACACATAAATAAGTAAGATTTATATATATATGTTGGATAAATATAGTATTATGAGTAATAAAAGAGGGCAATTGACTGTATTTATAATAATTGGTATTGTATTGGTAATTCTAATAACATGTTTGTTTTTTTTAGTGTCAAAGTATACAGAACAACAAGGAGAACAACAATTTGTGGTAAAAGTTTCAGACAAAAGTTCTGTTAAATATTTTGCAGAGTCTTGTGTTGAAAAAGTTAGTGCACCAGGAATATATCTTTTGGCAAAAAATGGAGGATTTGTATATGATCCTGATTATTTTCCAAGCACAGGAATGCTGATCACTGAAAAATATATTCTTAATTATCATGATGAAAATAATATAGATCCTGTTTCTGAAAAAAAACAAATTCAAGATGAACTAAACAAGTTTATTGCAGATTCATTCAAAGGGTGCTTAAGTGATTTTGAATTGTTTAGAGAATATTTTGATTTTGAATATGGAGAAATAGATGTTAAGACCAGAGTAAATGAGGATAATGTTGAAGTAAATATTAATTATCCAATCACCATTATAGAAGGAAGCAAAAAGACTGAGTTGTCTGAGTTTAGCAAAGTATTACCTATAAGGCTTGGTTATGTTCTTGATGTTAAAAATACTATCCTAGAAAAAACAAAGAATAATGATAAAATTAATCTAGGAGAATTATCATCACACGGTGTTGATGTTAGTCTTATGTCATATGATGAAAGCACATTAGTCTATTCAATATATGATCTTGATTCTAATGTTAATGATAAGGTTTTTGTTTTTAATTTTGCTGTTGAAAATAGTTTTGTAGAAAATAAGATTCCTATTGTTAATGATATAAGTGACCAGACAGCTTATGTTAGTGAATTGTTTTATTTGGATGTTGGTGGTCATGATCCTGAAAATCAAAGACTGACATATGAAGATGAGACAGTGTTGTTTGATATTGGAATGAATGGAAAAATAATGTTTACACCTGTTTCAGGTGATGTAGGTAATTATGAAATACCAATCACAATAAGTGATGGTGTGAATGAAGTTGAGAAAAAGTTAAGGTTGAGTATTGAAGAGAGATGATGAAGGAAAGATAAAGAGAAGAAGAAAATAAAAAGATGAAGAAAATAATGTATTTTTTAATGATTGTAATTGTTTTATGTAGCCTATATGTTATTGGAGAAAATGGTGATGAGGCTAATGCTGAAGAAAAAGATATAAGCTGGTTTGAAGCGTATCCTCATGAAAAACAGATAGAATTTTTCAAAGATCCCAAGAATGTTGAAGAGTGTCTTGAATGTGCTAAAAAGTTTTTTAGTGACCTGGAAAATCTAGATGTTGAAGAAAATAGAGAATCTATCAATAAGTATTTTTCTAAAGTTGACATAAGTGAAAATGCTGAAGCATTTAACAAGCACATGCAAAACTTGATTGGTAATGAAGAGATTGAATTTAATGTTGTAAAAGGTATGAAGTTTTCAGATGATCCTGCTAAAATAAAGTTTAAGTATGATGATGGTGATCAAGAAAAGACCAGTGAACTTATCTTAACAATAGGTGATGAAGAACAAGGAAAGATTCCATACGGTGCGACAAAGATAAGTTATGATTCTGAAGACAATGAGTTTGTGTTTGAACCAAGAAATATGGGTGTTCAAGGAGAACAAATGGTATTAGAAAAAGACGGCTCTATCACATTTAACACAGGCGGTGCTGTTGTCGACCCTAAGACAGGACTTGTTGTTTCTGAGATTGCTCCTGGTACAAATATGAAGATAGAAGAACTTAAGACAATTGTCAAAGGCTATGCTGAAGGAGAGTTTGAATTAGGTGAGTTTATTAATTTTGAAGGAACACTTATGATAAGTTCTGAAGAGATAAGTGCTGACAATGCAGAAGTTGTAATGGGCATGAAAGAGATAAGAGGTAAGTTTGTAGCTAAGCTAGAAAATGAAAAACTTAGTAGTGTTGAATTATTGGATAAGAGTTCTTCATTAACTGACTTATTACATGGTAGGATTAAAGGAGTTTCACAAATTGAATTTAACCAAGATGGTAGCTGGAAAAAGTTGAGTGCAAAAGATGCTGAAACAGAGTTTGGTGAAATATTCAGTGAAGCAAGTGATGACAGACAGCATTTGTTTTCAGGAGAGTTTGAAGTAGAGTTTGGAGGAGGCAATTATCTTAGAACAGCAAAATTATTGTCAAAGGATGGAAAATATTCTGATAAAAAGAATGATATAAAGGTCAAGCACGATTCTGCAGCTGCTAATCTTTATTTTGATATAAATGTGGTTGGAGAAAAGGCAGCTAAACTAAAAAAGAGTGTGGTTCCTGGTGAATCATTGGTAATGATCATTGATGCAGGAGAGATACAAGGTGTTGCAACAGTAGGAAAAGTAGAAGTTGATACTCCACATAGTAATTGCAAAGGATTACAGGATAGAACAAATAGTAAGATAATTGTAAGCAAAGATGATGAGTCAATCCATATAAAAAGTGATCAGGATGGAGCTGTTGCAGAAGTAACAAAAAAAGTAAAGACAGGTGACTTATCAGCAGAACAAGGATTTGTATCTGGCACAATGAGAATCAAAACAACTGTTGTCAACAAGGATGGCAAACCAGAACTAGAGTTTGATAAACAAAGCCTTGCATTGTTAGCAGATATTGATATTGATCCTGATAAATTTTTAGCAATTGATAAAGACATAATGGTAGAATTAGGTGATAGACAAGCATATTTTGGTGTTAATCATATATTTGGTATAAGGTATGGCAATAATATTGAGAGCAGGCTGACTGAATCTGAAGAAAAAGAACTAAAGTTGTTAAAGAAAAAGTTAACTGAACTAGATAGTCAGGAAGAAAAAGCTATTTTTCATCTTGAAGGAAGAGAGAAATTTTATAAAGAACTTAAAAACAGAATAAGAAAACTAGAATTAAAACAAGGAACTTCTGTAAACTTGTTAAGTGCAAAAAAATCACAATTGTTTTTAGGAGAGAATATGCAGGATCTGATGAAAGCGCATGCATATTTTGCAAAAGGTGACTTGTCTAAAGGAAGAAAAGAATTAATATCAGTAGCTTCTCAACATAAAGGAAGTAGACAAGCTAGTATTGCTTCATTAGAACTTGCAGCATATTATTCCAGGCATGGAAATACTGATATTGCAAGACAATATCTTAATGATATTATCAAACATGATCCTATTAGCACTGAAGGAAAACAAGCTAAAAAAACAATCACAAAATTAGATTCATTAAATTATATTGGGGTTGCATTAAAAAATAATGAAGTAGGATATCAACAATGGGAACAAAGATTAAAAAAACCTTATAAAGATTTTTCAAAAGACATCTCCATAGCAAATGCATTTGCAGCTTTAAATCCTGGAAATATTGCTGATTTTGGAGTAGATGTTGTACAAGAACAGTTTAGTGCATTAGACATTGTTGAGTATGATAAAGTTGTTTTGTCACAAGGGCTTAATTTTGCTTCTGAACTTATACAAAAAGGAATTGCACCTGATATTCCTACAGCTATCCATTTGATTAAAAATAATGGGATGAGTTTTGACATTGATACAGGAGAAACAGTTAATATTTTTGAAAGAGAAGGAATTACTGGAATTAATTCTGAACTAAGAATCGCTGACCCAAGAACAAGAGAAACAATATTGTATACACAAGCTGTTTCTGAATCTTTGGAAAATAATCCAATGATGCAAGTTGCAATACAAACACAAGGATGGAACAAAGAATTACCAAGTGTTGAGGAAATAGAAGCAAAAAAACTTCAAGCTGCTATCAAATACAGATCACAAGATAATTTTCAAGCAGCAGCATCAGTAATATCAAAACAATTAATGGCTTCAACTGATGAAAAGATCGCTGCTCAAGCAAAAGAACTTTATGTAAGTATAACTGGTGAAGGGTCTGGATCAAAATTCAAAGATGCATTCTTAGTAGGTGATGAATTTGCTCAATACAGCATTGGTTCAACTGCTTTTGCAATTGCAAACCCTGCTGCATTAGCAGGATATGGTTTGATTGCAAAAGGTGGTGGTGCTTTGTTGTCATCAACAACAACTGGTGCTAAGATGGTAAAAACACTTGCTCTGGCTAAAGCAAAATTAGGACATGCTGGAGGAGTTGTTACAAAAGTATTAGCAGAAGTTGGTGTCGAAGTAATAGAAGAAGGTGCAGGATATATTCATCCATCATTAGAATTACTTGTTATGGCTCTGGATGGTGGGCCTGATGCTGATTATCTTCTTGAACAAGGTCTAGAAGCTACTTCAAAACTTACTGTTATTGATGGTGAAACATTGAATGTTCTTGCAGCTGACACTACATTTAATGCAGGTAAATTAGCTCTAAAAAACATGGAAGTACTTGAAGGTGGATGGAAAGTCATGGATCCTAATGGCAATTCATTCTTTATTGCAAAAAATGTTGATCTTAATAGTCCAAGGTTTCATGATATTACTGAAGTCAAACAAGGCATGGAACAAATGTTCAAAGCAGCAGATGCACAGTATAAATTTGAACAAGCAATAGCAGCATTAGATGGAAAAACAATAGATGAACCAATGACTTTGCAAGCACTTTTTAATGCTGAAATGTCTGAACCTACAACAGATGACCTAAAAAGATTGATGACTGCAAAAGAAATTCAAACTGAATTCTATCTAAAAGGAGAACAAGTTGATGCAAGCTTGGAACAAAAAGTGAATGATGCAGTTACAGAAGATGCAGGTGTGGCAGATGCATTAGATGATAAGATAAGACAAGAGCTAAAGATTGGAAAAGATAGATTTTCAGAAAAAGCAGCAGTATTATTACAAGGAGAATATAAAGCTGATCAAGCAGCACTTATATCATTTGAAAATCTTGATGATGATCTTTCTGTTTTAAAAGGCAGTGATGGTAGTCCTGTGATTGTTTATCAAGGAAAAGAGATAAATCTTAATGATCCTAATATTGAGTTCAGGAGTGTTAAAAATGGTTGTCCAGGATATGTGATAAAATCTGAAAATGGTTTGGAAACAATATTGTTTGTGACAAAAAAGGGAGAATTTAGTGTAGTACTTCAGTCTGACATGGAAGGGTTTAGCACTGCAAAAGCTTCTGAAGAAAGTGTTGCATCAATGAGACAAAAAATAGAACACACATTGACTCAAGATACAGATAGAAAAAGTGTGATAAAAGAAGAACATGATCTATTAAAACTAAGACAAGAAGATAATGCTGCTTTTGATGAAGCAATGTTCAGAGTGTATAGGGAAAATGCAATGAAAAATTCTGTGCACAACAGAGAAGTATTAGTACAACAACAAATACAACAAGTAGCTGCAAGAACAGGTGTCAAACCAGAAGAAATACAAGCATTGATGCAGGAATTTAGAGGGCAGTCAAAAGCAGTAGTAGAAAGTTTAGGTTATTCACATTCAACTAGTTTTGAAAATCTTGAAAGAATCTTGGAAACAGGTTCTTTAAAACCTCGTGATATTCCAAGTCCAAGAGATGCTTTAAAAGGATCTAAAGGAGATGTGTTTACTATGCTTGATCCATCGTACCAATATGGTGATGTAGAATTTTTTTATCTGCCCAGAATTCTGGATGATGGAAGTGTTTATTTACCTGGCGATCTTAAAAATGGTGTGCAAAAAAATATAGCTTTACAAAAAGGAGGAACCTCTTTTGGTAAAAAAATAGATGGTGTTATGGATGCTGAAAATGCAAAAGAGTTTCTTAGTGAAAATATGGTAATTGATATGGTAGAAAGAAAATTACAAAAAGGTTATTCTTTAGAACAGATAAAAAAAGGTTCATTCACTGAACAAGATATGTATAGATATTATTTAGAAACAAATCCAAAATCACCAAAAAATCAATTTTTAGAACAAATGAACAAAAGACTATCACAAGGTGAAAAATTAGAAGACATATTAAATGATCCAAAGTATAGACAGTATGTAGAATCAAAACCAAATAAACAAAAAAACCCAGTTGAAGAACAAATTAAACAAAGAATAAAACAAGGAGAAAAACTAGAAGAAATATTAGACACACCGGAATCAAGGTATGAATATTATGCTAGTACACTTGGTGAAAGTGGTGCTGCAAGAGCAAATGATTATACTGCTTTTGGAAGAATAGAAGGACATCATCCATTTGAACAAACAGACCTATCAAAAGGTGTGATTGTAGCTAGTATGGAAAGAAGAGATGAAGTAATTGAATTACTTAAAAAAACAGGACAGTTAGGCAAAGTAAAGGTTGTTTTGGTTGAAGGTGATGGGTGGGGAAGATGTATTCCAGGAAAGAGTGTACCTGAACATGTAAGTCCTGAGACTAGGATGAGTGTTTATGCCCATTTATCTGGTCTAGAAGGAGGAGATGTGGTGGATCTTGGCAATAATATTGTTAAATTAAAGCCCAAACCATTGGGTGATTTCAGTCTTAAACCAGCTCCTAAAGCAAAACCATTCTTGACAGGTGGTGACATAATGAGTATAAAAGAGGTCAAGCCAGGACCAGAAGTAGGCAAGTACATGAACATGGTTAAATCTTGGCAAGCTAAAGGCCTGATACATACAAGGGAAGAAGCAATAAAAATGCTGAAAGCAGCTTCTTAGAGCTTGTAGAGGTATAATTGAAGGGTTTTGAAGGATTACTTTTGAGTAGTAAAAAACAAAAGATTTATATACTAGTTCTAGTAATTATATATATGTAGGTGCTATATAATATCAATATAATATTAAAATAAAGTCATATATAAACATAGGCAGAATAATGAAAAAAAGACCAGAAGAACTTAATTCAAGAGAATCATTAGACAGATTAAAAAAGAGTCATGAGTCTCGAAATTTAACTGCTATTGTAGAAGATTCTTATCTAGATAATATAAATAAAAATATGGAACAAGAAGGTTTTGTATTGTATGATCATACTTCTGATGATCCTGATGTAATATTAATAGGTGATTATCATCCTCAAAATATTGAATGGTTTGCTGAGAATATTGAAAAAGTGCTCTTAGACTGTGTTGAACATGAAAATATAATACTTATGGAAGGGTTTAATGGAAAAGTGATCTATAAATATTTTAATGTTTCTGAAAGTTATATACATGATATTAAAAAACAACTAGGTAATAGAAATGTTATATGTGTATTTAATGATGATCATAAATTAGTTGAAAAATTGAGAGAAATAAGAAATAAACTGCCTGAGAATTATCTACAAATGACTGAGGAAAATGAAAGAATTGTAGAAGAATTCCAAAAAATAAATGATCAAAGAGATTATAATTTTGTATATGGAGATTTTGGAATCACTAAGTTTCCAGAAAAAAAGTTTCAAATTTTAGGTCTTAGACACTTGTTAAATGGAAAAGTTATAGAACATCTTAAAAAAGAAAAAATATCATATGCTGTTTTTGTTCCAACAGATGAATTAATGCCTTTATCTGATGAAGTAGAGGATTATGTAAAAACACTAGAGATGATAAATGGGGATTCAAGAGACAAAAAAATAAAAGCTATGAAAAAAATAAAACACACACCAATCAGAAGAACAATGATATTACTTCATAAATTATTAAATGATAACAGCGGAAGAATAAGAAAATATGCTGCTCAAACACTTGGTTATATACAAAATCCTAAATCAATTGATTATCTTGTCAAAAGATTAGATGATTCTGATATGCTTGTCAGATGGACTACAGGAAGAGCGTTATCAAGGTTTAAACATGAAAAAGTAAGTAAACTTGCATTAGAATATTTATCAGAAGATGATAGAGATAAATGGACATATGCTGCGCTTTTGTTGCATGAGACAAACCTAAATGAGTATAAAACAGAAATATCTCAAGGACTTGATTCAGAAGATCCATACATAAGGTCGCTTGCAATCAATATGATTGGAAGAATGAAAAATATTGATGAAGCTGGTCAAAAAAGAATATTAAATTATTTTAGTGACAAAGATCCTGGTGTAAGAGAAGAAGCAATAAGACTTATGTCTAGATTAAATCCTAAAATTGTGAAGTCTTATGATTTTTCAAAAGAAAGAGATAAAGATATTTTAAATTTTGTTGAATCAATGGTTGATTCTGAAAAGTTGGAAAAACAAGTAAAACCAAGGTTAAACAATAATAAGGATAAAGTTAAAGGAAGTATCTATGGAACAATAATTGGAGATGCAATGGGATTGCCTATTGAAGGACTACCTATTGAAAAAATAAAAAGAATATTCGGTACTGTTGATGACTATGTTGATAATCTTCACAGAAGAGGATATCAAATGCCTGCAGGAAGTTATAGTGATGATGGAGAACTTGCTCTAGAAATAATAAATTCTGTTGTGGACAGAGGATATATAGATCCATATGACATATCAAAAAGATTTGGAGAAATTGGAAAACAAATAGATGATGATTTTGATAAAAACATTGGTTATGGATACATGGCACTAATGGCTTTTAGAAAATTGTATGCAGGTGTTAATTGGAGATTCACTGGAAATGATTCAACTGGTTGCGGTGCTGCAATGAGGGTTGCTCCTGTATCTGCCCAAGCAAAGGATTTAGAAGAAGATCTTATCAAGCAAGCTAAAATAACTCACAAAAATAATCTAGCAATTGCAGGTTCTCTGGCAATTGGTTATGCAATACAAAAAGCATATGATCTTAAACCAGGATTTGATAAACAAAAATATTTAGATGAAATAATTGAAAAAATAAAGCCAATATCACTAGAACTTGCAACAGAACTTCAATACCTTAACCAAATGATTGATCAAGACCCAGCAGAAGCATTGGAGCAGCTGCCTTTAACACGTGATGTCAAAAAAAGAAAAGGAAAAGGTACACTTGGAACAATACCATGTGCTTTGTATAGTTTTTTACACAGTCCTGATGATTTTGAAAAAACATTGATAACTTCAATCAATCATTCTGGTGATTCTGATTCAATTGGTGCAATGGCTTGTGCAATAAGCGGTGCATATAATGGATTTGAAAAGGTCCCTTCTAGATTTGTTAATGGATTGCATGATCTAGATTATATCAAAGAAGTTGTGCATAAGTATGTTTCTATTTAAGTGATATATGGTTGACAAAAGAAAAGAAAAGAAAATAATTACATCACCCACCAGCACTTGTATACTTTCTCATTGCCATGTACCAAAATATACGTGTCACTATATAAAACACAATCACTGAAAGCATTGGTAATGTAGTTTCCCATAATGATAGTCTTCCTAATAATGCTGCTGCTGGAAAAAATGATGCAACTGCAATTGGAAATATAAATGTGATTATGAACCTGATTCCAAGGCTGAATATCATAGCAGGGTATCTAGCAAAATTGATAGTATGGAACCAAACATCAAACAATGCCCATGATTTTATGAATAATATTGCAGATGCTGATATCAAAGTTGCCACACCAAGCTGAAACAAGACACCTAGTAAGATAAACATTATATAAGGAATATAGTTCCATGTAAAACCAAGGTTAAGGTTTGATAGTGCTATAACTATTATAACTAAGCCTGCTGTTATTTCTGCTACACCTGGAAAATTAAATGATCCTAGCATCAGATTTGTCAAAGGTTTTAATGGTTTAACCATTATTTTATCCAGTTCACCATGTCTGACCATGTCCATCACTTCCCAAGCAAACCTGAATGCAAATGCATGGCCTAAACCAAGCACTATTGTAAGAGTTCCTTGGAATAGTAAAAACTCATACAATGTCCAACCAGGAATTCCTAAAGTATTTGCATAGATAAGTAATGCTATCAATGGACCTATGAAATCCATTATAATCAAGCTTAGGAATTTCATAGCTATGTTTAGCTTATACCTGAATTCACTACTTAAATCAAGACTTACATATTTCCAAAATATTCTAAAATATCTCATGTTCCTACACCTGAAAATTTTTTATATGCAATGTTCCAAATTATTTTTATGATAAATGCAAAGCCAAGTATCCATAAAAACTGACCTAACATTAATAATAAAACATTGTTAAATGGCACTTGTTCTAAATAAATCATGATTGGAACATATCTCATGTATTGGAATGGTAGTAAATGATGTATGTCTGTGTACCATACTGGAAAAAATGTTAATGGTAGGATTCCTCCTGATAAAAATGCTATCAATGGAGATCTCATCCTTCTGATTCCATCTATTCTTTTTAACCAGAATGCTGATAATCCTAAAAAATATGCAAACTGGTAATATAAGACAGCTGCCATCATCAATGATATGAAAAATAAAGTTATTGTTATTGCTGAAACTAATGGTACATAAAAAAATAAATATCCTATCAAAAATATTGGAATTGTTTCTATTAAAATTGTATAACTATGAATACCCAGTTCAATGAAAAAACTATTCAAACAATGACTTACTGGCTGTAACATTTTAAAGATTAGGTGACCATGCCTTACATCAGATTCTATATCTTTATCAACATGGCTCCACGTAAAAAAGGCAATTATCATTGAAAGTGCATAATAACCTATCAATGCTTCAAATGTAAAACCTCTTATCAATGTTTCTCCTGTGTATGAATAAATAGATTGCCATAAAAAATAAAACACAATCAATGAAACTGGAGTCATGATTATTGAAACTATGCCATGGAATCTGTAAGCCACAGCTATTTTAAATCCTATTCTCATTAATGCTGTGTATTTTTTTATGTTCATTTTTCTTTTGGTTTTTGTTTTATTTTATTTACCCTTTATTTACCTTATACCTTGCTAGGGTGGGAGGTTGGGGGTAGGTATGGAAGGATCATGAAACTGGCTCGTTCGTACTTTCAATGTTTTTCTAATGTTGTATTGAAAGTCCTTGTTTTCTTATGATCTGTGTGGGTACTCACTTGTCTTACAGACGCCAGTTTCATTTTGTTTTTTTATTCTATCTTATTCTTTGACTGATAAATAAGTTGAATAATCTCTTCAATAGGTGGATCACTGATAATCAAATCTTCAAAAGGATAGTGTTTTATCAAGTAATCAACAACTGATTTTACTGATTGTTTTTCTGTGTTTACTTCTATCTTTAGTTCATACTTGTCTCTTGAAATAACTTTACACCCAGGGAATCTAAAGCCTGGTGCTTTATCATCAAATTTGACATCTAATAATTTATACTTGACATAGCTTTTCTTGATCTTGTCTAATGCACCATTATATACAATAGCACCATTGTTAATAATTATTATTCTTTTACACAGTTTCTCAATATCATCCATATTATGAGTTGTTATGATGAATGTTGTTTTATATTTCTCATTAACATATTTAACAAACTCTCTTAGCTTGTGTTTTGCAATTGCATCAAGCCCAATTGTAGGTTCATCTAAAAACACAATACTAGGATTATGTAGTAATGCTGCTACTAGTTTGCATTTCATTCGTTCACCTAAGGAAAGATCTCTTACAGGTGTTTTTATAACCTCATGAAGGTCTAATAAATCAACCATATATTTTAGTCTTCTTTTGAATGATTTATCACGGGTTTGATATAATTCCTTGTTCAAGTAATATGTGTCTATTGGAGGCAGATCCCAATGAAGCTGAGACTTTTGCCCAAATACTACACCTATGTTCTTGACATATTTTACACGATCTTTCCATGGTACAAAGCCCATTACCTTAACAATACCTGAGCTAGGGTAAAGTATACCTGACAAGGCTTTAATTGTGGTTGATTTACCAGCACCATTAGGCCCTATAAAGCCTAATATCTCACCTTTTGGTACTTCAAAACTGATTCCTTTTAATGCATATGTCAATTTATATTTTCTTGTAAACATTGACTTGAATGCATTAAATAAACCAGCTTCTCTTTTGAATGTTTTAAAGCTTTTTTTTAAGTTTTTTACTTTTATTATTGATTGCATTTTGATTTCCTCGGTTTTTGTTTGTTTTTTGTAAAATAAAGATAAATTTGCTTAGGGTCTCTACAGTGGTAGGTTAGATGATGAGTAATTACTGCACAAGAAATGAAATGAACACATTCCATTCTAGACTAAGCAATATGCTTTTATTTGCCCATGAAAAGTGTTTTTTGTGTCATGTTATATCAAATTATAAAGATTGTTTTGAGTTTATAAATGTTTTGGAAATATTTATGTGTTAAAGATGCAAAATCTTTAAATACTGTAAAAGGATTAATGTAAAATATAAGGAGGTGAATTTGATATGGAACTTAGTGATTCACAAAAAGCAAAGATAGCAAATATTTTGTTTAAGCATGTCCAAACTATGGGTGGAAAAATTTCAAGAGAAAAACTTGGTAATGTGGCAATTGAATTTGGTGCTGGCACAACTCTTGCTGAAGGACTTAAAATTGTTAAATTAATGGAAAAATTGTTTAAAGAAGCATTAAAACAAATGGAATATAAGTTTAAATGATTTTTATTTTTATGGTATATATTCTTATAATTTTAACGTTAACTTTATATATATCATCCTTCTAAATAAGTGAGATTAGTAATTATTATACTAATCATTGTTTTATTAATAAAAAAGAAGGTGGTATTAATGAATAAAAATAAATTTCTAAGTGTGTTTTTGATAATTGTTCTGTTTGCGAGTGTTGCAAGCGCTGGGTTTTTTGATGATTTCTTTAGTGGAAATATAATCACTGGAAGACAAGTTGATGAAGGTAATGTTGATGCTGGTGGTGAAACTGCTCCGGCTCCTGAGCCACAACAAAGTTCTGAACCAATGCATCAAGAGCCAGTAATGCATGATGAACCTAAAGATGATTTTCAACAAGATGATCATTATGTAGATGATCATAGAGACGATAATTACGTAGATGATCATAGAGATGATAATTACGTAGATGACCATAGAGATGACCATTATGTAGATGATCATAGAGATGATAATTATGTAGATGATCATAGAGATGATAATTATGTAGATGATCATAGAGATGATAATTATGTAGATGATCATAGAGATGACCATTATGTAGATGATCATAGAGATGATAATTATGTAGATGATCATAGAGAGGATGACCAAAGAAGGTGGGAACAAGAAAGTGAAAGAACTAGAACAGATGAATGGAGAGAAGACGAAAGATGGAAACCAGAAGATGAAAGAAGAGAATATGATTGGAAAAGAAAAGAAGATGAATGGCAAAGACATGATGAAGAAAAAGACAAACAATGGGAAGAAGAACGAAGACAATGGGAAGAAGATAGTGAAAAATCAAGATTAAAATTTGAAGATGAAATGAGAGAATTAGATGAACAAAAAAGACAAGAAATGAAAGATAAAAAACCAGATATGCCTCCTGGATGTTTTGGTAAAGAGGATAAATATGGTAATTTTAGGATAATATGTGATGAAAATAAAGAAACAAAAAAAAAATTCAAAAAAGAAAACTGTCCTTCTAATTATGAAGTTAGTGAAAAAGCAAAACAATGCGGTAAAGATGGTGGTGATCCTAAAATACTTCCTGGTGATAGAGGATGTATGTTTGTTGATTGTAGGTTTGGTAGAAAAGGACCTAAAGAAAATGAGAAAGAAAGAGCATTTTTTGAACAAAGGGAAACAGAATGTCCTCCTCCTGAAGAATTAGATGATGTAAAAAGAAAGTGTGAAGAAACAGGTGGAAAAACAATAATTAAAAATGAAAGAGGATGTAATTTTGTTGATTGTGTTCATGAAGAGTTTGATGAAGGAAGAGGATTTGGAGCATGTGCAGAAGATGATAATTCCTTTAGAAGGGAAATAAAAACAAGGTGTGGAGAAAATGGTGGTACACCTATAAAAGGTTTTGATCCTCAAGGATGTCCAATCACATTATGTGAAAAACCTCATACAATACAAAAACAAGGTGCGAGATGTAGCCCTCCACCAAAAAATCCAGAAACTGAAAATTGTGAGCCAAGTGGTGGAAAATTAATTATCAAATATAATACAGAAGGATGTACTGAATTTATCAAATGTGAAGGAGGAACACAAGGAAAAAGAGAATTTTGCAATAAACAAGGACCTCCGGAAAAAGCATATAAAAAATGTGAATATGAAGGTGGAAAACTAATTGTTAATTTTGATGATAAAGGATGTGTTGGTTTTGTTGATTGTGTAAGAAGAGGAGATGAAAACAAAATTGAATATGAAGATGTTAGAGAAAATATTGATGTTGGAACATTGATGGATATTGCATTAAAATTAGAACAATTAAATGTAGAATTTGATAAATTAAGTGCAAAAGCAGAAGATTTAGCAAAGTATCATGAATCACAAGGCGATGATGCAAATGCTGAAAAATTCCAAAGAGTTGCAGGAATGTTTGAAGGTGCAAAAGGGAAAGTCAATGAACTAATGCTAGATATAAGAGGAAGGATAGGAAAAATATCAAAAGAAGATTTAATATCTATAAAACATGATATCAAATATATTAAAGAAGTTATTTTAAATGATATTCTTTATGTAATGTTTACACCTGCTGAAGAATTAGGTGAAATAGAAATGCCTGAATTTGATCTGGAATTTGATGAGCTTAGAGATGAATATGGTGATGAATATTATCCTGATGATGGAAGAATATTTGATGAACATCTAAGAATATGTAAAGCATATGATTTCCATCCACCTGAAGATCCAAAAACAACTGTTCAAATTGTTGGAGTGGAAAATAAAAAATGTAAAATATATGCATTTGCTGATACACCAATGGGTAAAATGGATATGACTTGTTTTTATCCAAATTATGCATTTGGAATGATGGGACCAGAAGATCTTATGCCATATTGTGAAGGTAAGATGAAAGAGATGTTTGAAATGCATGGTGGGCCAGGAGGGCCTGGCGGACCAAGAGGTGGACCAGAGCCAAGAAATGAAGCAGAAAGATGTATGATGGAATGTGTTGATAAACCATGCAGACCAATGTATGATCCTGACCCTGATTGTCAAAGATGTGAAGCAAAATGTTTTGGTAGACCTGATGAAGGACCAGAACCTAGACATTTTGGTGGTGGAGCAGGACCAGATCCATATGGACCAATGTTCACAAGAAAATGCTGCCAAGGTTTGCCACAAGCATGTATTGTTGATATTAATGACAAATGTCCTAAAGGAACATCAAAAGTATTGGATGGAGAATGTCCTGAAGGAAGTGGTAGTGGTAATTGTGTTATGGGAAAAGGTGAACTAATATATTGTAAAGATCCTAGTAAAAGTAAAGGACCTGGATCTTGTAGGTCTGAAAAAGAAGGAGATTCTGGAGTATATTATCCAGGACCTCAACCAATGCCAATAAGTAAAGAAGAACAATGCATCATGGAATGTGTTGGTGATACTTTTTGTATGCCTGGTGATGGTTATGAAAACCCTAAGTGTAAAGAATGTGAAGAAAAATGCACTAAACATTATGAAGGACCTTGTTTTACAGATGCAGATTGGAAAAGGGAAAAAGCAGAATGTCAGAGAAAGTATGGACCAAATGCAGGTGATGAACCAATATATGATGAATCACAAGGTTACAAATGTGTTGTTGATATAAAATGTATAGACTTTAGACAGCCTGAACCAGATACATCTAAACTGGATCCTGATTGTGTAAGAGTTGGTGCACTTTCAAGAGAAGCATGTGACAGACATTTATCAGATGTTGAAGCTGTTGGACCAGGGTGTGATGATTGTGCTGCTGATTGTCCAGGATCTTCAAGAACAGATTGTATAAATAACAGGTGTGAATGTTATTATGAAGATGAAGTAAGTGAATGTGCAGATGGTTGTCATCAAGAATGTGGTGATCAAAACACAGATTGTGTAAATGATAATTGTGTGTGTTTAGGTTATCCTGATATGCCTCATGATCATATTGATGAACCAGATATAGGAGATGATAGTGATGGGGGCGAAGGTGAAGGAGAATCTGAAGGAGAAAGTGAAGGAGAAGGTGAAGCACCACAGCCAGTAGAAGGAGAAGCAGAAGGTGAAGGAGAATCTGAAGGAGAAGGTGAAACAAATCAAGGAGGTGAACAACAATGAAGAAGATAATTTGTTTATTAATAATAATGATGTTAGTGATAGTAGTTTTAACAGCAACTGGTTGTGAAACAAGTGATGTTAAGTCTGATGAAGAAGCTGCTGCAAAAGTAGGTGAACTTGGTGAAGATATTAGTAATGTAGGGTCAACATTAGATGATATTGATGAAGGATTGAGTGAAGAAAGTTAATTGTTTTTTTGTTTTTTGTTGTATTTTTTTTTAATTTATATTTTTATGATTTTTTGTGTTTATTCTATTTTCAATCAAAAGATATATAAATAAAAACACAAATTATAGTAATTAGGGGATTTATATGAAAAAAATAAGTGCTAATGCAAAAACACTTTTACTTGCAATTATAGTAGTTCTTGTTATTTTAGGTATTAATACTCTTAAAATTAATAATGTCACTGATGAAAATACAATGAAATGTATTGCTGAGAATTCTAAATTATTTGTTTCAAAAACATGTGGTCATTGTCATAATCAAAAACAAATATTAAGTGAACATCTTGAACAATTTAACTTAACACTTGATTTGTTTGACATGACTGATTGTTATGATGAAACAGAGATATGCAGTCAAAATAGTATAAGAGGAGTTCCTACATGGATTATAGATGGAGAAAAGCATTCTGGTGTTAAGAGTATAGATGTATTAAAAGAATTAACAGGTTGTTAATATGGTTAGTGTGATAGAATTAATAGGATTGGCAGGTGTTGATGCAATAAATCCATGTGCATTAGCAGTAATGGTTATTGTACTCATGTCATTACTTGTAGCTGATCCTGATAAAAAAAGAAATGTTCTTTTAGGAGGATTGTCTTTTACATTGGCTGTGTATATTTTATATTTTCTTTATGGCCTAATAATGATTCAGTTTTTTGCTCACCTGATTCCAAAAGAAAGTGCTTTTTATTCAAGCATTGTTTTCCAAGGATTTGGAGTGATTGCAATAATTCTAGGATTGCTTAATATGAGAGATTATTTTGATTACAAACCAGGTGGAATTGCAACAGAAATGCCAATCAAGCTAAGACCAATTGTTAAAAAAATAATTAAAGGCATAGAAACACCGCGTGGTGCTTTTTTTACAGGAATCATTGTTACATTATTTTTATTACCATGCACAATTGGTCCATATATTATATTTTCAGGAGATGTTTCTGTAAGTTTAAGTTTTTTAGAATCAATTCCTTGGTTATTATTATATAATTTAATATTTGTTGCGCCAATGATTGCGATTACCATGGTCATATATCTTGGCTTAACAACAGTTGAAAAAGTAAGTGGATGGAAAGAAAAGAATATTAAGTATCTTCACCTGGCAGAAGGTTTGATACTTATTGTGCTAGGAATAATGATGTATACAAGCATTATATGAGAAAAAAAACAAAAAAAGAGTGATTAAATGTTACAATTCATAATACCAACAATTGCAGCTGTGTCTGGTTCATTAGAAATGTTTCTTAATAAATTTATACTTAGTAAAGATAAAGTTAATTATAAATTATTTACAGCTATGTCTTTTATACTTCTTTCTTTTATTATGTTGATTATTTCACCTTTTTTATTTGAATATAGTGCAGGATTTCTTTTGCCTATGAATATTATCCTTTTATTGATCATAGTTATTATAGGAACAATTGCAAATGTTTGGCTTTTTCATGGAATGAAATCTGAACAATTAACAGAAACAGATGCATTGCTTGTTTTTGGAAACATGTTCACTATACTATTCTCTGCAATCATTTATATTGATGAAAGAAATCCTTATATCTTGATTCCTGCATTCATTGCATCATTAGCATTGATATGGTCTCATGTGAAAAGGCATCATCTTAAGTTTCATAAAAGTGCTTTGATGATCTTAGGTGCAATGGCATTATTTGCAGTTGAAAATGTGATTGTAAAATATTTATTATATACATATAATGCCTTTACTTTATATTTTATAAGATGTTTTTTTATTATGATCATACTTGTGATATATTTTAGACCAAATCTTAAGAAATTAGATAGAAAGAAATATTTTCATCTAACTATTACACAGATCTTGATAATCACCCAGCTTGTTCTAACATATTATAGTTTTCAGAAGTTTGGAGTTGTCTATACAATGCTGATAATGACTTTGATGCCAATACTGCTTTATATTTATGCTCTTGTTTGGTTAAAAGAAAAGCTTGAGATGAAGAAATTAATAGCTGGAATTGTTATTCTTTTGTGTGTTGTGGTTGCTCAAATTCTTTAATCAATCTACTTTAATTTACATTAGTGTAGGTTTTTGTATAATAAAATCAAAAGACTTTTAAAGCAAAATTACTAATATAATAAGTACAATATAAGAGTGCATATAGTGGTATTATGCTATCATGTTGTGGGGGGTGTATATTATTTTATTCAATTTCCAAAAAATAGAAGGATTAGTAATGAAATTCAGGCAGATAGAAGTTCGTGATGGTAGGATTTTTATGAGGATGAAGAAAAGGCCTCTTATGTTTGTTAAGGAAGATTCTTGTTAAGTTTATTTCTATGACAATTCTAAAGTAACAACAAACATTTATATAATATGGTTCTATTTTTTATATATATGATTGGGTTGGAATCTTTTTTAAAAGCTATTGAAGGTTATATGCCAAATATAATCAATATTCTTATGATCATTGTTGTTGCTTTTTTTGCTAATTTTATCACAGACAAAATATATAATTTCATTAGAAAACATTATGGGTATAAAGCATTATTTAGTAAATACACAATTAAAGTTATGATTTATATTATTGCTGTTATTTTTTTCTTATTAAATATTCCTGGAATTCAGTCAGGCATAATCCAAGTATTTATTTTGGTTGCAGGAGGACTTGTTGCTTTTTCTTCTTCATCAATAATAGCAAATGGTATGTCAGGAGTGTTGGTGAAATTATTAAAACAATATAAAATTGGAGATATTGTAGAGTTTCAAGGTGTATTAGGAGAAGTAACAGAATTAAGCTTGTTTCATACTGAAGTACAAACACAAAAAAGGACATTAGTAACAATTCCAAATAGTCTGGTAATGTCAGGAAAAATGACTAATTATTCTGAATTAGGTGCTGTGATTTCAACAAAAGTAAGTCTTGGTTATGATTTACCAAGACCTAAGGTTGAAAAAGTATTGTTAAAAGCTGCACAAAATATTGGTTTAGAAGAAGCTTTTGTAAGTATTACAGAATTTGGAGATTTTTCAGTCACATATGAAATAAATGGTTTTTTAAAAGATGTTAAACAAATTACAGGAATGAGAAGCCAATTACATAAACATGTATTGGATGAATGTAATAAAGCAAATATTGAGATTGTTTCACCTAATTTTGTTAACATTAGAAATGTTCAAAAAAAGAAATTTATTTCTAAATACAAAGTAAAAGAAAGTGTGTCTGAGGTAAAAGATAAGGCTAAACATATTGAAAGATTGGTGTTTGAAAAAGCTGAAAAAGAAAGAAGGATTCTGAAAGAGAAAAAGAAACTTGAAGATAAACTAAGAACATTGATAACTAAAAAAGAAAATCTTGAAAAAGCATTAAAACAAGTTACAAATAAAGTGATCAAAAAAGAATTAAAAGAAACTTATGACCAATTAAAGATTAAAATAAGTTCTATTGAAAGCCAGCTTAAGTTGTTGGTGAAGAAGAAAGGAAAGAAATAAGATGAAAAATAGATTAATAATCATAATTGGAATCATCATATTATTAGGTTCGATTGTTTCTGCTGATCTGATTATGCCTGGAACTAAAGATGTTTCATACTGTGCAAAGATTGACAATATTGATGATTTTCCTGATTATACTATTCTAGCTTATAATGATCAAAAAGTAGGTGGCTCTGAAAACATATTCATGAAACTTAAACAAGATAAATGCATCTATTTTGGATACAAGTTTAATATGGTAAAATTGTATGCTGTAAAAAATTCTGACATTGATATAATTAAATCTATTGAAGATATGAATTTGTCGCAAGGATATCTTGAACCAATAATAGAATCATCATCAGACTTTATAATTCCATTAAATGTAGATTTCAAAAGAAGAACATCAACAGGAACATGGGATCCTAGATCTAAGGTAACTGAAATATTTACACTCAAGATGCAAGGTGAAGATAGTTTTGTTGTTGATAAAGAAGTTGATGCAGATTATGTGTCTTTTGCAAGCTTTGCTTACTTATTATCTTTGATATCATTACTGATAATGTTATATATAATTAAAAAAAAACCTGAAAAATGATCAAACACATAATTGGATTCATATTGTTTGTACTGGTTGAGTTTATTGTAGTTTATTTTATATGTAAAAAAGATGTAAAACAGGTGTTATTATATGTTGTTTTGATCAATATTTTTACATGGCCTTTAGCAAACTTTTTTTATGGACTTTTCTTGGCCTTTTTGGTGATTGAAGTGTTGGTGATTGCTGTAGAAGGACTATTGTTAAAAAAATTATTAGAGGTCACATATACAAGAGCAATGATTGCTTCTCTTGTTGCTAATTTTATTACAATGATGATAGGAATAATGTTCTTATCTTATGGTTAATTTTATAAATAACTAAATAATCTCTATTTTCAAAATGATAAATATACTAAATAAAATAAAATCAAAATTCAAAAAGACAAAAAAACAACCATACAGAGGTGTGTCTGAGTGTATGATGTGTGGAAGTGGTAATTTTGAGAAACTTGGTGGAGATAAGTATTGTAAAGATTGCGGTACTTTGTATTGAATAAAATGAGTGGCAATAAAGATAAAAAAGATATTGGTATCACTATTAAGAAAGATGAAAATTTTAGTGAATGGTATGTTCAAGTAATGCTAAAAGCAGAGTTAGCTGATTATACTAATGTTTCTGGATGTATTGTGTACAGACCTAGATCATATGCAATATGGGAAAAAATCCAACAAGAAACAGATAAAAGATTTAAAAAGATTGGAATTAAAAATGCTTATTTTCCATTGTTTATACCTGAAACAACTTTGATGAAAGAAACAAAACATATTGAAGGTTTTGCGCCAGAAGTTGCATGGGTTACACATTCAGGTAGTTCAAAACTTAATGAAAAATTAGCTATAAGGCCAACATCTGAAACAATTATGTATGAATCGTATTCTAAATGGATTCGTTCTCATAGAGATCTGCCTTTAAAATTGAATCAATGGAACAATGTGGTTAGATGGGAATTTAAACATCCTGTTCCTATTTTACGTTCTAGAGAATTTTTATGGAATGAAGGGCACACAGTTTTTGCTACAAAAAAAGAAGCTGAAGCAGAAAGAAAACAAATAATTGGAATATACAATGATATTTGTGAAAATTATATGGCTTTGCCATCTTTGATTGGGAAAAAATCAAAAAGTGAAACATTTCCTGGTGCAGAGTATACAATTACAATGGAATTCTTTTTACCAAGTGGGAAAGCAATTCAAGGACCAGATTTTCATCATGATGGACAAATATTTTCAAAAGCTTATGATATAAAGTTCTTGAATAAGAAAGGTGAGGAAGAATTTGCTTATCAAAATACTTGGGCAATTACAACTAGAATGTTAGGAGTGATGTTTGCAATACACTCTGATGATAAAGGGTTAGTTATGCCGCCTAGGTTAGCTTTCAATAAATTGGTTATTGTTCCAATTCATAGAGAAGATAGTAAAGATAAGGTAATGACAAAGGTTAAAGAAATTGCTACAATGTTAGGTAAATATAATCCAATTATAGATGACCGTTCAGATGTTACACCTGGGTTTAAGTTTCATGACCATGAGTTGAAGGGTATGCCTTTAAGGTTGGAGATTGGTCCTAAAGATGTTGATAAGGATCAAGTTGTTATTGCTAGAAGAGATACTGGTAAAAAAGATTTCATTCCATCGAAAGATGTTATTGTTAAAGTTAGAGAAATGTTAGATCAAATGCAACACGACCTATTTGTTAATGCAAAACATTTGCTTGAGAGTAATATTGTAAAACCAAAAGACTTTGATGAGTTTAAAAAAGCAATTTCAGATAAGAAATTAGTATTTGCTCCTTGGTGTGAAGGTTCTGAATGCGAAGATTGGATAAAGGACAAGTCTGGTGGAGCAAAAACTCTTAACTCACCATTAAAACAACCTAAGGAAAAGACTAATTGTGTACATTGCGGTAAGAAGGCAAAGGTCTGGATGTATTTTGGCAAGAGTTATTAAAGATGAAACAAAACATTTATAAATAACCTCTATCTAACAACATATGGAATTCTCGTGAGAGGGGTAAAAACATGGAAAAAAGTCTAAAAACAGGCACTACAACTATAGGAATAAAATGTAAAGATGGAATAATACTAGCTGCTGATAAAAGAGCTACTGCTGGCTACCTAGTAATGCATAAAAAAGAACAGAAAATACATGAAATAACAGATAAAATGGCTTTAACAACAGCTGGAACAGTTTCTGATATACAATTAATGGTTAAATTAGTAAAAGCAGAAATCAAATTAAAATCATTAAGAGTTGATAGAGAACCTACTGTAAAAGAGACTGCCAATCTATTAGCAGGATTAGTTTATCAAAATATAAGGAAGTTTTCAACAATACCAGGAATATCACACTTCTTGTTTGCTGGTGTTGATCATTTAGGATTTACACTTTATGATATTTTTCCAGATGGATCATTATCTGAACATAAAGATTATACTTGTTCAGGATCAGGATCTGTGTATGCTTTTGGAGTTTTAGAAACTTTATACAAACCAGATATAACAGTTGAGGAAGGAATGAAACTTGCATTAAAAGCTGTAAATGCTGCAATGCAAAGAGATATTGCTTCGGGTAATGGTATTGATATCTTATCTATTACCCAAAATGGTGTTAAAAGAATTCTTGAAAAAGAACTTGATACCAGATTAAAAGAATGAATCTTTCTACCTAAATAGGAGAAGAAGAAATATGCCGGACATACTTAAGGAGATTACAAAAAGGTTGCCTAGTGGTAAAGTAAGCGATATTAGTTTTGAAGCTGCTAACATAGTTGTATATACTAAATATAAAGAATATTTCTTAGATAATAAAGGAACAATAAAAAAGGTTGTAGATGAATTTAAAAAAAGAATAGAGCTTAGACCTGATCCTTCTATTTGTTTAGACATAGAAAAAGCTGAAAAAGAAATAAAAAAAATAATTCCAAAAGAAGCAAAAGTCTCTGATATTATTTTTGACTCACAAAGATCTGAAGTCATTATTCATGCTGAAAAGCCAGGATTAGCAATTGGTAAGCAGGGTTCACTATTAAGGCAAATAAGAAGTAAGACATTATGGGTGCCTTTGATAAAAAGAACACCATCAATAAGATCAAAATTAATTGAAAACATTCGTGCTGTTCTTTATCAAAATTCAGATGAAAGAAGAAAGTTTCTTAACAAATCAGGACACAGGATATATGATGGTTGGATTCGCGGAAGGAAACAAGAATGGATAAGGGTAACTTATCTTGGTGGTGCAAGAGAAGTTGGCCGTTCATGTTTATTTTTACAAACACCAGAGTCAAGAGTGTTATTAGATTGTGGAATAAATGTTGCATCTGAACAACATGCTTATCCATTTTTAGAATCTCCTGAGTTTAATATAAATGAACTCGATGCTGTAATAGTTACTCATTCTCATATTGATCATAGTGGTATGGTGCCTTATCTTTTTAAGTATGGTTACAAAGGTCCTGTTTATTGTACTTTACCAACCCGTGATGTGATGTCTTTATTACAATTAGATACTGTAAAGATAATGAAGAATGAAGGTAAAAATCCAATATATGATACTGATGATATAAAAGAAATGGTTAAACACACTATTTGTTTAGATTATGAAGAAGTTTCAGATGTAACACCTGATGTAAGACTAACATTGTACAATGCAGGGCACATACTTGGCTCTGCAATGGCACACCTTCATGTTGGAAATGGTTTGCATAATATTGTATATACAGGAGATCTTAAACTTAATAGGTCTCAATTATTAGAAGGTTGTGCTTATAAATTTCCTAGATTAGAAACCCTTATGATGGAATCAACATATGGTGGAAGAGAAAATATTTTGATTTCTAGGCTTGAATCTGAAAAACAACTTAAAAAAGTCATGATGGATACATTAGCTAGAAAAGGTAAAGTTTTGATGCCTGTTCTAGGATCTGGTCGTGCACAGGAAATAATGATGATGATTGAATCAATGGTAAGTAATAAAGAAATTAAACCTGTTCCTGTTTATATTGATGGAATGGTCTGGGATATTACAGCTATTCATACTGCTTATCCTGAGTTCTTGAACAGGCAGATAACTAAACAAATATTTCATAAAGATAATAATCCTTTTTTATCTCCAATCTTTAAAAGAGTTGGTTCACAAAAAGAAAGAAAAGATTTGATACTTGAAAAAAAGCCTTGTGTTATATTGGCTACTTCAGGTATGCTTGTTGGAGGACCATCTGTGCAATATCTTAGAGAATTAGGTTTTGATGAAAAACATTCTTTGATATTTTCATGTTACCAAGGAGAAGGATCAATGGGTAGACGTATTCAAAGAGGTGAAAGAGAAATTGCATTTAGAGATGGACAAAGAACAGATGTGTTAGAACTAAAAATGCAAGTTCATAGTGCTCTTGAGATATCTAATCATGCTGATAGAAATGAATTGATTAATTTTGTTAAAAAATGTGATCCAAGACCTAGAAAGATCATAATTAATCATGGTGAGAATTCTCGTTGTTTAGATTTAGCTTCTTCTTTGCATAAACAGTTTAGGTTAGAAACTACTTGTCCAAGGGATTTAGAAGCAATTAGGTTGAAGTAGAGTAGTCTTTTTTCAAAGCAGAACCAAACTCAACAATTGTCATGCCTTGCCAAGATCCAACATATGCATTAAAATAACCTAATAAAAATATATGATCCTGTTTTTGGATTGTTCTTAGATCTTTGCAAAATCTTTTGTCCCTTGTCTCTACTCTTGATTCTAGGTATTCACTATTAAAATCTCCTTCAAGAAAAAGTGATTGGTAGCAACATTGTGAACTTGGGAAAGTGATCTCATCTTCTGATGTTAATGGACCTGACCCTAGGATAATTTTTCCATGTTCATCTCTACCAAAATCCATTGCACGAGACAGATTATTGACAACATAATTATTAAAGAAAAATAAAGTTTCCCTATGATCAAATTTATAAGGGTCTACATCACTTAATCTTTTAACAGGAACTACCTTTAAGCCAAATGCATTCTTATCTGTTGGTCTGTGTGATCTGAATAATGTTCTGTCTCTGACCCTATAAAATATATTTTTATTATTTTTATTATGTTCAAAAAGTTTTGTTGTAAAGTCTGGCAAAAGTTCTAATATCTTTCCTTGTCTTTTTCCATTAAATATCTCAATGTCTTTGCCTAGTGCAAGAACTACTAATGCATCTAATGCATCTGATGATGATAAATAGTCTTTTGGTTTGAATAGGTTGAGCATTTTTATTCACCTTTGTATTTTTCTTCAACCTGATCTGTTCTTTTATCAACAATATTACCTATCAAAGCACGCATGTGTGGTGTTTTATCATTGCATATAAAAACTGCATGATCATTCATGTCACTACCTCTTCTTGCTTTGAAATAAGTTGTTGTTCCTGATCCATCTGTTCTTAGTGCTACATAATTAAGGTTTTGTTGATCATTGTGTGCATAAACTTCTACAAAACCTTGTTTTTGTCTGGGCTCTGGATAAGAATTTGAATTTCCTAAGATTTCTAAACATTGATCAACATGTGATTTAATGAATTCATCTCTTGTTTTTTTGTAAAAAATACCTGCTGCTGTCTCTGCTGCTTGCTCACCAATACATTCTATACAGTAAGTGACATTAGGATTGTCTGGTAAACTGTATCTTAGATAAAATCCATCCAGTTTATTATCATTGTTATCATCAAGGAAAAATGCATAACCTTGTTCCAAATCAATGTTCATCTGTGCTAGTATAGGTCCAAAAAATTTAAAACGTTCATTAATAGATCTTGTCAAGAAATGGTTCATTGCTGGGTCTTTATTACCAAATGATTGGTAAGTAAGTCTGTTGTTTGGATTGTTTAGTATTTTGTCTGTTGTAAACACACTTGTTTGTTTTATGTGGTGTTCTGTTATTTTTGATGTAATGTCTTTTATAATATTGGTTATTTGTTGTGAATGATTGGAATTAATCCTTATTTTTTGTTTTTGATCTTCACCACCAAAATAAAAGTTTGTTGTTATGCCGTCACGCTGGTGAGCAATATATTTACCACCTAGTTTGTCATGGATAATTATTATTGAACTCTTTTTATCTCCTCCATGTTTGTCTGTCTTACTTGTTTTGCTTATACTGATTAGTTTTGCTTCTAGTTTTCCTGTTCCAAGTTCTAAGAATCTATCTACATGATACTGAACTAATCTGTCTCTTTCTTTAGTGTATGTTTGTCTTTGTTGAGGTGTCATCTGTTCTTGATCAAGAACTTTTTCTAGTTTGTTTTTTTTTATTATTCTTAATGTGTCTGGATCATTGTCTCTGTTTTTGTCTGTGTATTCAAGAACTCTGTTGTTATGTCTTGTTCTTAGTTCTGAGTATTGTGAATCTGTAGTGAATGATTGTACTGGTCTTTTTTTGTAGAATTCAGAACCAAAGTAACATGCACAAAAAGTTACTGCTGCTATTACTAAGCCACTTATCAAGGTTGTACAAATGTCTTTCCAAAGTTCTGGATCTGTTTTGTCCTGGTCTTCTGATCCTAGTTTGTTTTCTAGGTCTGTCATTCTTGATCCAACTCCTTATTACCTATGAATTTCCAGTCATCTATCAAATCTTCTTCTGAAAAATATGTTCCTTTTTCTCTTGATTCTATGCCTGGTGGTGCGTCTGAATCTACTAGTCTTTGATTTTCATCTAAGTAGATTATTTCTCCTGTTTTTTCATCCATATAAGCATTGAATCCATAGTCTTTTTCATCACAACTTCTCGCAACCTTGATATCCCAAAGAGATTCTTTTATTGGTCTTACTTTGGCATGTCTTCCAGTTTCATACATCTCAAGCCCAATGTAAAGCCCGCATATTGTTAAAACAACTGATGCAAGACCTACTGTCAAAACACCAAAAACATTAATTTCTGGTTTGTCTTTTTTGTTTTCTTTGTCTATTTTGTTTTCTAGGTTAGTCATTTTTTATTCACTTTTTTCATTATTATAAAAATCAGCTTGCATATTGCAGTATGCTTTTATGTAATCAACACCTTTCATTACATTTGAAGCTATCAAAGTTCCTGTCATAACCATTAGCAAGTTATCATCAGAATGAGCATATGCTGCAGCCATTCCAAATAAACTTCCAACTCCTGCGACATTTGCTAAACTAACCTTTGTCTGGTCTAGGTAGTCTTTAATATTATATTTTTTTGTCATTTTGTTTTCACCTTTATTCATCAACATCTATTGTATCTAACCTTTCCTCTTTAACAGTGCCATCTTCATCATAAAAAACTGTTCTGTGAGCACCAGTAACAAAATCAAGATCAGAAAAAGCCCATGTAGTTCCATCTTCATATAAAGATTCTGACACATATCTAAGAATCTTTCCTTTGTCACCAAATCTTTCATATGTTTTAGTGTCTATTTTACTTAATGTTTCTGATTCTACACCATCAACTGTCTTGATCCTGTAAGTAAGGTCAACACTCATATATTTTGAATCTTTAAGCTCAATATCTGCTCCATATATTGTCCTTTGTATTGGATTAAGATCTTTGTCTTTGAATGTACAGCTTATTGTATTTCCATGATCATCATGCTCCCAAAATACAAAACGATCGTCACCAGTTTCTGGATCAGAACTAACAGTAATATTATAATCCCAATCTCCGTCTTGATCAGTATCAATCTTATGATATTTACCTTGAGCAACCATATCTAATGTGAATTCTTGTGGATATTGTGGTCTTATTTCTGTTGTTTGACCAGACACTTGAACTGATTGTGCTGCAACAGGTCTTTTTGACCTTTGGTTGTATTTAGTCAGGCAATGTCCTGTAAAAGCTCCTGCACAAAAAGTCATCAGTATTAAGTACAGGTTGATTATTGAATTTGTTTTTTTTCTTTCCATTTTGTTTTCACCTTCTTGATTTTTGTATTCTATCACTCTTTTTGTCATTATATAGTGGAGATATTTTGCTTTATTTAAAGATTTTCATAGATTTTGTTTACAAAACGTAAGATTTATATACTAGTTACTGTATACTGTCAAATATGAACAAGATTGATAAAAAAGATATGAAGATATTAGCAAATTTATTTGTTAACTCTAGACAAAGTGATTCATCTATTGCTAAGAAAGTCAGGTTGAGCAAACAAGTTGTTAATTATAGAATAAAGAATTTAATAGATAAAGGAATAATCAAAACATTTAGAACAATTATCAACTTATCTAGACTAGGCATAAAGTATCATTCTGTAATATATCTAAAACTAAAAACAAAAAAAGATAGGCATGAAAAACATGTTTTAGACAATCTAATAAATAATAAGAAAATAGGTTATATTGCTTTAGTAGGTGGAGAATATGATCTGTTCTTTATAATAGGTGGAAAAGATATCATATCCACCAATGAGGTGTTTAAACAAGTATTAAATGATATAGATGATGAAGTAGAAGATTATTATATAAGTCCTAGACTAAATTCACACCAATTCTTGCCATATTATCTTAAAGATATTAAAGTAAAAAAAGAAAAACATAAAGAATATGCTGGTAAGAAGAGTATTGTTCACCTAGATCAATTGGACAAAGATATATTGCGATTATTAGCAACTAATTCAAGGCTTGGTCTGGTGGAATTGAATAAGGAATTAGAAATACCATTAAGGACAATTGCATTTAGAATAAAAAGAATGCAAAAACAAGGTGTTATTGCTGGTTATTCTGTATTAGATGATCCTGATAAACTAGATGTGCACAGGTATAAACTATTGATTGATTTTAGAAACTTGTCAGAACATGAAGAAAAAAAATTAATAAGATTTTGTAAACAACATGATAATATCAACAGCATAAGCTTTACTATTGGTAAATGGAACATTACTACAAGAGTTGAGTTTAGAAAAATGATTGAATTACAAGACCTGATTCAAAAGATGAGGCATGAATTTCCTGGAATGATAAAAGAAATAAAACCATTGATGTTGTTCAAAGAATTAAAAGAAGATTTTGGTGTTGCTTTGGATCTGATCTAAGCAAATTGTGAAGATACTGCTTGTCTACAATATCTTGCTAAATCTTTCATACCTTTGTAAGCTGCTTTTATTTCTTGTTTTGCTTTTTTCCTAAGCATTCTACCTAAAGATGTTTTTTTTCTTAGCTTTTGATTATCATGCATGTACAAAGCATATGTTAGCTCACCATTAAAATTATCTTGAATATATTTTTCAGGTCTTTGTATAGTTGTTTGTGTTAATCTTTCACCTGTTCTTTCATGCATTCTTAATGATTCTTTATTATCTGTTATGACTGTTGAAAATATGATTGCGTCTTGATAATCTTGTGAAAATCTGTTTATTAAGTGTTCTGTGTGTGATTCCTCATCATTGTCTGTGTATAATTCAACTATGATTACAGGTCTTGTTCTATCAAAACCAATATCCTCTAGTTTTTGTTCAATTGTTGGTTTGAATTGTTCAAATACTTGTGAATCATAATTCAATGTTTCAACTGTCATAATCCCGCCGAGATTATAATCACTATCATAAGAAACATAAACACTTTCATATTTGTCTTTATTCATTTTATCAATAATGTTTTTACCTTTATCAGCTGTTGTTGTAAATCCTGATTTTGGTTTGTTTCCTATGTAAAGCCTGTCTAATAAACTCTTTATTCCTTTTTTAGTGTGTTTTTTTAGTTTTTTTGTTGTATATTTTCCTGCTATCTGTTCTACTTGTGGCTCATCTTTTACTAGGTCAACCAGTCTGACTCCGAATGGTTCGCCATATCTCATCCAATAAAATTCAAATATTTCATCAAATAATTCTCCTAAGTCTTGTATTTCTACTTGTTTTTGGTTTCTTGTTTTTGTTTTTCTTGTTATTTGTGGTGTAGGGATTGTCTTAAACTGTTGAAAATCAACAGAATGGTTAAGTGTGTCTCTTTGAAGTCCAAGTAAGTATTCTTCATCATCAAAATGATTATGTACAAAATCTAATTGTCCATTTTCTAGTTTATCAGAATCAAGATATATAATATCTTCTTGATTAGGATTATGACCCAATCTTTCTTTATCTCTTAGATTATAAGAAAAAGTGAAATCAGAACTTGATCTTAATTTAGATTTATCTATCTTTCTTACTAAATTTCTTCTTACTTTTGGTTCTTCTATCAAAAACTTAACAGTTGTCACCTTATTCAATGGAATGTTTTTTATCTTGCCTGGTTTTCCTGTTACTAGAACTTCATATACTATGACTCTTTCACCATTGTCTTCTCCAACATCTATTTTTTTATGTTGAGGATATAATTTAAAATCTTTTATACAATTACCAGTCATCTCAAGAAAACCAACTTGTAAACCATTATCCATAATATCAAACATCTGATAATTACTTGTTGCATGCATATCATTCATTCTTGATAATGCATCAATAACTGCATATTTCATTGTTAAACCAACCCCTGTTACTGATATTTCTTCACCAATAGGTTCAACATCTTTCTCATTTAATTGACTTATGTTAATTGTATAATTATTTCCTACACTTACTGTCTTGCCTTTGTGTTCTTTATAAAAAGCATCTGTTAATTGTTCTAGATAAATATTTTCTCCTTGTGTATGATCAAAATCATCATATACTTCTCCAAATATATCATAATCATCATCTTTTTCTCTGTTTGGATCTGTTGATCTTTCTTTAACTGGTGTGAAAAGATTCATTTGTCTAAGTCCTTGTTCTAGTTCTATGCCTGTTGTATGGTCAATCCTTGTTTTTAATTTATATACTTCTACATTAACCTCTTTTCTAAGTCTTGCAATCTCATTTATCCTATCTTGATAAGAATCTGAATTCAATAAATAGTTTATGCTTATTCTTGCATTAAGAGTATCATCAAAGTCTGTTCTAAAATTCAATTCTACTAACTGATTGTATAATGTAAGAATTCTTTGTATTTCTTGATCTCTTTTTAACTGAGCACCAAAATTCATTGCATAACCAATTGTGCTTGTCGCAATGATTGGAATTGTAAGTGAAACTATTGCAGTGTTTTTCCAATTCTTGGCTAAACTGTTCCAGCCTCTTTTTACTATGTTTGTTAAGTTCATTTTTGTTTGTTGTTGTTTTGTGAAAAAATGTTAAAACTAAAAAAATGTTTTAAAAATTAAATCTGTGGAAAAATCTTTTCTTTTTCTTTCTGTTTTTCTAAAACTAAGTTTGGTCCTACTACAACTAATTGTGGATGTTTCTGTGATTTTGGTTTTTCAGAAGTGTATGCATCTCTGTTTAAGTTATAAGTATAATCTTTGAATGACTTATTTGGTATTTCTCTTAACAAGAATGCTTTGTAAACATCTAAAACAGTCATTGCTTCTTTGTCTTTATAACCAGCATTGTCTACTATCTTAACTTTACCATCTTGATCTACTTGATATTCTAATGTTATCTCATCAATAAAAGCAAGATTAGAAATCTGAATTCTTGTATCTTTACCTTTTTCATAGATAACTTTAAGTTCAATATCTTCTCTGCCAAAGTCTAAGATGTATTCTGTCTTGTCGCTGTTTCCTTGTATTTCAAACTTGTGTTCTTGTTTTTGTACTTTTGATGCTTTTGTAATATAATCTTCTAATGAAAAATGTTCTACTGCAGAACCCATGTCTTTTAATACTAATGTTTGAAAGACATTATCTGCACCAAATTCATCTTCAGTGCCATTAAACATGCTTTCTAAAGAATCATAAACAGGTTTTGCAAAGCATGGATTTACTTCATACTTTGTTTTGTCTTTTTTTGTCTTGTATTTGTCTTGTGTTCTATAATTTGATCTTCTACTAGAACAACCAAATACTTGACTTAGTTTAACTCCTAAATATGAACCTTTTATCCTATCATCCATAAGATTTCTTGCAATTCTCATATTATCACCTTATATATAGTTATATAGGATATAGTGTGTAGAAGGAGTATATAAATGTTTTGATTTTTAGTCACTTTAAAGTAGTAAATGAAGCCTTGTTTAGGGCTTTTGTTAGTAATTGAAATTGATGAATTTGATGGTTTGAGGGCTTGAGAAGGTGTTTTTATGTGTTTTTTTCATGTTTTATTCACCTTGAATCTGAGATTTTTGATTTTTCAGATAATCTTGTTCACCTTGTTTTATTATGTAATCTCCTGCTTGTGCTAATTTAAAACCACACATAAAACCAATAATTCCACCAAGATCGTCTGCTAAGTGTTGGTTAACCATATATTTGCTTGCTTTTTCTGCAAATCCTCCAAAATATATGAAAGCATTTGATGAAATTTCCATAAGAGTTGCAAAGCCAAGTTGGTGGAATGTGTTCTTATCTAAGTAACACCTAGTCATCCTTCTGTTTGCTCTGTTATATGACATATCCATCATTCCACAAAGTAAGCCTGTTCCAAAACCTACGATAGACCTCCATGCATTGCTTGCTAAGTATGGATTTGTTTGTGCCATTGTGTTTAAAATTGTGTCTATGTCTAGCATTTTTCATTTTTCTCCTTAATTATGTATTCTAAAATAAGTTCTTCTGGTGTTACACTTATTATTCTATATGTATAATGATTTACTGTGATCTTTTTAGCATCTGCAGGATAATGTACAGGAATATGTCTTTCTTTCATTATTTCGTCTTGATAATGGCTTATGTTTAATTCAATAGTAGATTCTTCTGGTGACATTCCACAATAGACAAGATCCTGGATTCCATGTTCAGATGGTGTGCCTCTAAATATGTCAATTAATTCTTTAATCCATGATTCTTTAAATTCTTCATAATACTTCATCAAGTTTTGTCCTACTTTTAGTTTATAGTGTTGTGCCATTCTTTATTTCACCTTTCTAAAGCTTTTCCAAAAGAATATAATAACATATTTTGATTATTTCGAACCTTACCACCTAAATAAACATATGAGCCTTTTAATGAAAGTAATTTTTTAACAGCATCCTTGGCAGTATTTCCCATAAACATATCCTCATCAATTGAAACAACTTTTAGTTTTTGTCCTTTAAAATCACAGTCAAAAAGTGTATAATATTTATCAAACCTGCCATCAGGGCCAATAATAGTTGGGCTGTGTTCTCTTTTATGTCTTGTTTTAACATCTTTGACATAAACTCCATTTAGTAGAACAAAACCCTTGTATTTTTCTAATTCATCTTTACTTTCTATAGGTTTTACTTTTTCACAAAATAAATTGTTAAATATTCTGTTTTTGTTTGAATATCCTTGATTAACATAATACACAGAACTTGATTCTTTTTTCATTGTTGATGAAAAAGATGAAGTGGCATCTAATAAACAATATACACCCCCTAGAAATACTGCTCCAAGTAAAACAAAACCAATACCATTTATAGTACATTCACCAATCTTATCAGATAAAGAAGAAATTATAGGATTTCTTCTTATAGTGTATATTATTTCATAAATAAGGTGTTTTGATGCAATTGTAGAAATAGTTACACTAGGTAAACCTAGTACAGATTTCATAATACCATTTCCTAGATCTTTAGACGGTTCAATATCACAAATCTGTTCTAAAGTTTGTTGTGATGTTAGGAAGTTTGTCATTCTTTTAACCTGTGTTTTTTTATTAATTCTGCTAATAGTTTTTTTCTATTTAGAATCTGGCCTTTTACAGTTTCTTTTCTAGGTATTGATACTCTTGTTCCAAGTGTATGATCACCTGTTTCTAGATATTCATAAAATTCTCTTGTAGAATATACTTTTCTTTTATGAGGTTCAAAAGGCATGAGCATTGCTGTCTCAGGTGATGGTAAGACATAATTATCTGTTTGTCTATAGTGTGTTACTGTTACAAATCCTGTTTGTTTGTTTATATCATATCTTATCCTTGGCCTTGTGCCTGTATGATGTCCCATACCAGCATACCAGCACATCTGTGTTTGGTAAACTATAGAATAAGTTTCATCTGTTTCTCTTTCAAAAGGTTCTTGATTATGTTTTTGTCTTATTCTTTGCTTTGTTTTGAGTAATCTGTCAAGTGTCACTTATTCCCACCTAATACTTCAACAAATCAATATTTTCATACTTATTTCCTTTATAACTCAAATGATACCTTCTTCCATTGACAATGATATAAGACTCTGGAAGTTCATCTCTGTCATCTAGGTCTTTGACTTCAATCTCTATCCTGTCTGTTGGTATGTAACCTTCTTGAACTGTGTTTACAATTGGGAATTCTTGTTTTTGAGCTATAAGGTTCATTGCTCCTAAAACAACATAACCTAGACAAAGTGCACCAATGATTAAATTAGATGTTCCTAATGATTTTCTTATTGAGTCATAAGAATCATTTATCTTTTGCAAAGCATTGTAAGCTTTTGTCTTGTTATCATCTAATTTGTCATCAACTTGATTATCTACTTTATTATCAATTGATTCTGGTCTTTTTCCTATTGTTTTATTCATTGTATTTTTCCTCCAATCTCTGGCTTATATGTAATTCTTCTGTATCTTCCTGTTTCTTTGTCGTGATGATAAACTTCTGCGTCAAAAGGAAATAATGAAGTGATCTCTGTTCTGTTAGCAATATCATCTCCTGAGATGACTTTTCTTCCTGACTTTGCTGTAAAATTAGCAAGGTTTTCTTCATACTGTCTTCCTTTGCCATTTAGGCATGATCTTAATAAAACAACTGACCTAGGGTGTGTTTTTTTTAGATAAGATAATAATTCTACATCAGAAGTGTCAATAGTCCTTGTCTCGTCACCAGATCCTGTATATATTCTTAGGTCTGCTTCTCCTAATGACAATGTTTTTTGAGTTCCATGGCCTGAGATGGTTGTCAGCAAAACATCTGGAACATAGTCTAACCCAGTATATACATCTTGTTCTGTGTCTGCAATTATTATCTGTGCATCATATTGTCTTAATAAAGACTTGATAAAATCTCTGCCAGATTCTCCATAAAAAGCCTCATTATGATCTGATGTTGGTAATACAATCACTGCATTTGGTTTTCTTGTGTCATAAAAGAAGATGTCTCTTAATGGTAAGTTTAATTGACAATATCTTTTGATCTTTGCTAGACTTAGTTTGTAATCAATTCCTTGTTCTTTAAAGATCTTGTATAATGATGAAACATAGTTTGGATTATTCATGCTCTTGATTACTGCTGCGCTTTCTATGTCTCCTATTGTAAGTTTTTCTTTGTTTCTTTGTTCTAGTTCTAGTAATTGTTTTATATAATCATCATCAAGGTCAAAACCTTTTTTTACAATCTCTTTTATCCTCTGTGGTCTGAATAAAAAATAACCTTTATCACTCTTAAACTGGGAAAAAAAATCAAATATATCAGCTTTTGCACCTAATTGATGCAGTTCTAACAAACTTTGTGCATCTTTATTATACCTGTTATAAAGAGGACTGCCATTATCATCTCCTAATGCTAATGCTTTTGTTACAAGGTAACTGTCTGCATGTAATCCTGATTCCCATGCTGTGTTTAAGAATTTACAGTCAAAATTCAATCTATCCATCACTTTCATCCAACCATCAATAAATTCTTCTGGCATTTTATTCAAATAAGATCTTATTATTTGTTCACCATCATGAAAAAAAGGATTTCCTTGGTTTTGTTCTGGTCTGTATTCAAGTAATTTGTCTGTGTGTGCAAAAAAGTCATCAACATTACCTAGATTATATAATTGTATGATATCCTCTGCACTGAACAATGGAAAACCTTGGTGCATCTTGTTTGCCCATACCTTGCTGTACTTATCGTGCACTTGTTTTGCAAACTCTACTTTGTTCTTTTCACCGACTCTTGGTTGTGTGAAATAAGAATATGCTTCTTCTGTAGAAAATAAAGGTTTTACATCATTGTCAAGGATTGTGTCTAATGATTGTTTGAATTTCTTGAATTGCTGTTGTAGATTGTATCTATTAGTTCTTGTTGTTGTGTTTCTGTTTTTTGTTGAATTTGTTCTGTTATTTGGTCTTGTTCTTATTGTGGTCTTTTTTCTTACTGGTTTTGTTAATCTTTTTAGTGGAACACGTGTATATCTATTGTTATTATAATAAAATGTTTCTGGTAAAGGTTTTGTGTTTATTTTTTTTTCTAAGTCAGAGATCTCATCTTGCGATTCTTTATGAAAATTATATATTTTTTCATCAAACCTTTTTCTTGTATTTTCAAGTCCTTGTTTAAATCTTAGATTGCTTTTTTTTAAAGCTTGTTCAAATTCTTTATTACTTTTTTCTAAATGTTCATCAAATTCTTTTTCACTTTTTTGTAATTGTTCTTGGTATTGTTTGTCACTTTGTTCTAATTTTTTTTGGAATTCTTGTTCACTCTTTTGCAATCCTTGTTCAAAATCTTTGTTACTTTGTTGCAATCTTTCATCAAACTCTTTGTTACTTTTTTGTAAACTTTGTTGGAATTCTTTATTGCTTTTTGAAACTACTTTATCAAAAGTATCTGCTTTTGCTGGCTGTGCAAAATATAAAAAAGGTGCAGCTAGCAATGAAATTGCAGTTCCTAATGTTTTTCTGTATTTCATTTTTTATTTCCTCTTATATTGGATAGACAAAGTCTTGTATCACAGGATATAATGGAATTTTCATTTCCCTGCGTATTGATATTTGTCTTTTATTTTCTGAAGGTATTATTTTGATTGGCAAAATATTAAATTGATCATAAAGGTCTCTTGATAAACCTTTAAAAGGAATCTTACCTCCATTATCAGTAAAAACCTTTGAAAAATATTGTTTTACTTTGCTGATGTACGGCTTCATTACTGCAATGTATTTTTCTGGAGTGTTGTCTGACATTTTTTATTCACCTAATATCCGAATTGTTCTAGGATCTCTTGCTGTATTTGATCATGTCTCTGAGATTGTGATTCTTTTTCTTTTTCTTTATAACCAATAGCAGAATCAATTATTCCTACAAGTAATCCTTGAACATCTTTTGAATAGTTATTTTGTATGTCTATACTTATCCTGTCTATTTTATTGTCAACTTTAAAATCTCGAACACTTTTGTCAGAGAGATTTGCACAAAAACTATATCTTGTTCCATTTTTATCAGTGGCAAAAATATTTATGATCTCTTCGTCTTCTGCACTAAAATAATTATAACTAGTATTATCAATTGTAAGGTGTTCTGGTTCTTCCTCATTATTCAGGATTCTGATCAAATTATCAGCATATTCTTTAATAACGCCATCTCTTATCCTCCTATAAAAATCACCATATTTATTTTCTGTTGCCAATTGTCCTTGTGTTGCATAATGTTTCTTGTCTTGCAAAACTTTTGCTGAATCTGGTTTATCATTTCCACTTGTCTCATGGATTTCATATTTACAACCATCAATCACGACAAAAAGCATTGAATTTTTAACAAGATGTACAAGTAATGAGCCTTTATGAAGAACTGGTTCTCCCTGTGCATTATTAATTTTAAATGCTTTTTCTTTAGTTCCACCGACAGAAGAATAACTTATACATTTCCTAGGTCTTGGATTTTTATTAGCTGAGTTTTCTTTTGCATTTATAGGATTAACATATAATAAAGCTGCTAAAGTTGTCAAGCCTAATACTGTTTTTCCGAGATTTTTTATATTTTTATTCATTTTGTTTCACCTTTATTCTTCAATATGTTCCCATTCATTCAATAGTGTGTTATCATTGATGTAAACACCTTTTTCTAAAGTGTCTGAATTTAGAGGTTCTTCTATTGATTGTATTCTGTAATGTTTGTTTACTGAGATTATTGTACCATCTGTAAGGTTCTGGAAAAAATAAATATCTTGTTGTTCGTCTTGTGTCTTTTCTTCCCATTCGTTTAATAGCTTGTGGTCACTGATATAACCACCAATCATTAATTCATTAACTGCTTCTGGTTTGTCATATGAAACAATAAAGCCTTTCTCATTTACTCTGATAAGTTCACCTGTTGTTTCATTCAAGAAAAGAGCTCCTTGGTTTTCATAATCAGTTTTTTCTTTGTCATAAACAGACTGAGGAATTCCTGATCCACCTGAGATATCTCCTTCATATACACCTTCAGAATCAATTGGTTGTGATTCTGGAAATAAAGGAGATTCTTGTTGTTTGTCTGATTTGTATTCTCTAACAATCTGTTTTATTTCTCTTTCATAAGGAACATCTTTATCATCTAATACAAACCCATAGACCCACCAAGATCCGATTGCTGCTATGCCTGCACATAAGACTAATAATGTCCTACCAGTATTATCACCTTCGTGAAGTGGTTTGTTATGTTTTTTCATTCTTTCTTCTAAGTTTTCCATTTTATTCACCTTCTAATGGTATGTACGGAGATATTATAGGAAACAAAATACTAATACCTGGGTTTGTCTTTGCAAGTTCCTGTACTTCTTCTGTTGTGTATCTTGATTCTAGCGCTTTAATCAGATTGTCTCTTGCTTTTAGACAATATTCACCAGAAACATTTCCTGAAATCTTTACCTTGATTGTATCTCCTTGTTTTTCTACATGTCTTCCATGCTCAAGTTCACATGCATATGTTGTTATAATCATGTCTGCAACATCTCTTTGTAAACAAAAATTATGAGCAGGGTTTACTGCTTTTGGCTGGTCTGGTATATTCATTATTTTATCTAAATATACATCTTCTAAAATAAGAACACCTAATGGATATTCTTTGAGCTCTTGTTGTGTTTCTTGTTCTTCTTCTGGTTGTGTATCATATTGTGTTTCTTGTTCTGTCTCTTCTGGAAATATATCTAGTTCTTCTGATTGTTCTATTTCTGGGTTTAGAATATCATCTACATAATTATCATACACTTCCTTAGGCTCTGGAACTGTATTGTCTGTATAATTGCCTTGGTTGTTGTTGTCAGTATCATTTCCACTAACAATATCACTTAATTCATTTTCTAGTTTTTCAACATCACCAATTGATCTTTCTAATTCATCAAGACCAATGCTTAGTAATTTAATGCTCTTGTATTTTGTTATTAATTCACTTATTTTATCCCTTTCACCATGTGTTCTTGCTTTGCCATATAATTCATCTAATTTTTCTAGTTCTGAATTATAATCAATTACAGCAATTTGTACTGGTTGGTTTTTAGCTAGTGCTGGTCTGACTATGTAATTAAACATCATACCACCTACTAATAATGTTGTTGTTAATATTTTTGTTAAGCTCATTTTGTTTCAGCCTCCTTGGTTATCTTTTCTTGATTATTCATTTTTTAGCCTCTGTCATATTCAGTTGTAATGCCACATAATGGCTTATCAACCGTGTCCTGTGCTTGTTTTGTTTGGTATACTTTTGTTTTTTTATCATAATCAAAATTAGGAAAAATCTCAAAATAAGGACACATAAATCTAGTTAATGCATATGCTCCTATTGCACACATCACAATCTTTTTCATACCTGTTGGTTTTGGTTTCATTTTTGTTCCTCCTAATAATAATCTATCAAGAACTCTTTTTTTTAGGGGTGATTGATCACATCTATCTAGTAAAAAGGAAGGTAAAGGGAGTATTAATATCTTTGTGATATGAAAGATATGATAGATATGAAAATCGAAAAATATATAAATGAGTGTTACTTACCACATAGAATATGAAAAGAAAATTAATAAGACAAGGCGGAGGAGGAGGCTTAACAATCTATGTTCCAAAGAAGTGGATTGATAAGATTGGTTTAAAAGCAGGAGATGAAGTAGAGGTTGATGAAGAACATAATAAATTAATAATAGATTCAAAAAAAAAGAAACAAAAACAAGAAATAGTGATAGACATACCAATTGCTGAGAAAAGCTTGATCAGCAGGTTTATTGCAAACCTTTATAGACAAGGATATGACAAGATCACGATCAGGTTTGAAAATAAAAATGTAATAAAGACAGTGAAAAAGATTGTTGAAACAGCAATCATTGGTTTTGATGTAAGATCCCGTTCTGATAAGGAATATGTTATAGAATCAATAACAGAACCAAGCATTGATAATTTTAATAACATAATCAATAAAGAGTTTTTTATTTTAAAAGAGATAATGAGAATCTTAGAAAAAAACATCATAAAAAGAAATAAACAAGAATTCAGAGAAGTAGAAGAACTTGTTAGGAGTGTTCATAAATATGCTAATTTCCTGAGAAGGTGTATTTCAAAAGGTTTATTTTCTACCAAACTAGCACCTATTTATTGGTTGTTTTTGTCACATATCACACTTGCAGGAAGAAATCTTGGGTTTCTTAATAATCATGTTCATGACAGGAAAATAAATATGAACAAAGATATTAAAAAGTTTTTAAGTGCTGCAAAAGAAGAATTAGACAAATTGCATAAATTATATGTTACAAAAGACACAAACATTGTGCAGGACATACACAGTATTGAGAATAAATTTGCATTCAAGTTAGGCATGAAATGTCTGGATTCTAAAAAAGATAATGAAAAACAAGTAATTCATTATTTGATAAATGTTATAAGAATGTTTTATCACTGCAGTGGTAGTTTGATTGGTATTATAAAGAGTTAATTCACACTTGTTGGTATAAAGAAATCCTTTAAAATGCTAAGTCTATTTATACAGACTATTGTACCTGTTTCTTTATTCTGATAACGGTTTAGAGTGCCATGCTTTTCACTTTGTATCTTACCCAAATTCTTCCAATCATTAGAGTCAAGACACATATAAGCATCATATTTTATATCATTAAAACCTGTTGGAATAAAATATTCTTTTACAATATCAAGTTTATTTATACAAATTACAGAACCATTGTCCTTGTCTTGATAACGGTCTAAATTGCCATGTTCTTCAAAATATATTTTGTCTACATATCTCCAATGACTGGATTTGCTAGTATCAATATAAGCATCATATTCTATTTCATCAACAGCTGTTGGAATAAAATATTCTCTTATAATTCCAAGTTTATTTATACATACTACATTACCAGTTTTCTTATGTTGGTAACGGTTTAGATTTCCGTGTTCTTCAAAATGTATATTACCTACATGTCTCCAAGAATGATCATCCAAATGCATATAAGCATCTGTTATTATTTCATTTACAGCAGTTGGAAAGAAAAAATCATCTACAATACCAAACTTACTAAGTAAAACTATTGTGCCATTTCTTGTATCTTGATAACGATCCAGACCATTATGAACATCTACATATTTCCAATCACCTTTTCCAGTATTAACATAAGCATGTTTTTTAATATTTTGTTTCATTGCTTGTAAACCATAATGATCATTTAATGTTTGTTCTAATGTTGATTCTTCTTGTTCTTGTGCTGGTTGTTTTTCTTCTATTATAGGTCTGTTTTCCTGTTCTGTTGCTGGTTCTGTTATTGTTTGTGAAGCCTCTGCAATAGGCGGGTGGTCAAAAACTAGGCTGTCTTTCTTTAAATAATCCTTTCCAAACACAAGCAAACCAATCAAACCAATTGCTCCTGCTGCAAGTGCATACTTGTTACCTAAGATTCTGCTAAAGAATGACTTCTTTTCTTTGCCTTTATTGATTATCTGTTTTCTTTGATCTAAAAGATCTTGTAATTTATGAGTATTATCAATTGCACTGCCTAATACTTGTTGTAATTTATCTGGATCATAATCTTTAATCTCATTATATTCCTGTATAAGAGTTTCAAAAGGGTTTATACTTTCTTTGTTCTTATCCACAGATTTGTAAAAAGCATTTTCCTCAGGATTCTCCATCCTGCTTTCTAGACTTAATAATTTGTACAAGATTTCTGAATATTTTCTTACTTCTTTGGGTAAATCATCTAAAGCATTAGCAAGTTCTTGTTCATAAAGTTCAATATCAAGCAATCCATTTTCATCTAATAAGTTTTTATCTGTTTTTCTTACTCTTGCTTCTCCTGTTTGTTTATTAAAATAAAAAATATCTTTGCCTGTTAAAGCATAGTATAATCCAGTACCTAGTGCATAAAGCTCAGATGCAACAGAATATTTGATTGGTTCTGATGTTAAACCACTGATTGTAAAAGGATCAACAATAGGCATTGCTATTATTGAAGACATTGCTGTTGAATTACAAAGCCTTTGTTCTAAAGATTCTTTGTCAGATGCATTTCCAAAATCTATTAATCTTGCATCAAATCCATCTTTATCTTCTCTAACTAATATATTTCCTGTGTGAGTGTCTCTATGCAGATATCCATCATTATAAACATGACTTATAGCTACTAATAGTTTGTCTGCAACTTGTTCAAATCCTTTTGCTGAAAAAGGACCATTTTTCTTCACATAATCAAACAGTGGCTCTCCTGGAAAATATTCAATAATATGCATATAACGGCCATCTGAAAGTTTTATCTTGTGATAATAATCAATTATATAATGTTCTTTACGATCTGAAATATTTCTTAAGATATTTCCTTCGTTTTCAACATCATTTCCTTTTTGTTTGTTTTTTCTTGATTTTTCAGAAAGATCTTTTAATGGTTTATCAATAACAGCAACTCTTTTGTGCTTTTTATTCTTATCCTGATATACAAAATAACAATCCTTCATCTTTCCGCTTCCTGGAAATGGCTCAAGAATTGGTTCATAACCACTGTCAACCAATGCTTCTATTATGTCTATTTCAGGATCATTGTCTAAATGAGAAAGTCTTTGTTCTATATCAGGTTGTTCTTTTGATAGATTAAAAGCAAGCCATTCTAAGCCATGAGATTCTCGTAATGCTTTGCTCTTATTTTGTATTTCAATAGATTCTGTGTTCAATTGAAAACACCCCTGTGTCTTGATTATGAATAATGTCTATCTAGAATACTCTTTTTGTATTCATAGAGAGGTTGTTTAATATATATAAAGTTTTCTTTGATTTTGTTTGTTTTTGACAAAATAAAAAAATTAAGGATATGTATACTCTTTTCCGCCTTTTGATCCTATTACAATAAATGGTTCTGGTTTGTATTCTCCTCTTTGTTCCACTTCTCTCAAAGTAGTCACTTCTAATGTTGATCCTGATAATGCTTGTGCTACTTGTAAGTCTTTGACAGCTCTTAGTTCATGTTGAACTCTTTTTACATCATCTTTTATATCACAAGTTCTTGCACAAGATGACATTGAAGCTAACATAGTAACAAAAACCATTGCATATAATCCTCCTCTTGAAGTCATTTTACTTTACCTCCTTACATATTACAACTTACTATAGAACCTCTTTTTTACTATATGAATGGAGATTTTTATCAGTATTTAAAGGTTTTGATTGGTTTGTCACTCAATAGGGATTAAATGTTCAAAATAAGACCATTCCAAACCCCTTAAATGCTTGAATCCCAGCATTAGAGGGCTTGTGAAGGCATTTTAGCAACGATAAGTTTATAAAGGATTGAGTACTCCATATTTATATGATTCTCGACGGGGTTGTGTTTTGCGAGATACTTATTTAATTGAAAATGGCAGATGAAAGTTTGAAAAATGGATGAAAATATACAAAAAAAGGATAGAGAAAAAATTGAAAATAATCAGAAAACTCCAGACAAAAAGAAAGTAAATGGCTATACTGCTGAAAGTATAAAATCATTAGAAGGTCTCAAAGCTGTTCAGATAAGGCCAGCCATGTATATAGGTTCTACAGATATAAAGGGTTTACATCACCTAGTGTATGAAGCTGTAGACAATGCAATTGATGAAGCATTAGCAGGGTTCTGTGATAAAATAATTGTAATCATACACAAAGATGGTTTTATTTCTGTAATTGATAATGGAAGAGGTATTCCTGTTGACATGCATCCTAAATTAAAAATGCCAGCTGTGCAAGTTGTTATGACAAAACTGCATGCAGGTGGTAAGTTTGATAATGATGCTTACAAGGTTTCAGGTGGTTTGCATGGTGTTGGTATCAGTGTTGTAAATGCTTTGTCTGAAAAATTGATTGTAAAGATCAATAGAGATGGAAAAATATATCAACAAGAATATGGTCAAGGAAAACCCCTTAACAAATTAGGAATTATTGGTGATACTAAAGAGACAGGAACAACTATTGTGTTTTTGCCTGATAAAGAGATATTTGAAACAATTGAGTTTCATTTTGATATTCTATCATCTAGATTAAGAGAACTTGCATTCTTGAATAAAAATATTGATATAACAATCAAAGATGAAAGAACTAATAAAGAACACAATTTTAAATATGAAGGTGGAATTGTTCAGTTTGTTAAATTTCTTAATAAAAATAAAAATTCACTCCACAAAGTAATTTATTTTAATAAAGAAAAAAATGATACAGAGATAGAAGTTGCAATGCAGTATAATGATTCTTATAGAGAAAACATATTCACATTTGCAAATAATATCAATACATTAGAAGGTGGAACACACTTATCAGGATTTAAAACAGCTTTGACAAGAGCAATCAATAATTATTCTGAAAAAAATAAATTATCTTCAAATGGTTTTAAATTAAGCGGAGATGATGTTAGGGAAGGTTTGTCATGTGTAATCAGTGTTAAATTAAAACAACCACAATTCGAAGGACAAACAAAAACAAAATTAGGTAATTCTGAAGTAAAAGGAATAGTTGATTCAATTGTGTTTACAGGATTAAGTAGTTTTTTTGAAGAAAATCCTTCAATTGCAAAAGCAATCATTGGAAAATGTGTAACAGCATCAAAAGCTAGAGAAGCTGCTAGAAAAGCTAGAGAACTTACTCGTAGAAAAGGGATTCTTGAAGGAAGTCATTTACCAGGTAAGTTAGCTGATTGTTCTAATACTGACCCTTCATTATGTGAAATATATATTGTTGAAGGTGACTCAGCTGGTGGTTGTTTTTCTGGAGATACTAAAGTTGCATTAACAGACGAAAGGAATCTTAGTTTTAAAGAATTAGTAAAAGAACATGAACAAGGGAAAGAAAACTTTTGTTATACTATTGATAAAAATGGAAGTATTGTAATTGCTAAAATCAAGAACCCTAGGATTACTAAAAAAAATGTTGAAGTAGTTAAACTTATTTTAGATAATGATAAAGAGATTATTTGTACTCCAGATCATAAATTTATGTTAAGGAATGGTGGTTATAAAGAAGTTAAAGATTTGATAAAGAAAGATTCATTTATTCCATTTCATAAAAGAATTTCTAAAATAGGCGGAAGAATCAAAATTAAAGGATATGAAATGCTTTGGGATCAAAATAAAACATGGGTTTTTACTCATAAATTGGCTGATGAATATAATTTAAAGCATGGAATTTATTCAGAAGAACAAGGTGATGCTAAACATCATATTGATTTTAATAAATTAAATAATAATCCCACCAACATTATTAGATTACCAAAACAGGAACATCTTATGTTTCATACAGAACATCTAGATAAGACTTTACACACTGAAGAAACCAAAGAAAAAGCAAGACAAGCACATAGAAAACCAGAATATAGAAGGAAGATTAGTGAATGGGCAAAACAAACAGAAGTAAGGAGAATGCTTTCAGAAAGAGCAAAAAAACAATGGAAAGGTGAGGAATATAAAAATTATATGGTCGAAAAATTCTTAGAATTTTATGAAAACAATGAAGAATATAGAAAAAAATCATTACAAATATTAGACAAAGCACAAAAAGAATATTGGTCAAAAGAAGAAAACAGAAAACTCCAAGCTGAAAGAGTTAGAAAATATTTTGAAGAACACCCAGAAGCAAGAGAAGAACTCAGTAAAATATCTAAAAAACAATGGAATGATCCTAAATTAAAAAAATGGAGAAGCAATAAAACAAAAGAGCAATGGACTGATGAATTTAGAAAACAGAGAAAAAAAGCTTATGATAATACTTATTTTAAACACACTATTAAATTTATGAAAAATATTTTGGAAAAAAATGGTAATTTAGACAATTATGATAAAGAAAGAACAAAAATCAGAAACAATAATTTACTTAAAAAAGAAACATTTACTAAAAGATTTTTTGATAATGATAAAAAAACAATGATTGAAGCTGTTGAAAATTATAATCATAAAATAAAAAAAATAATAAAATTAAAAGAAAAGATAGATGTATATGATTTAGAAGTTGAAGAGACTCATAACTTTGCACTTGCATCAGGTATTTTTGTCCATAATTCAGCAAAACAAGCTAGGTCCAGAAAGTATCAAGCAATACTTCCATTAAAAGGTAAAATACTTAATGTTGAAAAAGCTAGGCTTGACAAAGTAATCAATAATAATGAAATCGTAACAATCATAACTGCTTTAGGATGTAGTATTGGTGATGATTTTAATATTGCAAAGCTTCGTTATCATAAGATAATACTTATGTGTGATGCTGATGTAGATGGTAATCACATCACTACATTACAATTGACTTTTTTCTATAGATATATGAGAGATATAATTGAAAAAGGGTATCTATACATTGCAATGCCTCCTCTTTATTTAATCAAAAAAGGAAAAACCAAGTTCTATGCATATAATGATGCTCAAAAATCTAAAGTAATTGATATGATTGGTGATGAGAATATTCATATTCAACGTTACAAAGGTTTAGGTGAGATGAATCCTAACCAGCTTTGGGAAACTACAATGGATCCTAATAGAAGAATGTTGAAAAAAGTCACAATTGAAGATGCTATTGAAGCTGACAAGATGTTTACTATTCTAATGGGTGAGTTTGTAGAGCCTAGAAGAAAGTTTATACAAGAGAATGCTAAGAATGTTGCTGAATTGGATGTTTAAGAAAAAACATAACAAAAACAAATAATAAAAATAAAAAAAACAAAATCAATTATAAGTTGCTACCAAATCGCCTCTCATTGATTTCTTTATTCCTTTTCCATACAATAATGACATGCTGAATTTACCCATTTGATCTGTTTCTCCTGGTTCAACATGGCAGTTAAATGTCTGTTCTTCATTGTGTTTAAAATCAAAGTCTTTTGGTGAACAATCTTTACCATCTATACTTAGTGTTGCTGATTCTAAGTCTATTCCACCTGTGTTTTTTAATGTGATCAATAAACTTCCGTCTGAAGTTAAATCTGGTTCAGTGCATTCAATATTACCAGCAGGCCCAAGAATACATTTTTCAGGTATAAAGACATCTGTGTCCAGAACTCCGTAATAAAGCAAAGAACCTAACAAACTAAACCATACAAAACAACCCCATACAGCAATAAATAATGCAATGATTGCTAACACTTTTCCCTTTAAATTGGGATCTTTATGAATCTTAACCAAAGCCATTATTCCAAATACTAATCCTAGAGGGGATAATACAAATGCAAAGATAATTGCTAATATTGAATATATACATGTTTCTTGATTTGACATAGTTTATCACCTTTTGTTGGTTTTATAATGATTTTATATTGTTATTGTTTGTTTAGGCTTTAGGTTTTATTTAAATGTTTCTACATGTATTTATTATATGTATACACAGTATGTGTATGGTTCGTTCGTACTTTCAATGTATTATTCTGATTGTATTGAAAGCCCAAGTAGTCTTACGATTTATGTGGGTACTCACTAGTCTTACAGACACCATACACATACTACACACCATAGTAACATTTATATATACTAATAATATTAAATAAACATATGCCAGAAGATATTAAAGAGTATATAAAAAAGAGGTTATCTGAAAAAGCAAAACCAGAAGTAATTAAATATGAGGTTTTGTCTAAAGGATTTCTTGAGTCTGATGTAGATAAGATTATTAAAAAACAAACTGGAATAAGCACTAAGTCTTATATTGTTGAAAAGTTTTTTACAAGGGAATTGTTTTTTAAACTATCATCTGGGTTTGGGAATGATCAATTTATCTATATATTTTTGTTTTTATTGACTAGTTCGTATTTTATATTAGGTGTTACTGTTGGACTGTCTGTTATATTAAGTTTGTTGTTTTCAATGTTTTTACAAGATTTGTTTAAAAAAAAAAAGATTAGTAAAACAATGATTCTTATAACAGGAATTATGATGGCACTTTGTCTTGGTTTGATAGGTGTTGGTTTATTTTATGAGTTAAGCTGGCTTATAATCATTTGTGTATTATTATTAGCATTAGGCAATGTTTTGATTGGCGAAATTTATAGCATTGCTTTTGGAAAAAAATCAGAAGAAAAAACAGATAGTTTATTATTGACAAAGATTGGAGGATATAGTTTGTTCTTTGTTGTGATTGGACTGGTCTTAAGCGGATTTTTCTTAAATAAGTATAATGCATTTAATTATGCTAATAATATTATTGTGTTGATTGTGTTTGGTGCAGCTGGATTGTGTTTGTTAATATCTGTATTTATTTTATTAAATTTGATGGAAACAAAGATGCAAATTGAAACAACATCAATATTTATATTGATAAAACAAAGACTCAGATCTATAAGAAAAATGTCAGGACAAATTTTTAAGAATAAAGTTGTTATGATGCTTGCTATTGGTACAGCCATAACTGGTGTTATTCAAACAATTGGTATAACCTATTATGGTGTTTTTATTTATCAATACTTTACAAATATAGCATTTAATGGTTTTTTAAATGTTGCTATAATGTTTTCTGTTCCTATAATCACTTCTCTTTTTTCCACCTACATGGCAAAAGCATTATCTAAACAATATGGTAATATACCTGCGCTTGTGTTTGGTACAATGTTGATTGCTATTCTTCCTTTGACAATGTGGTTAAAACCAGGAATAATCAACATCTCAATGGCAATTGTTTGTTCTGTTATAGGTGGATCAATGATAGGTTTAACAACTGGTTTATTACTTAGTAATAATATTGAACCAGAATTGCGTCATTGGTATTTCCAAGGCTATACTTTGTTAATGGTTTTGGCTTATGTTGTGTTTGTTCCATTAGGTGCATTGGTTGCTGAGTTTGGTAGTTTTATGGGTTTGATGTCATTGCAGGTGTTGTTTGCTGTAATGGCAATTGTTTTGGTTTTAGTAGTTGTGCCTGTTTATCTATCTATTTTCTATATTGAGAAGAGAAAGGTTGTTTGATGTTTTATATATATTCTAGAGTATAATAATTCTTTTAAAAGTGGTTAGAATATACATCTATATAGAGATATAATAATTATATATGTCAACATAGTAATATTATATATTACAATAAGAATTTAATATATTAAAATATTAACATAATAAACAAATACTAAATATTTAGGTGAGGGGATAATAATGGTTGAAATTCTATGTCAAGATGAGATAGATGCTTTGTTAAGTGCAATTGAGACAGGTGATCTTAAGACTGATGAAGAAATGAAAGAAGATGTAAAACATAGAAAAATAAAGATCTATGATTATAAAAGACCTGATTTTTTTACAAAAAGACAATCTGATTATTTATCAAATAAGAGTAGAGAATATTTTGAAAAAGAGATGTTAAAAGAATTTAGAAATAAGCATAGTAATGTCTATGTCTCTAGATTAGACATAGTAAGTGTTGATCAGATCACACATGAAGAATTTATAAGAAGTATCAATAATCCTACTTATCTACAAGAATTTAAGATTGGAGAATATGCTGGTTATTTAGAATTCAATGCAGGATTAGTAAATACATTTTCACCATTATATGCATTTGATGAAAAAACAAGTGCAAAAAGATTAGAAAATATGCATTCTAAATTATCAGAAACATGTAAAACATTTTTAGAAACATTGGTTAAGAATATAAAATTAGAAGAAAAAGTAACAATGTCTGAATTATTTACAGATCCTAAGATGGTGATACATAATCCTAATGATATGGTCTTATTATTGACATATGAGTTTCAGTGTCATACTAATTATTCTTCTGGTATTGATTATTTTGATAAATTAACTGCAGAAGGGATTGATGATTATGATGATATTGATAAGGTTCTTGTTGGAATTGGTTTTGATGATGATGAATATGAGCTGAATTGTCAGTTTGTAAAAGTGTTTAGAGAAAATTGGGATAAAATCAAGGAAGATTATGATACTATTGCCCATATTGAAAGAATATTCTTAGAAAAATTAGGTGATGGTATACATAGAATTAGGCAAAGCGATGAAGAAGGAAAACAATTAACTTTTAGTGACAAAATTGAATACTTTAAACAAAAAACAAATGAATATTTTAAAAAAGCAGATTGTAGAGAAGGAATTGTAAATGTGAGTTTTCCAATACATCCTTTTTTAAAGAAGTTTTATGGTAGAGAGACCAAGACAAAGATAAATAAAGAAATATTTGGTAGCCAAGCATTAAAAATAGAAATAGAAGCAGGAAGAAGTGAAAGACCTGTGCAAGATCTTCAAGAGATTAGTACAGGAGCAGTAATTGAACTAGATACATTGTGTGGTGAAGAGTTTGATATTTATGCAGGTGGTCTGTATCTTGGTAAATGCAGGCTTGGTGTTGAAGATGAATATTTTAAAGTAAAAATAGTCAATTTTAGAGACAGAGACCATAAATTAAGACCAGTTGACAGGATTAATTCAGTTTGTACAGAATTAAGAGCAATAATTGGACATACTTATATGACTTCAAAACAAGCTTCACAACTAGAGATTGGTTCTGAATTCAAATTAGAACAACTTGCTGGACAAAGTATTCTAGTGAAGTGTGGAAACAATCTTTTGTACAGAGGAGAATTAGTTGTTATTGATGAAAATTTTGGCTTTAGAGTAACTTCAAAAGAAAGTAATTTGTTTGATTATGTAGACAAGATGAGTAAAGAATTAAGTGAATTAAAGAAAATTAATGCAAAAAATCACTTAAGTAGGAAGATAATGAACAAAATGGATGCATTAAGAAAAGATCTGCATCAGTATAAAAAATTGGTTAAAGGGAATGATGGTGGTGATGATGAACCGCAGGGAATACAATTTCCTACTCTTGATGAAGAAGATGAATTTTTAAATATGTTGTCTGGAGGGTCTGGTTTAGATGATGATCAATTAACAGAACCAGGAAAAATGGATCCTTGTGGTATTTTTTTGAGTAGTGTTTTTTGTGATGATGAAGATTATGGAGATGATCTGCATTCTATTTGTCTTAGTCCAGGTTCTTCTCCTTTTGGGAATCTTTTAGCAAGAGAAGAAGAGGATGATGGTGATGATGATTTTCAAAGTTTGCTTCAACAGTTTGCTGAGTCAAGTAAAGCAGTGCATGAAGAAGAGGAAAGAGAAAACAAGAGAAGGGGTGGTCTAATAATAAAGAAAAGACAATCAGCAACAATAATAAAAGATAAATCATTATCACAAGAACTAATTGAACAAAGACAAAGAGATAAGAAAATAGAAGATAAAAAAGAACAAAGCATGACAAAACTCTTAGAACAAGAAGCTGAAATGTATTTGCCAGAAACAAAACAAGAAGAATACACACCGGATGAAATTGATCAAATAAATGAAGAATTGGCTCAAGCTTCTGGAGGAGAGCCTGGAGAAGAAATTGATTATATACCATCACAAGAAAAGATAGATCATTATTTTGGTTTGGATAAAAAAGAACAACAAGACAAAAAACAAGATACACAAGATGAAGAAGCTAAATTGAATCAATTGTTTGGTATTGATGATCAAGATCCACTTGACGCATTATTAGGTGGTGATTCTACTAAACACACACATATAGATCAATTTCCAGATGAAGTAGACCTTATTGATGATCTGAATAGTAGAGGAAAATAAGAAATAAAATTATATTCCTTCTACAATAGATCTTGAAATTGACTTAGATGTTAAATACCTGCCATCTTTTACTGCTTCTAAATAAGCAACATATGAATTCTTTACAGGAACAACTGCAGCAACACGTACATCACCAGATTGTAATAATCTACAATATTCACCTAAAAGTTCAGGTACTTCTTTGATTCTTTCTAAGACCTTTTCTATTGTTAATTTTTTGGGATTACATTCCATATTATCAAACCTCCAAGTATAATAATATGAATTGGAGTTGTTTGTTCTTTATAAATATTGGCATGATTACTACGGGATAGTTACGAGAGTACATAAGTATTTTTGTAAGTGTTTTACAAAGTATAATAATAAATAGAAAGATTTATATATTAGTTAGTAATTAAATAATACTATTAATAAGTATATTATATTTAAAGAGGAGCAATATTGACTGGTGCAAATGATTTCAACCCCCTAAAAAACACTTAATTCAATTAGATTTCTGGCAGCAGACAAAGTTGCTCTTTTTTTTTATTTTTTGATGACAAGATGGCAACTACTGAGTTGAAAAGGAAACTGTACAAGCGTGGAAGTTCTTATGAGACAACAATCCCAATGCCTTTGTTATTTGCTATTGATAAAACAAAGAAACAAAATGTTGTATTCAAGTTTGATCCTGATTCTAATAAGTGGTATATTGAGTTTGAGCCACTTATCATAGAGAAAAAAGAGGTTACAAAAAAGAAGAGGAAGTAGAGGAAAAAAGAGGCATAAACTCAAAAAAGAGGTTCATAAAAAAGAGGTCATAGTCCTGGGACAAAAAGTTTGGCGGAAAACTTTTCCAGTGAGGGGTGGTAGGAGCTGCAAATTGCTCTTAACATCTCACTGGTTTATTTTTTTTATATTTTTATATGAGGAGGAAATAAACATGAAAATAATATTACATGGAGCTGCAAAAGAGATTGGCAGAAGTTGTGTTGAAGTTCAAACTAAAAATAATAGAATTTTGTTTGATGCTGGAATCAAACTAGGATTAGAAGGAGAAGGAATTGAAAGAGATTCTGAATATCCACAGGTTATTAATAATGTTGAAGATATTAATCTAGTGCTTTTGAGTCATGCTCATCTTGATCATAGTGGTGCGCTACCTTTGTTCAATTACAAAGGTATGAATGCTGATATTTATTGTACTAGTATGACTAAGTTTTTGTGCAAACTATTGTTAAAAGATTCATTAAAAATAGAAATATTGAATGATAAGCATCCTGCATATGATAAAGAAAATGTTACCAATGTTTTGTTTCAGATGATTAATACTAATTACAATAAAAAGTATGTTTTTAAAGATTGTGAATTCAAGTTTTTTGATGCAGGACACATACCAGGAAGTGCAAGTATTTTGTTGCGTGTTGATGGAAAAACTATTCTTTATACAGGAGATTATAATACTGATGAAACAATGCTGATGCCAAAAGCTGACATTAATTATGGTGAAAAGATTGATATAATGATTAGTGAATCAACATATGGTGATAGAAATCATCCTGATAGAGAAAAACAGAAAAATGATTTCTTGAATACAATCAAATCTGTTATCAATAATAAGGGTTCTGTGATAATACCTGCATTTGCAGTTGGTCGTGCTCAAGAAATATTATTAATATTATCAGAACTAAAAACAAATGTTCCTATTTATTTAGATGGAATGGCTAAAAAGGTATATTCTAAATTACTGCGTGAAGGAAGATTTGCACATAATATTGATAAATTAAGAAGATTTGATAAAAAGATTGTGTTTATGAAAGGGTTTAATAAAAGACGTGATGCAATCAAGTCTCAAGGAATATTTGTTACAACATCTGGCATGGTCTCAGGTGGACCTGTAATTGATTATATAAAATATCTTTGGCATGATGAGAACAATGCTATATTATTAACAGGTTATCAAGCAGAAGGTACTGGTGGAAGAACATTAGTGGAAAAAGGTTTTATTTATCTAGATGGAAACAAAGTTTATCCTAAATGTTTAATCAAGAAATATGATTTTTCTGCTCATGCTGGTCTGAATGGTTTAAAAAGAAACATTAAAAATGTTAAACCTGATGTGTTGATACTTAATCATGGTGACCCAGAGTCTGAAGAGAATCTAGCTGAATGGGCCAGGTCAATTGGAATTAAGAGAGTTCATGCACCTAAGATTGGGCAAAGTGTGAAGTATTGAGTTTTTTTAAAAAAGAGGTGTAAAGTGAAGAAAAAAAAGAGGCTAAGCAAAAATAAGAATAAAAAACAAACTAAAAACAAAAGAACACCAATCAAACACTATTCCAAACACGAACTGTCGTGGTATATTGTTGGATTTTTTATAGCATTGCTTCTTTTGTTTAGTTATCTTGATAAAAAAGAAATGTTTAAAATTCATCCATTGGTTGTGTTCTTTTTTGTGTTCTTGATTAGTATTTACATTATAATGAAATCTGCTGGATTTGCAATAGAAGCAATATCTCATTATTCAAAGCAAACAGGAATAAATGATTTTGTAATAGGTTTTATAGTGGTTGCAATTGCAACCAGTCTTCCAGAACTAAGTACTGCTTATTTTGCGTCATCTATAGGCAAAGGTGGTTATGTATTAGGTGATGTAATAAGTGCTAATATAATAAATATTACTCTTGTTCTTGGAATCATTGCTTGGTTAAGTGGAGGAATTAAAATAAAAAGAGGTATAATTGGAAAAACATTTTTTGAAGAGATTGCTATCTTATTATTACCATTGATCCTAGGCATTGATGGTGTTTTTTCATCTATTGATGGAATTATCCTAATTCTAGGTTTTATTCTTTATCTGATCATACTTATAAAACAACAAGGAAGTTTAGGCAGATTAAAGAAAAATGTAGAAATAAAATATATTTGGAAAGATATATTTATTTTTGGTGGAACAATAGCTGCAATATTATTAAGTACGAAAATCTTGGTACAATCTCTTAATGTAGTAAGTGACTTGTTAAAAGTTCCTAATGTTATTGTAGGTGTATTATTTTTAGGAATAGCAACAACTATTCCAGAATTAACAGTAGGAATTAAATCTGTTTTAAAAGGAATGCAAAACATAAGCATTGGAAATGTATTTGGCAGCTTGATTGTTAATTTTTCATTAGTATTGGGAATTGCTGCTTTAATAAATCCAATAAATATGAGTGGAATAAGTTATATGAGTTTTATAATAGGGTGTGTTGTGTTTTTAATATCAATATTTTTAGTATCAAAATTTATTAAGGAATTAATATTAACAAAAACTGAAGGAAAAGTGCTGGTTGGTGTAACCATTGTATTTTTTATTATACAAATAGTGCTTGCTGTTTTAAGAGGATAAATCAATGAAATATAATTATTATGCAACAAGTGTAAAAAAGGTGTTTGATTTATTAAACACATCTAAGTTTGGTTTGTCTAGTAAAGAATCTAAAAGAAGAATACAAAGATATGGTCATAATGAACTTAAAAAAGGTAAAAAGATAAGTGCTTTAGGACTTTTTTTAAATCAATTCAAGAATTCATTGATAGCATTATTGATTTTTGCAGGATCGATATCATTATTATTAGGAGAAACTATTGAAGCTATAGCAATGTATGGAATAGTATTATTAAATGCTATACTTGGTTTTGTACAAGAATACAGGGCTGAGAAAGCAATAGAAGCATTGAAAAAAATATCAGCACCAACTGCTAAAGTGATTAGAAATGGAGAAGAGATGAAGATTCCAGCAAAAAATGTTGTTCCTGGTGATGTTCTTGTTCTAGAAGAAGGTGAGATTGTTCCTGCTGATTCAAGGATATTTGAATCACACAGCTTACAGATTGATGAAGCATCTCTTACAGGAGAATCTGTTCCTTCTAAAAAGATTACTACCAAATATGAAATTGGAACTTCTATTGCTAATCAAGAAAATATGGCATTTATGAGCACAATTGTTACTTATGGAAAAGGTCTAAGCATTGTCACAAATACAGGAATGAAAACAGAGTTTGGCAAGATTGCTAAATCATTAGAAACAACTAAAACAGCTAAAACTCCATTACAAATGAAATTTGAACAAATGGCTGCACAGATAGGAGCAATCGCAATCCTGCTAATCTTGCTAGTTTTTGTGTTAGGATTATTACAAGGAGCAATGTCATTTGCAGATATGCTGATAATTGCATTAGCATTGACTGTTTCTACTATTCCGAATTCATTACCAGTGATTGTTACTGTTGGTTTGTCAATGGGTACAAAAAAGTTAGCTAAACATAATATGTTGATAAGAAAACTGCCTGCTGCTGAAAGTCTTGGGTCTGCGACAATTATCTGCAGTGATAAAACAGGAACAATAACAAAGAATGAGATGACTGTAACTGATATCTATTTTGATAATAAACATATGAAGGTAACAGGAACTGGTTATAAACCTATTGGAGGTTTTTTTGCAGGTAATAAACAAATTAATTCAAAACAAATGGAATTATTATTAAGGATTGGTTACTTATGTAATAATGCAAAGTATAGTATAAATAAAGGCAAGCATGAAATTATTGGTGATCCAACTGAAGGTTCTTTAATTATTCTTGGAAAAAAAGCAGGAGTTAAAGAAGAATACATACATAAACATTTTACAATGGTAGAAGAACTGCCTTTTGATTCTAATAGAAAAAAAATGACAACTATCTTTAGAAATAAGTTAAATAATAAGGTTGAGGCTTATGTTAAGGGTGCACCTGATCTTCTTTTAAAAGATTGTGATAGAATATATGAAAAAGGAAGAATAAGAAAATTAACTAAAAAAGATAGACAAAGGATATTAAAGATGAATCATTCTTTTGCAATCAAAGCATTAAGGGTTTTGGGTTTTGCTTACAAAGATATAGGTAATACTAAAAAATATTCAATTGAAAATATTGAGAACAAACTTATATTTGTTGGATTAGCAGGAATGATTGACCCTCCTAGACAAGAAGTCAAAAAATCTATTCAACAATGCAGGGCAGCTGGAATCAAAGTTATGATAATCACAGGAGACCATCCTGTTACTGCAAAAGCTATTGCTGAGAGGATTGGGTTGTTTAGAAAAGGAGATCTGGTTCTTAATGCAGAAGACCTGGATAAAATAACAGATGCTGAGTTAGAAGAAAGGATTGAAAACATAAGGATTGTTGCTCGTGCATTACCAATACAGAAATCTCGTATTGTGGATGCTTTGCAAAAAAAAGGACATATTGTTGCAATGACTGGTGATGGTGTGAATGATGCACCTGCTTTGAAAAAAGCAAACATTGGAATTGCAATGGGTATAACAGGAACAGATGTTTCTAAAGAAGTTTCAGAAGCCACACTTGTTGATGATAATTTTTCGTCTATTGTAAATGCTATTGGTGTTGGAAGAGACATATATGATAAGATGATCAAGTCTGCTAAGTATTTATTATCATGTAATGCTGGAGAAGTTACTGCTGTGTTAACAGCTGTATTATTAAAATTACCATTACCATTATTACCATTACAAATCTTGCTCATGAGTTTATTGACTGATGATTTGCCTGCATTAGGTCTTGGCTTGGAAACACCTGAAGAAGGTATCATGAAAAGAATGCCACGTGATCCAAAAGAAAAGCCAATTACTGGTAAGGTATTGATATCAATATTATTGTTTGGTATTATAATGGGCATAGGTACTTTTTTAATATTTTTGCAATACAAAGATATTGATTTGGTTAAAGCACAAACAATTGCTTTTTCAACTCTAGTAATGTTTCAGATGTTTGCTGTGATGAGTAGTCGTTCACTTTTACCTTCACTTAAGACATTAAATCCATTTTCAAACATGTGGTTGTTTGGTGCTGTGTGTATTTCACTGATTGTCCAGGTAATTGTTATTTATTGGAGACCTGCACAGATAGTGTTTGGGACAACAGCTTTGGCTTGGATTGATATACTTAAGATATTAGGTGTGTCTTTCTTAGGATTTGTTATGATGGAAATTGGTAAGTTTGCTCTGAAGTTGAAGGGGAATGGAAATAATCATGCCAAAGCTTAAATATTGTTTTCTTTTCCCAGATGTATGAAACTAAAATCTATCAAAGATCATATTCCTGCTGAGTTGTACAAGGTTTTGGATAAGTGTAATATTACTGAGCTTAGGCCTTGCCAGAAAAAAGCAATAAAAAATGGTTTGTTAGATGGTAAGAATTTGCTTGTGTGTACACCAACTGCATCTGGTAAAACTCTAATTGCAGAGATGTGTGGGATAAAATCCATACTTGAAAGCAAGGGAAAATGTATTTATATAGTTCCATTGAAATCTCTTGCATTAGAAAAGTATAAAGATTTTAAGAAAAGATATTCTCATTTATGTAATATTGCATTATCAATAGGTGATTTAGATAAAAAAGAAACTCATCTTGCGAATTATGATTTAATAATATGTACTTCTGAGAAATTAGATAGCCTGATTCGTCATCATGCGCATTGGCTTAAACATGTTGGAGTTGTTGTTATTGATGAAATACATTTGTTGAATGATATTGGTCGTGGTCCAACACTTGAAATCCTGATTACAATATTACGAAGGCTGTTGGCTAATGTGCAGATTATTGGACTCAGTGCTACTATTGGTAATCCAAAAGAACTTGCTAATTGGTTAGATGCTAAATTGATTATTGATAAATGGAGACCTGTTGAGTTAAGGAAAGGTGTGTTGTTTGAAGGAAAGGTTAAGTTTTATTAAAACAACAACCCATTCACCAAACCTGAATCTAAAATAATACTTAATAAAGTCAAAGAGTTTGTCATTACAATTATTATTAAGATTATGATTGGTATTAATGCTATTATTAATGCTTTCCATGGCTTTAATCTGGATTCTGTTTTGATTATCTTGTATGCAATGATTATGCACCATACTTCGAGTAATAAAGATATTAGTAATGCAAGATTAGTGGTAAAGAGTTTATTGATTAAGAAACTGATTCCAACAACAAGCTGTGCATAGCCCCATGGTTTATAGATTTCCATGAATTCTGCTTTTGATTTGAATAACATTCCACCTAAATAATATAATAATGTGATGATCCAAGTAAAGAATATTGCTTCAACAAACCAACCAATTGCTGACATATAATCTTGGATAATAATGCCTGCTACTAAACTCCAAAAACCAAATAAAATCACTGCCAACCATGTTGAGCCATTGTCTGCGACTTGGTTTATTGTTTTTTTTTTTAAAGTGATTATAGAGAATGATGTTTTAAGTTCTTTTAATAGATTGAATTTTTGTGTTTTTTTTCTTCTCATTTAAATTACCTCTTTTATTCAAATAAATTATTTATGATCTTATCTTTATCAAATTCTTCTAAATCATTATAGCCTTGACCTATGCCAAGGAACAGTATTGGTTTTTTTGTTACATAACTTACTGAAATAGATGCACCACCTTTTTCATCAACATCTGCTTTTGTCAGTATGACGCCATCAATGCCGACTGCTTGATTAAACTTCTTTGCCTGATCAACACAATCATTGCCTGTGATAGATTCTCCTACAAAAATGTTAAGGTTTGGTTCGTTTACTCGGATTATTTTTTTTAATTCATCCATGAGATTGACATTACTGTGCATCCTGCCAGCTGTATCTATCAACACAACATCTATATTATGAGCTTCTGCATATTTGACAGAATCAAATGCAACTGCTGCTGCATCTGCACCATAATCATGTTTTATAACTTTTGTGTTTAATTTAGAACCATGTTCTTCTAATTGTTGTATTGCAGCTGCTCTAAATGTATCTGCTGCAGAGATTACACATGTTAAGTTATTATTTTTTAATAATTGAACAAATTTGGCAATACTTGTTGTTTTTCCAGAACCATTTATACCTAAAAAACAAATAATAAAAGGTTTTTTTTCTTTTTCTTTGTATGTTTGTATTTTGTTAATAATATCATATTTTTCAACATCAAATAAATCAATAATACTATTTTTAAGAGAATTTTCAATGACAACAGGGATTTTGCCCCTTCTTATTGGCTGATCAACAAGATTTTGTTTAAGGTCTAATTTTATTTTTTCAATAACTTCTAAAGCAACATTGTTCTCCATCAGAGCAACTTCAAGGTCCCAAAATATTTCATCAAATTGTTTTTCATTGATCTTTTTTGTGACAAATTTTTGTTTTATTTTTTCGAAAAAGCCTTTTGCCTCTGGTTCTGGCTCTAGCTCTGGTTTTTTTACTTGTTTTTCTAGTTCTAGTTGTTTTTCTTTTTTCTTTGTTTCCCTTTCTTTGGCAAACTTTTCTTGGATTTGTTTTGCTGTTAAAATCTTATCTTCTGGTAATACTAGTTTAGCTGATTCTTTGATAAGTTCATCTGCTGTTAAATCCTTGTCTTCTTTAGGTGGTTTATCTTCCTCTTCTACTTGTTTGATAAGCTGGTCTGCTGTTGGCTTTGTCTCTTCTTCTTCTTCTGCAGATTCTTGTATTTGTTTGGGTTCCTCTTTAAATGGTTTTATTACTTTAATTACTTTTTCAGGCTCTTGTTTTTGTTTAATTGGTTTTTTAGGAGTGGGAAGTTTGGGCATTGCCTGTCTTATCTCTGGTATTGGTTTTGGTATTTGTTCTGGTTCTTTTTCAATGTCTTGTTTTTGTTTTGTAACAACTTCGATTTTAGGCTGAACTTTTTTTTCTTTTTTTCTTTGCGCAAGTTCATATATGGAAGGTGTTTTTCCTTCAGAAATCTTTTTTTTAATTGGTTCTTGTGTTTGTTCTTGTTTTTCTTTTATTTCTTTTTCTTCACCAGGTTTATCTTGCTTTTTGTCTTCTTTTTCTTTTTCTTTTATTTCTTTTTCTTCTTTTTCTTTTTCTTTTATTTCTTCTATTTGTTCTGGTTTGTCTTCTACTTTGTCAGAAATCGAAGATTCATCGGAAATCTTAGATTTCTGAGTGTGATCAGAAAAGCCCTGCTTTTCTGACATCTGATCATGCTCAGAAGTTTCCACTTCTGACACTTCTTCTACTTCTTCTACACCTTCTTCATCAATCTTTCTACTGAATTTATTGACTACATTTTTTAATTTTTCTTTAAGGAATTTAAACATGCTCATTCCACTCCGTTTCATTCGCAGCTTCAAAATTAAAATTTTGAAACATATGCTCACCTGATTATGTTTTTTGCGAAATCATTATTTGTTGCTGCAATAATTGTGCTTGTGCAATCATCTTTTGCAAATCATTTGAGAGTTTCACTCTTATATTGTCTAGTTCTTGAAACTGATCTTCAAGTATCTTTTTTGAATCAGCAAGACTTTTGCTGACAGCAATATTACTTCCTACATTTATGTTAACATTTTCAATCTCTTTAATCTCTGCTTTTGCAAATATTCCTGTAACAACTGGTACAAAGATTTCAGATCCTACCTTAACATTTTTAAACTCTTCTAATGATTGTACAGAATAAGCTAATTCATTTAATTGACTTGTTATTGTCTGAAGCTGTTTTTGAACCTGTTTAATTTGTTGTTCTAACAACTGTAATTGCATATATCTCTGCTGAAGTTCTTCTTTATTTTGTGTTTGATCTTGTTTTATCATTTTATTCTGAAGAAGAAAGGGTTGGTTTATAAATATGTCGGAAAAAGAGGTGGCCTAAGAAGAATACTTATCCCCTTCATCTTTCCACCACTTAAACATGTTTTTCATACGTTCTTTTTCTGCTTTTATGTCATCCCTCATCCAACCTACTGCGTGTTCATATGCATCATTTAATTTATCATATATGTCTCTTGCTTGTGTTGAATATTGATCAAGCTTTTCCTTAGACATGTATTCCATTCTATCAAGTGCCTGGTCTACTTCTGTAATAAATTTTGCATGATATTGAACTTCTTCCATATTTATTTCTTGTTGTTGTGATATTTTTTCTTGTTCTACAACATCTTCTAATACTGTTACTTTTGGTTCTATTACTTTGATGCTTTCGCTTTTAGAAGTAATTGTTTTTGATTCTTTATCTTTTTTTTCTTTTGTTCTTTTTCTTCTATTTTGTACCAGTCTTTCATCAGTTATCTGTTTTTCTTTTAGAACTTCCCTTTCTTTAACAATTATTCCCTCTGTTATCTTTTCTTCTTTTTTTATTTCTTCTTCTAATTGTTTTAATCTTTTTAGTCTTTCTTCTGGGGACAATTTATTAATGTCTTTAAGTATATCTTTTTTAATTACCATGCTAACATACCATGAGCTTTTTTAAAAACTTTAAATATATTCCATAAAGGACCTAACATCGCTTTTTTTGCATCTTCTTTCTCTTTTTCCATCTGCCATGCTTCTGCTTTTGTAGGCTTGGTATCTTTTTTCTTGTCACCTTCTTCTTTAAATCTAAATATTTCTTTTCCTGTTATCATCTCTGAAAAACCATTAACAAGATGTTTAAAAGGGTCGAAAATACTTCCCAATTTAATCTTGTCTTTTTTATGTTTTTTGTTTTTCTCAATATATTCTTTCAAAGTCCCTTTAAATTCCTCTTCTTCTTTTGCTTTTTTGTAGAGTTTTTCCCAATGCAAAACCTCATTATAATCTATATTTAACTCATGCATTAACACATCAATTTCTTTGTATATTTTTTCTCCTAAATTAAAAATAAAATCTTTAATATCATCACTTAAATTATCTAATGCAGCTTTTATTTCATCATTTATTGCTCCTAGTAATTCAAAATCCTCTTCAGCTCTAAATTTTTTATATTCTTCTATTTGTTTTTTATCCCAAACATATCCTCTAAAAGTGATATAAACTTTCCCAACATGTATTGGTCCTCTGTGTTGGTAACCATCTTGATGAAAATCCATTTTTGGCTGTGTTTTAAATAGGAAATGAACATTTATAATTGAGTAATAATTTCCTTTTTTTGTTGGTTTTTTAAACATTAGTTCAAGTTCTGTCATAGAAGTTTCAAAACCTGCAACCAAGTCTGGAGAAGATAATTTTGATTCATCCATACCTAACCTCTTTACATGAGTCAAGTATGGTCTTAACCAAGTAGTATACATTCTTATTGTTAAATAATATTGTCTTATATGTTTTTGCATGAATAGTTTTCTAGTTTTTAATTCTTCAAATGTTCTTTGTTTCCAAGTAAGATATGTTACTAATTTTCTAGCTAATACTGATTTCATTGTTTGATTAAATTTTAACCTATTAACAGCTTCATCAACCTTACTACCTATTTCTTTTTGATCCTTTGGTGATTGAATATATGTTCCAAAAAATAAGTCCATTAATACACTAAAACCAGCTTCTCTTGATAAAGAAATAATTGAACTAGGATTTTTGGGACCACCATCCACAAGATCTACCCATAAACCTTTTAATGCTTTGTCTGCTGATCTCTGACCTCTATTAGTGGCTTCATTTAAATCTATTCTTTGTTCTATTATTCTTAGCTCCCGAGCCATCTTAAACAATTCTGTAAGAAACATTCCAATTGATTTAGAATATGTCATTACTCTATCTTGAGCAATAGATAATCTTGAACCAACTGAACCATAGAAAGCAGATGTTTCTGATGCTGAGAATATATCTTTAATTTTGTCAACCTCTGTCCACCCAAGTGCATCCCTCATTGTTGATAAAACAAAGAAATAAGGTTCTTCGATTGATGCAAAAAATCTTTCCCAGATAAGTTTAAACTTTTTATCTGGTTTTGGAAAATCAGGACTATCAGGATCTTTATCAACTTCTTTAAATCCATAAGTAGATAATGTTGCTGCCATTTTTTGTGTTTGATTATATTGTAATGATTTATTGATTATTTATTAGTAATTTATTGATTATTATACTATTATATATTTGAAGGTTATTATATATATAAATGTTTAGCTGATTTATATAGTTTTCTACATCATTTTAGTCATTATATAAAGAATATAAATGCTTATATATAAGTTAGTGATTTTTTAAAAATGGTTTTTATAGATTTTTATAGAGATTTTTAATGAGGTAAAAAATATGGCAAATAATGCACATGATTATTACAGACATCCTGAAGTTATAAAAAGAATGTTAGAATATTGTGGTGTTCCTGCATGGATTATTGAAAGATCTGATATTGGATATCCACAAGGTTATGGTCCTTTAAAAGATTCTAGAAATCTTAGAGAATTAGGAAAATTAATGACTGCTATGTATTTGGTTGAATATGGGTTAAGGGTAAAACAAGGTTTTACATGCAAAGAACCATGGCAATTAGGCCAAATTCTTGATAAAAAATCTGATGTTTTTAGATCAGTGCATGATGAGGATAATCTTATATGTTTATTAGATGTTGAGAAAGTTAATCATAATGATCCTGGAGCAAATTATAAAGATATGGTTGGTTTATTCTGGGACTTGGAGCCATTTCATCAAGCACTTATGAGTGTTTATAGAGATTATGGTTTTTCTCCATTAGTTATTGCAACTGGACAAGGTTATCATTATGGGTTTAGAGTTCCTAAAGATGATGCAAATTCAAATGCATATGAATTATTACAAAGCTTAGGTTTTGTTAGTCATGAAGAAAGAATAAAGAATCAATATAGAAGACATGGTTCAAGAAGAAGAAGAATTGTTACTGATGATGAAGCATGGGCAAATGATGGTTGGTCAAAATTAATTGAGTTTATGTCAATACAAGCAATGCGAAGAGCAAGAAAATATGGTAATAGACTTCCTGTTGTTATAGGTGATCAATGGGCAAAAGGTGGTGTAGTAATATCTGTTGATCTAAGTGCATTTGCTGATCCAATGTTTATGAGAGATATAAGATTGCCATTTTCATTGCACCAGAAACATATGACAAGTCCATGGAAAGTCGGACATGAAACAGCTGCAAAAACACCTTATAATATTGCTATTCCTAGATTTACTCCTTGTAATGGTAATGAGATTAGTTTAGATGATTTGTTTAGATTAAGAAGAAATAATTATCATGATGCTGCTAATTATGCTGGTTCAATTAGAACTTATCTTCCTGTAATGTCATGGGGAGTTGAAAATTTAGTAAGAGCATATTTAGGAAGTGATGTTCATGAGGCTCATCAAATATTTGATCAAGGAATGAAGATGTTTGAGTTTAGTAATTATAAACAAATGTTTTCAAAAAAATATAATGAACTTAAACATATTAGGCTGCATCCTGATTTAGAAGCAAAACTTAATACATGCACAGGTGATCAACTTAATCCTAATGTGATAAAAGCTGTAACTGATAAGTTTTTGTCTCATGATGTTCATCCTGCAGATATTGTTGCGTATTTAGCAGGAAAATTAGATCATCTTAAGATATTAGGTGGTTATAAATCAAGTCCTGTTAAGAGAATTGCTGGTTGGGTAAGGGCATTCTTTGTTCAATATTATGTAGGTATGAGTAATCCTTCATTTACTAAGTTAAGATATTGATTATTGGCTGAAAATTAAATAAAAATAAATTTTAAAGGGTGATAGATGTGGATGATAGAGAATATCAGGAAGCTATTTTTCCAAAATTAAGAAATTCTTTTGGTAAATGTAATTGGGCTCTTGGTTCTGGTACAGAATTAATTGCTAGAGGTTGGGATCCTAATGGTTTACTTGTAACAGCAGAATCAATAGAAAACTTGTCTAGTTTAACACAAGAACAAAATCTTGAAATTTACATACCAATATTTGGCTATGGTGGAGAGAGTGCATTATTTGCAAAAGATGCTGAGATATTTCTTGCAGATCCATATTATCTTTATTATAATGTGGGTTCACAATTACATTTTTTTAATAATCATTTGTTCCCTGTAATATCATATGAATCTAAATTATTAAAAAAGCATGGAGTTCCGCACATGATTGATTTAACTCCTTCAGGCTGGCATATTTTATTCAGAGTAAGAAGAGGCACTGAGGCTTTTAACAGGCTTGCTAGTATTGGTTGTCTTGAAGATGAATTAGCAGATAAATATGATTTTACTGATCCTCATGATATAAAAAGAAATCCTGCACCAGGTGTAGATGCTGGTTTGGTTTTTTCTGGCATGGGTAGGTTAAAAGAATATATTGCATTCAAATCATTAGTACATGCTGAAAAATACGAAGAGATACCAATAACAATTAGTGATTCAGAAGAAAAGTGTGTTAATGAAGATATAACTGATTGCGGTGATCCTGGTTATATGAGGATAATGAGAGCTCCATTTAGTTTACATAAAAAAAGAAGAACATATATTCAAGGATCAGCAAAATCATTGCAAGACATTATAATGGGAGTATATTTTGGTAAAGGTAAAAAGGATATTTTTATTGAAGATATGGATTATCTGCTTAATTGTATGTGGAACAAAGAAATGGCTGTTCAACATGCTGAAAATTTTTCAGGAGAAATTCCTGAAGCAGATGATGACTCAATAAACAGTCTTGTGGATGAGTATGAAGCTTCTGATTTATACAGATATCATAAAGATTTTGATGAAATGCCAAGGTTAGCTAATTGGCAAGCCTTTATCAGAGCACAAAGAGATCCTAAGTTAAGTGATAAAACTAAAAACTTTATTGAATATCCTTGTCCAAGAGCTTTACAACCAAAAGTATTAATAAAATTTGCAGAAAATCTAATGGAAAATGGTTGGCAACCAAAGGAAATTGGATGTTTGATAGATGATTTTTATCATCTTCAATATGATAAAACAACCCAAGAAAAATTAGATTGGGGAGCTTTAGATGATTATCATAAATACTGTAAAATAACAAGAGCATATTTTTGGGCTAGAGTATATTGTGCTTTGTTTTTGATACATAAAAAAGAGATTAATTTGTGATATTTATTAACAAATTATATAAATGATTAAATTATTTTAATCATTATCATGCACCAAGACCCATTTAGATATGCTGGAAAAAAGTATAAGATATTTGGTTATACTTCATCTGAGAAAGAGATAAATGATTTGATCAGAGCCTGGATCTTTATATCTATTGCATTTGCATTTATACTTGGTACTCGTGCTATATTTTCTATGGAATTTTTACAGAATCTTGTAATATCTTTGGTGGCAGTGGGTACTGGGTTTGTGTTTCATGAGCTCGGGCATAAAATTGTTGCACAAAGGTTTGGTTGTTTTGCTGAATTTAGAGCAAATAGAAGCATGCTGTGGATGGCTTTAGTGCTTGCATATTTTGTTGGAATCGTGTTTGCAGCACCTGGTGCTGTGATTATCTCTGGTTATGTAAATAATAGGGTTAATGGAAAGATTTCATTAGCAGGGCCTTTGACTAACCTGGTTATGGCTGTTGTGTTTCTGGGATTTTCAATATGGTCTGCTGCTTTTATTCCTAATGAATTTATTGCTAAAATATTTATGTATGGCTTTATGATTAACACTTGGCTTGGCTTATTCAACCTAATTCCATTTGGTAATTTTGATGGTATCAAGATATTGCATTGGAACAAACTGTATTATGGATTGATGGCTGGGTTTGGATTTGTATTGCTTGTTTTGCAGATTTTTTTGTTTAATATAGGAGGTTAGATATATGAATAAAAAAGGGGTTATAAAAAAAACTGTTGGTTTTGTTAAAAAAGAATTTAAAGATAAGAGTTGTGGTCATGATTGGTGGCATATTTATCGTGTTTGGAAACTTGCTCATAACATTGCTAATTCTGAGAAAAATGTTGATAGATTTGTGATTGATATGGCTGCTTTGTTGCATGATGTTGGTGATCCCAAGTTTTATAAGGGTGATGTAAGAGTTGCACCTAGAATGATTGGTTCTTGGTTAGATAAGATGAAAATTAAAGAGAATGATAAAAAACATATCATGCATATAATTGCTAATATGTCTTTTTCAAAATCATTAGATAAAAAAAAAGTAAAAAAATCAAAAGAATTCATGATTATACAGGATGCTGACAGATTGGATGCAATTGGAGCTATTGGTGTGGGAAGAACATTTGCTTATGGTGGAAGCAAAGGAAAGATAATGTATGATCCTGATATTAAACCAAAATTAGGCAGAAAGTCTCATGAATATAGAAAAGACATGGATCCCACTATTAATCATTTTTATGAAAAATTGTTATTATTAAAAGATATGATGAATACTAAAACAGGTAAAAAGATTGCTTTGCGCAGGCAAAGGTTTATGCAGTTGTTTTTAAAAGAATTTTATAAGGAATGGGATGCTAAGGATTAACCTGTATCTTACAATATAATAATTCTTATAAATAATCCGTGATTCTTTTATTGATATATGAATGTTCAATCAGAATTAGAAAAAATACTAGCAAAACATAAACAAGTTACAGATTTTAAGACATTTAATCAAGTTGTGACTAGTATTGATATAATTGAAGAAGGGAGATTATTAGTAGGAACTGCTAATTCTAATATGACACATTTTAAAAAAGAAAAACCAAACTTATATTTTTCAAGAGATGGTAGTTTTTCTGGTTTGGTTGCTGTTGATAATTCTAATTTTCAAGAAAATGAATATGTAATAGGTGTTGAAAAGATTCATAAAAGATATTATATTATATCTAATAGAGGTTTTAAAACATTTGATCCTGTATCAGGCGAAAATGAGACAATTATGGAAAAATTTATTGAATGTTATTGTTATGATGAATTAAACAAAAGATTTTATCTTTCTAATGGTACTCAGATTTTTATCCAAGATGTTGATTTAAGAGAAAAAAATGAACAGAAAGGAGTAATGTTGACATATTTTTCTGGACAAAAAAGAGAAAAAGGAAGAAAATTTTTTGGTATAACTAATTTATCTCTTGCTGATAATGATGAAGTACTTTTTGTTGAATGTAATACAGGTTGTTTATATCTTATTAATCTTGAATCTTTAGAAAGGACAAATGCCATCAAGACAGCTAATTCTGATCCAGTAATACACTCATCTCTCAATGATGATAATCAAATTCATATATTTGGTGAATCTGGATTACTGAAAAGCATAGATTATATTAGTTTGTTAACAGGAAACAAATTTAATAAAAGATTAATAAATAAATTTGGTTTTAAGGTGTATGATGTGATTAATTATGGACAAGAATATGTATTAGGATCATCAAATAATATACAAGTATATAATCTTATAGAAAGAAACAGAAAGATTTTTACTTTAGAAAATAAAAAAGTGTGTTCAAAGTTAAGAAATCTAAGACTTGATAATCCAAATTTAATATTTAGTACTTATAAGATCAAAGCAAATGCTTCTGCTTTAGTAAGTATTGGTGTTTAGAAATCTCCTAACTTACTTTGTTTCTTTGCCATGTCTAGGTTTTTCCATGTTGACCAGCGCTTTCTGAATAAGTTTGGATGTTTATCAAAATTATCTTTGAGAAAAGCTTGTGTTTTTGGGTCTGATGTGTAACCAGAGCCAAAGTCTGTTCCTACTTCTTTTTTTAGCTTTTCTATTTCATCATCTCTAGTTGTTTTTGCAATAATTGAAGCTGCTCCTACAGATACATAATTAAGATCTGCTTTGTGTTCTGGTCTTAAGTCTATTTCTCTTTCTAAATGTTTTTGTATATAATATTTGTATGCACCAATGTTTGGTGACGGGCAGTCGATGATTGCAGTATCTACATCGATTTTATTAAAATGATTAATGATTTCTGCTGCTTTTATTGCTTCTATCTGATTTAGATTAATCTTTTTCATGCTTTGGTTTAGTTCTTCAGCTGTCACAATTATTGTTTTATAATCTATGATTATTTCTTTAATTTGTTCAAGCATTGCTTTTCTTTTATGTTTAAGAATTAGTTTAGAATCTTTTACACCAATTACTTTTAGTTTGTCTAAATCTTTTTCGTCAACAAGCACACCTGTCATTACAAGTGGACCTATTACTGGACCCTTACCAGCCTCATCTATGGCTATGACCTTGCTCATATTACGATAACCCTTTTACTTGTTTTAATATATCCCCATTCATTTTTGTTAATTTGTTGTACTAATTTTAATTTCTCAAGTTCTTTCAATCTTTTGAATGCATTTTTCCAATCAACTTTTAATGTTTTAGCAATTTCAGATGTTAATAATGGTTTTTCTTTTACTATATTTATATATTTCTCTTTAATTTGTGATATAATTATAGAATTTTTATCATTTCTTATCCAATACATAGTACTTTTGACTCCAAAATTTGTGATAAGACCTTCTTTTTTAAGCTCTATTACAATATCACAGATTCTTGCTGGTGAACGATTAAATTTTTTAGATAATTCAATTGTAGTATGAGGTCTAACCAATTCTTTAAATACTTCTTTTTTAAGATAATTATGTTTATAATGTTCTTCTTTGAAATTATAATTAGTATAGAATTTGTTCTTTTTTATAGGATGTAAATCTGCTAATCCAAATCTAGAAAAAATATCCCAATTATCCTTATGATATATGCAATAACTTCTCTCATTTTTTTTAAACTTGTATTCTATTTTTAAGGAATCTAATATATTTTCTATGAACTTTACTCTGTTTTTTTGTGCTATCCTAATTACTCTACTATTGTGGCTTCCTATCTTGATATTCCCCTCACCAGCAAAAAACCCTCTTAAGATTTCAGGATAAAATTCTGAATTTGGCTTATATGCTTCAACAATATTTTTCCATTTCCTGTTCAGTTTAACAGAACAAATTCTCCAAATAAAATAAGGTTTTTTAGCCCGTTTATCAGAATAATATTTAGTTATGCAATCTTTTATAGGAAGGTCTATTTTAAGTTTATTTTTTGAATAAACATAAATTCTTATATTGAAATTATATTCTTTAAATAATTTAGTTATTGTATTATGAAAATGTTTAATAAGATCAAAACAATTATTAGTGAATGTAATTTCATTCGTACATTTATTATCTCCTTCTGCTAACCATAATCCAATACATTCAGCAATTTGTCTATTAAATTGATTATTTATTATTTTTTCGTCAATTGCTATAATTTTTGCCATTATTGTAGGTAGAAGTTGTTTTGTTTATAAAAATATAGTTTTTTTGATTGTTATTTGATTATTTTTATTGGTATTTAATTGATTTGAGTATTATCTATGTTTACTAAGTTGTTTTTCTTTGTAATAATCTGCTAACATTGAATCAACATCACCTGTTGCAGCTGGTGTGCTTAATGTTTTATATGATTCCTGTACTTGTGATAAATTAACTGACCTATCATGTTGTTTTAATCCTGTTAAAGCTAATCTTAATAGATCTTTTGGGTCTTTTGGTGTTTTTGTAAAATCTCCAAAAAAGATATTAGGATTTTTATTGATTTCATGTTCTAATAATTTTCTATAATTAATTTCTCCTACTACATTATTTTTTTTCTTATAAAAATTAGCAGTTACAACTAATGCTCCAAGGTATTTTAATGTAAAGTTTGTTATATTTGAATAATGATCAGGATAAAATTCAAGATTTTCATAATTTTCTTTGAAAACATGTTTAAGTTGCTTGTTTATTAAATCTAATATGGGTTCTCTTTGATCTTTTGGTAATCTGAAAAATTCCATTGCAACTGTATTTGCAATTCCTTGTGTATGATATGCTGGTTGTTGAGTTAAAATATTATTATTGTATGCTGTTTTGTGCTTTTGTGATTGTTTTTTATTAAATCTTATTGCACTTTTTTCTTCTTCTTGTCTTAGTTTTTCATGCAAAGCTTCATCTAATGACTTTGGTTTTACGCTTTTCTTAGATGCAAGTGATTCTGATACTTTTGATCTAAGATAAATCATCTCTTTTCTTATTTTGTCAAGTAATATGCAAGGATCATTTATTTTGATCATATATTTTTTAGGTATGATAGGACCTCCATTACAATATTTTGATATACCTAGTTCAATCAGTTTAAAATCTTGTTTATGTTTTTCTTCCATGTTTTGGTATGACTCAAGTAAATTGTCTTTTACATTTACTAGTTCACCTGCATCAACAAATATCTTATCATTATAACCTAATGTAGTGATTAGATAATCTAATATTGCATTTAAGTCTGAAACAAACTCTAATTTGTCTTCAAATTTTGCAGGGCTTAGGTTGTTTATGAAATATGAAGCATATTTATTTAAAAAATGTTTAACTAATTGTCCTACATTCCATTTTACAGCTCCTACTTGGATTTCTTTACCAGGGTCAAGAGATTCAAAAAAGATTCCAGAACCTTTTACTTTAAGATTTGTGTACTTGCTTATGTCACTTCCCATCTGCTCCAAACTTTCATGTAATAATAAATAATTTTCAGGAGAAACAACCAAAAGATGGCCAATTGAATAATCATTTATTTCATATCTTAATTCTTCTAAAAATGTGTTTGCTGGTTTTAAGCCTAATTTTGCATAAAATGTTCTAACAGCTTCTTGGTCACAATCTTTAGAAAATTTTACTTCATTATAAATCGGACAAATTCCTGCTTCTTTATGTTTCCAATCAATCAAATCTCCTAAATGATCTTTGCAGATCTTTGTCTTTGTATTGTCTGTTGTTTCATCTTTACTAAGTTCTGTTAGAATATCATCTAGTCTAGACTGACTAATACTGTAAATATCTTGTACTTTTCCTTTTCTATTCTTTGGCATAGTGAATTTAAACCACATCTAGTATACTAATTGATATACTAGTTTATATATTTTTCTATTTTATTTATCTAGAAATCACCAATTTTTATGAATTTTGAAATATGTCACCAACTAGTTATAAAGAAAGTTTAAATAATATATAAATCTTTTGTCTTTTTCTACCAATTAGTGACAGCACACCTTTAAATAGGGTGTTTACTGAAATATACAAATATATTTAAGTTATATTTGATAACTGAAAAAAGGGGGGATTTTATGTATTCAATTGACTTAATTAATATTAAACCAAAACATATAGAAGATACTATTGGAAATAATTATGGAGAATTTCTAGATTATATGAAAGACAATGTTTCAAAATATGCACAAGATGCTGTTGATGATACATATGAGATCAAAGATGGTGTTTTGCATGCTGATGGCATAGATGTATTGTTCTGTGATGGTGTTGGTTTGAGACGTTATTTACACTAGTTTTTACTATTTTTTTGTAGTAAATTTACCTAAACATTTATATATAATTATATATTTCTATTTCAAATATTATTATTAAATTATGATAGGGGGATGAAATATGACTGAAGATACAATAGAATATTTTAAAATAGCATTAGATGATAAAGTAGATAAATGGATTGATGATTCTAAAAAACAAACAAAACAACCAAAGTATAGTGGTTTATTTACTCAAGATGAAGTAGATATCTTTCAAAGAGCACATGTTCCTGAATATTTTGCTAATGAAGTTATTAAAGAAAAAAAATTACAAGATAGAAAATTACTTCGTGATTCATTAGGATCAATTGTTGTTTGTTTGTATAAAGATGGTATTAATAGAATTGGTATTAAAGGAGATCCAGGAGCACAAGGAGAACAAGGGGAGCCTGGAAAAACAGGACCAAGAGGTAAAAAAGGAAAAGATGGAAAACCTGGAGTAGATGGAAAGGACGGAGAGCCTGGAATAGATGGAAAGTCTGGGGCAGATGGAAAAGATGGAGAGCCTGGAATAGATGGAAAGCCAGGAGTAGATGGAAATCCTGGGGTACCTGGAGAAAAAGGGGAACCTGGAATAGATGGAAAGCATGGAGTAGATGGAAAAGATGGAGAAGATGGAAAGCCAGGGGTAGATGGAAAACAAGGAGTAGATGGAAAGCATGGGGTAGATGGAAAGCCAGGAGTAGATGGTAAGTCTGGAGTAGATGGTAAGGACGGAGAGCCTGGAGAAAAAGGAATACAAGGGCCACAAGGAATTCAAGGAGAACAAGGACTACCAGGACCAATTGGACCATATAGACCTAATGATGATGATAAAAAAGATAAAGATAACAAAGGACTCTTTGCATACATCAAAAATCAATATCCTTGTTTGTATAAAACAGCAAAAATAGGAACAGGATTACTAGCATTAGCATTATTAGTAGGACTTTCATGTTATGCAACCAGTTGTTATAAAGAAACTAGCAAAGATCATGCTTATGTAGCAAGAGAAGGTAAAAAAGTTGAAAGAAAAGTTAAGAAATACTTTAGATCAGTAGATGGTGCATTAGATTTTCACAATGACCAAATAGATAAGATTGGTGATTCAAGACAAGGAGTAAGGAAAACAATTGAAGATATTGCTGATTATGAAAGAGATGATGATGACAAACCAGTCAAAGGTAATGGAAAACCAGGTAAAAAAGGCAATAAACAAAATAGACTCAAAGTAATCAATAATATATATATAGATGGTAAAAAAGTAAAAACAGACCATTATACTGAATAAAGGCTTGTACTAGGTAAATTCATAATTTAAGGTTGTGTTATCACTTAATAATGGTTAATTTTCCGAAACATTTATAAACAATAAGTTATTTCTCTTTATATATTATTATATATAAAAAACCACTATAGGAGGGTTGTCTTATGACTGAAAACAATCAAACAAAATCTAAATCACAAGGAGAAGAATTAATAGAAAAACTTGAAGATGTTAAAAATCAAAAAAAACTTGAAGAAATTGCTGACCAAAATCCAATTGACCACAATGCAGTTGATGAAAAATATGAAGATAGAGTTCAAGAATGGAACAAATATCGTTCTGAAATTAAAAAATGTTCATTTGAAGAATATTTTGATCTTAGAGAATCATTAGATGATGAATATCATAAATATGTAACAGGTTTGTTAGGAGCAAAACAAGAACCAGGTGATTTTGTTGATTTCTATAAAGCAAAGTTAGAAACAGAAAAACAAGTAAAAGCAAAAGGTAAAGATACTAAAGAAACTGAAAAGACAAAAACTAAAGAAGCTGAAAAAGCAAAACAAGATCAAGATAAGAAGAAAGCTGAAGAAGATAAAAAGAAAAGAGAGCAAGAAAAGAAGAAAAGGGAAGAAAATAAGAAGAAAAGAGAAAAAGAAAGAAAACAAAGAGAAGAAAAACAAAAACAAAGAGATAAAGAAAGAAAAGAAAGAAAGAAACAACAAAAAGAAAAAGATATAAAAGATAAAAAAGACACTGGCACAAGAAAAGCTCAACGTGAAGAATTATCAGAGAAAATTGCTAATATTGATATGAAAGGTACTAAAAAAGCAAAAACAGATGGAAAGACAGAAGAAAAAGATAAAGATACAGAAGTATTTCCAGATGTCAAAGAACAAGTAGATGAGATTAAAGAAACAATAAAGAAAAGAGATAAAGATAATAAAGAAAAAACATACATAGAAAAAGTAGTAGGTGCTTCAGGTGATTCTTTTTGGAAACAAAAAGCAAAAGAATATGGATTAATTCGTGGGGATGGTAGTGATACTCATAGTAAAGAAGATGTAAAAGGTAAAGTTAAAACACCAATGCCTAATAAAATGCCAGTAGATGTTGAAAAAGCTAAAGATTCACAGAAATATACTGATAAAAAGAAAATGCCAATACCAATTAAAGATGGTAATGGTGGTAATGGAGATGATGGTGGAATAATTAAATACATCAGAAATCGTTATCCTAGATTTTGTAAAGGTATTAAAATAAGTGCATTAATATTAGCACTAGGTTCATTAATAGGTTTATCATCTTGTGCAACTAGCTGTTATAAAGAAACTGGTAAAGACCATGATTCTGTAGCAGGAAAAGGTAAAACAGTGGAAAAAGTTGTAGATGTATATTTTGAAGAAGTTGATGAGGCATTAGGTTATCATGAAGAAGAAATAATCAAGATAGAAGACTCAAGGCAAGAAGTAAAAGAAACAATTGAAGATATCAGTGATTATGAAAGAAGTGGCCAAGATGTTGGAGCAGGCGAAGGTAATGCTGAAGATAGTCAATTAACAATTGTAAATAATGTATATGTAGATGGACAAAAAGTGACACCAGAAATGACACCAGAAGCAAAGCCTGAAGCAAAACCAGAAGCACAACCTGAAGAACCACAAGCACCTGAACAAGGAGCTGTTCAACCTGGTTGTAAATATAATCCACAATCACAATTAGATATGCAAAGAGCATATGAACAACAAATAAAGACATTGATGGATTTGTACAAGCAAGATAGAGAAGACAAAAACAAAATAATTGATAAATTAGTTAATACTTTGTCAAAGTATAAACAAAATGGTGGAGATGTTGCTGAAATAAATGCTGCTTTTAATGGTTTAGAAAGATTGATTAAAGCTGATAAAGCACCAAAAGCAAGATCACCTAGAAGTTATAGACCTACAAGGTAGGTATTTTTATTCTTTTTTTGTAATATTTTCTACTAATACATGTTTTATTTCCATATGAGTATATGTTCTAAATACATCTAATTTAAATAGCATAAAATAGACTATAATAAGTATGACAGAATCTATAGACCATATTTGTGAAACTGGAATTGCATTGGAATTAGTATATGGAAAACTTACAATAAATGATGTAAAATTTTTAGTCAGAATATATCCTTTAGATCTAGATAAAATATTAAAAGATAAAGAGTTTTTTGAAGGTATTGATGTAACTTATAGTGGTGCTGGTACACCTTTATATTCAGGAGTGCCTGAGGATTATTGTGAAGAATGTTTTAAAGTGAAATTTGAGAATGATTATAAATATAATAAAAATAAGAATAATAATTATAAAGGCTTGGTTAGCATGATTAGGGAAAATAATTGTGATGTAGATAAGAAGATTGCTTGATTACATTTCAATAGGAGCTTCAATACCTAGAAGGAGTAGTCCATTCTTAATAACTTGTCTTACACTGTCAACTAATAATAATCTTGATTTGCTAAGTTCTATATTATCTTTGTCTACTACAACACATTGATGATAAAACTCATTAAATGCTTGTGCTAGATCTAACAGATATCTGCATAATATAGATGGTTTGTAATGGTTTGCTGAGTCTATGATAATGTTTTGGAAGTTTGATAATATTGTTATTAGTTTGTGTTCAGATTCTTCTTTAAGTAAAGTAAAGTCTATCTTTATGTTTGGTTTCAATTCCTTACCAATTGCTTTTCTTAGTATTGAGCAGATTCTTGCATGAGAATATTGTATGTATGGGCCTGTTTCTCCTTCAAAATCCATTGCTTCATTTATGTCAAAAGAAATGATTTTAATACTATCATACTTAAGCATGACAAACTTCATTGCAGAATATGCTACTTTGTTTGCTGATTCTTGTCTTCTTTTTTTATCCCAATCTTTGTGTCTTTTGTTTACTTCCTGCATTGCTTTATCTAACATCTGATCTCTTAGATCTTCATAAAGAACTATGTTTCCTGCTCTTGATGACATTTTGCCTTCTTTAAGCATGACTAAACCATAACTAAGATGGACATTTTTGTCAGAAGTTGGATGTTTTATTAATTTTAGTGCTGCAAATAACTGTTGAAAATAAAAGTTTTGTTCTGTTGCAACTACATACAAAGACTTATCAAATTTGTATTTTTTATTTTTTAATTCTGCTAATCCAAAATCTTTTGTAGAATATAAACTAGCACCATTGCTTTTTAATAATAAGAAAAAACCAAGTTTTTGTTTTTTAAGATCAATTCCAATTGCGCCTTCACTTTCTTCTGCAATTCCTTTTTTAATTAAATCATTTACTATTTCCTTACCAGGTTTTTCAACTTCACTTTCAAAAATATGTCCATCTAAATGTACACCTAATTGTTTTTGAATTTTCCAAAGATCGTCTAAACACAATTTTCTTGTTTTTTCCCATAGTTTAACTAATTTTTCTTCACCATTTTCTAGTCTTATATGAACATCATGTATTTCTTGTTGATAAATTTCAGAATCTTGAGATTCTTGAGTAGCTTTTGTGTAGATAGAACCAGCCCATTTACTGATATTCTCTTTGGGAATGTCTCCTTTATAGAATTTGTTAAAGTACCAAATCCATTTTGCAACATGAGCACCAACATCGCCCATGTATGAGACTGCAATTGCTTTATCACCAGATGCAATTAATAATTTTCTTACTGATTCTCCTAAAACAGCATTTCTAATATGTCCTATATGAAATGCTTTATGGGTATTTGGCTGAAAAACATCCATTAGATATACTATTGGTTTTGTTTTTTTTTGTATCCCAAACTTTTCTTTTTCCTTATTAATCTCTTTTAATATATTTTCTGTTAAAATTGTTTTGTCAACAAAGAAGTTTAAGTATGGACCAATTACTTTTATTTCTTTTATTCCTTTTATTTTGTTTTTTAATTCTGATTTTAGATATTGTGATATTCTTTTTGGATCTTTTTTTAATGATTTTGAGAATTGGAAACAAGGTATTGCATAGTCACCTAATTTTCTGTCTGGAGGGATCTCTACTTTTACTGTTTCTGCTTTTGTTATTTTCTTTATTTCATCAATAATGTTTTGTTTAAAGTCCATATTTAGATAGTTAAGTGTTGGGTGTTTATAAAAGTTATTAAAAAAGGTATGTGCATGGTTCGTTCGCACTTTCCATGTATTAGTTATCTTGTTTGGAAAGCCCTGATCGTTGTACAATCTGAGATGTGCTCACTGGTCTTACATGTCAGAAATGCAGAGCATTTCTGAGCACGATCATAAATCTCCGATTTATGAAGGACACCATGCACATATTAAATAAAAATAAGAAAAATTATGATCTTTTCTTTCTAAAAAATCTTTTTAATTTGCTAATCTCTTTTTGTGTTTTAGTTTTCTTAACCTTAACACCAAAATGTTTGTTTAAAGCTTTTAGTTCAGCTTTTACATCTCTCATTAAATTAGCTAGTCTTCTTGATTCATGCCATCTTAGTATGACTAGAATAAGATAAAGTCCAAATATACCACCAACAATGTATTGTACAATATCAACAAGTTGTGTGATAGGTCCTATAATTGGCTCTAATAATCCAATTGTTGTATTTAGTTCAGCTACCATATTATCCTTGCTCTTCTAGTTTTTTTAATGCAGAATCAACTGCTACAAACACATTACGCTCTGTTACCTTAGATATTGAATGTTTACCATTGTCTATTAATTTGCCGTGTATTTCAAATAATTCTGATGTTTCTCGTTCATGTACTGTTTTCATATGAAGATGGAGTAATTCAAAATTTGATGATCTGTCTGCTAATCTTCTTGCATAATTACCAACCATTTTTTTAAGAATAATCATTTGGCCGCCATTCAATGATCTAAAGCCTGAAAGTTCAATATTACCACCTAGTTTTAATGTTTCTTGGTTTTCTGTGTTTTCATCCATATCATACACCCCCTGTAAAAGTGTTTGCTATATGAGTTTTTATGATTTTGTGGTATTTAAAGGTTGGGGTTTTTGTGGTAAGTTTTATATTTTGTTGCCTTTTCTTACTTATTTATGTCAAAAATATTCATAAAAACATTTGGATGTAGTGTTAATAGGTCTGATTCAGAAGTTATGGCTGGTTTGTTAGCTGATGCAGAGTTTGTGATTGTTGATTCTGTAGATTCTTGTGATGTTGTTATTGTCAATACATGCGTAGTTAAAGGCCCAAGTGAAACAAATGCACTTAAGTACATAGACAATGTTAATAATCTTGGTAAGATGGTTATTGTTGCAGGATGTATTACAAAGACTAGTCCTAAACAGCTTTTAAAGTATTCAATGATATCACCTAAACAAGTTTGTAATATTGTTTCTGTTGTTGAAGAAACTATTAATGATCATATTGTGCATTTGATAGCTGATGATAAGAATCCTCGATTGAATTTACCTAAGATTCGGAGGAATAAGGTAGTGGAAATCATTCCTATATGTGCTGGTTGTTTAGGTGCATGTGCTTATTGTATTGTTAAAAAGGCTAGAGGTCATTTAGTATCATATGATCCTGATACTATTGTTAGGCAGGCAACACATGCTGTTAAGTCTGGTGTAAAAGAAATATGGATAACTGCGCAAGATACTGGTGCTTATGGTTATGATATAGATTTTCCTTTACCGAGATTGTTAAGGCAATTAGTTGCTATTCATGGTGATTTTAAGATAAGGCTTGGTATGATTAACCCTAATCATGTTTTGAAACATTTAAACCCTCTTATCGACATATACAAAAACGAAAAGATGTTTAAGTTTTTGCATATTCCTATTCAATCTGGTAATAATGAAGTTTTAGTTAAGATGAATCGTAAGTATGCTGTTGATGATTTTAAGTTTGTTGTGAGTGCATTTAGAAAAGCAATTCCAGAAATAACAATAGCAACTGATATAATATGCGGGTTTCCTTCTGAAACAGAGTCTCAGTTCAATGATACAATTGGATTGGTTCGTTGGTTGAATCCTGATATTATTAATATTTCTAAGTATTGGCAAAGAAGTGGTACAAAAGCTGCTAGAATGAAGAAAAAGGTTTCTGGTGCTGATATCAAGAAACGTTCTTCCTATTTATTTGATTTGTTTAAGAATATTGGTTTAATGGTAAATGAGAAATGGTATAATTGGGTTGGAGATATCATAATTGATGATATTGGTAAAGATATTGGTGGTGAGGCTACTTTTGTTGGAAGGAATTATGCATATAGGCCTATAGTTGTAAAAGGTGATTATGAATTAGGTGATGTTGTTAGGGTTAGGGTTAATAGTGTTACTTGTTTTCATTTGAAAGGTGAAGAAGTTAGAAAGGTTAAAATATGAATTCTGTACAAATAGATACTTTTATAAACAACAACCACTTTCACTGAAATACGAGAGAGATGAGAAGATGAGATACAATAAAATACTATTTTCTCACAAAATTAATAATATGGCATTTAGAGGTGTTATAATTGAAAGGTAAGCCATTATTACCAAGCTTAAAGCAAAAGAAAAGATATGTGGTATTTGAAATCATTAGTAAAGATAAATTAAGTTATAGAGATGTTAAAAAGGATATTAATTCTGTATTGCTTAGGTTTTTAGGGGAATTAGGTTATGGTAAGGCTGGTATTATGTTTATTGATAAAAAATATAAATTTCCATATGGAATGATCAAAGTAAATCATAAGTTTGTAAATGAATTAAAAGCAGGTCTGGCACTTGTGAAATCAATAGGTGGAAAGAAATTGATTGTCAAAAGTGTTGTGACAAGTGGAAGTATAAAGAAATTGAGTAAATACTTTGTGTGATATATGAGGTGAAATAAAAATGCAACTAAATTTCCTCGCTACGCTCGTAAAAAAGTTGCATCTTAAAATTAATAATTATCAAAAATCAAATAAACTAAATATGAGGTGGAATTTAAAATGCAACCAATGGAACATCAGATGATGGGATATGACAGGGCAGCTGTAATGTTCAGCCCTGACGGAAGATTATTACAAGTAGAGTATGCTAAAAAAACAGTTAGACAAGGTTCTACTGCAATTGGTATGATATGTAAAGATGGAGTTGTACTAGTAACTGATAAAAGAATAGTTGATCCTTTGATTGTAAAGGATGCTGTTGAAAAGATATGGCAGATAGATGACCATATAGGTTCCACTGCATCAGGTATTTTGTCAGATGCAAGAGTGTTGATTGAAAGAGCACAGTTAAAAGCACAACAACACAGAGTTACATATGATTCACCTGTAGATGTATTATCAATTGTTAAGGATATGTGTAATGTTAAACAGATCTTTACACAATCAGGCGGGCTTAGACCTTTTGGAGTATCAATTTTGGTTGCAGGAATTGATGAAGGAAAACCTAAATTATATGAAACAGATCCAACAGGGATTTATTTTAGGTATAAAGCAAGTGCAATTGGTGAATCTGAATTAGAAGTTGAAGAAATACTTCAAAAACAGTATAATGAAAATCTAACGATTGATGAAGGTATAAAACTTGCAATTAGAGCTTTAATCAAAGCATTGGGTAAAAACTTTCATGTGGATAGACTAGATTGCGCATTTATATCTATAAAAGATAACAAGTTTAAAAAAATAGCAAACAATGAATTAGAAAAATATGTAAAAGCTGCTAAAAAGAAGAAATAAATATAAAAATATATATGGGTGATAAATATGGGACAAGCAGGCGGAACATTGGACTTGACAAAAAAAATACATATTAATGTTGCAAGAATTAAAAAAGATGGTGAAAACTTTGAAATAGATATTGATCCAGATTTAGCTGTTAAATTTAAACAAGGTGATGAAAGTATCAATATAAGAGAGATATTAAAAGCACCTAAAGTGTTTAATGATGCTAAAAAAGGAATGCTGGCTTCTGAAAATAGGATGAAAACAGTGTTTGAAACAAGTGATCCTTATGAAGTTGCAAAAATAATTATCAAACAAGGAGAAATCCAATTAACAGCTGAGTATCGTGCTAAATTGGTTGAGGATAAAAAAAGAAAAATTATAAACATTATCCATAGAAATGGGATTGATCCAAGAACAAAATTACCACATCCTATTGAAAGGATAGAAAATGCATTTAAAGAAGCTAAAGTTCATGTGCAAGAATATAGAAAAGCTGAAGATCAAATTAAAGAAATCTTAGAAAAGTTAAGACCTATTCTTGCTATTAAGTTTGAGATAAGAGAAATAGAAGTGCGTATTCCTACTGAATATGCTGCAAAATCCTATTCAATTGTTAAGAGTTTTGCAAAAATATTAAAAGAGAATTGGAATAATGATGGATCGTTAACATCTATTATTGAAATTCCAGCAGGCTTAACAGAAGAGTTTTTTGAAAAATTAAATAATATGACTCATGGCAAGGTTGAGAGTAAAATTGTTAGAACGAGGTAAGTTGACAAGAGGAAACAAGAATAAATAAAATAAGAAAAATGAAAATAATAATAAAAAATAATTTGGAGGAAAAAAGAAAATGGAAAGTAAATTATTAGTAAAAGAAAAAGACATTGTTGTTCCTGGAGAAAAATTAGCTCAAGGTCTTGATTTTTTGCCTGGACAAAGAACATATAGAGAAGGTGATTATATAATTGCCTCACGACTTGGTTTGGTTTCAGTTGAAGGCAGAGCAATCAAGATAATCAAACTTGGTGGAAAATATATTCCTAAAGTTGGTGACAGAATAATTGTAAAAGTTTTTGACATAACTTTTAGTGGATGGAGAGTTGAAACTAATTCTGCTTATAGTGCAATGTTATCAATTGCAGAAGCAGGTTCACAATTTATACCAAGGAATGCTGATTTAACTAGGTTTTTTAATATAGGAGATTATATGCTTACAAAAATAAAGAATATAACTTCACAAAACTTGATTGATATTACAATGAAAGACAGAGGTCTTAGGAGACTAGGAGAAGGAAGGATTTTAAGTATAACTCCTTGCAAAGTTCCAAGAATAATCGGTAAAAATGCTTCAATGATCTCAATGATCAAGAATGCAACTGAATGTAAGATAATTGTTGGACAAAATGGATTGGTTTGGTTAAATGCAGAAGATCCTAAGATGGAATTATTAGCAAGTGAAACAATCAAAAAGATTGAAGCTGAATCACATTTTGCAGGTTTAACAGATAGAATCAAAGTATTTTTAGAAGAAAAGACTGGAAAAAAAGTAGAGATTATTTCTAATCCAAGACCTGAGGAAAGAGATGATCATAGACCACCTCAGAGAAGAGATACAAGGTCTTTTAATAAATTTAATAAAAGGAGATAAATGGAGGAATTTAAAATGAAAATTCAAAATGAAATTTTGAAATTCATAAAAACCATGAGGTGGTTTTTATGAAACAACGTTTAGATGGAAGAAAATTAGATGAAATAAGACCAATAAAAGCAAAAGTTGGAGTTGTAAAGAATGCAATTGGTTCTGCAATGTTTCAACAAGGAAAAACAAGAGCAATTGCTGCTGTGTATGGTCCTAGAGAACTTTATCCTAGATTTTTACAAGATCCTGAAAAAGGAATGCTAAGATGTAATTATAATATGTTACCATTCTCAGGAACAAATGGTGGCAGAATAAGGCCAGGTGGAAATCGTCGTTCTAAAGAAATTGGACTAGTAACACAAAAAGCATTATTGCCTGCACTTGATTTAAGTGAGTTTCCTAATGCAGTGGTTGATATATTTATTGAAATTGATCAATCTGATGCAGGGTCAAGATGTGCTGGAATATGTGCAGCATCAATGGCTTTAGCACATGCTGGATTTCAAATGAAAGATTTGGTTACAGCAGTAGGTGTTGGAGAAGTTGATAATACAATTGTTGCTGATCTTGATTATAAAGAAGAACATTATACAGAATTTGTTGACAAATTTGATAATGAACATGTGACAGATATACCAGTTGCAATGATGCCTAATCTTGGTAAAGTAACTTTGTTACAATTAGATGGAAGAATTAAAAAAGAACAACTTAAAAAGTCATTAGAAATGGCTAAAAAAGTTTGCATGGAAATCTATGAAGTACAGAAAAAGGCATTGAAACAAGCGTATGAGGTGGCAAAATGAGTATTACAAAACAAAAAAAATTAAAGATTTTTAAGCTTCATAAAAACAACCAGAGGTGGTTTTTATGAAAAACCACATAATCAAACTAATAAAACAAAATATTAGGTTAGATGGAAGAAAGAATGATGAATATAGAAAACCAATCAAAATAGAACTAGGTGTGACAGAAGGTGCAGAAGGTTCTGCAAGAGTTACAATAGGTGACACTATTGTTGTTGTTGGTGTTAAGATGGAAATAATGTCACCATATCCTGATTCTCCTGATCAAGGAACTATAATGGTTGGTGCAGAATTAATTCCACTTGCTTCACCTGATTTTGAATCAGGACCACCAAGAATAGAAGCAATTGAACTAGCTCGTGTAATTGATCGTGGTGTTCGAGAAAGTAAATGTCTTGATTTTAAAAGCATGTGTATTAAATCTGGAGAAAAAGTCTGGGTCTGTGCAATTGATATTGTTCCTATTAATGCTGCTGGTAATTTGTTTGATGCAAGTGCAATAGGTGCATTAGCTGCATTAATGGACACTGAGCTGCCTGGATTAGAAGAAACAGATGGAGTATACAAGATTAATTATGAAGAAAAATCAAAACAAGGAATAAAACTTAATAATCAACCAATATCATGCACTGTGTGGAAGATTGGTGATAATTTTGTTGTTGACCCTTTGCCTGATGAAGAAGAAGTTTATGATGCAAGGTTAACAGTTGCTTTTGATGAATCTAATGATATATGTGCAATGCAGAAAGGTGGAGATCATTCTTTGAGTGCTGAGGAAATCATGGAAATGGTTGAGCTGGCTAGTAAGAAATGTGATGAGCTGAGAAAGTATTTACCAAAGTAATTGTGATTGATTGTTTAGAGATTGTATAGTAATAGTTGTGAATTATAGAAATATTTATATATATATCAGTCATAAATAGAATAAAAGGCGATAGAATTGTGTTTCTATTGTCTTTTTATTAAATAAATCAATAAAAAAAGGTGATATAAAATGGGATGGTTTGGAAGTTTTGTTTCAACAATGGTTAAAAGAAGAGGTATTGGTGTAAAAAATCTAAAAGCTGGATATAATATTTCTGCAAAATTTCATTTTAATCTGCAAAAGTTTAAAAAATATGTAGAAGGTTCACAAAGTGAAGGGCCTCGTTATGCAGCTGCAGCAACAGCATGGAATGAGAAAAGAAAAGCTCTTGCATTGATTGAAAAAGATATTGTTCATATTGCTGCTGAACGTGAAGCACTTGCAAAAGCTGGAAATTTTTTAAATGAGATGAAATTGTATAAAAATAGGGCTGTTATAATCGGTGTTGCTATTGCCAAATTTGGTAAAGATGATTGGGCTGCAACAGGACCAGGACCTACTATTGATAAATTAAAAGATTTAAAAGGGCTTTTAGGACATTTATTGAAAATGTCTAAGGATTATAATCTTACTTTTCCAATGTTGAATATATCAGGCCCTAAGGTTGGTGAAAATATTTATTTATTAGATGAATTGGATAAAATAATAGCTGGCCTAAAAAAAGCAAAAACAGGTGGTTATAATTATAGTATTGTAAAAAATGCACAAAAAGTGGTAAAAGCAGTTATAATATTGATTAATAAGTTAACACAACCACCAAAATTAAAACCAGAAGCAATTAAGAATATGGCTAAAACACCAGAAGTTGAAGAATTCTTAAAACAAACAAGACTTGAGATTCTGAATATAAAAGAAACATTGCTTATATTGGTTAAACAAGGGAAATATTTAAATTATTTGTGCCCTGTCATAGAAAAAGATGGAAGCATATCCAAAAATAAATGTGTTATGGGTGTTGCAAAATTAGCAAGAGCTGCAAATGATATGGATGTAGCATATGGTCGTTTCCCTAGATAAAAAGTAGAAAAAAACTTTTTATTTTTTTCTTTTATTTTTAAAATCTACTGAAATTACTTTTTTGTTTCTTGGATTTCTAATACTAGTTCTTGATTCTGATGGGTTTCCAGAGAGATCTACATCACTTACACCTGTTAATGCAGTGTTGACCATGTTAAAAGTTGCATTCATCTCATCATAAAAACCACCGAATCTTAAGTATTTTTGATATTGGTCAATGAGTAATTCTGTTCTTTGCTTGTTTATGTAACCTTTATCTTCTAATTCTTGTACAACTTCTGGAAATTCATAACCCCTTGCTTCAAGATTAACTAAGAATGCATTATTATCAAGCTCTTCGATCAAATCTCTTGGACAATTCATCTTGTTAAGTGAATCATCTATTCTTTGATCAAGGCTTTTTGAGAAGTCTGATATTCCTTGTTGTATTCTTTGAAAAAATGTTTGTTTTTGCTTTTCCCAAGATTTATGCACATATCTGTCAAAAAAATAATTTACAATCTCACTAAATTCATAAAGTTTTATTTGATTGTTTTGATCAAAAAGATCTCTGAATTGTAATATGTTTTTTATGTCTGTTTCATAACTTTGTTCAATACCTAACATTATATTGCACCCCGCACTGTTTATATTGATTATTGATTGTGTTAATATATTATGTTCAAATATATTATGTTAATATCATAGAACCTCTTTTGCTATACTATGTAGGGAATGGGTTATCCTTTATAAATGTTACTCTTTATTGGTAGTATATTTTGAGAGTTTTTAAGGTGTTTTCTAGAGAGTTAGAGCATGTGCATGGCTCGTTCGCACTTTCCAAGTGCAATAGTTTTGTATGGAAAGTCCTGATCCTTTGACAATCAGAGGGGTGCTCACTTGTCTTACATGTCAGAAATGGAACATTTCTGAGCACGATCATAAATGCTCTGCATTTATGACGGACGCCATGCACATACTTCCCGTAGCAATATTTATATATAAAGGGTTCTTTGTTCTTAATATCATAAAAAAAGGTGTTGTAATGAAAAAAGAGATAGAAGAATTAATATTGAAATTCGCATTACAAAATGCTGTCAAGTTCAAAGGAAAAGCCAGTCCTGGAGCTATAATTGGCAAACTTCTTGGTGATCATACTGAACTTAAGAAGCAGATGAAGGAGATTGGTAAAGAAGTTAATAGGATTGTTAAAACTGTTAATTCTATGAAACCTGATAATCAGATTGCTAAATTACAAGAGATTGCACCTGAAATGTTAGTTAAGAAGGAGAAAAAAGAAAGAGACATATTCGAGTTTTTGAATTTACCAGAAGGTCCTTTAACAACTGGATTTCCACCTGGGCCTGAAAAATATACACATCTTGGACATGCAAAGTCACTGGCTGTTAATTATGAACTTGCTAAAAAACATAAAGGTAAATTTATTCTTAGGTTTGAAGATACCAATCCTGCTACTGTTATAAAAAAGTTTTATGATATGATGCTTTATGATTATAAATGGTTAGGTGCGTCATGGGATAAACTGATCTATGCATCTGATCATATGGAGATGTTTTATAAAAAAGCAGAACAAGTGATTAAAAATGGTTTAGCATATATGTGTTTTTGTGAACAAGAAAAAATAAAAGAAAATAGGATGAAATCAGAACCTTGCAAATGTCGTGATAGAGGTGTTGATGAAAATCTTCAGTTTTGGAAAACATTTTCCACCTATAATGAGGGAAAAGCAGTTCTTAGATTTAAGATTGATCTTAGTCATAAGAATTCTACAATGAGAGATCCTATCATCTTTAGAATAATTGATAAAGAACATCCTAGGCTAGGCAGAAAGTACAGGGTGTGGCCTAATTATGATTTTCAAAGTGCTATAATGGATTCATATTCACAGATAGATATTAGAATAAGGACAAAAGAATTTGAGATGAGGACAGAACTGCAAAGATGGATTCAGGAAAAATTAGGATTAAAAATTACTAAAACATATGAAGCTGCAAGGTTTAATCTAAAAGGTGTGCCATCATCAGGAAGAAAAATTAGACAAGGTATTGAGGATGGTGAATTTATGGGTTGGGATGATCCTAGACTTACAACATTGGCTGCTCTACGTCGCCGTGGTTATCAACCAAAAGCTATATGGGACTTTGTTTTGTCCACAGGCATAAATAAAACTGAGAGTGAGTTAACATTTGATGATCTTAGTGTGTTTAACCGTAGATTGCTTGATAGGTCTGCTAATAGATATTTTTTTATTTATAATCCTAAAGAAATTATTATTAGAAATGCTCCTGAACAAAATGTTGAGATGTGTCTGCATCCTAGTTTTAAAGAACGAGGTTGTCGTGATTTTTTAACTGGTTATGAGTTTTTGATTTCTTCTCAAGATTATGATAGATTGGTTCCTGGAAAGGTGCACAGGTTAATGGATTGTATTAATTTTATAAAGAAAGGTGATGGGTTTGAATTTGTTTCAACTGACCATCATGATTTTAAAGATGCTAAGAATAAAGGTGTGATCATACACTGGCTGCCTAAGAATTATGAGCATGTTGATGTTGAGATTTTTATGCCTGATACTTCTGTTGTTAATGGCATAGCTGAACAAGGAATTCGTGATTTATCTGTTGATAATGTTATTCAGTTTGAAAGGTTTGGTTTTTGTAGGCTAGATGAAATTTCTGATAAAGAACAAAAAATAAAGTTCTGGTTTACTCATAAGTGAGCATGGAATTCGTCACTCTCAAAGCCTCACAAGCCTGAATTTAAATACTTTGTTGAAAAGCTTTATATATTAGTTCGATTTTTTTTAATTTAGTTTATATAAAACAAAAAAACATAGTTAAAGTCTATGAGAGGTGATATAGATGTTAATTGTAAAAGCAAAAATTAAAGACGCATGCAAAGGATTTAATGTTTCAAGTGATGTTGCTATGGCTCTAAACATGAAATGCGAAGAAATGTTAAAAGCAGCTTGTAAAAGAGCAGAAGGTAATAGTAGAAGAACAGTTATGGCAAAAGATTTGTAAGAAAAGTGATTCGTACTATTGCGAATGAAATGAGTAATAGTACTTAATGTTGATGTCAACGGGCGTAACCGTTGATGACAAAAGATCTTTAAGTTTTTTAAAAGTTATTTAAAATTTTTATTTTATTTTTATTTCTTTTTTTGTTTTTTATTTATTTTAGTTTTTAATTATTTTCTTTTTGTTTTTCAGAATTATTTTTTTGTTATTTTTATTTCTTTATTTCTATTTTTTATTCTTTAATTTTGATTATTTAAACTTATTTTTTCTTCTTTTTTTGATTTATGTTGTCCTGATGCTATTTCTTTGAGTCTTACAATAGTTTCATAAGGAGTATGATATCTTCCTATTTTAACTCCATTTTTTTTTCCATGAGTGTCACTACCATTACATTCAAGCCAACCATGATATTTGCATTTTTGTTTCCAATAATCATTATACATTTTTTTTTCTTTTGGAGTTATGCCTAGTTTATTTGTCTCACAATATTCATATTCAGACTCAATAAATGTAAAAACTCCCTCTTCAAAATAAGGCAAAAAAGCAGAATAAATATCATCAAGTGTTATTCCTATTCTTTCATATTGTTTATGTATTGTGCCTGGATGACAAGGGCCACATAATCCACCTGCATTTCTAATAATGTTTGTAGTATACTCCACATGTTTTGTGTATCTATCTGTAAAGCAATTATGGTCCTCTCCTTGATAAATAGGATTTAATAAAGATTTAAAAGCTTGATCAGTATTTGTAACAAATCCATGTTTTACCATTTTTTTTGCAAGATGGTTTCTTCCAACTGAAAACAAGGATGCAAGTGGTAAATAATTAAGAAATATTTCTTCACCATTAAATTTCTTAATTAAACTTCTTTTTTGTGATTCAAAAAATCTTTCAAAATTGTATCTGCATCTAAAATATTTTGCCCATTGGTCAGATGATAAAAGTTCGTTAAAGATTATTGGTTTTTGTCCTTTAGAAACATCGCAGCATTCTTTATTAACAAGATCAACCATCTCATTTATTCTAACAATTCTATGATAACGAAGAAATAATAAAAGATCTTCTAAATCACGATTATTAGGATTAAAAAAAGCTGCTTTAATCTCAAAAGTGATTCTATGCCCTTTAATCATCATGTGTGTTGCAGCTTCAAGACCACCAATCATAGGAACAGGAAATGAATCTTTAATTCCTAGATATCCTTTAACACCAGCAATTGTTTCATGATCTGTCAGCATAAATCCTCCAAGGCCAGCTTTATAAGCTTCAGAAGCAATCTTACCTATAGTTTTCTCACCATCACTATTGCTAGAATGTACATGGCAATCATAGGGTTTTTCTAAGTTAGTCATTTTTATAAATTATATTTAATTAAACTTGCAAGAGAAGATTTTTTTGATTCTTTTCTTTTAAAAAAATTAAGAGCATTGTTATGTCCTTTATATTTAAAACGGATATTAGAGAGTATATTTTTAAATTCTCTTATTGCAGAGATATCACCATATCTTCCTTTGAAATAAGAAGGCCTTGTTGAAGAATTTAGTACAGTTTCAATATCTTCTTCTAATTTAGTAAGCTGATAATTTATAAAATAATCTGGGTCATGATAAGGATTGATATCAACAAGTCTATCATAATCAGCACCTAAATCAGGATCCCTAATAACTTCTGGTCTGTAAATATTTTTTACATTTTTCATTCTTGTGTTTGCTGTAATTCCTGCTTTTCCAAGTCTTGAAACAAATCTTAACCAATAAAATGATCTCATATATTTATTCTTTACATCTTCTGTCAATAAGTCACTTTTTTTACCTAGATAGAATCTTTTTAAATATTTTTCCAGTTGCTCATCTGTCTTATTATAACTTAAATCAATAAAAGTGCTTGTTAATATTTCAACAATATCACGACCAATTCTTTGTTCTTCAACACTATTTAAGTCAAAAACAGTAATTTTTTTAGTAAGTTCCTGTTGATATTGTTTTGCCTGGGTTTGAACAAAGATATGGTGCGGTCTTAGATCTTCATGAGATACAACAGTATTTTTTCTATCCATCAAAGTTTTCTTAACACTTTTTACTAAATTATCTGTATGTAATAACTTTTTTCTTAAATTTTTAGAAAGTGTGAAATTGTTAACTTGAGGGGATTTATATGAACTATGAAGATTATCCCAAAATTGGTCTTTTATCATCCAACCAACAATATATTTAACATATCTACAAATCCTTCCAACATGAGTCGCGTTACGTTTTTTAAAATTAGTCAAAGATAATTTATTTTCTTCATATAATTCGTTTTCTTCATCATTACTTAATGTAATCAACCTGGAAAGAATATGTATTGATTCTTTTTTGAAATTGTTAAGATCATCTTCTATCTTATTTTTATTATCTGTCCATTTTTTTTGGAAAGATGCAACACGTTTAGGAATTGTATCAATAATATCTTTTCTCTTTTTTTTTGCTATTAATAATTTATCTTTATATTCCTCATATTTGAAAGAGATTGGGTTTACATGATAATCTTTTTCTTTATCTGTATTTTTTAATCTTTCAAAATTATTAGTTCTTAAAAGTTCATCAAATTCTTCATTCTCAAACCTATATATCTTTTTTACAAACTCTGCAATAAGACCAATTTCTCCATCACTTAAAAAATCAAAACCTTTTTGTTTACGTACTTTATCTGAAAAGGCTATCCAATCTGGATGATCATATATTCCTTCATTATCTTTAATAAAATCTAAAACTAATTTTATTATTTGATCGTTCTTTTGAAGATATTCTTGCTCATATGTTTTTATTCTTTCACTTATCTCTTTAATAGTCTCATCATAGAAAACCATTATAGAATCTAATTTATAATCTGTTTTATAGATATAAGGAAAGATTTCAAAAAATGCAGTTTTTGATTCATATGAGCCATTATTTGTGTCATATATTTTTGCTCTTCTATTAAGTTCATAACCTAAAAGAGGAATTACATCTTCATCATTACTATTTAGATAAGTTGCTGTTTCTCTATAAGCTAAATCAAGTTCATTTTCAATATTTTCTGTTGTTGCTCTAAATGAAGATGCTAAGTCTTTCATTTGTTGATGTGAATTACCTTTAACAATATCACCAAGAGTCTTGTTAATTTTGTGTTCTAAATTTTTATCTGTAGTATGAACTGTCTCATAATCAACCACATACATCTTAATACTAAAATAAGGAACACCATCAACATTTACTGTAATCTGTTTAACAGGTCCGCCAGAAGTAATATATGTTTCATAAGAAACACCAGAAGTTGTATCTACAAATTCTACAGTATCTATTGTATCTGATGGTAATCTAATAATACCTTTAAATAAAAGAGATAAATAATAATTAATAGACATGGTATCATTTAATCCACTACCTTGAATGATTCCTTCAAGCCCTTCTGAATATTGAAATTGTTTAACTTGTTGCATTTTTTTAAGTATTATGCAGAGGTATGTTTTCTATATCAATTATTCTTTAAAACATACTCCCAACTACTTATACCCCTAATTCATATATAGAATACGCACACTAATATATAAAGATATGGTTTTTTTCACTATTTTAAAGTGAAGATTATAATCTTTATTCTCTATTTATGTGTAAATCATTCTTCCTGCTATATGTATATTAGCAATCAAATTCTTGAATTTATCGCATAAAACAGGAATATTCTTCTTATTTTGATATTTTTTATTAAAATCATCAACTATTTTTAAAATTCCATTCTTTTTAGCAGCAATCTTATAAGCTTCTTCTTCATTCTTTGTATAATATGCCTTCATTATATCTGCATAAAATTTCTGGATTTGTTCATAAATCTTGATTATTTCATCTTTTAACTGTTTATTTATGTGAATATCTCTCATAACTCTTGCAATTCTTTTGCATTCATCAGCTATAAATTCTATCTGCTTTGTTATGACCCAATAATATAATAAATCAACTGGTTCAACATTTAGTTTTTTGCACATAGAAGGATTAATCAAAGCAAATTTAATTGTCCTATATATTAAGAAACCAATTCTATTAACATCTTTATCTCTTTCATAAATATTTTCATATTTATTGTCTATAATAGATGTTTTTGAATCATTCATCATAAATCTTGTAATATTGTCTATCTTCCTGATAAAACCTAACAAAGAAACTTGATTCATATTAATAAAATCCTTTGCAACAATTACATCAGCACTTTGTTCAAGAATTTCTAAAGCCATTAGATCGTGAAGATAATCCCTTATTTTACTGTATTTATCTTTTAGTGTCTTTCCTGTAATCTTAATGCTCTTGTAATTATTTATGTATGAACTAACAATCTTTCTTTTAATATAATCAAGAGGAACATTGTCTACATTTATTGTAATCTCTTTTTTTGATTCATCTGATTCTTCTTGTTTTGTTCTTAATGTAAGTGAGTGTGATTTCTCCTCGATAAAGATTGTATCACCCTTGTCCAACTTATTCCTCTCTATCCATTTTTTAGGTAAACTGATTACATAAGATGATTTTCCAAATGCAATTAATTTTCTAAATTCTACCATATTCAATCCCCCCAGATTTTACTGCGTTAGTGCAACCCTCGTTCACCTGCCTCATTTGATGCGAACATTATTGAGGCACCTACTATCTTCTTACGAATTTAATATTGGTTCACTTGCCAAATTGGCGGGTTGCACCAACCAAGATTTTACAAATATTTATAAATAAAAATGACATATACTCCTCAGTAACAATATAATGCATATATACTATATGGAGAAAGTATATATATTTAAATGTTTGTATTACTAATTAGTATAGTTTGGGGGTGGATATATGGTATTTGATATTGTAAAAGAAATAGAATTAGATATTAGTAAAGATAAAACAGAAGATTTCCTTGATAATGTCCAAGAAATGTTGGATAATGATGAGATTACCCCTGTAGAAGCTGCATTTATGCAGGGCTGGGAAGAAGCTGGATAAATATAACATATTCTGTAAATATTACGAGTTAAAAAGAGAGTTATTGCTCTAAACTTTCATTTGTATTTCAGATTTTGTAATTTTTCCATCGAGATTAATTTCTCTAATAATTTTTCCTATTCTGATTGCTTTTAAACGAGCCATTGCAGGATCATTTTCATATTGTTTTGGTACATCTATGTTTTCAATCACATAAGTATGCTTAATTTCAACTTTCTTAAATTTATCAACTTTAGTATCAAATAAAAATTCATCTGTTAAAAACTTTAGATCATCCTTAGCAAATTTTGCAGTTAAGAACTTTTCTAAAACTTTGCCTGGTTTTGGCAAAGATTTCTTAACATTCAATATATAAACATCTGACTTTAGTTTTAATAATAAAGCATATTGATTAAACTTTTCAATGAACTCTTTGAATTTCTTTGCATCTAGTTTTGTCTCAATTGTATATTTTTTACCAACTTTTTTCTTTATTTCTATTCCAAAATCTTCTAAATCCTTTACAATATCTGCTTTAGAAACAATCACACCTTTTAGCTCAACATCTGACTTGATTAACTTAGAAAACAAATCCCACATAGAATCAAGATACTCAGCACCTGATTGCACTGTTATGTTTTTGCCTGTAATTTTTATAACAAATAATTCTTTTGTAAATTCACCAAGACTATACCTTATGAATTTGTTATGTGTCCAATCATCTATTTTTTTATTGAAAATGTTTTTTATATGGTTCATATTAATTTCACCTCTTATTATTCATATATTTATTCAAATATTTAAAACTATACTTGCCTGTTATAAAACCACCTGTTAATAATAATGCCCAGCCTAGGCTATAGAATAATAATCCTTTTAGCCAGCTATCAAGTGATGTCGGGTTTTCAGCTACTGAAAAAATACTAACAGCTGTTAAAAAAAAACTAATGATTATAAGAAATGCTCCGTATTTGATCAATGTTTTTTGCTTTATTTTGATTTTGTTCCTTATTTTGGTTGTTATCTTGGTTTTTTTCATTATTTAATAGATATTTGTTATATTAATTTAAAGGTTTGGGTTTTGGAGTATTTAAGATATATATGTTTTAAAATATATTGTTTGTTAAGAATCATTCCACTAGATTACTATCTTTTATCTTTTCAGTATATATCTCTTTTTTACCTATCTTTAACTGAATCTTGTTGTTATAGTAAAGTTTGTTGTCTTTGATATTTAGCTTTATCTTTTGGAAATCTTTGTAATCAAGTCTTGATTTCTTGTTTTCATAGCCAGGGATTTCTACAACAGACCCTGCCTTAGCATCTGTTGTGATAACTTCGCCTGATTTCCCATCCTCATCTTCTAAAGCTGCTAATAACATGCCTTCTGATTTAACACCACGAAGTTTTGCTGGCTTTAGATTAGAAACTACTATTAAGTTCTTGCCGAGTAATTGTTCTTTTGTATACCATTGTTTGATACCTGCTACAAGTGTTATCTCTTTGTCTGTCTGCACTTTTAATACATAAAGTTTGTCTGCGCCTGGATGGTCCTGCACTTCTAATATCTTGCCTACTTTTAAAAAGAGTGGAAAAACCCTTTTACCGAGATCTTCCTTGTACTCCATCTTTGGAAACAAAGGTTTTGCTTCTAATATGATCTCTGTAGAAAGTAAGTTCCATTTAAAATTCTGTAGCTTAGGTTCATGAAATTTTAATTGTTGTCTTATTTTTAATGCTGTTTCTGGTAAAAATGGATATAACAGCATATGAATCAATCTTAATGAATCTGTGATTGTATAAATTACTTTACTAAGTTCTAGTTTGTCTACAATCTTCCATGGTTCTTTGTCATTAATGTATTTGTTTGTTACTTTTATTAGTTTCCAGATCAGATCAATTGCATTGTTAAATTCGAATTTGTCCATATACTTATCTAATTGGTCTAATATTTCTTTTGTATTAAATAGTTCATCTGAATCTGCTTTTGGTATTAATAAGTTGAAACTCTTTTTAATCAAAGCTGTGATTCTCATTACTAAGTTGCCTAATTCATTGCCTAGTTCTGTGTTATACCTTTGCACTAAATCTTGTTCATTAAAATTCCCATCTTGTCCTGCTGGAATTGATCTTAATAAATAATATCTTAGTGTATCTGCATTGTACTTGTTGATTATTTTGACTGGATCTATTACATTACCCTTTGTCTTAGACATTTTTTCTCCATTTGCGTCATTAATAAAACCATGAACATAAACTTGTTTTGCTGGCTTAATGCCAGCTGCAATCAACATGATGGGCCAGATAACTGTATGAAACCAAGAAATGTCTTTACCAATCACATGCACATCTGCTGGCCAAAATTTTTTGTATGTATCATTAGGATAATCAATTCCTGATAAATAATTTATCAATGCATCAAACCATACATAAATTACATGCTCTGGATCATTTGGTAAGGTAATTCCCCAATCAATGGTTGATCTTGATACACATAAATCTCTTAGACCATCATTGAGTCTAGATAAGATCTCGTTCCTCCGAAATTCTGGATAAATATAATCTTTGTTTTGTTTAAGAAATTTGATTAAATCTTTTTGATATTTTGACATTTGGAAAAAATATGCTGGTTCTGTTAATACTTGCACAGGTATCTTGTGTGTTGGGCAAAGGTTTTCATCTATTAAATCTTTTTTTGTCAAATATGTGTTGCATCTGTCGCAAAAAAACCCTTCATAATGACCTTTATATATTTCGCCTTTGTTAAATACTATCTTAAACACTGATTGACAAACTTTTTTGTGCTGAGGATTTGAAGTTTTTATAAAATTGTCATTTGTTATGTTAAGTTTTTTACAAAAGTCTATGAAAACCTTTGCATTTTCATCAACAAACTCTTTTGTGTCTCTTTTTGCTTTTTGTGCTGCTTTTTGCATATGTTGTGTATTTTCATCAGTGCCTGTTAAAAAGAATACTTTTCTACCTAAGAATCTTTTCCACCTAGCTAAAGCATCTGCTATGTATTTCTCAAATGCATGGCCCATATGCGGAGCTGCATTTGGATAATCAATTGCAGTTGTTATATAGTATTTGTTTGACATATTGATATATTGTGTTATAGTTGTATTTAAATGTAATGGTGTGTTTTTTGTGATTTTTGGATATTTGGTATTATACAAAACATTTATATATATAATATCATTAAAATTACTTAAATAATCAAAAAAGAGGTATATTCATGAATATTGTTAAAACAATTATGAAGAAGTTTCTTGGTAAAAAGACAGGCAGGATTAAATTAAAATGGGAGTTTGATGCTAAGTCTGGTATTTTTATTGATCCTTGTATATGTGATATTAATAAAGATGGTAAACAAGAAATAATATTTGGTACTAAAGATGGTACTTTGTATGTTCTTAATAATGAAGGTAAACCATTGTGGCATTATAAAGCTGGTATTAAATTAGATAAAGTTCAGGAATTGTTCAGAAAAAGAGGAACTGTTAATTCTATATATGGCAAGCCTGTTGTTGAAGATATTGATAATGATGGAAAAATGGAGATTGTGTTTGGAACAGAAAGTGGAAATGTGTATTGTATGACACATGATGGAAAATTAAAATGGACATTTAAGACAGGAGGAGCAATACGAAATTCTGTGATTGCTGAACACATATTAGGCGATAAGAAAAAAGAAATTATGTTTGGTTCAATGGATAAACATTTATACATTCTTGATCATAATGGAAAGGTTGTTTTAAAGTTTCATGCGCAAGATGCAATAGAGTCTGCACCTGTTGTGTACAGAGAAAATAAAAATATTCATGTGATATTTGGATGTAATGACGGCTATGTATATTCAATAGATGAAAAAGGTAATCAAAAATGGAAATATAAGACAGGGAATAAAATAGTTACACAGCCTGTTGTTTCTGCTATACACAAAGATAAAAAATTGTATATATTGGTTACATCAACTGACCATCATCTTTATGTACTTAATGAAGAGGGAGTTGTTGTGAGCAAGTTCAAGACAAAAGCACAAATCATATCAAAACCAACTGTGCATGATATTGATGATGATGGTGAATGTGAAATCTTTGTTGGTAGTTGTGATGATAATGTGTATGCTTTGTCTGGTATTACTCAAAAGATCTGGAGGTTTGAAACAGATTTTTGGGTAGGTGCTGAAATAAAATTAGCTGATATTGATAATGATAATCGAAAAGAAGTGATTGTTGGATCATATGACAAATCTTTATATATATTAGATGCTAAACCTTCTTTTATCCTAGAATTTATGCCAGGGATGTTTGGACTGGTTAAACAAAATAATGATTATGGTGCAATGACAAAGCCAGCTGGTAAGTTAAGAGGTAAAAAAATCTGGAAATATAATACAGAAACAACTATAACTGGTATTGGTTTGATGGATGTTAGTAAAGATGAAAAAGATATAATTGTATGTGGTAAAAAAGGTTTGGTTAAATGTTTTGTTCATTCAGATGAATAACTTTCCACAGAAAATCTCATAGATCATAAGTCCCTTAGAAGAACAGGGGTGGGTGGTCGGGGGTTTGGAAGGAGGGATCATAATTAAATAAACAAAGAGGTGATTAAATATGCCAAAAGCATTAATAAAAGATAAAAAAGAAATAAAAAGAATAAAGTCTGGAATAGAAGGGTTTGATGAAATAACAGAAGGAGGATTTCCTGAGTCAACTGTTACTCTGATGGCTGGAAAATCAGGTACAATGAAGTCGTCACTTGCGTTTAACACATTGTATCATGAAGTGTTGAATAATAATTCTAATGGTATGTATATATCTTTGGAACAGTCTTCTACTTCATTGCTTAATCATTTAGTGGCTCTAGGATATGATATTAGTAAGATTAATTTGGTTATCTTGTCTGATATTGGTAAACTAGATGAAGCAATTCAAACAATGTTAGCAACTGATGAAGGTGTGTTGATTGTTACTGATGTAGGAGCAATCCGTAAACAGTTAGGTGATGTGCAGCGTACTTCTCCTAATGAAAATTGGATGAATGCTTTGATTAATCTGACTCTAAAGATTGATGAGACAGAAGAGTGTAAAGTGCTTGTCTTGGATTCTCTGGCTGCTCTATATTCACTTGCTAAGATGGATCATCCTAGGACAGAGTTGTATAATTTGTTTGAGTTTTTTCGTGAACGAGCTATAACAACTTTTTTAATATCTGAAATGCACGGGGATAATGATTTTGGTGAGTTTAATGTTGAAGACTTTTTGTCTGATGCTATTATCCATGTTTCTAGGATGGAGAAAGCTGGAAAGATTGTAAGAAGTTTGCGTATTGTTAAGATGAGGCAGACTAAGTGTGATCTTAGCAGGTATGAGTTTGAGAAAGTTGGTGACAAGTTTAGGATAATGAAATCCTAAATTGTTTTCTTTTTTTTTAAGTATTCTATGAATCCATCTGGTAAGACTACTTTGTTGTTTTCTATTACATATCTGAATGGTAAGATGACTGATTCTCCTTCATTTTGGTCCCCTTCTAGAATTATCTCTACTTCATCTGCATATCTTAAGTCTGTTAGTTTGTTTCCATCTAAGATTTGTTTTGTTACATAAACAGCTGTGTCTGTTGACATCTGTATCTCGCCTAAGTTTCTTGTTGGAGTCTTGACTTGGCTTTTTAGTGTTTGTGTTCTGTGTTTTCTTGGATTGTCGCCTAAGATGCCACCAAATAAGAAGTATTGGAAATTGTGTTTGTCTTTTGTCTTTAATGTTTGTTTTGCATCCATGTCTAATAAACAGATATTGTCGCCAAAGTCTTTAATCATCTTTGAAATGCTTTTTTCATAAACCTTGCCGAGTTGTTCTAGTTTGTGTTTATCTTTCTTAACATTTGTAAAGATTAGGTTTTCTTTTTTTACTATTTTAGAGATGTGTGTATATTCTAGCAAACACCATTCATAGATTTCTTTTTCCATATGTTCTATAATGAATTTCATTGATTAAGGTTGGTTGTGTTTGTTTATAAAGTTTGTTAGAATTAGGTTGTTGCTTCTGCTTCGCCTTCTGCTTCTGCTTCTGATGGTTGTTCACCTTCGCCTTCTGCTTCTGCTTCTGATGGTTGTTCACCTTCACCTTCTGCTTCACCTTCTGTTGCTAGTTCTCCTTCGTCTTCTGCTTCACCTTCTGTTGGTTCTGTCTCAGTAGGTTCTTCTGCTGGTCTTTTTTCTTCTTTTTTCAGGTCTGGTACAAAGATTCCTTGTTTTGTAAATTCATCAAATTGTGCTGCTGAGATTGTTATTTCTTGTTTTTGTGTTGATTTTCTAAAGTTCAGAGTTAATCTCATCTGTGTCTTGTCAAAATTAGCAATCCTTATTGGTTTGTGTTTTATTTGTGTTATTGTTCTTCTTAATGTTGTGAATTTTGATCTTGGTACTCTAAAATAGATTGAATTATCAATTAGTTTTTGGCTAAGGCCTTGTGCTTTCTTTTGATTATCTTCTATTCTTGCTGCTGTTGTTATGATTGTTGTTTGTGATGATGGTTGTTGATAGTATTGTGGTCTATCTTTTTTGTCATTTGTCATTGAATTCATCAAAAACATTAAACCTACTTTTTCCCAGATGTTTTCTTGTTGTTGTTGTCTGGTGTCTGCTGTTGGTGTGGATGGTCTGTATGATTTTGGTGATCTCTTTTTCTTTTCTTGTGCTGCTTTTTCTGCTTGTTGTTGTGCTTTTTTTATAGCTGCTTGGTATCTTTGTAATGCTTCTGTTGGTAACGTAGGAGTTATAGCACTTATAGTTGCCTTATTATTTTTAGACAGAGTTAAGTCTGCAATTATTCTTTGTAATTCTTCTTGAGTTTTTTTTGCTTGAGCTTTTGCTTTTGCTTGTTGAATATGTTGCCTGATTGCTTTTCCAGCTTCTACAGAATCTTTGAAAGCAAGTTCTTTTTTATTATTCGAACCAGGTCTTGTTGCAACATAATAATTCATAAATGCAGAAGGGGTAATAAATTTTTTTTCTTCCTCAGATAAACCAACATAAGAATTTGCATATGCTGTAATTGTATCTTTGTATGCTTGTTCAACCTTTGCTAGTGTATCTGCATCAGCTGGTGCCTTAAATTTTGAAATAGGGAATGCTTCTTTAAGTTTATAATAAGCTTGTTTTTCAGTTAATTCATAATCTTCAGCTGGCCGGACAGCTTGTGCTGCTGCTTTAGGCTCTGCATCACCTAATTTTTCTTCAGTTCCTGCAACAGCACTTCCACCACTAGCAGGTTTTTCAGCTGCCTTTGCTTTTTCAGCATTTCTAAAACCAGATGCTGCTAATGCTTCCTGAGCTGCTCCTTGAGTTGTATCAACACCATATTCTCTTTCATCTTCATTCCAGTTGCAAAGTGCAACAGAAACATCATCTTTATTAGAAAAATCCTCGCCTTGGACTAAAAGTACTTCTGGCATTTTATTATATGATAAATATGTGGTAGCTGAAGGTATTTTTAATGTTCCACCAGAAGTTTTTTTAATAACAATATTACCAAAATTAGCAACAGGTAATTCATTTCCTGCTCCTTTGTCATTAGAAAAAACACTAAATTGGGTTTTTTCTGTTGAAAAATCAACAGACATAAAAGTATTATCATCATGAACATCTAAAGGAAGATCTTCAACTCCTGTTCCAGATTTTCCCACATCAGAAAAAACACCTCTTAAAAAATCTACAACAGTCCCCCCTTGGCTTTTTTCAACTTTGGAATTAGATCCTGCACCACCTAACATAACTTTTTTACCATCTTGACTTCTAAAAACAACTGATACAGGGTTTTTCTCATTGGCTGCTTGAGCCATATATTTTTTAATGCCTTCTATATTATTAACAGGAACATTATTAGTATTTGAAATAAATAAATCAATGTCTTTTATTCCAGTTGTATCATCCTCTTCACTACCTTTTATTCTTGTTGTTTTTAAACCTAAATACATTGCTGTTGTTCCTTCTGTTAGAAGTTTGGGGGGTTCTTTTAACCTAACTCGTAAACCGGTTTGACCAAAACCACTATAAGGAGCTAATTCACAGTTTCCATTGATATCTAATTTACGTATTGTTGTGGTTCCATAACCCATTGCTTCTGGTGAAACTATTCTAACATCAGTTCCACCTATGTCTTTTATAGTTCCCTTAACTCTTGTCACTGTTAAGGATTGTCCTTCAAGAACATCTAAGTTTTGACCACCAATATAAAGCCCTTGTGCAGAAACATCTTGTTTTCTTCCATTAGTTTTTGGTTTAATATTTATTTTTTCTGTATCACCTATTTTATCATATATAATTACAGGATTATTAGAACCAGAATTCTTATTTCCATAAGTTTCTTTATTATTGAAATTTAAATATTTACCAGTAACATGAACTCCCTTAGTATCTATATTATAAGAAGAAACACCTAACATTTGTCCATTATTATAATTACAATTGGAATTAGCACAAACAATACTAGATAATTCATCATGATTTCCAAATGTTGCTGTAAACATACCTTCTATTTTATCATCATTATCAATGTTTAATGTAACACTTCCTGATGAAGTTACCTCTCCATTTTTTTTATGAGTTATACTAGAACCTTTAGGGATTTCATATATATTATTGCCTATTTTGTAAGTGCCTCCATTATCGCCACCTTTAATTACTAAGTTTCCATTGCTAATATCAAAACCACTTGAGAATGCTAAAGGTTCTTTGTCTTTTCTTAAGACAATTAAACCTGAAGCTTTGTCTGGTTTATTGGAATCAGAGTTTAAAATCTTAAAACCATAAACAGTGCTATCAAATTCTAAAATTTCAAATAATTTGTCTTCTGTTATTTCTATAGTTTGTCTTTGAGAATTAATTAATTCAATGGTATTAGCAAACATTTTTATTCCTTTCTCGATTTCTATTGTTTTAAATTCAGTTTTTCTTTCATCTCCTAGCTTTTGTTTACATACAAATAAAAGATAACCTTGTAAATATTTTTGGTTTTTATCATCTACTTTATCACCTACTGTTGTGATTGCTGTGAAATAATTTTTTGCTATTTTTTTATAATCAGACTTAGGAGTATTCCCATTTAAAGAGTTATATCCTTTTTCTGGATTATCTCCTAAAATGTCTTTTAAATATTCATCTAATAAGTTTCTTAAGTTTTGTTTTATTGTACCTTCTTTAATGAATGGTTTGTTCTTGAATAAATAAAGTCTAATATCATCTTGACATGTTTTTGCTTTAGCTTTTTCTAAATAAAAATTAATTTTTGCATTTTCGTCAATATCATCCTCAGGTTCACAACCACCATCACCCAGCACACCAAAACTACTCAAAACTACCAAAACCATCACCAACACCATCATCCATCTCAGTGTGCTGGATCTCATATAACCACCACCTTTAACAATTCTGAATCAGTAAAACCATTATCATCAGCAACCTTG
>CAZHVK010000003.1:0-152800 GCA_964535955.1 uncultured Methanosarcinales archaeon | reverse complement strand
AAGAAAAAAGGTAGAAAAGGATGAGTAAAAAAGATAAGAAAAAATCAAATGTGAATGTTGTAAAAGAAATAAAAAAGATTGCTAATAATGTTTATAATAAAATCATGAAAAAAAAATCTCCTGTTCTAAAAAGTCCATTAAGATCATTATCAAATGTTAAGTATGATCCTAAACAAGGTTATTTTGAATTACTTGGTAAGATGAAAGAACGAGCATTGACTGCAACAACTGTAAAAACATTTGCACAAACTCTTAGGTTAATGGGTTTATCAAAAAGTTTGGTTGAAAAAGATGATATTGCTACAAAAAGAGAAGCTTATTATGTCTCTAAAAATTGGGGAGAAGCTAGGTTTAAAGAAGAATCAGAAGCATTTACTGTTATGGATGATATTGAAGCAATGATGATGGTCAATAGAGAACAGATTGGTTTTATACCTGAACAAAAAGGTGGCGATGTTGCAGGTGCGTTAGTAGTAATTGATGCAGACCCTATCACGAAAAAACAACTAAAAATTGATTGCACTAAATTTGGTTCTGGTGCATACTCTCTACCTAGTTCTGTTGAACATCTTAAATTCAAAACAAAAGCTAAATTTGTCCTAGCAATTGAAACAGCTGGTATGTTTCAAAGATTGGTTAAACATGGTTATTATAAAAAAGCAAACTGTATACTAATTTCAATGGGTGGTGTTCCTACAAGAGCATGCAGAAGATTTATCAGAAGACTAAGTGATATGTGTAAAATACCTGTTTATGTATTTACAGATGGAGACCCTTATGGATTTGGTTCAATATATAGAACATTAAAAGTTGGTTCTGGAAATGCTGCGCATATTAATGAATTCTTCTGTGTTCCAAAAGCAAAATTTATAGGAATAACTCCTAAAGATATAATTGATTATAAACTTCCTACACATCCTTTAAAAGAAGTAGATGTTAAAAAAATAAAAGACCTACTTAAGAATGATCCTTTTATTCATCATCATAAAGAATGGCAAAAAGCTTTGAAACTTATGGGACAAATGAAAGTAAGGTGCGAACAGCAAAGTCTTTCCAAGCATGGATTAAATTATGTAATAACTAACTATCTTCCTGAAAAGCTGAAAAATCCTAAATCATGGCTTCCTTAAGATTGAATCTATAGAAACGTTTATAAAATAGTAATATTTATATATAGATATAATATTAATGTACATATCAGAGGTGATATTATCATGTTTAAACATAAAAAAGCTCAAGGAATTTCTGTTACAACTATAATCATAGCTGCTATTGCTTTGGTTGTATTGGTTGTGTTAATTGCTGTATTTGTTGGAAAAATTGGTCCATGGAGTGAAAAAATAGAAGATTGTACTGAAAAAGGTGGTACTTGTGTTGCTAATATTTTAGAATGTAAACAAAAAGGTGCACTTAATTCTGTATTAACAAAGACTTCATGTGAAAAAGATTCTGGAGAAGACAGACCTATATGTTGTATTCCTGTTGGTGAACAGAAAAACGAAAATATTTGATGAAAATGATAAATCTTTTTAATAAAAAAGCACAAGGTATGTCAATCAGAACAATAATAATAGCTGTGTTAGCTTTGGTTGTTTTGGTTGTTCTTATTGCTGTTTTTGCTAATAAGTTGGGTCTGTGGGGAGAACAGGCTGAAGATGTTGGTGATACTGAACAGTTCGGGTTTGGTACTATTGGTGAAAATATTGAGGGTTGTGATTATACAACTGAAAGTGGAGATATTTCAACAAATAAGGGAACATGTAGAAAAAAATGTATATTGCAAGAAAAGAAAAAATCTCAACCAATAACTGGTAATAAAGATAGGAAATGCAGAGTAGGATTATCTTGTTGTGATTAAAATTCACCACTAACTTTATACAATAAAAATTCTGAGAATTTTTAAGCATAAATCTTTCTACAAAAGATTTATATATACCATAATTCTAATCTATATATATGTATAAATCTATGAATAAAAGAGGGTATAAATATCCTACACCAAAAGTATTGGTTAGGATAATATTGATTCTGTTTATTTTTGCTGTTTTGATAGGTTTGTTTATTGCTTTGAAAAATAAATTGTTTGTATAAAAAGATGATTAAAAAAACATTTAATAAAAAAACAATGGCAATGTCTGTGTTAATCATATTGATAATTGCATTGATCGCAGGCGGAATATTGATATATGCTGGAGTCAGGTTTGCTAACTTGACAAGAAAAAGAGCTGATATTGATACATGCAGGTTTAGTGTGATGATTAATTCTGAAGTTGAGAATATAGGTAAATCAATAATAGATGAAACAACTATACAATGCCCTGCTATTGCTTACAAAGCAGAGGCAAAAGATACAACAGGAAATAATATTGATTCTATTCTAAAACAATTAGATGATTGCTGGTATAAGATGGGTGCTGGTGATTTTAAAGTACACGGTTCTGAAGCTGCTCATCAAACCTATTGTATTGTGTGTTCTGAATTTACACTTAATAATAATATTGAATTGACTGAATTAAATAGTAGATTAGAATTCAGAGATTCAAAACATAATCCTAAGAAAAAACTTAATGAATATTTAAAATATGAAACATATTCCTCATTTTCAGGTGTATTTGGAAAAGATGGAAAAACAATACAAAAAATAGAAAAATCTAGTGAAAATAATGAAAATAATTATATAGTAGTGTTTAGAAGAAAAGCATTGTCTTGGATTGTTGAAGGAGCACAAGGAATAGGAGATATAATTTTGCCAAAGGATGCTGAAAAAACGAAGGATAAATATGAAAAACAAGAATTCCAAGATGTATTTATTGTTCATGAATCAGGATTGCAGAAAATGGATGATAATTATAAAAAAGATACAAGAGATAGAAGAGAAACAGGAAATTACTGTGACCAGCTTCTTTGGGAACCATGGGTGGATTAAATGTTTTCTAAGAATAATAAAAAAAGCATGTCAATGGAATTAATCATAACTATGGTAATATTGTTGATTGTGTTGTTTATATTTGGTGTTTTTTATGCAAATACATTTAATGAGATTGATGAAAATACTGATAAACAGATATGCAAAGCTAGTGTTTATGGGAATTTTGGAACTAAGTTAGCTAAAAAATTAAAAATAGATGCAAAGGAAAATCCACCTAATTGTAAAACAGATCTGATTACTATTGAAAAAAAAGAAAATGATAAAGCAAAAGAAATCATTGCTGAATCTATGTATGATTGCTGGGACCAGTATGGAGAAGGAACTTTAGAATTGTTTGAAAATCCAAATATTTATTGTGGTGTTTGCAGTCATATAACATTTGAAGATGATGATTTAGTTATAGATGACTTTGGTGAATACTTGGCTGTAAAAAAGATTCCAAGTGGTGAGCATTATAAATACAAAGACAAGAAAATACCAACATATTATGGATATTTAACAGGATTTAAAACAGATGGTTCTGAATTTTTAAAATATAATAATGAAAATCAAAATTTTATTGGAACAATTGATACTTCAAAGAGTAAAGAATATAGTGTTATGTTTGTTTATGTAAAAGGAAAAGATAAATGGAATGATTTTGTTAGAAAAATAAAATATTATGGTGGTGGGGGAGCAACAACAGGTGGGAGTATTGCTCTTCTTGCTTTGGGAATTGTTAGTGCAAAGGTTACAATCCCATTAGCAGTGATTGGTATTACTTGGACATATGTAGCATCTAAATTTACACAAGAAGATTTTGAATGGGCTGCTTTTGTAATGTTAAGGCCGTATGATAAGGATACTGTGCAAAATCAGTTAGGATGTAAGTATATTGTGACAAAAGCTGTTTAAAATCATATGTGCATAGCACGTTCGCCTGCTTCAAATGCTACAAAAGTAAATGAAGCACCAAATGTAGTCTTATGATATGTAAATTGGCTCACTGGCCTTACAGGCACTATGCACATAAATATATATAAACATTTAAATAAATAAAGGTATTAATATGAAAATAATGAGATTTTTTAAAAACAAAAAAGGATTTGAAATGTCTATGCAGTTATTGATAAAGGTAGTTTTATTATTGGCATTATTAGGTGTGATTGTCTTATTTTTGATATGGGCTAAAAATTATTTTGGAAATGTAGATATATCTGGTCTTTAGATCATGAGAAAAAGAATAAATAAAAAAGGAGTTGGTATAAAAGTAATTGTTTTAATCATTATTCTATTATTACTCTTATTTACTGTTTTAATTGGTGTTATAAGTAAAGGTATAACACCTGGATTTAATGTGTTTAAAAATTGGGTTGATTCTTTGAGTGATAAAAAATGTGATGCAACAGGTATAACATTGAGTGAGTACAAAGAAATATATAGAGAAAAGATAGATAGGAATGTTGTAATATATAAATCAGATGAAAGTTTTTTTAAAGGGTTTGAAAAATGTTTTCCTGATGAATTTAAGGGTATGAAATTTGAAAAAGACAATATGAGATATAATCATGGCAGAATCTTAACTGAAATTGATCCTAAAAAAGGTGAAGGATATATTGAGGATTTAATTGAAACAACTGAAGATCCTGGTTATAAAAGGTTGAATGTTTTGGAATTGATTGAAGCGATGAAGATTCAAGGAGATTATGGTAATGTATTAAAGGAAATTGAAAAATATCTTAAAATAGAACAAGCAAAAGGTGTAAATGCACATCAATCATTCATATTATATCTAAAGGTTTTGAAAGCTGATGTTTTATCTAGAAGAGATGAGGGAGATGATAAACAAGATGCAATCAAACTTTATGAAGAAATATTTGGTTCAGGTACAGGTAGTGAAGATAGATTAGCTGATTATAGAGGTACTTTAGAAGAACTTGGAAAATTGTATTCTGAACAAAATAATTATGATAGTATGGTAGATACTTATCTTAATTTGATTGATTTTGAATTCAGACAACAAAGTCCATGGGGAATGAAAATATTTTTTGATAATTGTGTTGAAAGATTGATAACTGCTGGTGATGAACAAGGTGTTGATAAAAGAGAGATGAATAAATTAATTGGAAAACTAAGTGTAACAGTGGAATATAGATATAGTAAAGATATTGTTCATTCTTGTAAAAAAGGTGTGTATTCTTCAAAATATCCTATTAATGATTGGGATGAACAAGCAAAACAAAAATTAACAGAGTTCATGAATAAAGATGTTTGCATTAAAAAAAGAGATTATGATAAACTGATAAATTAATTAAAAAAGGTGATTAATATGATAAATAAAAAGGCTCAAGGATTGTCATTAAGAACAATCATAATTGCTGTTCTTCTATTGATTGTTTTGGTTGTGATGATCATGATATTTACTGGAAAGATTGACTGGTTCAACACAGGACTTGAAGATTGTCAAAGTAAAGGCTATGAATGTGTTGAATCTGGGAAATGTAAAGAAGATGGTGGTACTCTGATGACATTATTAAGTTGTCCTGAAGTAGAAGGAGAAAATAAAAAAGAATGTTGTAAAACAATTAGTTAATATGTTATTTCTTAAAAATAAAAAAGCTGCAACAATGGTTGTAAGAATAATTATTGTAGTTGTCATATTACTTGTTGTTGCTTTTTCTATAGTTTTTATACAAAATAATTGGTTAGATAAATTTACACAACAAACTAGAAGATCACTTAATGAACAAGAATATAATTATTGCAAAGAAAAAGGGAAGTTGCTTGGAACAGATGAATATCTTGATATTGATGAGGATGGATTTCCTGATGATTGTGATAATTGTGTTTGTTCTCAAGATTCTGGGTGTGACAATCTAAAAGATGATGAAGATAAAGATAAGATTGCTGATGAATGTGACTTAGATGATTCTTTAAGTAGTGGTGTTTATAATAAAAAATGTAGTATACAAATTTCAAAAAGGCTTGATCAAGGCAAAGATGCAAGATGTTATCCTGAAGAAGAAGGAATGACAAGAAGTGAAGAAGAAGAAGAAGAAGAAGATGATGATGAAGAAAGTGAAGAAGGAAGGCAAGCTATTGAACAAAGATTAGCAGAACAAGAAAGAAGACAAGAAGAAAAACAAGAATTTTTAGAAAAGTGTAGTAAAATAGACAAATGTAATGATTATGGAACAAATGAAGTTGATTGTTTAGATAATACATGCAATATTTATGATAATTGTGTTCCACATTATTCTGGGGGAATTATGTTATCATGTATGAATTGCCCTGTTAATAAAGATTGTAAACATTATGATCCTAAAAGAAAATATGTATGTGAAAAAGATCCTTGTAAATATGGAAATTGTAGATGGAATAATGAAGAAGGATGTTTTAAAAGAGGACAAGGTGAAGAAATAGTTGAAGAAGTGGATGATTGTAAAGATATAAAGAAATGCAAGGATTATAAAACAGAGTATGTATGTGAATATAATGAATGTGGATTGAATTGTGGTGGATGGACTTATGATGGTATTGGATTATTTAGTGATAATTATTGTGTAGATTGTAATAAGATTAATAGATGTGAAGATTATGGTGATGATAAAGAAATGTGTTTTATTGATCCTTGTAATAAAGTGGATGAATGTAAATGGCAATGGTGGAGGGGAGCAACTAATAATTGCAGAACAATATAAAGGTTATAATTAGAAAGATTAGATATTGTTAAATTATATGTATCAATCCATTATTGCATACCATTTATCTCCTTGTTTAATAAAATAAAATTCAACTCCTTTACCATCATTTAGTTTTGCTTTATTTTCACGAAATTCTGGCTCTGTCTTTAAAAAATTTTGAAAAATGAGAATATATTTTTTTGTGTTCTTAGTTCCACTTTTAAAAAAATTAATAAAACTTGACCTTTTTTGTGTAAATTCTGTTTTAGAAGTTCTACTTCTATCAAGAGATGATTCAAATTCTTGTTGAGCTTTATAATTAAAAAGAGAATCAACAAATTTCTCATATTTTCCTTGATTAAATAATCTAAGAGAATAATCTATTGACTCCCTTATTTCTTTTTTCATTGTTCTTTGTTCTTGGATTGTACTCATTAGTTTTATAGTATTATAATCGTCCTCTGCACCTATAAAATACCAATTATCTTCAATTCTTTCAAAAACAAAATATGATCTCATTTCTTCATTATACAAAATTGCAAGATTATTATCTCTTTTTATTTCAGGTTTTATATCTAAGAGAGGGGATAACATTTTTCTACTTTCAGTTATATTTCCTTTAAAATTGTTTTCAAGATTTTTTACAACCTCATCCATAGTAGAACCATATTCTTTAAGAAACAAATTATCTTTATTAATATAAAAAAAATTATGAACTAATTCATCATACTGGCCAGAATCAAGCAGATCAAGATTCATGCGTATCATTGCTTGTACTTGTTCTTCTGGTGATTGTTGTTCTTGTGTTTGTTTTTGTTCAATCCATTGATCAAGGCCATCCAAAACATCGCCAGAATCTGCTTTGGCAACATCATAACATAAAGTGGTTGCTAGACCGAGAGTTGCAATAGTTAAACATAATCTTCCTTTCCAATTGTTTAGTATATTCTCAAGCATAATATCATCTCTGTATTGGTTTAGGGTTTATTTTTAGATATTTAAATATTGTTGTTTTTTATTATTTATGTCTATTAAATGAATATATAAAAATAAATAGGTTTATATAGATAAATGTGTTAAAAGATAGTTATATGATGCAAAAGAACAAAAAAGCAGCAACAATGGTTGTTACAATACTCATAACAATATTAATCCTGTTTATAGTGGCATTTACCATAATATGGATGCAGAATAGAGGATTTAATCTATTTGGAAGAGAAACTGGCAGGTTCATTGATATAGCACAGTATGAATTCTGTAAACAAAAAGCAGACCTGCCGCAGACAGGAGATTATATTGATGTGGATGGTGATAAGTTTCCTGATGATTGTGATAATTGTGTGTGTACTAATGAAGATTCAGATGGTGTATCCATTTGCCATAATACATTAAAAGATGAAGACAAGGATAAGATTGCAAGGGGTTGTGAACCTGATGATGGAAGGAGTGATGATCCTGAAAAAGGAGATTTAGGTAAGTATAGTGAAGCATGTGCAAAACTTATTGCAAAAGAAATTGATGATGGTAAACCCGGAAGATGTGTGAATCCTAAAAATGATGATAGAAGTGGTGGAGTAATGAAGAAAAGGGATTTATCTGAGCCTGTACATCCTAGTGATAGACCAGGTTAATATTTTTATCTAATTTCTTGTTCTAACAAATTTATATATCTTTGCACTTTGCTCTTTTTTTCATTGTCTGCACTTAATTCATTATGTTTTCTAAAATATTCTAATGCTTTTTTAGGATTATTTTTTTCTTTCCAATAGATGGCACCAAGATGAAGATAAGAATCTGGAAAATCATGATCTAAATAGATTGCTCTTTCATATAATCTTATTTTTTTATCAAGAGATTGCGTTGTTTGTATTTGTTTATACACTTGTTCTCTTTTTAGTGTGTCTAAATCAAAACCATGTTTTTCAAGAATATTTTCTAAATAACCATGTTTTGAACAATAAACAGTACATTTTAATTCTTTTCCTTTTGAAGAATCATATTTATAAGTTCCATTTTCAGAACATCTTGGGATAGATCTAATAAGTTTATTTGTTAAGAGAGAACTAAACCCTTGTCTTACAAAGTCATATTTTGAATTAAATTCCAATGCTATAGCACGAGTAGTGGCTACATAAAGTGAATCAATATTTTTTATACAAATAATTATATTTTCATGTTTTGTCTCTTTTTCTTGTTCTAAAAATCCAATATACTTTTCTACTTTAGCTTTTGTTTCAGCATCAGTACATAATTCATTATGTTTTCTAAAACATTCTAGTGCTTTTTCAGGATCATTTTTTTCTTTCCAATAGATTGCTCCTAAGTGAAGATAAGGGTCTGAGAAATCAGGATCAATGTCAATTGAAGTATTACAAAGTTCTATTTTTTCATCAAGTGTTCTTGCTGATTTTGCCTTTTGTAAATAATCTTGTGCTATTTGTTGTGGTTGTATTACCTTAACCTCTTGTTCAAAAATATTTTTTAGTTTGTTGTTTTTTAGAGAACTGACTGTGAACTGGCCTGGAAAGATTTTAACCTTACCAAGATTCTGTTTGATTTTTATTATTGTTTTTGGTTTTCCTGACCAAAATTTTAATGTTGCATTCCAGTCTCTTGTTTTTTCATATGTTAGTAAAAAATATTCACCAGGAGGCAAACCAGATATTGGTTTTTGTTTGTCTTTAGATTTTAATCTATCTTTGAGATGTGCTCTGTTGAATATAAAATAAACCAGATTTTTTGAATTAGGATCAAGTTCAATTGGTGGTTCTGCATAAATATCTGGATTTGTGTTAACAGTATGTTCTGATAATCTTAATCTTTCTCCTGGATCTTCTAAAAAAAAGAAGTCAGAGTCATCTATAACATTGTCTAATGATAATACATAGTTGTCTATTGTGTCTGTTTTTAATAATATTCCACCATTCATATCTTTAGGATCATATTGCCTGAATCCTGTTTTTGAAAATTGTTTGAGTTTTCTTATAAATTCTATCTTATCTCTTAAAAAATAAGCAATTGGTTGTAAAAAATAATTACATTCTTCTTTTGTTAAAGATTTTCCATCAGTACTATTTGTTCTTATTGTAGCATGATTCTCATTAATAACAAATGTGTTTTCAATAAAAGGAAGATGTGCACTTAATAAAGATACAAAACCATCACCTTGTCTTGATTTTGTTTCTGGAACCAATGTTGAGCCAAATGCGAGTTTGTCATTATTTCCTGCTATGATCATTGTAGGAATCTTTGTGTATTGTTCATGATTAGTTATATAATCTATAAAAAGGTCAAATAAAAATTTGTTTCCTTTAGCTAATCTCTTTGATCCTGGTGAATTAGATTTATAACCTCTCTGCGGTGCGTGTTCTTCTAAAAATGCAAAACCTTTTTCAAAAACAATCCTGTATGCTTGGTAACTTCCAAAATTAGGAGGTGCAAGCATTACTAAGTTTCTTATGTTATGATTATAAGGAATGATTATGTTGTCTGTTAAGTATGTTTCTAGGTTTTTCTGAAACAATGCTTTGTTTTGAATAAGAGTTCTTGGTAGTAGTCCACCCTTGCTGTGTGTCACAACATCTATGTCTGAACCATATACTTGTTTAAGAAAATCCAGAGTATCTCTTAATAACCAAGAACTCAAAGGTATATCTTGATCATAAGGGTAATTTAATTCATAAATATCATATTCTTGTGATGGAAATATCTCATGAAAATTTCCAAATTCTTTGTTTTCATTGTGAAAACCACCAATTAGTAACAATGGTTTTTTATTTTGGTCTGGTTTTTTTCTACAAGTTAGTGTAAACCAAAGATTTCCACTGTCCCAGTGTTGTTGTGGATATAAGAAGATGTGTTGAAAAATGTCTCTTTTGTTGTCAAAATCATCTTTGTCATATGTGACTGTGAATTCATACTGCTTGTCAACACCTAGTTTGCTTAAGTCAATTGATATTACTCCTGGTTTGTAATTTTCTCCTTTTATTACACCACCTTTATGAGAGATTGAGTATTCAATATCATGTACAGAATCAAAATCAATATTAAAACAGCCATTTTCATCTGTTTTTATTATTTTTTCTTTGTTTTGTTTTGATATTAATTTCATCTCAAGAGAATGTGCCTGTTTATAATCAGGTTGTTGAGTTGTTGATGTGTTTGCAAAGACCTGGCCTGATATTGATTGTGAATTTGCTTTTGTTGGAATAAAGAATAAAAAACATGACATTAGTAATGATAATGATGTGTTTAGGAGTTTGTTTGACATTTTAGTGTTTGGAATAAAATTTTGTATTTAAAGATTTATGTGTTTTGGTACACATAAAAAACAAATGTTGGTACAACCCTCGTTCGCCTACTCTAATTTCAAAAATAATAAATAGAGTACCAAGGCAGTCTTACGAATCTAATTTTGGCTCACTTGCCAAACTGGCGGCTTGTACCAACACATAAAAAACAAAACATATATATATAAAATTATATTAAATCATAGTAATAACATGAAAAAAAGAGGATTTTATAAAAAAGCAACAACTTACCTAGTTTGGTTTGTCATATTAGAAATTATCTTGGTTGGAATCATGGGGCTTGGATTAACATATTACTTAATATCAATAAAAGACAATACTTTGTTTGAAAGAAATTATTTGTCAAGAGACTTAGCATTAACAACATCTATTATTGAAAATTCTCCACAAGATATTGAATTTGAATATGCTATGTATTCTGGTGATACAGTACTGCATAAATTTGAATTTGTATGGTTAGATAGTAATGTGTTTGTTTCTGAAAAAACAGGCAATAAAAAAGTATTTCCATATTTGTCTCATGATGGAAGTTTCGATGCAGATATCAAAGAACCACAAAAAATAATATTTTCAAATAAAGAAAATAAGTTAGAAATAAAAGAAGGAATAAGTTAAAACAAAAATAAAATAAAGAAAATAACAAGTATAATGAAAATAATTAAAAAAAATAAAAAAGCACAGATTAGCCAGATGGTAATGTATTATATTCCTAGAATATTTTTTACAATAATTGCATTATTTGTAGTACTAGCTCTCATAAGAGGGTTTATTGTTACAAAAGTTAATACTGAACAAGCTGAAACAAATGTCTATGATTTTGTTTTAATGTATTCAAAAAATGGAATTTCTTATTATGATGAAGAAATTGGAAGGGTTTATCCTGGAGTGATTGATATTAATGATCTTGAAAAAATTGAAAAAGAAATTAATAAGAATTTAGGTTTTGGTGAAAGGTTTGGTGAAAAAACAAATAGGATGGGTGCAAGAATAACTTATTATTCTGATATGTTTGAAGAAGAGAAAAAAGAAAAAGATGAAAAAAAAGAAGAAACCCAGGGTAAAAAAATAGAACAAAAAAAAGGAGAAAGAGAAATATATTTTAATGAAAATTTCTTTAACCTATTGTATGGACAAAAAGATCTGGAAAGAGGCTCTTATGTTGTAGAAAGAGAGTTTGATACTGTTTTTAAGTATAATAATGATTTTTATCCTGGGAAAATTAAAATAGAGGTTGCTGTGCCAAATGAATAAACTAATGTGTAGGAGAATGAGAAAGAGTAAAAAAGCTACAATAGGCGGACCATTGGTAGATTTTTATTCATACCTGGCTTTTGTTTTAGTTGTGATTGTGTTTTTTTTGATATTTACAATAAAAGCAGAACTAAAAGAAGATGTTATTGGTTCTGAGGTTGAGGAGATTGAAGGAAATAATATCTTGTTAGGTTTTCTAAAAACACCTATTGTTTATGAAGAAACAAGCATGACAATGCATGATATGGTGGTCATGCTAGAGGAAGAAATAATTGATCAAGAAAATAATGAAAAAAAAACATACAGGTGTGCTGATCATTCTATTGATAATTATTTAAGAAATAATGAAAAATGTGAATTTTTAAAAAATATTGTTAATAAAATGTTTGAAAAAAAACAAGATGATGAAGATCATAATATATGGCTAAGAGTTAGTCGTTTTTCTAATGAAGAAATCAAGAAAATAAAGTCAAAAGATGATAAAGATTTTCACCTTATAATAGACGGCATAAAGATGCCTATTGATGTAGATATAAGTATTATCAAACCTTTAAATGTGCCTGGAAGTAAATGTTTAGGTCAAGTATTAGATTTATATGACAAATCATTGTCTGATAAGAAAGTTATTGTGTGGATTTGTAAAAAATGAATATAAGAAAAGTAAGAAACAAAAACAAAAAAGCATTGATCTATAACATAGTGATAGTCTTGATAGTGGTAGCTGCTCTGATCTCAGCATTAGTCATCATCAATAATAAAGAAGGTAAACTTGATAAAAAAGTAGGTGAAAGACAAATTAATCTTATAAAAACTTACCAAACAGGTGAAAATATACTTTATAATATTGATAAATCAGGTGAATATGCAGGTTATAAAGGTATTTTAGAAATGAATAAGAAGGGTGGTTTAAAGAATTCTGAATGCGGTAATTTTCAGGATATAAATATGTGGACAAAGATAGATGAAAATGATCAGCACAAAACTATGGAATGTTATCCTTTTGATGAAAAGAGTATATTTATTGGTAATTTTAATGATTACTATATTCCTAATCTAAATAAATATTTAGAAAAAAATGAGTTTGAATTGAATAATCATAAAATAGAAATTAAAGAAGAAGAAAAAAAGGATTTTTATGATAAAAAAAATAAAAAATTAAAAATAAAGGGTGATGCAATAAATTCAATTGTTATTGATTTAAAAGGTGGTGTGAAAAAAGAAAAGATTGGATTAGATGAAATAAAAAATGAAAAAACAACATTTAAGACATGGCCTGTGCCAAGCAGTAAAAATCTTGCTTCTTGTTTTGGTTCTTATGGACAACAAGGAATGCAAAATAATGGAATAGAAATAAGTGCAAATATTGATACAGAAGTGAAATCTGTTGCAAATGGGGTTGTTGATAGAATAGAAAAAAAATGTGTGCAAGGAAGAACGTGTTCTTCTTTGTATGGTAATTATGTTGTGATCAAACACGATGTGGATCTTTTTACATTATATGCACACCTTTCTAAAGTTTCTGAAGGAATTTCTCAAGGAAAAGAGATAAGTGAGGGTGATCCTGTTGGTCTTATTGGTGGTACTGGAGAGATAATATATGATCTTGGTCTTGTTTTCAAGATTTCTAAACAAATAGATGATTTAGTTTCGAAAAACAAAGGTGTGAGCCCGCTTTGTTATTTTTCAAATGATATAGTAGAAGCATTAACATCTGATTCTGGAAGCTGTAAAAGTAAATATAAAGGAAAAATATCAAAAAAATCTACTAGGCTTGCTGATGAATGTGTTAGATTAATGTTGATGGAGATTGGTGGAAATGAATTTGGTGAATATGGTGATCTTGTTGGTGAAGATCCTATAGGTAGAGCAGGATATACTGAAATTACTGAAAATATAGGATCACAAAGTTCAGAAACTGTTGTAGAAATAGGTGAATATTCAATAAAACCTTCATTTAATATAATAATTGATTATGATTTTGATGATTATAGAAAAAGTGTTGAATTTTCTAAAAAGATTGTTTTGGATTGTGATGTTGATCAAAAAGATATTAAGAAATGTGTTGAAGATATTAGTAAGGGTGAGTTTGGTGACAGGATAGAAATAGGAATATGTAATAGTGGTGATAATGATAATAATGATAATGTCAATGATATTTCTGATGACTTTTACAAGCATAGAAAAATTAATCTTTGCTATAATACAAATACACAATTTGCGTTTGGTGAAAAACCAAATATTTATTTTGCATTATTTATACCTGATAATACTGCTCCACCTAAAGTTGAATTCAAGTTAACAGCCATTGAAAAACAAGTTAGAATTAATTGGAATAATTTAGAAGAAAAACAAATAAAAGATGTTGAAAAATATCATATCTATAGAAATGATGTGAGAATATATTCTGCTAATAAAAATGAAAATTCTTATTTAGATGGCCCTTTACCAACAGGAGTACATAAATATACTATTATTGCTGAAGATTTGTTTGAGAATAAATTAGAGATTGTAGAAGGACAAATTGAATCTATTGTAGTATCATAATTCTTTTATACTCAAAGCAAATAATTATTGAACATTTGTTTGCTTTTCGTAATAAGCAAACGCAATAATCAGATTTTACTATTTTTTGCGTTTGCTATATATCTAATCTATCACAGAAAACTATATAAAGCTATTAAATTTGCATTGAATTACACTGATATATATAAATTATTAATTATGTAAATGGGGTGAAAATAATATGATAAAAATGCCAATAAATGAAATTATTGATAAAATAAAAGGTAAAACTAATCTTTCTATAGAAGAAATTAATAAAATGATTGATGAGAAAATGCAAGCATTAGCTGGATATATCTCAAAAGAAGGTGCTGCACATATAATTGCAAATAAATTAGGTGTGAAACTATTTGAAGAAATTAGTGGTAAATTACAAATAAAGAATATTTTAGCTGGAATGAGAAATGTAGAAACAGTTGGGAAAGTGCAAAGAGTTTTTAATATTAATGAATTTGATACAGGAGACCATAAAGGAAAAGTAGGTTCATTTATAATTGCTGATGAAACAGGTAGTGTAAGAGTTACTGCATGGCATGCTATGACTGAACATCTAAAAAAATTTAAAGAAGGTGATGTTGTTAAAATAAAATCAGGCTATGCAAAAGAAAATAATAATCGTGTTGAAATTCATTTAAATGATAATTCTCAAGTTATTGTAAATCCAGAAGGAGAAAGTGTTGGAGAAGTTAAAACATTTACATCTAATAAAAAAAAGATTGTTGATCTTCAAGATGGTGATCAAAATATTGAATTATTAGGTACTATTGTACAGGTTTATGACCCTAGATTTTATGAAATTTGTCCTCAATGTAGTAAAAGGTCTAAATTTACTGAAGGCAATTATATGTGCCCAACACATGGATCTGTACAACCAAATTATGGTTATCTTGTGAACTTACACCTAGATGATGGAAGCGAAACTATTCGTGTTACTTGCTTTAGAAACCAAGCTTTGAAATTATTAGAAATCGATGAGAATAAAATGCTTATGTATAAAGATGATCCTAATGCTTTTATTGATGAAAAGAATAAATTATTAGGAACAATTTCTAAATTTATTGGCCGTGCTAAGAAAAATGATATGTTTGACAGGTTAGAATTTAATGCAAGTCTTGTTTTTACTAATGTCAATCTTGATAAAGAAATCAAAGATTTAGATAAAGAGATTGAGAAATTACAATAGGTGGTATAGTTGTTATTCTATACTCACTTAATATTTGGATTCTTGATTGGTTTGTTGACTTATAAATATGTAGGAATTGATAAATATGTTTATTTTTCTTTAGTATTGTTTGGTGCTTTGGTTCCTGATATTGATTCATTTAATTCTTTTATAAATCAGAAATTGAAACTTACTAAAATTCTTGGTTTTGTGTTTAAACATAGAGGTGTGTTTCATTCATTGGTTATTCCTTTTATTTTGTTTTTAGTTATTTATTTTTTTTATGGATTTGATTATGGTGCTGCTTTATTAATTGGTTACTTATCACATTTGTTGATTGATAGTTTGAACTATGCTGGAATTAATTATTTTTATCCTATATCTAAATTAAAAATTAGTGGGTTTATGAAAACAGGAGGGTTTCTGGAAATGTTTTTGAATATTGTTTTGATTATGGTTGTTGTGGTTATATTGTTTTGATATTTAGAAGTTGAAATGTTTTCTTGATCTCATTTTCATCTCCTGTTGTACTTCCCTAGCTCTTGCTTTTCTTCTTAATTCTTTATCCACAACACTTATTCCTGATTCTAATAATTTTTCAATTAAATCTGACAATGAACCTTGTTCAAAATCTTTTGGTAATGTTTTTTTAATGTAACGTATAGAAATAAATTTATCTTTTGAGACATATTGTTTAAAATATTTAAGATAACCACTTGTATCTTTAGATTCTTCATATAATTGCTGAGCTGTTTTTAATTTCTCTTTATTAGTGTATTCTTCTGTCATAGTAATAGGATTTTTGTAATAGTATAAAAATATTTATTTATTGTAGTTAATAATTAGTTAAATATCCATGTTTTCCGCTCTATCAGTGGACACTCTGAAAAACCATGTCCACTGACCTTAAATGCTTGATTTCTTAAGATACAAGCTCTTAGCTCATTCTCAGTGGTCACTGGACATGTGCGTGTGAGACTTATAAAGGGTCTTTACTTATATATATTATAAGCATCATCGATGATGCCCTCCCATCTCTGGTACCATTTACAAAAAAGTGTGTGCATAATCAAGGAGATGATGAAATAAAATGCGAAAGCAATGGAGGTGAGTTCTATGGAAGAACTACCTAATTTACCTGAAAAAAGGTTTAGCACAGGTGCAATAAATGTAACTGTGTGGCGAAATATAGGCCAAAGTAAGACAACTGGAGAAGCTACAGAATACAGAACTGTAAGTTTTGACAGAAGATATAAGGATAAGCAAGGCGAATGGAAGTCAACTAATTCTCTTAGGATTAATGATTTACCTAAAGCTGTTGTTGTTCTTAGCAAAGCGTTTGAATACCTAACTCTAAAAGGGATTGGAGAAGACGCTGCTGCTTAATAGCAGGTGTAATGAGACTGTTTAGTGGCAGCAGTTTCATTATCCACAACAATAAAAAATATATATGAGGTGATATTTATGATATCTAAAACAATAAAATCAGACGAAATTCTGCCTGAGCAGATGATCAAAGACAAAAGTAAAAGGATTGTAAAAACATACAAAAAGTATGTAAAAAAGACAATGAATGAAGAAAAAATAAAAAAAGAAGAAATAAAAAAAGAGTTTACACTAAATGACTTACCAGGAGTAGGTCCAGCAACAATTGAAAAATTAAAAGATGCTGGATTTAGTGATGTAATAGCTGTAGCTGTTGCAACACCAGGAGAATTAGTAGGAGCTACAGGAATGACTGAAACAGCAGCAAGAAAAGTAATAAATGCATCAAGAAATAATTGTGACATGGGTTTCAAAAGTGGTGAAGATATGCTTAAGAAAAGACTACTTGTAAGAAAAATATCAACTAGTTCAGAAAATTTTAATAAATTGGTTGGTGGTGGATTTGAAACAGGAGCAATTACAGAATGTTTTGGAGAATTTGGTTCAGGAAAAACACAAATTGCGCATATTTTAGCTGTAACAACACAACTTCTTGATGAAGAAAATCCTGTAACTGTCTACATTGATACAGAAAATACATTCAGACCAGAAAGAATAAAAGAAATTTCTGCTGGACTTGGACTTGATCCTGAAAAAGTTCTTAAGAATATTAGAGTTGCAAGAGCTTATAACTCAGATCATCAGATGTTGTTAGCTGAAAAGATTGAAGATTTGGTTAAAAAACAAGAATTGAATGTTAAATTAGTTATAGTTGATTCATTAACAGCACATTTTAGAGCAGAGTTTATCGGACGTGGAACTTTAGCTGAAAGGCAACAAAAGTTGAATAAACATATGCATGTTCTGCTTAAGTTAGCTGACATGAGTAATGTTTGTGTTTATTTAACAAACCAAGTACAATCAGATCCTGCACAGTTTTTTGGTGATCCAACAAAAGCTGTTGGTGGAAATATAGTTGCGCACGCATCAACATTTAGGATTTATCTGACAAAAGGTAAAAAAGGGAGCAGGGTTGCTAAGTTGATTGATTCTCCTAATATGCCTGATGGTGAATGTAATTTTTATCTTGAAACTACTGGACTAAAGGATGTATAAGCATCTTTTTTTTCTTTTATTTTTTTATTTATTTTTTTCATAACATTTATATACTATCTTTCTAAAAATAATATATATGAAACATCCTATCAAACTAACAACAATCTTAATCATATTTTTCTTAGTTTCACAAATATTGGGTTTGTATATTATTAGTCAGAATATTGATTTTGAAAAGAGTGCTGAGACTGGAAAAGCTGAGTTTGTTGAATTACCAGGTGGTGCTGAAAGACCTGAAGTTGATGAGTCATGGTCATGGATTTATATTATTGGTGGAATTTTGCTTGGAACAAGTTTATTACTTATTTTGATTAAATTTAAATTAATGTCATTTTGGAAAGCATGGTTTTATTTAGCTATTGTTATGTGTTTGACAGTAGCTTTAGCTACTTTTATGAGTGCCCTCATTGCATTTTTGATTTCTTTAGTATTAGGTTATTTTAAAATTATTAAACCAAATACCTATGTACATAATTTGACAGAACTGTTTATTTATGCTGGATTGGCTGTGATATTTGTTCCTATATTAGATCAAATGAGTATGATTATATTATTAATTTTGATATCTTTTTATGATATGTATGCTGTTTGGAAATCAAAACATATGATTAAATTAGCAAATTTTCAAACAGAATCAAAGGTTTTTGCTGGTTTTTTTGTACCATATGATGAGAAGAGTGGAAAGATTGTTAAGATCAGCAAAGTTGTGAAAAAAAGTAAAGAAATTAAAAACAAAATAAGTAAAAATGTAAAAATAAATATGAAACATAAGAAAAAGATTAAGGACAAAAAGACTGAAAAAAGAAAAACTAGACAAGTGTCAAGTGCAATACTTGGTGGAGGAGATATTGCATTTCCTTTATTGTTTGCAGGTGTAATTATGAAATATATTATTGTTACTGATTTTTGGATAAGTTTTCTTAAGATCTTAATAATTCCTATATGTACAACAATTGCTCTAGGTTATCTGTTTTATTATACTAGAAAAAATAAGTTTTATCCTGCAATGCCATTTATCACTATTGGTTGTTTTGTGGGTTATGGTTTGTTTTTGTTGTTGTAATTATTTATCTTCTTGATCTTTATGATATTCTGATAATTCTATTAATCTGTTGTTTATCTTGTTGTAAATTTTTTTTGAATCTTTGTTCATAAGAATTTCTGCTGCTTGATCAATGCTTTCAACTGCATATATATGAAATTTCTTGTTTTTTATTGCATTTGTCACTTCTTTGTTTAGCATCAGATCATTGATATTATCTTTTGGAATCACAACACCTTGATCTCCTGTCAAACCTTTGTCTTTGCAAGTATAATAAAAACCTTCAATCTTTTCATTGACACCACCAATTGCTTGTGCATTTCCAAATTGGTCAAGTGAACCTGTTACAGCCAATTGTTGATTTATTGGTAATTGTGAAAGGTGTGAATATATTGCGCATAATGTTGCAATTGATGCTGAATCACCATCAACACCATTATATGTCTGTTCAAAACAAATAGTTGCATCTAATGATATGTTTTTGTTTTGTGCAAATCTTCCTTTTAATACACCTCTATAAATTATTTCTGCACTTTTGTTTAGTATTTCTCCTGAAAGTTCGCATCTTTCTTCTATATTTATTAAACCTTTTTTTCCTACAGAAGTCACTGCTGTTATTCTTGTTGGAATTCCAAAAGGATTGTCTGGGTATGAATATACAGCTAATCCATTTATCTGTCCTACTTGCTCTCCATCTGTCTTTATCTTGATTATACCATCATTAATATATTCATGGATTTTTTCTTCGATTATTCTTGATCTAAATATTTTTTCTGATTGTGCTTTTTCAATATAATCTTGTGTTATTGTTTTTTTATTATCCAACCTTGTCCAATAATCTGCTTCTCTAATTAAATCTGCTATTTTTCCAAAATTTGTTGACTGCTTTTTTTGGCTGTCTACTAATCTCATACCATATTCAACAACTGCTGAAACTGCTTTCTCATTCAGATGAAGCAATGATTCTTTATCACAAAGGTTATGTATAAAACTATAATATTTATTCACATTTTCCTCAGAATAATTCATTTCTGATGAAAAATCTGCTTTGACTTTGAATAAATGATTAAATTCTGGCAAATAGTGTTGCATTAAATACTTTAAATACCTTCCACCAACAAGTACTACTTTTGTGTCTGCTTTTATAGATTTTGTTTTGATAGTTGAAGAATAAAATTCATTTCCATCATGAATTCGTACACACTTGTTTTCTAAAGCACAAACTAATGATTCCCAGACATTCCTATTTTGTAAAGCCTTCCATGCATCTATAATAATATAACCACCATTAGCTTTGCAAAATGAACCAATATTTACCTTAAGATGAGAATTATTTCCCTTGCTTCCGCTTGAAAGTGACATTATCCTTTCAATGCTTCCAAAAAGATTTTCATATGTTGGATCTGGTTCAAATATTATTGGGGCACCTTTTGTTTTTGAATTATCAACTATAACATTAATCTTGTATTTATCTAGGAAATAGGAATGTTCTTGTTTTTTTTCTTCGTTTAACAAAAAGAATCCCAAATTCTTAAGTAAACTTTCTTTAAAATCTAATAAATAATTTGAGATCTTATTATTTTCATACTTTTTGCTTAAATTTGTAACAAAACCTGATAAATACCTATCAGCAACTAATTTTTTAGCTAGAATTACTTTTTCTTTATACTTTTTAATTATCTCTGATTGTTTTTGTGTGTATTCCCTTACTAATTGTTTTGCTACTTTAAATTGTTGTGAATTATTATTTTTATCAAGACTATCTTCAACAAAACCTTTTGCTAATATTTCTGAAGATTCCTGGTATTTTTCTAAAAGTTCTTGTCCTTCAACAAAATTTTCATCAGAGATTGTAGAATCTTTTTTGTCAATATAATGACCAAGACCATCTTCAACTAAAATTAAACCTAATTCATTAAGTTGTGAGTTAAGTGCTTTAAATAATGTCTTTTGTGCATGAATAAAATTAATTATTGATTCTTGATCATGATCTACTGGTTTTAAACCAATATGCCCATCTTCAATTAATATGCCATAACCTAATTCTCCTAACTTTTTATTGTATTCATTTTTTAATTTTCTTTCATTATTATATGCTACCTCTTTAACAGCTTGTATTAATCCTAAGTTCTGTTGCTGTGTGTATAAAGATGGTAAGGATTTGTTTAGATGTTCTATTAATAATTCAATGTCACTTTTGAATTCGTTTCCTTTCCCTGATTCTAATTCAATTACATTAGGATTTCTGTGATTTTTAAAATTATAAACTAAACACTGATCAATAGGAACCTGCATATCTTTAGTATGGTTTGTTAAAAGTGATTTTATCAAAGTCTTTTTTCCTGTTCCTTCTTCACCACCCACATAGATGTTATAGCCTGGAGCATTTATTTTAATGCCAAAATCAAGTGATTTTACTGCTCTTTCCTGTCCTACTATCTCTTCAAGTTTTTTTTGTTTTTTTAAAGATTTGAAGTTAGTTTTGTTGCATGTTTTTCTTACTTCCTTATAATCTAGTTTGTACTTTTTTAAGTTCATGATTATCCCTCTTGTTTTTTGGTGAAATGTGTATGTGTGTGTGTGTGTGTGATGAAATCTTAGCAGATGTCTAGGATAGCCCCTCACTATGAATTTCATATTGTTAGGTTTTTTGTGGTGGTCTGATAGAAATTTAATCTCAGGTTTGGGGATGAGTTAAAATTATTCAAACCACAACAATTTTTTCCTAAACATCATTACTATTTCACAACGCAATTGTAAAATTGTAAAAATAAATTCTTGAAAAAATTGTAAATGTCAATCACAGGATCACCTGGTTTTTCACAAAATCTGTAAGGGGTCTTGTCATATGTGAATAGATTACCAAGATATTTGCAGTCAAGAGCTGCGATTGATCTGGCTTTACAATAATATTTACTGTCTTTTGTTGTACTAACATGCTGACAGATGTGTTCTAATCTCATTAGTTTTCACCTATAAATTCTTTATAAAATTTTGATGGACTAGTTGCATACCCTTTTTTGTAAAAATTTTTTAAGATTGCAAGATAAGCCCTACTAAACATTTCTGTATAATAGCCTGCATCATGAAGATTTAGAATAAATTCACCAATACCTTTTTCTAAACCATATCTTTCCCATTCTGGTGTATTAGGATCTGACCATTTACTAAATGCATCTCTTAAATTATCAATAACTTCTTTTGGAACAGATTTGTATGTTTTATCAACCATTTCAATTAGTTCTGACTTTGTTTTTTTTGTATTTTTCATATGTATCAACCTCAATTTTTTTTGGGATCATATTTTATGACCTTGAGTTTATCATATTCTACATAAACGCCTAAAATTTCGTATTCAAGACCATAATATTTTAAAAAAAAATCATAATAACGATGAAGTTGTATATCCATTTTTAACCTTGCACTTCTACTATTGCTTGTCTTAACTTCAACTGCAATGTAATTATTGTTTCCTAAGTAAAAAACAATGTCAGGAGAAGTGACTAATCTATTTTTTTCATTATAACAATCTACTTCTTCAGAAGCTGTTATAATATTTTCAAGCCCTATTAATCCTGGGCTTCTTTTTATTTTATGGACTAATTCAGTGTGTGAAAGTTCTGATAATTTTTTGTTATTGTTTTTTGACATTGTTCTTAAATTATTATTTCTGTTTTATTCTCCTATATCTTGTGTCTATCTGATCTTGATTTTGGTTGTTGATCCTTTTGAGAATTATATTTGAACAAAGCTGGAGGAAGTTCTTCATGTTTTTCAGAATGTGTGATTACTTTGTCTTTGTATACTTCTACATATTGATAAGAATATGATTCAAATAATGGTTTTTCTTCTAGATTTTTTTGATGAATAATATCATTTGATGCATATCCTATATAAAGAAAAATTCCAGAGTATGCTGTTACAAAAGTAATTTTGCCTAATAATTTTGCAGTGTTTACTAATTTATCTAATCTATTTGGTTGTTGCTTTTTTTCTGTCATTCTAATAACCTCTCTAATTTATTTTTCTTAAGAAAATCTTTTACTAGATTGATCTTTATTGCACCGCCGTCTTGTGCTCCATGTGTCTGACGTGCAATGCCTACTAATTCAGGAACACCATCTCTAAGAGCATAAACAGGTCCACCAGAATTACCTGGTATAACTGTGCAGCTCATATGATAGATAGTATCATCATTAGGATAATGAGGATTATCATTTCCTTTGTAGATACCTTGGACTAATTGGTTTGATAACATGTTGGGATAACCAATTGCATAAAGCCAGTTTCCAGGGCTTAGATCACTGCTGTCACCAAAATTACCATATGTTATGTAATCCTTTATTTTATCATAATCTTGTTTTTTTGTTTTTAGAACTGCAATGTCAAGGTCTTTGTCACTTGCAACTAATTCTAATTCTAATCCTTCATCTGAAATATGTTCTTTTGTTTCTGGATCTAGTTTAGGGTTGGTAAAAAGCAAAACTTTTGTTTTTTTTAGTTTAGCATGACCAACAGGAATAACAAAATTATAAACATCCATTTCTTCAAATTCTGGAGAAACAACATGGTGGTTTGTTATTAGATAAAGTTCATTATCTACTATCTTTAAGCCTGAAGAACTTCCTGCACTCATTATGTACTGTGTTTTTGTTTCTTTTATTGGCCTCTTTATCCTGCCTTTTTTGTCTTTTTTTAACTTTTTTGTTAAATCATAATAATCTACTTCATATTGGTGGCTTGTGTGAATCTCATAACAAGACTTGTATATATTTTCTAAGTATTCATTTGTGGTAAAAAAAGAATGATTGTCATATTTATTATCATAAGCTTGCCTTACTAAATTCATCAAAGAACCTGTTTTAGATTCTGTTTTAGAAATTGTTGATGATATTGATGATGATATTGGGTTAAATAATAATGCCAAAGCTGTTAATGTTGTTGTTAATGTTTTTTTAAGATTCATTTTTTCTCACCCTTTTTGTTTTTGTTTTTATTTTTGTTTTTGTTTTTGTTTTTATTTTTGTTTTGTGTTTTGTTTTGTGTTTTGTTTTGATTTTGTGTATGTTCAAGAACAGGATCTAGAACAAGGTCCCATTTTCTGTATTGCTTATTTGGATCATAGTATAGGTTTATGATACCGCGAAGAGAAGAAACTACTCCAATCATATCCACATATGTAGAATAAGGTTGCATGGGTGCAGCTGCTGTATATGTTGAATTATCTGCATAACCACCACCAGCATGATGTTTATCAAAGAAAATTACCAAATCTGCATTTTTGTTTGCAGATAACATTTGCTGCATTGCACCTGCAACCACATCTGCACCTTTTTTTGGTTTATGTGCAGAAAATAAAATGTTTTTATCATCTAATCTTGTTGTTCCACAACCATATCTTTGTCCTAAGCCATGGAAAATTACAACTTGACCATTATCAATGTATTTTAATGGGAGCATTGATGCTAATTCATATGCTTCATCTTCCCCTGTAGAACCATTATAATGGTTTCCACTAACAAGAATTACTTTTCCTCCAAGGTTTAGTATATTTTCTAGGTAAGGGATAACTCTTCTTTTTGTTTCAATTTTTGCTACACTGTTGCTTGTTATTGGTATTGCTTCTTGTGTTTCTCTTCTTAATTCTGTTATTTTTTTTAGTTTTTCTTTATCAGATAGGTTGCTGTTTATTATTTTGTCTTCCAATTGCTGAACTTTTGCTGGTTCATATGCTAAATATTGTTTATTGCTTCCAAAGGTTTTATCAATTGTACCATGAAGAATTTCGCTTGCAACAACTACATCTGGAAGACCATTCTTCTGCTGATATTCTTTACATTTGTCTAATACTTGGTAATTGCTTGGTCTTCCAGGTGTATTTGGGCAACCTATATGGACATCACCTAAAACTTCAATTTTTTTAGTTTCTGTTTTTACTAAATATTCTAAGTCTTTGATTTCCTGTTTTATACTTTTCTCTATTTTTTTATATTTTTGTGATTTATTTTCTTGTCTTGTTTTTTGTTTTTTGGAGGAATTTTGTTTTAGTTGTGTTTTTAATTGTTTAATTTTTTGGGAAATCTCCCCAAATTTAACTAATTCTTTATGGTCTAAATATTCTATTGATTGAAGTCCATCTTGTGTTATTGTGTGAATTACTGCTCCTGATGCATAGTTTTTTTGTGTATATCTTTTTGTGTGCCAATTTGTGATACCTTTCTTTTTTAAGTATTCAAGGTTGTCTGGTGATTGAAAAGTTGGTAGTTTAATATTCATAGAAACTTCTGGGGTTTTTCTTTTTTCACCCTGAATAGTATTTTCAGTATCTTTTCTAGTAGGAATAAATCTAAAACCATTAGAACCATGAGCTGTAATTCTTATATCAGGTGGAATTTTCCTTGTTTTATTATCATGATTAGTTTCTTGTATAAGTTTTTTTAAAGATTGATTTGAAGGCCTATTTGAAGCTAGGTTTGGATTATGATAAATTGAAAATGTTGTATTGTTTATGTCAAGGTTTACTTCTTTGTCTGTATGGATATGAAAATTATTAGAATCAATTATATTATATAATAAATCATTGTATTCTTTTTTTGCTAATCTATATAATAATTCTTCCTCATCAGGCTTAATATGTTGTCTTTTTGTTATTCTAAAAAAACCAGAAGCTTCTTTTTCACGTTCAAGTGCGTTTAAACTTATATTACATTCTCTTATGTTTTTGGTTAAATGTTTTATCTCTGAATTTGCTCTGTTTTGATCTTGATATATCTGATTTAATTTATTTTGTATGTCATCTGTTGTTTTTATTTTTTTAAGGAATTGTTTGAGTTCTTCTGCATCCTTATCATTTAATTTTGAAAATTCATCTTGTTTTTTTTCAATGAGAATTGGAATAAATTCTTTTATGTATCCCTTTTTGTTTTCTTTGTGTCTTAAGTATTTCCTAGCATATTGAAGAATTGTTTTTTCTTCTCTTATATCTGATTCTTCTTTTTTTAGGTTTTTTATGTTTTTTTTGTATATGTTTATTTTTTCTTCTAAATCATTTTGATTTTGTGCCAGTCTTTTATAATCATTTATTTTTAATTCCTCTAATGCAATTATATTTCTTTGATCTTCTTCACCATGGACATAATCAATTCTTATATTCCCTAGAATATCTGTTAGTTTTTTTAATTCGTTTTTTGCAAAATCAACTGCTTCATTTTTGTTTACTATTTTTTTTAGAATATATTTTTCAATGTATTCTTTATCTTTGTCTTCAATATCTGACCTTAAAACTAATTCTGCTCTTTTATTTGGTTCTTTTTGATCATTGTTGCCTAGAAATCTCATAGCTTTCGCATTATTAATGCCATAATATTCTGGAATAAGTGGGACTAGACCAGAATCAATTACAAGGTTGTCAATCTTGTAGTTGTTTATCTCTAAGAATAAAGCTAAGCCATCCATTGCTCTGGAGTCGTATGCTTTTGTGCCTAAGGCTAACTCACCTATTGCAAGATATTGGATTTTATTTTCAAGTGAAATTTTTATCACCTGCCTGTTTTTTATTTAAATTTTTACTTTTGTTTTACTTTCTTTTTTTTCTTGACTTTTTTCTTGATTTCCTTCGAAGTGCTTTGAGTTTTTTTCTCAGCTTTGTCAACACATGAATCACCTTTGCATGATTTTATATGATTTTTATGTACTAGTTGCATACCCACAATGAAAAAAAATGTTTTGTTTTTTTTGTTTAAGTTGCTTCAATATCAGCTTGCATTTTTCAATCCCCACCTTATTTTTTGTGTTATGATATTGTTTTTGTTGCTGTACTTAGATTTAAATAAATGTTTCATATCTTTTCGATATCTTATTGTAGGCATAAACATCTTATCACCTCTCTATTCACCCAATTATTTTATCACCTTAGATAGGGTTTTTCTAAGGTCCATGTTTGTTTTCATTAGTCTATGTAATTGTGATTCAAGAAATTCTACTCTTAACACTAATTCTTCTTGTGTTCCTTTTTTGTAAGGAACCTCAATCTGTGCCTTGCCGCAGTACGGACATTGTATAGGTATTTTGTAGGGCATTTTTGTCCTCCTCTTTTAAGGCAATTCTTATATGATGGAGGATGAAATCAGGTCTTGATCTGAATCCCTTACTTTCATCTGAAATTATCTTATCAACCAAATCTATGATTGGTTTTGGTAATGGAACATTTACATATTTCATGTTTCTGTAACCTCTCTTTATCTTTATTGTATCTTTATTGTATCCTTACAGTATGTATTACAGTAGGGATAGTATATAGTTTTGTTCACAGGATAAAATAAGGTGGCATATTTTCAATAGTGATGGTGTTACTCAAGAATAATGGCTTTACAAGATTTGTAAATATTGCATCCGGTTTGTGATTATTGTATTCTAATATATCAATAGTGATTGCGAAAAATATATATAGTAGTGTTACTATCAATATTATTGTAAAAAAGGTAGTGTGAGCTTTATTTAATTATATTGAATATAATTACTTGAGTATTTTGGAGGTGCCTATATATGAGAAGAAAAATCATAAAACAAGGACACAGTACACATACTATTACATTGCCTGCTAAATGGGTCAAAAAGTATGGTTTGAAAGGAGGTGATGAAATCAATGTTGAACAAAATGATAATTCTTTAGTTATATCAACAGAAAAAGGATATGCTACAAAAAGTATTAAGCTTAATATATCTGGTTTAGATCCCATGATAAGAAGAACTATTGCAGCTGCTTATAAGTCAGGGTATGATGATATAAATGTGACGTTTGAAAATTCAAATGAACTTAAACAAGTACAAAAGATAATGAGTGACTCCTGCATAGGATTGGCTATTGTTAATGAAGGTAAGAAAAATGTATCTATCAAAAAAATAACACATGCTGTATATGAAGAGTTTGATACACTTTTTAGAAGGACTTTCTTGTTCTTGCTTGCAATGGGTGATGATCTTTTGGATGCATCTAAAAGAGAGAATATAGATGATATAAAGAGTATCACTCTTAGAGATGTTAACATAAACAAGTTTACTGATTTTTGTAGAAGAATCCTAAATAAAAAAGGGTACACTCCTGTAAATAAAACAACTACTATATATTATATTACTGAAGAACTTGAAAAGATTGGTGATTTGTATAATGATATTGCACACCACCTTACAAAAAAACCAATGAAATTGAGCAAAGATATTATCAAACATTTTGAAGAGACTAATAAGTATCTTAAGTCATTCTATGATCTTTTTTATAAATTTGAATTAAAAAAAATGGTGGAATTTGGAAAGAAAAAAACAGATTTTCATTGTAAATCAGAAGAATTGTTTGAAAAATTGAAAAAAGAAGAATTAAAAATATTGTTTCATCTCTGTACTATTGTTGAAGTTATATATAATATGCTAGGAGGACTGATAATATATAAGTTATGATTATAAATAATTGAATTTAATATTGTTTTGTTCGAATTGTTCTATTATTCTGTATGGGAGTGGCTTAAAATCAGGATCTTCATCACTTCCACCAACTATGAATAACCCTAATTCCCTTGCCCATTGATATAATTCTCTTTTTTTATCAGGATCTTTTTTGAATCTTTTATTTATTATTTCTATTCCTTTTAATCCAAAATCTTTTAATGTCATTAAATCAAATTTTGAGAGATTGTCAGGATGGGCAACTATTGGGATACCTCCATATTTCTTAACAAAATAGATTGTATTGAATACATCAAGTGCTTGTTCATGACCAACATATGTTTTTGATTTAAAATGAAAAAATTTTCTTTTTATCTGGTTGCCATTTCTAGTCTCTTTATAGACTTGTTTGTACAAGTATTCTACTAAGTCTCCTGTTGTATAATGTAAATAATCTCTTTCTCCAACAAAATCAGCAAAAGAAATTTGTTTTCCTGTATCATTTTTCACACGTTTAGCAATGTTATTGAAAATTCTTCTTGTTCTTTCATTATCTATTTCTTGATATATTATTAATTCATTTTGAAATGATTCATTTTTGAAATTAATGCCTAATCCTAAAATATGAATCCTATTTGTTCCTTTATCAGAAACAGGTTGTTTACTAGGAATGTTTGAAGTTAATTCTATTGAGGGAATTATTTTTGTATTCTTATTATACTTTTTTCTTAACTTAATGATATCATCAAATTTGTTGTTTATTTCCATTAAACCATCTACTGAATTATGTTCTGTAAATGCAATTACATCATACCCTTTTTCTAAACATTTTCTGAATTCTTCTAATGGATCACCTGCTCCTTCATCTATATGGTAATGAAGATCAACTTTTCCACCATCATCTTGTAAAAAATCTTCAAGTGAATCATAATTCATTTGTACCATCCCCATTGTTATTTCTATCACCTCTGAAATCCCAAAAACCATATACTTCTTGGAGTTTATTTCTAAAATCAAGTAAACCTATTTGTTCCATATTTATTCTTGCTCTTTTCAAATGATACAGATAATAATGATAATTTGAATCAATATCATCTTGTCTAAGTAAATATTCCCTTATTTCGTCTTTGATTTTGATTCTATTCAATTCTGATCTATAATTTTGTTGGTATTTCTTGTAATCGTGATATATCTCAACAGACTGCATGAGTATATCAACAATCTTATTATGAGGAGCATCACCAACTAAAGGTGAGATTTCTGTGAAAAAATCAAGAACACTAATTGTATTTGATTTGCAAAGGGAATCAAGCACTACTTTTCCTGCTTCTAGATTTATATTTTTCCAGCAGTCAATTATATTTTCTTTATAACCTTCACATTTGTTTGAATAATTTAGAATTGAATCAATGAAGTTTTTGACATCAGGATGTTCTTCAATGAAGGAGTTTGTGTCATTTTTAATTCTATTAATATCCCTTAATTTGTCTGATGCAATTGCCAGATGCCTATCAATCCCTACTAAATTGATCAAATAATTATATTCTTCTTGGTCTTGTTTAGAAATATATTTTATGATTATTTTATTGAATTTAGATCTATAAGCTTTGTATTCTGATTCATGTTCTTTGTTTATATTATAGCCATCTGCTAATAAATCATCAAATTCTTTGATTACTTTTTCTTTAATTGGGATGAGTTTATTAGTAATATCCTGGATAATGCCTCCTTGTTCTGTTGGTTCTGGTGAATTAGCTAGTTTGTTTTGGATAATGTTTAGCAACCACCTATAATGCAAATATAATTCATCTTGTTGAGATAAAAAACCTGTTGCAAATTCTATTGCTGAAATAGGATCTATGACTGCTATTTTTTTATCCTTTATTTCTAAATCAATCTTTTTTTTGTTTTTTAGAAAATTCTTAAGATTTGCATCAATACTCAATAAATGCAAGTCTAGTTTATAAGGTGGTTTGCTTGAGAGAATTTTATTATTTATGTTTTCTTTATGTAATCTTATAAGTTCTTGTTTATCTTGTTCTGATATTCTCCAATCATGAGGTTTTAATAATAATTCTTTGTATTTATCTAATTGACCTATGAATCTTGTTTCAAATCCCTTTGAATAATAATCAGAAGAAATATCATACCCTCCTATCCTATTTGTTAAATAAATCTGGAGCTGTGCTGTGATATCAACTATCCATTCTAGTTCTGATAGTTTGAGATTTCTTAATTCTCTTTGATTAATAGATTTTCTAATAAACCTATGATTAAGATATTTAAAATATCTAAACATATTTTGTTCAGGGATGTATTCTTCGACCAAAACAACCTTATCATCAAATTCAAGTACCCATGATTTTGGTGTTTCTAATCTATTTCCATTTCTAAAACAAGTATATTTAGAAGGTTCTCTTAATAGATCAAGAATATCATCTTCTAAATTAGCCCTATCTGAATCTGATTTATCGAAACATTTTAAAGTGATGCCTACATCTAAGAAAGAGTTAAGATGGAATAAAAAACGCCTAGAATCAATATCAGGATAATATTCAAAATAAGGTTTATTATTTTTTTCAGTTTTAGAATATCCTTTTGACCCAAAGATCTTGCCTATTATTTTTCTTGCTTTTGAAGATGCTTGATTAAATTTTTTTTCTAATTCTTGTATTCTTTTTTGTTTTAATGAATCTTCAATATTATAAGGATTTTTTATCATAAGTTGTTTTTTCTTTTCATAATAATCTGATAAATAAAGATAAGCTGAAACCAGTAAGTAATATGCTTTTACATTTCTTGGGTATTTTTTTATAGTATTGTTTAATACTTCAATAGCTCTAAACAGATTATCACCATAACCTTCAAAATATTCATGTTTTTCTTCTTTATAGAAATCTTTTGCCTGTTTAATATAAGAAAAACCAAGTCTATTGTAAGAATCTATTAATTGGTGTTTTTGTTCTTTGGTTAGTGTTTCTTTAGATTCTATTAAGGAGATTACTTTTAATAGATTCTGCTGAGATTTTTCATAATTATTAAGATTTAGATAGTCTTCGCTTAGTTTGTAAAATATGTTTGGATTTTTATAGTCTGTTTCTAAAATCTTTTCAAGACATATGGCACTTTTGTCATAGTTTTTAACTGATTTACAATTAGCAGATGAAATAAGAAGTTCATCAAGCTGGTTTTTTTTATGTGAGATTAACTTAGATAGGTTTTCTAAACAAAGGATGTACTGTTTATTATCCTGGTTGATTATTGATTGTATTGTTTTTAAGAATTCTTGTTTACAAAAATTTGAGTTGTAGTTTTTTATGTTTTCTAATGTTTTTATGAATTCTAGAGGATCTATGTCATGGGTTTGTTTTGATAGTTTTATGAAATCTGTTGTTAAATAATTATAGGTATAGTCATTGATAAAAGAATAATTATCAAAATAATGGTATACAAAACCTGTGAAAAATGAAAATTTTAATTCTGATAATAAGTTGTCTAGTTGTGTATCTGCTATTTCTAGTCTTTCTTTAGATAGATTTTTTATTATTTTCTTTAGTTTGTTAAAATAGTGTTTTGATTTTGTTCTAAAAGTACTGTTTACTATGTTTTTTAGTTTTGTTACTATACTTTTATGATGAGTGTTATTATATTTATTGTAAAGCCTGTATTCAATGAACTTTTGTATACTGTCATCTATCTCAGAGCTTGTTGAGAGCTTTTGTTTAAGCTTGTCTATTGTTTGTTTAAAATCATCTATCATTTTTTTAGTTTGTTAATTAGATATATGATAAAATACCCATCCCACGCTTATATATATAGTGGAATTAAGATAAATATATTCTCAATATGAAGAATATATGTTAGAGAATATCAATAGTGAAAAGAAAATAAATAAATTTATATAATATTAATGCAACCAGTACATATAGGGGATGATAATATGACAAAAGATACTAGAAAAAGATTAGGTCGTTACAGGGCTGTAAACTTACCTAAGCCATTATGTGATGAAATGGATAAGATTGTTAAGACTGAAGGTATATATGGTAGTCGAGCTAAGCTTTGTGTGAAGATTGTGCAGGACTTTATAATAGAATGGCGTAGGGATCAGTTGTTGAGACATAAGTTGAAGAAAAAAGGGATTAAGGTTTATTGATTACATTCCAAGCAAACTCTTTTGTTTTGCTTGAGCACGATAACTGTCAGGTTCTACAATCATTCCATCTTTTGCAGCTATGATCTGTTGTCCTGTTTTTATTTTTAGTTCTCTAGCTACAAATGTTGGGTCTGCTTTTAACATACTGAATCCAAAGCCTGTGATAATTGTTAGGTTTGGTTTTATCTCTGTGATTATTTTCTCAGCTTGTTCTATATTTAGTTCATGTGGTTTATCATCTTTTAAGTTCTTTACATTCAATATAAGAATGTTTGTTCCTGCATATTGGTCTAATAAATGTTTATCAAAACCAGTGTTTCCTGCATAAACCAATGTGAAATCTTTTGTATAGAATTTAAAGCACAGATTATTATCATTTGTTGTGTCAATTCCTTGAATTTCTATGTTTTCAATTGCTATTCTTTTGTTTGGTTGTAAGGTTATGATTTTTTCAACATATGTTTTTTGTTTTTGTCCTATAATTGGTCTTATGTTTTCATTTCCATTTAGAATAGTATTGTTTGTGACTAGAACTCCTTTTGGATCCATACCTTCATATGTCATTGCATTGATAGTGATGTTTGTGTCATTTGAGTTGATAATATCTGGTGAGCTGATGAGAAGTGCTGTGTTTTCTCTTAGATGTATTTTTGCTTCTGCTGCTTTTTGTGTTGTGTTTGGTCCTGGATCTATGTGAAACTGTGTATTGTAAAATTGTAGAATAATGCCTCCAGATGATCTGTATTGTTTGCTGACTAGGATTGAATCACCTGCTGTACCTAAGAATATGATTTTGTTAACCATTATGTATATGGTGAAGATTTTGGTTAATAAAGTTTTATGTTGTGGAAAACATAGTTAAGTTTAAATACACTCCTTCTATCCTATATACTGGTAAGCTAGATCGGGTAGTTAGCCCCTGCCTGTTGCCATAACTGGGCTATATGATGGGATCGAAGCTCAGGAAGCGGTATAGCTTTAGTTTAATGGTCCTGGTCTGGACAATGAAGTTCTGTCCTTTGGGACTGGCTTCATAGGGAAATTAGTCAGGTCAGGAATGAAGCAGCTATAACCTATGAAACTGGTGCTCTTAGGGTTGCAGGACCAAGGAAAGGTCAGGGTTAAGCCATTAAGCTGGGTTGTGCTCATTCCTGGGTGTGCTTGCCAACTTATTTTCTTAATTTATCATAGTCAAAGAAAATGATTCTTGTAAATGTTTTAGGAAAATAAGATAAAATAAAAACCAAACTTGCTCCTAAACTATTAAACAAAACATCATAAATATCAAATACTCTTTGTGGTGTTAGGATCTGATGGAGTTCGTCACTTATTCCATATAAGATTGTTAATAATATTGCAAACCAGTAAGCTGCTTTTCTGTATTTGGAGTTGTAGATTGCTCTGAATAATAAAAATGATAATGCAAAGAATTCTGCTGTGTGTAACACCTTATCACTAAACCTAATGCCTGGCTTGTCTGGTGGAAATGATATTGATGACATGTAAAAGATTAGAATAGCCCAAAGTATTGGTGGAAGCCAGTAGCGTACAAAGTATTTTAGTTTATGTTTAAATGACATTATAGAACCTCTTTTTGTAAGAAACTGGTTCGCTCAAACTTTCCATGTTTTTGTTTTGTTATTTGGAAAGTCCTGATCGTTTGACAATGTGTTAGGTTTTCTGTGGTCTTACAGACACCAGTTTCTTTAATAATTATTCTACTAAGATTGCTGGTTTATTTGGAAGTGCATTCTGTGCTTTTTTCTCTTTTGAATCTTCTGCTTTTATTATCTCTAGTTTGGTGTTGAATCTTTCTTCTAAGTGTTTTTTATTGTCTTGTAGTTCTTTTATCTCTGTTTCTTTTGTCAACATGTGTTCTGGAATTATTGATTCGTCTTTGACAATCTTTGGTACTAGTTTTTTAATATGCTGGCCTTGGTTTTTTAAGTCTGTTTCCATAACTGATTTTAAGATTTCTCCTTGATTGTGCGTTTTTTCTAACAATTGTTTCATCTTTTTAAAGAATTTGTATTTCCAGTCTTTTGCAATGATCAATGTTATTTTTTTTGGTTTTTTTATTTTTGCAAGTTCTTGTATATGTGTTATGTCTTTTGATATTTCTTTGATCATGTCTTCTGCTGATTCTGCTTTTTCATCTATCTTTGATTCATCAAATTCTGGCCATTTTTGCAAACTTATGAATGGTTGGTTGCCTATTTTTTCCCAAAGTTCTTCTGTAATGTGCGGGCAAAATGGATGCAAAATTAATAAGAATTTTTCTAATGTGTCTTTGCTTGCTTGTGATTCAAGTGAATCAAATAAATGTCTAATCTTGATTATTGCAAAATTGTACCTAAATTCTTCAATATCTTCAGTTATGCCTTTAATTGCTTTGTTTAGTTTGCTTTCTACTTTGCTTGATGATGTTGTTATCTTTACTGTATCAAAATAATTCATTATTTTTTTGGTAAATCTGAAACTTCCTTCAATACCTTTATCACTCCATTCCCTATCTTTGTCAGGAGAAGCAATTGATAATAAGAAAAATCTAGCTGTGTCTATTCCATATTTTTCTGAAACATGTTCTGGTAAAACAACATTTCCTCTACTCTTTGACATAACATGACCATCTTCACCATGCAGCATGCCTTGATTAAATAATTTTGTAAATGGTTCATCAATACCATGCATTCCTAAGTCTCTTAATGCTTTTGTAAAGAATCTTGCATAAATCAGATGCATGCATGCGTGTTCTGCTCCGCCTATGTATTGGTCAACCGGCAACCAATATCCTACTTTTTCTTTTTCAAAAGGAAGAATTTTGTTATGAGGGTCACAAAATCTAAAAAAATACCAACTACTGTCTACAAATGTATCCATTGTATCTGTTTCTCTTTTTGCAGGTTCTCCACATTTAGGACATTTAACATCAACAAATTCTTTATTAGTTAATAATGGATTACCATGCCCAAATTCAACATTTTCAGGCAATACTATTGGTAAATCTGTTTCAGGAACTTTTACAATTCCACATTTATTGCAATATATGATTGGAATTGGTGTTCCCCAATATCTTTGTCTAGAAATTAACCAATCTCTTAGTTTGTAATTTGTTGTTATTTTTCCTGTTTTTTCTTGTTCCATCCATTGACCAATGTCTTTGATTGCTTCTAGATTGTTTTTTCCATCAAATTGTTTTGAATTAACTAAATTACCTTGGTCCATGTATGATCTTGACATTTTTTCAGGATCAAGTTTGAATTCTTGTGGTTGAATAACAACTTTAATAGGAAGGTTGTATTTTCTTGCAAATTCAAAATCACGTTGATCGTGTGCAGGTACAGCCATGACTGCTCCTGTACCATATTCATATAATGCATAATCTGCTGTCCAGAGTGGTAGTTTTTCACCTGTTGTTGGATTTATAAAATATTTTCCAAGAAATATTCCATTTTTTTCTTTTCCTTCTGCTGTTCTTTCTATTGTTGACTTTTTTTTTGTCTCTATTATGAAATTCTTAACATCTTGTTCTCTTGATGTGCCTTTTGTCAGTTCTAATACTAATGGGTGTTCAACAGCTAAAACAAGGTATGTAACTCCAAAGATGGTGTCTGGTCTTGTTGTGTATGTTGATATTTGTGTTATTTTTTCACCATCTTCATCAACAATATCAAAAAAGATCTCAACACCTTTGCTTTTACCTATCCAATTCTTTTGCATTATTTTTATTCTTTCTGGCCAACCTTTTAATTTATCAATATCTTTTAAAAGTTCTTCTGCATAATCTGTTATCTTGAAAAACCATTGTTCTAGATTTTTTTGTTCAACTAATGTATCTGTGTGACGCCAGCACATTCCATTATGTACTTGTTCATTTGCTAATACTGTTTCACACTTAGGACACCAATTAACAGGGGCTTTCTTTTTGTATGCAAGACCTTTATCAAAGAATTTTAAAAAAAAGTATTGATTCCATTTATAATATTCTGGTATGCAGGTTGGTAGAACTCTATCCCAATCATAGCTTAAACCAATAGCTTTTTGTTGTTTCATGAAATTATTAATCGAGTTCTTGGTATATTCTTTTGGATGCTCACTATTTTTTATAGCTGCATTTTCTGCAGGTAATCCTAAAGCATCATAACCCATAGGATAAAGAACATTAAATCCTTGCATACGCTTGAACCTGGCATAAATATCTCCAATTGTATAATTAAATGCATGACCTATGTGTAATCCAGATCCAGAAGGGTAAGGGAACATTTCTAAACAATAGAATTTGGGTTTTGTTGATTCTTCTGGTGTTTTAAATACATTACCATCTTCCCACTTTTTTTGCCACTTTTGCTCTATTTGTTTAAAATCTATATTTTCTTGTTCCATATCATTGATAGTTATATATAGATTATTTATAAATGTGTTGGAATAGGATATGTATTTATTTATGTATATATTAAATATGTTTATTCATCACTTAAAAATGATAACAGCTTGGAAAGATTTATATATAAGTAAGATATTGCTAATATAATATAAAAATTAAGATAAAAAGAGAGATTATATCTTAAAAGAGGTTTTCTGATAGTTATTTAATGCAAATATGCAAAATAGAGGTTTTTAGCTTTAGAAATGGCTTTTTTAAGGCTTTTTAAGTGATAAAATTGAAATTTATGGAGAAATAGGTTTAGGAGGCAAGATTTACTATGATAATACAAAAAGAATTTTTAAATAAGCTTAAAGATTTTGGATTAAATACATATGAAGCAAAATTATGGTCTGCTTTGCTAAGTAGGGGGACTTCTACTGCTGGTGAGTTATCTGATATTGCGAATGTACCAAGATCCAGGACATATGACGTTCTTGAATCATTAGAAAGAAAAGGATTTATTGTTATGAAACTTGGAAAACCTATCAAATATATTGCTGTTCCACCAAATGAAGTTGTGGAAAGAGTTAAAAAAAGAATAAAAAAAGATGCTGATAAAAATGTTAAGATTATAGATGATATTAAAGATAGTAAAATTCTAAATGAATTAAATAATCTTCATGAACAAGGAATAGAATTAGTTGAACCAACAGAAATGTCTGGGGCTCTAAAAGGGAGAGAAAACCTATATCATCATCTTAATTTAATGGTTAAAAATGCTGAAAAATCAGTTGTTCTTGTAACAAGTGAAAAAGGTTTTGAAAGAAAAACTAGCTTACTGAAAAAGACTTTTGAAAAATTAAAACAAAGAGGAGTTAGTATAAGAATTGCAGCTCCTATTAAGAAAGGTAATAAATTTGCAAAAGTACTTTCAAAAGTTGCTGAAGTAAAAACTTTAAAGAATATGAAAGCTCGTTTTTGTATTATAGATGGAAAAGAAGTGATGTTTATGTTGATTGATGATTCAAAAGTCCACCCTGCTTATGATACAGGTATTTGGGTTAATACTGAGTTGTTTGCAAACACTATGTCAGATATGTTTGAGCAGACATGGAAAGGGCTTGAGAAGGTTTAAGTAAAACAAAAAATGACAAACCCAGAAAACAGTAATAAGTTCTATAGACAAATAGAAGGACTATTCGCAGTAGCTGAAATAAATAATTGCCAAAGTAATGAAGATCGGTCAGAATTTTTAAAACTTGATGCAATATATACCTTATTAAAAGCAGTATACTTACAAAATAAAACAGCAGCTAAAGAAAGAGATTAGAAAACCCAACATAATCTTTCCATCATATTCATTCTTCTATAATAATCTTTATTAATAGATATATTTGACTATATATTTGAGGTTGATGGAAGCATGGTTTTTTTAGATAAAGTTAAAAATATGTTAAAAATGGGTAAAGTTCTATATTATCCTGGTTGTGTATCTAAATTTAAACAAAAAGAGATTGTTGATAATTATAAAAAGCTTTTAAAAAGATTAGGAATAGATTTTGTGATGTTAGAAATTGAAGAATTGTGTTGTGGTTTGCCACTGTTGAATTCTGGCTACAAAGACTCTTTTGAAAAGATAATTGAAAAGAATAAATTAATTTTTAAAAATCAAAAAATTACAAAAATTATCACAAATTGCCCTGCATGCACTCATATTTTTAAAAAATACTATAATATTGAAACAGAACACATAATTGAAACTATTGCAAATAATATAAGAAAAATAGAACTTGAACAAGATAAAAATAAATTGTCAGAAGAGTATGATAAAGAAATTTTAAAAGAAAGAATAACATTACATATTCCTTGTTATATGATGAAAGATGATAAATTAATTGAAAAAGTTAAAGAATTAATTAAAAAACAAAATTATAATATTAAGGTATTGGATGAAAACTTTTGTTGTGGTACTGGCCATAGCCCATTAAGAAAGACAAATTTAACTAGGAATGTTTCAAGATTGACTTTAGATAAGACCAAAACTAATAAATTATTAACTTTATGCCCATTATGTTATGAACATTTTGATGAAAATAATAAAAGTAATTTAGAAATTCTAGAATTAAGTGATTTATTCAAGCATTTAGAAGAAAAAGTCGTAGTAAAGGAAGAGAAAAAAGAGAAAGAAGAAATGAGAGAAGAAAAAATTGAAAAGATAATGGAAAAAGAAAAAGAAGAAAGGGAAATAAAAAAAGAAATAAAAAGGATAGGACAAGAGGAAGATAAAAAACAGACAAAAGTAGAATACACAAGAGAAGAAGAAGAAAAAAAAGAGATAAAAGTTGAAGAATATAAAGAATAAGGGGAAAAAAGAAATCCAAGAGGTAAAAAAACTTGATTAAAAAACTTATTGAAATATGTGGAAAAGAAAATGTTTCAGAAGAATTATTAGATAAGATTTGTTATAGTTATGATGCTTCACAAAAAAAGGGAAAAGATTTATTAGCAATTGTTTGGCCGAAAAATGAAGAACAAATAAGAAAAATTGTTGTTTTTTGTAATCGATCAAATCATAATATAGTTGTTAGAGGTTCTGGAACAAATTTAGGAGGGTCTGTTCTTCCAAATAATTCAATAGTATTAGATTTATCTAGAATGAATAGGATTGTTGAAATTAATTTAAGAGAAGGTTATGTTACTGTTGAACCTGGAGTAATATTGTCTCAACTTAACAATGTTTTAAAAAAGTATAAATATATGTTCCCAATTATCCCACAATCTGAAAAAATTTCAACAATAGGGGGGATGGTTGGAAATGATTCATTTGGATTCTGGTCATTGAAATATGGCAGAATGTTTGATAATATAATTGAATTAGGGATTATTGATGGTACTGGAAAATGTTTAAAAACGCAAAGAATTAGAGATTTTGTAGGGACAGAAGGGTGTTTAGGAATAGTAACAAAAGCTAAATTAAAAATAATAAATAAAATAGAAGTTAAATCATTAGATCTTTTAGGATTTGAAAGGACAATAGATGTGGTTAATAAAGTTAAAGAAATAAAAAATAATGAAAATGTATTCTCAATCCAATATATTGATAAAATCTCTTCAGGAATTGCTAAAATAGAAAAAAAACATTATTTAATTATTGAATATAAGACAAATGAAGGAAAAATAAAAGATGAAAAAAATATAAAAATTATTTTTAATGTTAGAAAGAAAGTATTTAATAAGCTTATGGAAGAAAAATATTTATTTATTGAAACTCCTTCTTTAGACATTGAGCATGCAGAAGAATTTTTTAAAATATTAAGAAAAAAGAATATACCAATTATAAGTCACATAGGATTAGGAGTTTATTTATTATTCTTGAAAGAACAACAATTATATGAACTAAAAGATATACATGAAAAAATAAAAAGTGCTAATGGAAAAATATCTAATTTTGGTATAGGTGTTAGATATCAAAAACTGTTGAGAGATAAAAGAGTGAATGAAATAAAAAGCTTAAAAGCTAAATATGACCCTAATAATATATTAAATAAGGGGAAATTAACACACTAAGAAATGCAAAGCATTTCTGTGTGTCATTAACTGGAGGTTAACGACATGACAACTGAAAAATGTAATTTATGTGGATTTTGTAAAGCTGTTTGTCCATTATATAAATTATTACCCAGAGAAACTAAATCACCAAGAGGGTTTATGATCTTGATTAAAGAAAAAAGAATAAACAAGGTGTTTAATTCTTGTCTTATGTGCGGAGCTTGTGAAAGGGAGTGCCCTTCTAAAATTGGTATAAATAAAGAAATTATAAAGGCAAGAGAAAAATTAATTCTAAATTTTATTGAAAATACTGTAAACAAAAAAATGAAGGAAAATATAGAAAGATTAGGTAATGTTTATGGAATTTGAATATTTTGGATGAAGTGACATCTTCCGAAACATTTATACACGAGAAATCGTAGATTTCTGGGCATAAATGTCTGGAAATGGATATTCCATTTCCGATACATTTATATAGGTATCATCTATATTTATATATATAATTAATATTATTATAAAAAGAGGTGTATAAAAAATGGTTTTAGATCCTGCGAGTGTCGAATTACTTGTAAACTATATGGGAAAGCTTATTCCTAGAATTAATGTTATTCTTGCTATTATAGTAGGTACTTTAGCTGCTATTGTTTATAGCCTAAGAATGCTAGTAATAATGGAAAGAAGAGTTGCAAGAATGGAAGTTCATATTGAAAGAATGGCTATGAAAATTGCTAGGGAAGAATATAAAATTGAAGCAATGATTGGTAAGAGAAGAAGTAAAAAGCCAAAAAGATCAAAAAAACGTAAAAAGAAAAAGAGGAGAAAATAACTTTTCTTTTTTTATTAATTTTTTATATACTCATTTAACTCATTATGATTAAACATAAATCTTTTAAACATGGCTGGTTTTATCATTACAGGCTGCATTTAAAAAAAACAGAATTTCTTTGTAATAATAGATTTTTATCTTTAAAAATATATTTAGAAGAAATGTTTAATAGTTGTCCTGATAACTACTTTAATCATGGGCCAAGAAGTTCTGGTCTTAAATTTGACCTACCTGTTAAAGAAATACAAATATCTGGCCATGAAGTTTCTAGTTTGGCTGAACAAGGTCTTACAAATAATAATTATAAAAGTGCGCATTCAAATGTCCAAATTTTTATGCTGGAAAGAGATAATAAAACCTTGGCTGTAGAAGTCCCCATATGGTTAATGCCTGAAGAAATTAAAAGTTTTCAAAAAATATTTGGTGAAGAATTGCCTTTAACTGGGCATATAGATGCTTTAAGGATAGAAGATGGAAAAATTTGGATTTGGGATTATAAACCAAATGCACATTTAGAAAAATATGCACAATGTCAAGTTTATTTTTATGCTTTAATGCTTAGTAAAAGAACTGGGATATCCCTAGATAATTTTATGTGTGGTTATTTTGATGATAATACTGCTTATGTATTCAAACCAGAAGAAAAAATGGTAGAGGGGTTAGCAAGTTGAATAAAGAATTTTTGAAAATTGTAGAAAAAATTAAAGATTTAAAGATTCAGGGTGCTGAAAATATTGCAAAAGAAGGTTCAAAAAGCATCTATGTAATCGTAAAAAATTTTAAACACAAGAATCCTAAAGAATTATGGCATGATTTAATATTATCAAAAAAATTATTGTTTAAGGCAAGGTCTACTGAACCAACACTTAGGAATGCTGTTAATTATTTGTTTCATGATCTGCACCATGATAATATAAGTGTAATGAAACATGATCTCCATGATAGATTGAAAAAGGTTCAAGAACATTTCAAAAAATCAAAACAAGAGATTGTTAAAATTGGTTCAAGAATGATCAAAAATGGTATGATTATTTTTACTCATTGTCATTCATCAACTGTTACTGCAATCCTAATAGAAGCTAAAAAACAAGGTAAAAAGTTTGAAGTTCATAATACTGAAACAAGACCAATGTTTCAAGGAAGGATAACAGCCAAAGAATTGGCATCTCATGGAATAAAAGTTACACATTTTGTTGATTCTGCTGGAAGATTAGCATTAAAAGAGTGTGATATGATGCTAATAGGTTGTGATGCCATAACTTCTACTGGTAAAGTGATTAATAAGATAGGTTCTGAGATGTTTGCTGAGATTGCTATCAAATTCAATACACCAGTTTTTGTATGCACAAATTCATGGTCATTTGATCCACACACTGTATTTGGTTATGAAACAGAGATAGAAAAGAGATATTTCAAAGAAGTATGGCCAAATAAACCCAAAAACGTGAAAATATTGAATTATGCTTTTGAAAAAATTAATCCTGAAAATGTTACTGGAATAATTTCTGAATTAGGGATTTATAATTGTGACACTTTTATACATGAAGTAATGGAAGCTTATCCTTTTATTATGGAAAAATGAAATAAGTTTTATTTCTTCTCAACTTTTAATCTAGGCATTTGTATGTGTGAGGGTAAACTAACTTCTTTGCTTAATAACAAAGCCTGTATATTGCACTTATTAAAAGTATAATTTAATAAATATGATAATATTTCTGGTTTGATTGATTTCTTTTTTTTATACTGTAATAAGATCTCATCAATTAATTCTTTTTTATTCAAAAAAACCAAACTACATGATAAAGAAATATTTGCGAACTTAGATTTTTTTTCATCAAGATAGTCAATGTTAAAATTAAAGTCTGCTTCAAGTGCGGCTTTATTACCATCTAATCCTATTTGTTTAGGTTTTATGTTTTTTATTGATAAATCTCTTTTTATTGAAAGTTTATCATTTGTTATTTTTTTTCTTTCAACATTAATCTTTGTAAAATTAAATCCTACAATAGTCATAATATATCACCTCATATTATGACTTTAATAAAAGACTTTATAAAGATTATTATAATGGAAACATATATATATAATAAGAATATAAATGAAGATATATTAAAAAGTACATATTATTGTTGTAAAAATATTATTTTCAAAAAAAGTGGTGAATAAATGGAAGCTTTGACTTATCTAACATATTTGGGTATATTAATCCTAATAGGGTTGATAATCACTTATTTTGCTCAAAGAGTGAAAGTACCTAATATATTCTTATTAATTATTTCTGGTATTATTATTAATTATTTAATTAAATATTATGCTGAAGTCATGAATGTTGAAAAAATAGAATTTCCTATAGTGTTTATTGCCAGTTTATCTATTCTTGCCCTAGTTATGATTATTTTTGATTCAACATCGCAATTTAAGTACAAAGAATTTGATGATTTTTCGATTGCAGCTTTGAAATATTCAGTTATATTTTTGTTTGTTAATCTTATTCTTTTTTCAGGAATTACTTATTTGTTTTTAGATAGTAAGAATATATTTTTTGCTCTTATGTTTGCTGCATTAATGTCTGGAACAAGTCCTGATGCTGTTTTGTATATGTTAAAAGAAACAAAACACAAAGTATTGCAATTTCTTAAAGTTGAATCAATAATAAATACACCTTTGATTGTTTTGTTACCATTTATAATTTTGAATATGATGATTAAGATCGAAGGGAGTGGTGCATTTACTAATGTAATTTCACACATAATTCCTTTTTTACAACAAATTGCTTCAGGAATAGGAGCAGGTCTTTTAATAGGGTTAATAATTTTAAAATTAATGAGAAAGATATATTCTCAAACTTTAAGTCCTTTAATAATCATGTCTGCTGCTTTATTATCATTTATACTTGCTGAAAATTTAGGAGGTAATGGTGTTCTAGCTGTTACAACACTTGGTTTGATGTTTGGAAATATCTATATTAAACAAAAACAACAATTACAACAATTCTCAAGTATTCTATCAAATTTTTTAGAAATTACTGTTTTTATTTTGATTGGAATCTTAATTGATATACCAACGAATTGGGTATTTTTTGTGAAATCTGGGTTGTTATTCTTAATATATTTATTGGTCAGATTTATTAGTATTGGATTGACATTTAGAAAAAAGGAATTTAATCTAAGAGAAAAATTGTTTATGGCATTGAATGCTTCTAAAGGAATTGCTGTAGCTGTTGTTGCCACTTTATTATTAAGTTATTCTTTGGCTGTGGGTAATAAACAAATATTATTTACAAGTCTTCCTGGAAGTCAAGAGATACTTAATTACACATTAATCTTTGTTCTTTATTCAATAATAGTTTCAACTATTTCTATTAAATTCTCTAAATATTTTATAAAAAGAAAAGTTGCTCATGCTGAAGAGATTGAAATAATAAAAGAAAAGAGGAAAGTAAATAATCCAAAAATAAGGACATCAGAAAAACAGAAAAAAATGAAAAAACAAAGAATTAAGAAATTACAAAAAAAGATAAAGAAAATAAGAAAAAAATAAAGAAGAATGAGTTTTAAAATAAAAATTGGTACTGCTGGGAATATTGATAATGGGGTTCTTAAATCACTTATTAAATTAAAGAAATTAGGTTTAGATGGTCAAGAAGTAGAATTTGTGCGAGGAGTGAAGATGGGTAATTCTTTGGCTAAACAAGTTGGTGAGTTGAGGAAGAAGCTAGGTTTACAATTATCAGTTCATGCACCATATTATATTAACCTATGTTCTGATGAGAAAGAAAAAATAAAAGCAAGTATGAAACGAATTTTACAAAGTTGTGAAAAAATGTATTATATAGGAGGAGGCAATGTTGTTTTTCATGGTGCTTATTATAAAGAAAGAGACAAAAAAGAAATATATGAATCTGTTAAAGATAGGATTCTTGATATGCAAGAGATTATTAAAAGTGAAGGATTTAATAAAGTAAAGCTTGCACCTGAAACAACTGGAAAAGCTTCTCAATTTGGTGATTTGGATGAATTATTGCAACTTATGAAAGAAACAAAGTGTGGCATTTGTGTTGATTTTGCTCACCTTCTTGCCCGTAATATAGGCAAAATTGATTATGATTCTGTTATGAAAAAGATTAAGCATTTGAAACATGTACATTGTCATTTTTCTGGTATTGAGTTTGGTCCAAAAGGAGAACGTAGGCACCTAATCACCAAAGAAAAAGATATCAAAGAATTGGTAAAGTATTTAAAGAAGTATAAAATTGATTGTATGATAATCAATGAAAGTCCTGATCCTTTGGGTGATACAATGAAAACAAAGAAAATTTTGAAAGGAATGGGATTGAGATGAATTAGGTAAGGAATTAAATGATAAATAAAAACATGAAAACAATACTACTAGACACAAACTTTTGTATGATACCATTCCAATTCAAAGTAGATATATTTTTAGAAATTAAGAAAATCATGGGTTCTAAGTATATTATTTGTGTTTTGGATAAAAGTATTAATGAACTTAAGAAATTGGTTGATATTGGCAAAGGAAAACACAGTATTAATGCAAAAATGGCTTTGCAATTACTTAAAAAGAAGAAAGTCAAAGTAATTAAGACAAAATCAGACATATATGTTGATGACCTGATTGTTGGCTTTGTTGATAAAGATTGTATTGTTTGTACACAAGACACTGGTCTTAGGAAAAGATTAAAGACTAATGGTACTAGAGTTATTGTTATGAAGCAGAAGAAATATTTAGTTATTGCTTAATTAAATTCTATATTGAAAATAAATTAAGATTGTCATTTTCTATGAAAAAATAAGAGCATTTATAAAGGAATCTCACTTTCCAACTTATAAGTGTTTATAAATCATTTATAAAAGAGGGGCTTTAAAAAGAGTGTGTTTATAAATAAATTACTAATAGGAGGTTGTTTAAATGGCAAAAAAAGTTAAAAAGGCTAAAAAGCAAGAAAAAAAGATAAAGATAGTTAATATAGTTGTTTCAACAAGTTTAGAGCATGATATACCTTTGGAAAAGATGGCTGCTACTTTAAGTAATACAGAATATAATCCAGAGCAGTTCCCAGGTTTGGTTATAAGGATAAAAGATCCTAAAACTTCTGCTTTAATATTTAGTTCAGGAAAAGTAGTATGTACTGGTGCAAGAAATATGGCTGATGTTGATGCTTCAATTAAAAAGATTATCAAAAGTCTACACAAAATCAATATTAATATAACAGTAAAACCAATTATACAGATCCAAAATATGGTTGCATCTGGTAGTATTGGAATGGACCTAAATCTTAACACATTGGCTATGAAATTAACAAATGCTGAGTATGAACCTGAGCAATTCCCAGGATTAGTTTATAAGCTAGGTGGTAAAGAAGGACCTGGAAGAGCTACATTTTTATTATTTAGTAATGGAAAGATAGTATGTACTGGTACTAAAAGTGAAGATGATGCTCATGTTGCATTAGACAAGCTTGTTAAGACTTTAAAAGAAATCAAAAAACAGAAATAATAGTTTGATAGTTTGAAATAGATATTGCAATGGATAAATATTTATAAATTTTGATTTTTTTTCTTTTTATTAAAAGGGGTAAATATAAGTATATATGAACATATAGTTAAATGACTATTATACTAAAAAATAAGTGTTAAAAAAAGAAGATAGATAAAAAATGGATGCATCAGAACAAATAAGAATATTCCAAGAATTTCTTGAAACTAATTATCATGCTAAATTATTAGAAACTATAAATAAAGGAAACAATTTCTTTCTTATTGATTTTTCAGAATTAAGCAAATTTAATCCAGAGATTGCAGATTTAATGTTAGATCAACCAGAAGAAGTTATAAGGGCGGCAGAAATAGCTGTGGAACAATTTGATTTGCCAAAACAAGTTGCAAACTTTAGAATAAGAGTAAAAAATTTATCAAAATTACAAGAAATATTAGTTAGAAATGTAAGAAGTAAACATATTGGTAAATTTTTGTGTATTCAAGGAGTTGTGAGGCAAAAATCAGATGTAAGACCTCAAGTAACGAATACAAGATTTGAATGTCCTAGTTGTGGAAATATTATATCTGTGATACAATCTGAACAAAAGTTTAAAGAACCAAGCAGGTGTGGCTGTGGAAGAAAAGGTAAGTTTAGATTATTAAGTAAAGAATTAATAGATATTCAAAGAATTTCTTTAGAAGAAGCTGCTGAAGATCTTGAAGGCGGAGAACAACCAAAAAGAATGAATGTTTTTTTAAAAGAGGACCAGGTAAGTCCATTATCTGATAAAAAAACAAACCCAGGAAGTAAAATTTTAATAAATGGGATTGTAAAGGAAATTCCAATAACATCGCGATCTGGTGCGCAGCTTACAAGATTTGACTTATTAATAGAATCTAATTATGTTGAACCTATTCAAGAAGATTATTATGAAATAGAAATATCTGATGAAGAAGAAGAAAAAATATTAGAATTAGCTAAAAATCCTAAAATAATAAACAAATTAATAAAAAGTGTTGCTCCTTCTATCTATGGTTATGATAAAATAAAAGAAGCGCTCATTCTACAACTTGTTGGTGGTGTTAAGAAAACAAGGTCTGATGGAGTTACAACAAGAGGAGACATGCATGTTTTATTGATAGGAGATCCTGGTGCTGGAAAAAGCCAGTTACTTAAAAGAATGAGTAAAGTTGCGCCTAAATGTAGATATGTAAGTGGAAAAGGTGTTTCTGGTGCTGGTTTAACAGCATCTGTACTTAAAGATGAATTTTTAGGTGGGTGGACATTAGAAGCAGGTGCTTTGCCGCTTAGTCATAAGGGATTTTGTATGATTGATGAAATAGATAAGATGACAACAGAAGATAGATCTGCAATGCATGAGGCACTTGAACAACAAACAATTAGTATTAGTAAAGCAAATGTTCAAGCAACATTAAGATGTGAAACAACTGTACTTGCAGCAGCAAATCCTAAATTTGGGAGATTTGATCCTTATGAAATACTTGCAAAACAATTTGATATGCCGCCTGCATTAATCAATAGATTTGATTTAATTTTTGCAATAAAAGATATTCCTGATGAAAATAAAGATAAATTAATGTCAAAGCATATATTGTCATTACATCAAAATCCTGAAATTGGTGAAGTAGATATTCCAACAGAATTATTAAAAAAATTTATATCATATGCAAGGCAAAAGTGTAGGCCAATATTAACTGATTCAGCATTGGAAAAAATAAGGGAATATTATATTAAAATGAGAATGTCTGGTTCTGAAGAAGGTAAAATAAAAACAGTTCCTATCTCACCAAGACAACTTGAAGCATTAGTAAGATTAAGTGAAGCTTCTGCTAAATTGAGGTTATCTAATAAAGTTCTAAAAAAAGATGCAGAAAGGGCTATAGAAATTCTTCATTATTGTTTATCACAAATAGGTATTGATCCTGAAACAGGAAAGATAGACATTGATAGGATTGCTTCTGGGATTACTGCTTCACAAAGAGGAAAAATTTCAGTAATTAAAGAAATAATTTATGAACTTGAAAATAAATTAGGTAAAGTAATTCCTATTGAAGATGTTGTTAATGAAGCTGAAAATCATGATATAAAAAGAGATGAAGCAGAAGAAGTAATTGAGAGATTAAAGAGATCTGGTGATGTGTTTGAACCTCGGCGTGGGTTTTTAAGTAGAATTTAAGATATAAAAAATGGTAGAAAAAACAATTAAGAGGCAAATTGCGCACAAAGTTACAATTGAAGATTTAAAAAAATATCCTTATGTAAAACAAGAAGGATGGCTTCCTAATTTCCTTGATTTTCCAAACAAAAAAGTTTCAAGAGTTAATATCCTTGGCACAATTATTCTTAAACCTATAAATGAAAATAATGAACAAAAAATGTTGGTTATTGATGATGGCACTGATCAAATCGAAGTAAGAACATTTGAAAATGACTTTGATTTTACTAAATTTGTAGTAGGTGATTTGATTAATATTATTGGAAAAGTAAGAGAATTTAATAATAATAAATATGTTATTCCTGAAATTCTGAATAAGATTTCCAATTTAAAAATGATTGAATTAAGGAAAAAGGAAATTAAATTGGAAAATATGAAATTGAAGAAAAATAAGCCAAAAGATGTTTTTTTAGGAAAAAAAATAAATAAACCAAAACAGGTTGAAGAAAAAAAAAATGAAGAAGTTAAGACACCATTAATCTATGATAAAATAATTAATGAAATAAGAAAATTAGATAGAGGAAATGGTGCAAATATTCAAGAGATTTTAGTGAATACTAATCTAATAAACAAGGAAATATTAATAACAGAATTGTTAGAAAAAGGAGATGTTTTTGAAATTAGTCCTGGTAAAATTAAGATTCTTGAATAAAAAAATAAAAAAGATTATAAAAAGGATTAAAAAGTTGCTAAAAAAATAGTGGTGTGACATAAACTTCTAGTAAACCTGCGATAACCAAAATTAATATTGCAATAATTACTAGTTCTGAAGAATCTAATAAAATATTTTCAAATTTCTTTGTCCTGAAATGGTGATTTGCAATTGCAAATGAAATAATCCCTCCTGCCAAACCTCCTACAAAATATGCAGTTATTTCAGGAATACCATGTATCATATATCTAAAAAAAGAAGCAATTATGGTAAAGAAGTGACTAAAAGTTATTCCTTTATTCAATTTATTTATAGCAGCAAAACCAGATTTTATAAAATCACCAGTAGCTGTTGCAATTACTGAAGCATTCCAAGTAAGAATAAATATAGCGCCTAAACCAAATAAAAATGAGAAAAGAATACAAAAGGTTAAAACCTTTATATTATTTATCAAAATTCTCATAAAGAGGTCACCTCTTACAATATTTCCTGTGATTCTTCCATTTATTGCAAATAAAGTTTCTTTTTGGACCCTAAAAAAGAAACCATCATTGAAAAAACCTTTACTAAATAAAGGAAAATGAGGCAAAATAAGATACCAAAAAGTGTATCCTACAGTTATGCCTAAAAATAAAAACATGAGAAATTCAATAGCTTTCCCATGCTCTTTTAATAATTTAATTTCGCTTTTAAAAATAATATCTTTTTTTTCTTCTTGTTTCATAGTATTATACATCAATGGCATACACGCCATTACTGATAAAAAAACCATTAATAAACTGGAATACTGCTTAAATATTAAAGTTGAAAGAAAAATAGATATAGTTGAATAAAAAAAACCATAAAAAACTAATTCATAAGGTTTTTGTTTTGCTTTAAAAGGACTTATTAAAGATTCTATCACCATAATATAAATAATATCTAATGTATATATTTAAATGTTTCTAATTGATATTTGGTTATATATACATATTATAAATATGTATATACAATAAGGATAGATTTAAAAATGGATAAAGATTCCAATATATTAAGATGGATGATTATGAAAAACTATTAGATAAAGGAAGGGAAGAAGTACCTAAAAATATTTTAGAAATATCAAGATTTGATATACCTAAAGTTAAAGGACATATTCAAGGAAATAAAACAGTAATATCTAATTTTAATCAAATAGCTGATATATTTCATAGAGATATAAAACATTTAATGAAGTTTATCTTAAAAGAATTAGCAACACCTGGTGAATTAACAAAAAGTGCATTAATTCTTGGATCTAAAATTCCTTCTTCAAGGATTAATGAAAAAATAGAAAAATATGCTAAAAATTATGTTCTTTGTAAAGAATGTAATAAACCTGAAACTAAACTGATAAAAGATGGTGAAATAACTATCTTAAGGTGTCTAGCATGTGGTGCGCACCACCCTGTTAAATCTAAAATTTGAATTTAGGAAAAATAAAAATGAAATATATAATAAAAAAGCATATATCTCATGAAGGAAAAGTTATAATAGCTATGTGTGATATTGATATAATTGGGAAGAAATATGAAGAAGAGGGATTACAACTTGATTTGACATCAATTTTTTATAAAGGTGATGAGTTAGATGGGCCAGAAGTTGAAGCTGTTGTAAAACAAGCCAACACAATAAATATTGTTGGAAAAAATTCTATTAGTTTTTGTTTGGAAAAGGGTTTTATTAATAAAAATAATATTTTAAAAATTAATGGAATTCCTTATGCGCAAGCATTAATTCTTAAAGAAGAATAGAGTAGAAACCCATAATAAGAAGTTGACAAGTAGAAATTGGTAATAAAATATTAGCAATTTGTAATTTATTAAGGTTTAGCTGTTGGTTTGTCAGAAACTTGTCTTTGGGTATCATCTGAACCCTGCTTTGAGATTTTAGTAAACCAGGCTCCTAATCCAGCTTGTTTTTCTTTTTCTTTTCCAAATACTCCTTCTACCCTTCTTTTGGTTAATTCTAATGTTTGTTTAACATAGGGAAGAACATCATATTTCTCTGCTAAACTTATGCTTGGTTCAAGATATTTAACTATACTGCCTTCTGAAATAGTAAATATAATTTTTCCTCCACAATTAGTACAATTACCAATCAAAGGAGGTCTTCTATATTTAACATTGCAATTAACACATCTAAATTGTTGTTGTGAAAATTTTCTTAAGTTTCCTTTTATATCTTTTAAAAAATGTTTATTTATTATTAAACTTGCTACATCACTTGCATCAACAGCTCTAATCTTAACAGCCAAATCCATCTGGCTTTTTAATTTGTCTTTCATAGAAGGTAATAATTTATAAGCTGAACAAAAAATGCCTGTATTAAAATTATTAGTATTATGAGTAAAACCCCATTTTTCATATTGGTTTTCAGTATTTAAATACATTTCTGCTCTTTTTATCTTAACATCCCATGGCATTTTGTATTCAAGAGCTGATTCATATAATTCTAAAGGATATTTCCATTGTATATCAATATTAAATGCCATATCATCAACTTCAGTAGGAATTAGTATTGATGTTAATACCAAAGGAGCATCTTGTGTAGAACCTCTGCTGCCTGGTAAATATTTTCTGGAAAAATTAATTAAACCATCTAATAATAAAAATAATCCTGCTTCATCGCCATCACAATCTCTTCTAAGGCATGCATGAAATAAGGGATGCGCTAAAAAGGTTTGTGTGTTTGAAAACCCTATTATTCTTGCAACTGTTCCTGCTGAAATATGAGGTGCTAAAGCAACTACAAACTGCCCTACTAAATCTTGTTTGCTTTCTAAGTTGTAATAAGATTCTAAATTATATATTCTTTCTAAAGACTCATCTATAAATTTTGTAATCCTAAATAATACATCATCAAAAGGTTCATCATTACCTGTCCTACAACAAGGAAGAATAATATCTTGGACTTTTAATTCAATGATTTGGTTAATGTCTGTTAATTCTTTACCAAAACAATCCTTATCATATCCCAATTGTTTTAGTTTTTCTATATCTACACCAATTTCTTTAGGTTTGAAATGTGTAATTGGTGCTTCAGACCCATCCAATCTTATTGTTCCATCTTTATTGACATAAATATTATGCTTTGATCTTAAAATACCTTTTGCAAGGTTTTCAGGTACATGTTCCTTACTACTTGTTCCCCTTACTCCTTTTATTAAATCAGGATAAGTACGTAATCTCAATTTTTTAAGAATATTATTAAAATAATAATTAATATTAATTATTTGGTTTTTGTAGGATCTTGTTTTCCCATGAATCTTGCATTCTTTGTCTTCAATCAAACCACAAGTATAACAATTAAATAATTGTTTTGTTTTTCCACCACAATTTTCACAAATTCTTAAGATGGTATTTTTATCACATTTATTACATTTATAAACTGGAAAATCAGAGGTTATTTTTCCTTTTTCTAATGCTGATTGAAAACTTCTAAGGCGGCCACCTTCTTCTCCAACAGGAAATAATACTTGAGGTGATCCTGTTAATTTTCTCATTTTTGCTTTTTCAGGTCTACCCATTCTTGCTCCTATAAAAGTTCCACTTTTGTCTCTTATTATTGTCTTAGAAATCTCATTAATGAAATCTAAAGAATTGTTAAAATTTGTTTTAGAATTTTCAAATTCAAATTTAAAATAATTAAATAAATATAATAAAATTGTTGAATTTTCCTTTTCAATTACAACAAATTCATTATTTATGCATAAATGTTCTAAACCCAGTCGTTCTAAAATTCTTTTTGGTTTGTTTTCTAATTTAATTATTATTTTATTAATTTTATCATTTATTTTTTCAATTTTTCCTGTTTTTAACCAATTTATTAGTATTTTAAAATCTTCATAAGAAATATCTTTCCAATGAAAAGTGTATAAAGGGTGCAAAGGTATTTTTAATCTTTCTGAGAATAAAATTGCTTCTTTCGCAGATAACTTTGTTTTAAATGGATTTTTTAATAGATTATCAATCAAATTTTCATTTACGTCTGTAAGTTCTGAGATTTTTGCAGAGTCAATAGTTCCAAAAATATTAACACATTTTTTTTCAAATTCTAATAACCACCATTCCTCACAATAACCTGCAGGCACTAAAGAATGTGCCCTATCAAAAAAATCACCATAACTAATCAATAAATCACCTAAAAATAATATTTCTTGTACTTCTTTTTTATATTTTTTAGCTTTTTTTTCAGTATCAAGAATAATAACACTATTATCTTTTAATTTGATAATAGGACCATGAAGAATATCACAAGGAGTCAAGATACCTCCTTTGCTGGGTCTTTCAACCTTTACATGAGTTCCAAATGCAAAAAAATCATTAAGTACTTGCATAGTAGCTGGATGCACTGCTAAAGATGAATAACCACTTGTTCTTGCCCGACCATATCTTAATCTAAAGCCTCCTTTTCTTAATGGGTATCCTAAAACAGGACGACCTGCAACTAAATCTGTAATATATGTATAATCAGGAGTAATTTTTGGCTTGTCTTTGTTTTCTAAAACTTTTGTTTGACCTTTTGCCTTTGCTTTTTTTTGTATTTTTATAAATTCTTCAAGAAATTTCCAATGTTCTAAACCGAATTCTTTAGACCATTTCTGTAAATCTTTCCAAACCTTAGGTGCTTTTAGAGCCATACATTCTGCATGCATTAAACAAAAACCACTTCTTAATAGATTTGTTTCAATTCTTGGCAAATCCTTATAATTACTAACTTCATATTTTTCAGAAGGATCACCATTAATTTCAATTGGTAAATTTTCACCCATAAAATGAGACTCTTGTTCAGAAGGAAAATATTGCAAGTTTGTTATATATTCATGAAAATCACTTAATTCTCTGTGTATTCTTTTTACTTCTTTTTCATCAGGATCATAAGGTGCATAACCCATTTTTTTCCTAATATAATCACCTATTATCAATGACCATGAAGCTATTGTTGCACCAGCACTTCTTATTGGACCTGAATAATACATACTAAAATATTCTTTTCCATCTCTTCTTTTTTTTATTTTCAGTTCTGTGAATCCCTCTAAAGGACTTGATACAACACCCAAAGTAACATATGCAAATCCTGTCCTAATACCAACTTCCATTGCTTCTTTTTTATCTTTAAATTTACAATATTTTTCTTGAGCAATTTCTAAAGCAATTGTTAAAGCGACTCTTTTGTCTAGAACACCAAATTTCTTTTCAAGATCGATAATCCTTTTTTCGATGCCTTTATTTATTATTTGAGGTGCTACAATAGAAATAAGTCCAATAACCCTTTCAGCCGAATTCTTTGCTAATCTGATTTCTACTTCATCATCAGGATCTAATCCTTTTTTTCTTGCTTTTTTTGCTATATCTAATTCAATTTTTATTTTAGCTAAAATTGAATCAAAATAATTTTGCATGTTTTTTGAACAAATCATTTATTTAAAACCTCTAATTTTTGATTTTGTTTTGGATCCTTTAAAGATTTCAAGATTTCAAAATTCATTATCTTAACCTGTCTTGTTTGTAAATTTGTGATGATTGCTCTTGCAGGTTGTGGTTTTAATCCTCTTTTTTCCTGATTTGGGGTCATACCTGTCCAAGAAGATGCATTAATTAAAGTAATATTTTTATAATTTGAAACAGTTGTCCTATGAATATGACCTGTTACAAAAAAATCAGGTATTTTACTTATTATTAAATGATCTTTCTCAGCTGTTGGTAAGGATAAGGTTGATTGATGTGTAGGAGCCAAATGTCTTCTTTTTAAAAGATATTTCATTGTTAAGTCAACTCTTTCTTGGCCTCCTAAAGTTCTTATACTATTTACATTTTCTGAATAATATATTAAGGAATAACCATGGTACATTAAAACATCAAAACCTGAAAAATTATCAGTTGAATTAAAATTTATATATGCTGGATTACTTACAATGATAGTATTTGGAAGTTCGTAAATTGGTTTTGCAAAATCTTCATATAAAGGCGGCTGAGGTTCTGCTATTCTCATTGCATCATGATTACCAGGGCAAATTATTATTTTAATATGTTTGGGAATTCTTTTTAGATAGTCTGCAAAAACTTTGTATTGTTCATAAATGTCTGGAATAATCAAATCTTCTTCTTGTCCTGGATAAATCCCTACACCATCAACTAAATCACCGATAATAAATAAATATTTAACTAAAGAGGAAATTCTTATTTGTTCTTTATTTCCTAATTCTGAGTTTAGCCATTTTATAAAATTATTAAATGGTTCTTTTAAGAAAAACTTTGATCCAAATTCTGTATCTGATATAAAAACAGCGTAAGCTTCATCTGAGGACTTTCTTAATTCCTTGCTAAGAGGTATATCTGGCCATAAAATCTTATTTACAAAGATTATATTACCTCCATTAACACCCTGAATTGCCAATACTTCATCTAGACAAATATCATTAGCTTCTTTATGAAGCTCTGATTTATTTTTATTAATTAATACTTTGATTGATCCTGTTTGATCTTCCACTGTCAATATTATGTTCCCATTTTTGGTAGTCCTTTTTTCACTTACCATTGCAATAATTGAAACTGATTCTTTTTCTTTTTTTGATAAAACTTTATTTATGGAGAGAGTATTACTTAATTCTTGCCTATTTATTAAAAATTCCTTTATTTGGTTATACCTTGACTTAAAATATGAAACAAAATCTCCATATGTTCTCTTTTTGCTTTTTTCTTGATAAGAAAATATAATTTTGACATCTTCTTGTTCTTTTGGTTTGTCCTCTTCTTTAAATTCTGTTAATGATTTAATGAATTCATTGAGTAAATCCTTATTTTTACTTTTTTGTGAGAAAGATTTTAATCTATTGAACTCAGAAATGCTAAAAGATTCTACCTTTTTACTTGTTTCTAAAAAATCATTGCTTAAAACAATCAATGAATTTTTAGTAATTTGTTTTATTTCTTTATTAAAAAAGTCCTCTTTGTTTTTTTGTTCATTCTCAAGGTCTAAAATAAATTCATTAGAAATTAAAAAACCTTTATCTATGAAAAAGTTTACAATTTCTTTTTTAGATTCTAAAGTTTCCATCTTCTTGAAATAATTGTTATTTAATATCGAGAGATTTTGTTAGAATTGATTTGATTTTGGGTAAGATTGTTTCTGGTATTGCCAAAGATATTTCTCTTGTTCTCCCATATCTTCCTTTTGATATAACTGAAACATTAATTATGCCTAACATATCTAACTCTGCAACAATATCTGAAATTCTTCTTTGTGTTAAAGGTCTTAATTTAACTTTGTCACACAATTTTTTATATAACTCATAAACTTCCCCAGTAAATATGAAAGTTTGTTTTTGTTCGTGTATGTTTAATATTGAATAAAGTGTTAATTGTGATTGTTTGGGTTGTGTAATAATAACATCATAAATTTTGTCTCTTTCAATCTTATCTTCAGCTTTATCAATATGTTTAATTGATACTTTAGTTGAATCTTCCCTTTCAGCAATCTCACCTGCCACTCTTAATAATTCTAAAGCTCTCCTTGCATCACCATGTTCACGTGCTGCATATGCTGCACATTTTTCAATAACACCTTGTTCTAGAGTATTTTCATTAAAAGCATTTTTTGCTCTTTGCTTTAGTATATCTTGTATTTGAAGAGCATTATAAGGAGGAAATACTAATTCTTCTTCACTTAAAGAACTTTTTACTCTTGGATCAAGATTATCAGCAAATAGAATATCATTTGAAATCCCTACTATTCCTAATTGAGCATTGATAAGTTCTGAATTTATCCTTGTTAAATTATATAATATTTCATCACCAGATTTTTTAACTAATTGGTCTATTTCATCTAAAAGCAATATTACAACTTGTTTTTGATGATCAATTGCTTTGTAAAAAATATTATAAACTTCTTCTGTTGGTAAACCAGTTGCTGGAATTTCTTTTCCTAATTTTCTTGATATTTGAGCAACCAATCTATATTCTGTGTCTGCTACTTTTTTTAATTTACAATTAATATATACTATTTTTATAGGGATATTTGTTTGACTTGCTAATTCTAATATTTCTTTTGAAACAAATTTTATTGATAATGTTTTGCCAGATCCTGTTTTTCCATAGATAAATAAGTTTGATGGTTTATCTAGTTTTAATGTTGGTGCAAGGATGTTTGCTATGGTTTTTATTTGATCTTCTCTGTGTTTGATTGTTTCTGGTGTATAGGAAGCTTGGAGAACCTTCTTATCTCTAAACAGACTCTCTTTACTAAGGAAATTATTAAAAAAACCTTTCAACCCTTTTTCTTGCATATTTTTCCAAAAGAAATAAAGGTTTTTAAACATTTGTAACTTTAAATAGTAGTTACTATAGACTGACCCCTTGAGTTCGTATGGAAGAGTATTTTAAATGAATTTGGTTGTTTTGAGAAATTTATATATGAAAATAAAGTTTGGTTTTTTAATAATATATAATAATAATATAATAATAAATATATTTTATTATATTATTAATAATTATTAATTATCTATTTATTTTCAATATTACAAATAAATGGAAAATAGGATTTGGTGTAATTCCCATCAAGATCTATCTCTATAAGAAATAAAGGTGTGTAAGTTGTGGTGTGTTTTTTGATATAAAAAAGAGCGGACCTGGAGGGACTTTCTTTCTAACAATTTTTATATTGATAGGATTTCGAACCCTCGACCCACGGCTCTCTTTGCAATTTATAGCTTAGAAGGCCGTTGCCCTTTCTAGCAAGATTTGTATCCAGACTAGGCTACAGGTCCAATATTTATGTAGAAGTGGGTAGTTTATATTTAAAGGTATTTATTAATTGTATGTGTATAGTTCGTTCACATCAGCCAAGTTCTATTGAGCATTTGCTCTTGAATTGGCTGTTAGTTGTTGTCTTACGAAATTAACATGTGTTCACTTGCCTAACATGTCAGAAATGTAGAACATTCCTGAGCATGATCATAAATCGGAGATTTATGACAGGCGCTATGCACATACTATTAATTAGGTTTTGTAATGGTTGTTTTTGAGTTTGGAAAATAATATAAAAGGTAATGTAATTATTTTATTTAAAAATATAAAAGGTGATGTTTATGGAAAATTTAAATGGAAAGGTTTATCTTGATGGGAAAGAACTTACTCATTCTCAAATAAGAAGAGATTGTATGATATTAACTAGTGATCTTTTTTTTCAAAAATATTATCCTGCTATGGTATCTGATGAAAATCTGGCAAAGTTTATTCTTAAAGAATTAAGAATGAAAGAACAATTGATGACAACTATTGAATCATTGCCTAATAGTAGGGGGCTTTTTCATAAAGCTGCTAATGAATTATCTTCCCAACTTAAAGAAGTAATTCCTTGTAATAAAGTTTCTATATGGCTTGTTGAATATATGGAAAAAAAAGGTATTTTTGGAAATTATTTAGTTCCTTATGCTTGGACTCCAAATCCAGATAATCCAGAAGATACTAGGCCTGAATTTGAATTAGATAAAAAGCATCTTGGCAAACCTGGTTGTTTAATATTAAGAGATATAGTGTTTAGAGAATTATATGGTAAGAAAAAATTAGATGTTGAGTATCATATTATTAATAATTGGAAGGAAGATCCTAGAGTTGATCATGAAGCAGAAACTAATAAATGGGGTAGAAATAATAATGGTATAGTAGTTGTTAGTAAAAAAGAAAAAGATGGGAATCATGCAATATTCCAATTATTAAATAAATATAGAGAAGAACAGAATTTAAGTGGTGGTTCAGAAAAAGTTAACTGTGATTTTACTGTTGATGATTATTTATTAGCATTAGAATATGCTGATTTATGTGCTTTAAGTTATTTATAAATAATTTTTTTATTTTTGAATTTTTTAATATTTTTTCTTTTTCATTTTAAACCAATAACATTAAACACATTTATTTGTTTACTAATATTTTTGAAATTCATATAACCTAAATCTTCAACTTCTATTTCATTTTTTATTAATTTGTATGTCTCTTGTGTGATTAATATTTGGCTGTGTTTAGCTTTTCCTTGTAATCTTGCACCAAGGTTTACAGTATTACCTATTGCAGTGTATCTTAACATATTATCAGAACCAATATGACTTAATAATACTTCCCCAGAATTAATTCCTATTCCTGCTTTTATTAATTTTTTGTTCTTTTTTATAAGTTGTTTATTTACATTCTTAAGATTTTGTCTTATTTTGATAGCTGCTTTTATAGCATTCAAGATATGATTTTTATCTTCTTTTGTTACATTAAATAATGCAAACACTTGATCACCAACTAATTGGTCTATTATACCATTATAAATCTTTATTGAACTGTTTACTGCTTTATAGAATATATTCAAATTTTCTGAAATATCTTCAAAATCTCCTTTTTCAGCTAATCTTGTAAAACCTCTCATATCGGCAAATAAAACAGTTACATTTTTTTTGATGCCTTCTTTATTGTCTTTATCATTTATTAATTTTTTAGCAATAGCAGGGTCTATGTATTTATGAAATGTTTGTTCTAATTCTTTTTTTTCTTTATGTTTTTCTTTTATTTTGTTTTGTAATTTTTTTTTAACTTTTTCTGATTTATCCATTTTTGTTTTAAATACATGCGTTATTTCTTTTCTTAATTTTGAATGTGAAAATACAAATATTAAAACAAGTAATAAGAAGAGGATAATCAATGCATAAATTATATTATTATTAGATCTTATATCTTTAACCAAGTTTCCTGCCAGATAGTTTAATCCTTTGTTTTCTTGTTTGTCTTCTTTTGTTTGTTCAGACATAATTATTATTTTTTTCTCAGATTCTAATTTTTCGTAATTAGCAATTATTTTTATTTCTTTATTACTTAAATCTTTATCAATTTTATATTTTAATAAATTTTTAGAATTTATAATTTCTTTGTAAATGTTGAAAAAACCTTTTTTTATACTTATTTTAATCTCATCATAAACAACATGTTTTGCTTGATCTAATAATGTAATATTTATCATTAAATCTTCATCAGGAATAAATTCTTCTTTGTTGGTTTTTAGCACTATTTCTTTTATTATGGGTATTATATATATTTTATGTTCTTCCACACCTTTGTTACCATATTTATCAAGAATTTCTATAGTAAGAATATTTTCATTTGATTTTGTATCTTTTGGAATGGTTAATTTATGTTTGAATTTATTTGAGATCTTTTTTTCTTCTTTATAATCATTTAATCTTACTTTTAAAGTAAACTCATTTGAGATTTCTTTAAAATTATTAATCTCACCACTTATTTTAATTGTTTCCTCTGGAAAATATCTTGCATCATCTATCTCTGTTGTTAAATTTATTTTTGTTAAAACATTAAATCTTATATCTTTTATTGTTTTTTCATTACCATATGCATCTCTAACATAAACAATTAAATCATAATCACCATTTGGGATAAATACAGGTCCAATTTTTTCTTCTAAAATTCCTTCATTTATATCAGAATTAAAAACGAGGAATGTTTCCCCATCCTTTTCAATTGTTATCAAAGCTGTTCCTTTTGTTTGTTGATTATTTAGTTTAGTAATTCTCCCATTTAAGGTTATGGATTCACCCAATTGGATCTCTTTTTTATCCATGGATATGTTTGCATTTATATCTTTGACAAGTATAAAATCATTAGAGGTTGCCTCATCAATTATTAATTGATTTTTTAGGATTTCATATTTTAATTTACATTTATCTTCATAAAACAAAGGAATAAATAATTTTTCTTCAAAATTATGTTTTTCGTTTTTTTCAACATTAAATATCTTTGTCATCAATAATTTCTCTTCATTTGAGCATACTAATTTTATTTTAAAATTTGCTAGCATATTTTCTTCTAATAAAATAAACCCTGAAGTGGTGATCATATCACCTAAATTATAATTTTCATTTACATTCTTGTCTTCTTTTATCATTGCAATATTATTTAAACTAAACAAAATTAGAAATATTATAATAAATATCAACAACTTTTTTTTCATTATTTATTTAGTTTGTTAATATTCTATATAAATTTATCTATATATATGCCTGCACATTTTGATTAATTGGTGATTTTTCATAACTTATATAATTTAAGAAGTCCTTAAATAATTTATTTCATCATCACTTAGTTTTAATTCTTTAATTATTTTTTTTGAGAATTCTTTATCTTTTTTAAAACAAACTTTGATAAATGGTAAAATGCTATTTACTGCCCTCTTAGAACTTGTATGTGTTTTTTGTGCAATCTTTTTTGCAATATCTTTTTTTTTCGAATATTTCATCTTTGCTCTCCACAATTTTAAAATTCTTGTTGTAGGCCTATAAATTATAAAATGTTTATATTTCTCATCTTTACTAACTGCAACACCTGCTGTCATGAGTATATTAAAATAAACCAATAAACGCCAATACTGCCATCTTTTAATTCTTGAATTAAATATTTCTGATTTTGATAAAAATAAATATGCATTGTAAAGATCTTTTGGTTTTTTGTATTCTTTTGGTAAGTTTTCATCAATCCATAATAAAGATCTATTTAAGTCTTCATCAACATCATCAAATGCTGAAACTGCTATCTCTGGTTTAGAATTTTTAAATATTTTGACTAAAGCTTTTAACATTGATTGTTTTTGGTTCCTTGATGATAATTCTTCTATTATCTGTTTATTAAGTGATTTATTTGTTGAAAGTAATTGTAAGTCTGTTATTGCACCTCTTAAATCACCACCTTGAACTCTTGCTAATGTTTTTAGTGTATTTTCATCATATTCAATGTTTTCTTGTTTAGAAATGTTTTTCAGACAATTGTATATAGATATATATGAAAGTGTTGTGAACTGAATCATTTCACATTTTTTTCTTAGTGTAGAAAGTTTTTTATTATATGGGTTATTTGCTGTCATAATTATTGGAAATTTACTTTTTTCTATGATTTTTGTTATTGCTGATATCCCTCCTTTATCCTTACTTCCACTAAGGCCATCTATTTCATCAAATAATATTATTTTTTCTTTCATAAATAATGACATTTGTTGCGATGCATTACCTACTAATGATTCAACTTGTTCTTTATTTCTAAAATCTGAAGCATTTATTTCGATTATTTCCATATCAAATTCATTGGCTAATGCATAAATTGAACTTGTTTTTCCATTTCCAGGCATTCCATATAATATTACTGCTTTCTTTTTTTGTTGTTTATAATTATTTATGTAATATTTTAGCATTTCAATTGCTTTGTTCTGACCAAATATTTCTTTAGAATTTCTTGGTTGATATTTTCTAGTCCATGGTTGGTTTGACATGGATTTGGGAAGAATTGGTTGTTTATTAAGGTTTCTTGGAATTAATGTATATATTGTACATTATAAATAATAACCTTTTTAAATACTATAACACATACTGTTTCTAATATGGAATTAGCTAAGAAATATGATCCTCAAATTGAAGAGCCCAATATATTAAAGTTTTGGGAGAATAATGTTATTTATAAGTTTGATCCTGATTCTGATAAACCTTTGTTTGTAATTGATACTCCTCCTCCGACTGTTAGTGGAAAAATGCATATAGGCCATGCATTTGGTAATAGTCAACAAGATTTTATTGCAAGATACAAAAGAATGAAAGGATTTAATGTTTTGCAACCTTTTGGTACTGATGATAATGGTTTACCAACGAAATTACTTGTTGAAAAATTGAAAAAGGTTAAAGCAGCAAACATGCATAGAAAAGAATTTAGAAAATTATGTTTGGACACTTTGAATAATGAATTAAAACCTAGTTATACTAATGATTGGAAAAGGTTAGGAATTAGTTGTGATTTTACAATCAATTATTCAACAATCGATCCTCATTGTCAAAGAATTTCTCAAAAATCTTTTATTGATTTGTATAAAATTGGTAGGGAATATAGGACAGAAGCTCCTGCCATCTTTTGCCCTAAATGTAAAACTGCAATTGCGCAGGTTGAATGTGAAGATAAAGAAATTAGTTCTTATTTTAATGATATTGTGTTTAAAGTAGGTGATAAAGAATTAATAATTGCAACAACTAGGCCAGAATTGTTGCCTGCATGTGTTGCTGTATTTTATCATCCTGATGATAATCGTTTTAAAAAATTAAAAGGTAAGAAAGCAAAAGTTCCTTTATTTGATTTTGAAGTTCCTATTTTAGAAGATCATAGGGCAGATCCTGAAAAAGGAACAGGAATTGTTATGTGCTGTACTTTTGGTGATCAAGCTGATATGGAATGGCAAAAAGCACATAAATTACCAATAAAAGAAGCAATTGATAAAAATGGTTTGATGACTAAATTGTCTGGAAAGTATGAAGGTATGAAAATTGAAAATGCACGTAAACAAATTATTGTAGATCTTAAAAAAAATGAATTACTTAAAGGACAAAAACCTATAAAACATTTTGTTAATGTTCACGAAAGATGTGGAACAACAGTCGAATTTATTCATTCCAAACAATGGTTTATTAAATATTTAGATCTAAAAGATAAAATGCTTGCTTGGGGTAATGAATTGGAATGGCACCCTAAGCATATGAAAAACAGATATGATAATTGGGTAAATGGTCTTGCTTGGGATTGGTGTATTTCTCGTCAGCTTCCTTTTGGTATACCATTTCCGGTTTGGTATTGTAAAAAATGTGATGAAGTTATTCTTGCTCGTGAAGAAGATCTTCCTGTAGATCCTTTGGAAGACAAAGCTCCTGTTGATAAATGCTCTAAATGTGGATGTTCTGAATTCATTGGTGAGAAAGATATAATAAATACATGGGCTACAAGTTCATTAACACCAACAATTGTTATTGAGTTGTTTAAGAATCATACAATTTATGAAAAATTAAGAAAAAATCCTATGAATCTAAGACCTCAGGGTCATGATATAATCACATTCTGGTTATTTAATACTGTTATAAAAAGTAAATTACATTTTAATCTTAAACCTTGGAACCATTGTTTTGTCAATGGTTGGATGCTGGATCCTAAAGGTAAAAAAATGTCTAAATCTAAGGGTAATGTTATTGAACCTCAGGTTATGATTAAGAAATATTCTGCAGATGCTCTTCGTTTTATGGCTGGTGGTTGTAAACTTGGTGAAGATTTACCTTTTCCTGAAAAAGATGTAGTTGCTGGTAAGAAAACAGTAACAAAAATTTTCAATGCATCTAAATTTTCAATAATGCACTTAGAAGATTATGATTTGTCTAAACCTACATTGCAAGTTTTTGATAAATGGATATTATCAAAAATGAACAGATTAGTAAAATTTGCAACTGAAAGATTTGATAAATTTAGGTTTTCTAGGCCTAGATTAGAGACTGATAAATTCTTTTGGCAAACTTTTTGTGATAATTATTTAGAGGTTGTTAAAGATCGTCTTTATAATCCTGATTCTCGAGGTGTTGAGGAAAGGAAAAGTGCTCAATATACTCTGTACAATGTTTTGTTTAATGTTTTAAAACTTTATTCACCATTTATGCCTTATATTACTGAACATATTTATCAATCATATTTTAAAAAAAAAACAAAAATAGAAAGCATTCATATTTCTAAATGGCCTGAAATTAATGAATCAATGATTGATGAAAGTGCTGAGTTGTCTGGTGATGTTGCAATCGAGGTTATCAGCACTGTCCGTAAATTCAAATCAGATAATAAGGTATCATTAAAAGCTCCTTTGAAACGTTTGGTTATAAAATGTGAAAAACAAGAACATAGGGAAGCTTTGATGAAAGTTGTTGAAGATATAAAAGCTGTAACTCATGCTGAAGCGATTGTATTTGATCAAGAGGTTTCTATTGCTTGTAATAATTACCCTGTTGAGTTAGGTATTGAGTTAGGTGTGGTTGAGAAGAAATGAATTTTGGAGAACTTAATTTAGTAGAATTTATAAGTTTATTAAAAGATTCAAATTGTGAATTTGATAAAGTATATCCTAATTCAGATTCAGAATCAACAGCTAATAGTTTTCCTATAAAATATTTAGATAAATATTTTAAAGTGATTTATTCATTAAAAGAGGGTGTGATTAAAGAAGCGAGAGCAGTTACTGAAAAACAGATTTATCCTGATAATTCTTCTAAAGATTTGGTACAAAAATTAATTGATTTTTGTGATGACAGAAATGTTTCAATAATTTCTGCTAGAATTCACGATAGGTCTAAATTTAATGAAGAATATCTTAAATCAATAGAAAATAAAGGAAAGCCTGCTGGAAGTTTTGCAAGTGTTGATTTATTATATAATCTTAAAGGCTCTTTGAGAAATTTATATGATGTTGTTATAAAGTCTTATGAAATATTTGGGGGAGGAAAAAATGACTGAATTACTATACTTAGATAATAGTTATGAAAAAGAATTTGAAGCACAAGTTGTTTCTGTTAAAGATGATAAGTTTATTGTCTTAGATAAAAGCTTGTTTTATGGTGAGTCAGGTGGGCAACCTCATGATGAGGGTAAATTGGTCAATGATTCTGGTGAAGAGTTTAATATTGTCTTTGCAAAAAAGTTTGGCAATGATATTTCTTTAGAAATTGATAAACCTGGTTTGAAAATAGGTGATAAAGTAAAGGGAATTCTTAATTGGGATCGCAGATATAAATTAATGAGAATGCATACTGCATGTCATGTTTTGTGTGGGTTTTTGTTTAAAGATTATGGTGCAAAAATTACTGGTAATCAAATAGGAATAGATAAATCTCGTGTTGACTTTAATATTGAGAAATATGATCCTGAGTTGTTGAAACAAGCTATTGTTAAGTCTAATGAATATATTTCTGGTGAGCATGATGTTAAGATTTATTATATGGATCGTGAGGAATGTGTAAATGATCCAAATATGATGAAATTGGCTTCTGTGCTTCCGCCTGCAATCAAACAACTTCGTATTGTTGACCTTCCTGATCTAGATAAGCAACCTGATGGCGGAACACAAGTAAAGAATGTTAAAGAGATTGGAGTGATTGAGTTTCTTAAGTCAAGTAATAAGGGGAAAGGAAATAGAAGGATTTATTTTGTGTTAAAGGATTGAATAAGAATTAGATTCAATTCATAGGCTCAACTCATAAATCTTACAACCCTTCCAATGTCTGTTATGTGTGTTGTTAAATTAAATGCATTGATTGCTATCTGTGAGTATATTGGATCTTTATTTTTTTGAATATATTCTTTAAGTTCTCCTACTACAGATATTCTTTTATTATATACTTCGTCTGTTAAAGCAAATGAAGAAGTATAAAAGGATTTCATAATGTCTAAATACATTTTTTCAACTTTTGAAAAGAATTTTAAAAAATCTTTTTTCTTCTTAGATTTTAGTTTATGTATTAATTCTGCAACATTTTTAATTCTATCACCAATTTTTTCTAAATGAAGATTTAAATCCCAATATTTAATAATTTCTGATTCTGAAATTTCTAATGAAGCTAATACTGATTTATCAAGATAAGCTACTTTTAATAATTTGAGTATTAACAAACTTAACCTATTAACTTCTCTATCAGTATCTTTTACTGTTAGGAATAATTCTGCATTGTGTGCTGATTCTTTACAATCAATAAACATGGACCTTAATATATTATCAACTCTTCTAATCAATAATTTTAATTCTGCATCCTCAAAATTAAGAAAACTTTTTGCAATTATTCTTTCTGAGGATTCATCAACCAATTCTAAAGCTACTAATTCATAGATTGTTTTTTTAACTAATATTCTATGTTTTTTTAATTCTTTTCCTTTAATAATAAGGTGATAATAATCATCAAGATAAGCTGTAACAATATCTGCCCAAATTGTTTTTTCTCTTTTTCCATCAACATTTATCACTTTTTCTTTTTTTTCTGTTTTTCTTTTTTTTAATTCTGTGTGGAGAATTAATTTGTTCTTATCATCATCAATGTACACTCTATTTCCTGGTTTTAATTTATTTCTTTTAATCCAAATTCTGGGAATTGCAACAACTAATGAGGAATTTCCACTTTTAACCAGCTTTCTGATTTCCATATATCTTGGTTAGTAAAACTAGTATTTAAACTTTTCTATTAATACTTACAAAACGTTTTTAGCTTATTGAAAGTACGTTATGTATATATTGTATGCTTACTACCTTATATTTGAAATGAAAAATAAAAATTATAGTTTATATGAAATTCTTGAAGTAAGCCCAAGGGCAAGACCTTCTGTGATACAAGCTGCTTATAAAACATTAATGAAAGAATATCACCCTGATAAAAAGGGTGATGAAGATTTAGCAAAATCCATTAACGAGGCTAAAAGAATTCTTTTGAGTCCTAAGAAAAAGGAAAAATATGATTATGAAAGAAATAATCTAGAAGGAAAGATTATTGGGAATTATAGGATTATAGAACAACTTGCAGAAGGTGGTTTTGGCAAGACATATAAGGGTGAGCACATGATTGCTGAAGAACCAGTTTGTATCAAGCATGGTCATTATGTTTCTCCTCAGGATGAATTGATATTAATAGAAGAAGCAAAAGCAATATGGGATTTAAGACATTTTAGTATTCCTACTATGAGGGATATCTTAAAATTAGAAGATGGTAGTCCTGCAATTGTTATGAGTTATGTTCCTGGTCCTACTATTGAACAATTAGTCACAAAAGTTGGAAAATTAGATCCTGAACATGTTGCTTGGATTTCTGAGCGTGCATTAAATGCATTAAAATATTTACACTATCATGGTGTTGTTCATGGTGATGTTAAGCCACAGAATATTATTATTCAACCTAAAGATCATACTGTTGTTTTGGTAGATTATGGTCTATCACTTATAAGACCTAAAGATGAATCTTATTGCAAGGGTTATACACCTTATTTTGCTTCTCCTGAACAACAGGCAGGAGATGTTTTGATTCCAGAATCAGACTTCTATGGTTTAGGTATAACTATGATATATGCGGTAGGTGGTGATGTTCAAAGAAAAAAAGTGCCTAATTATGTTCCTGATCCTTTATGTGAATTCATTAGAAGATTAATTGTTAGAGATGTTCTTTCAAGACCTAACTGGCATAAAGAAGATTTATGTGAAACAATAAGGAAAGTAAGAAAAGAAAGTTTTGGAAGAATCAGCTCTGGTTTTAAGCCAATACCGGGCTTATAAAACAAAATTTTTTGGGGATGAGTAACTGATCTTGCTAGTTTGTAATCCCTAAAAATAAGGTATAAAATATATGGAGGGATAAAAAATGTCTGAAGCAGGAGATTATGACCCAGGACCGTGGACAGGATATAGTTTTAAAACTGCACGTAAAACATATGATAGGCATGTAGGTAGAAGTTACGGTGATGCAGTTAGTTCTGGAAAAGATCCAAAAGATCTTGTGCCTGGAAAATTAGAAACAAAATGTATATCACCATTGGTAATTGCTTGTGATGTAACAGGATCAATGGGTGATTGGCCAGCAACAATATTTTCTAAGCTGCCATATCTTGAATTAGAAGGTAAAGAATACCTTGGTGAAGATATGGAAATTAGTTTTGCAGCTGTTGGTGATGCATATTGTGATAATTATCCATTGCAAGTAAGACCTTTTACAAAAGGCACTGATCTAGAAAAGAGATTAAAAGAATTAGTAGTTGAAGGTGGTGGTGGTGGCCAAATTCAAGAAAGTTATGACTTAGCAGCATTGTATTATGCAAGAAATGTTGAGATGAGTAATGCGGTGAATCCAATATTTATCTTTATTGGAGATGAAAAAATGTATCCATCTGTTGATAAAAAACAAGCAAAAAATTGGACATATAATGCATTAGAAAATAGATTAAGTGCAGAAGGATTGGTAAAAGAATTACAAAGGAAATATTCTGTCTATTTAGTGATCAAGTCATATGACACTTGTTCTAGTGATGGGATGACTGGAACAAATAAAGTAGTATATGACTCTTGGAAGTCGCTTTTAGGAGAAGATCATATTGCAGTATTACCTGATGCTTCTAGAGTTGTTGATGTAATCTTTGGTATACTTGCAAAAGAAACAGGAAGAATTGGTTATTTTGAAGACGAATTAAAAGATAGGCAAGACCCAGGACAAATAAAAACAGTTCTTAAATCTTTGAATCCTGTACATTATCTAAAAGGAAGAAAATCTGTTCCTAAGTTAATGGCTGGAAAATCAGTGATGAAGAGAAGTGGGGATCCTGAAAAATCAAAATCACTTATTTAGTGATTTGATATGTCAGTATTCCACCAGTCAATAGACTGGTGGTATACTGAGCATGATCAAGAACCACTGGTCTATTGACCAATGGTTCTTGACAAAATATGGAGGTTGATAAAAAATGAAAGACCTGGAATTGATGGTAACACTTTGGCCGACATTTCCACACTTTAAAAAGTTTGCAAAAGATAATAGGTTGTGTGGAATAAGATTAAACAGTGCGATGATTAAGGGTAATCAACTTGATGGAGAGCTTGAGATTGCTAACTCTATCGAAGATCATATACCTTTGTATTTTGATATAAAAGGTTGGCAATTGAGAGTAACAGAAGTTGAAGCATATAAGGATCATCTTGAGCTTGTACTTAACCATCCTATATCTGTCAAGACACCTACAACTGTTTTGTTTAAAGCTGGTGAAGATTATTGTGTTCTTGATAAGATAGTTGGTGGAAATCGCTTGATATTCCAGGGAGGACCTCATTTTATGGTCTCTGAAGGTGAATCATTACACATAAGAGAACCAACTCTTCAAGTACATGGTCCAATGTTTCTTGATTATGAGATTGAAAAGATTCAAAAAGCAGTAAAAGCTGGTTTTAATAAATATTGTTTATCATATACTCATAGTCAAAGAGATGTTGAAGAATTCAGAGATTATATTGGTAAAGATGCTGAGATTATATTAAAGATAGAAGATAAAAAAGGTTTGCATTATGTTGCAAATGAATTTAGAAAAGATAATTATTTATCTTTGATGGCTGCTCGTGGTGATCTTTATGTTGAAGTTGATAAACCTCATGAAATATTAGATGCTGTTAAATTGATTGTTGATAAAGATCCAGATGCAATGGCTGGTTCAAGAATCTTGTTATCATTAGTTGATAAACCAGTGCCTAGTTGTGCTGATTTATCAGAACTTGCTTGGCTTTATGATATTGGTTATAGAAGAATGCTGCTTTGTGATGAACTTTGTCTAAAGGATCAGTTCTTGTCAAGTGCTGTAAATGTTTTTGAAGCTTTTAAAAAAAGTTATACAAACAAAAAAATTATTCATTCCACATCTAGAAGATCAAGAAGGATAGGTGATGAATATTTAGGAGGAGGTGTTTATCTTGATAGAAGTTCCAGATTCAGCCAATTTGATAGAGAGTTTAGATAGGAAAAGGACTTTGGAAGATTTGGTTGAAGAAAGAAGATCAGATGGTAAAGATAAGGAGATTTTTAAGAAAGCGTTTAATATTTTTATAGGATATAAAAATTTTAAAGGACGCATGAAATTAGAAAAAGGATTAATAATTGATGCTGATGTTGATCCTGAGTTAGATCCTACAAGATATGAAGTGGAATTAAGTATTATTTATAATAAAAAAACAGTTTTCCAATGTAAAGGTAGTGTCTATGATTACACATCTTATCCTCATAATATTGATTGTTTTATTCCTGGTGATTGGGAGACTCTTATCGATAACCACTATAATAAGAAATTAAGAAGAAACGAGGAAATAAGAAAAAAACAAAAAAAAGAATATGGAGAATCTGTTAAAAGAGGTAGGAGACGTTTGGCAGATAAATTTGGAATAGATGATTATAAATAATCCTCTATTAAACTTTTTTCCACCTAACACCATCTTTAGTATCTTCTAGAATTATTCCTTTTTCTTTTAGTTTATCCCTTATTTTATCTGCTTTTGCAAAATCTTTGTCTTTTCTTGCTTGTTCACGCTCATCAATAAGTTTTGTGATTTTATCAGAAACTTTAACTTTCTCTTCTTCAACTAACAAATCCAAAGCAAACACTTTTTCCATTTCTTCAATTGTCTTTAATTTACCTTTTGCATCTTTGTCTCTAACAAAGTCCCATAAAACTGCTAATGCTTGTGGCATGTTAAGATCGTCATTGATTGCATCTTCGAATTTTGTTAAATATAATTCATTTATTTCTTGTTTATTTGTATTTTGTTCTGTTTTTGATTTATCTTTTTCTTGTTTTAAATCTCTGATTATGGTTCTTAATCTATCATATGATTTTTCTGCATTTTTTAAAACTTCTAATGAAAAGCTTAATTGTTTTCTATAATGTGTATTAAGACACAAGTATCTGTAACTTAAAGGTTTGAATCTTTTTTCTTCTAAGTTATCTATTGTAAATAAACCTCCTTTGCTTTTGCTGATTTTTTCACCTTTTGATGTTAAAAAAGCTCCATGTAACCAATACTTTACCCATGGTTTTTTGCCAAAAGCTGCTTCTGCTTGTGCAATCTCATTTGTATGGTGAACAGTGATATGGTCTTCACCACCTGTATGAATATCAAATTGTTTACCTAAATGTTTTGCTGCCATTGCAGAACATTCGAGATGCCAACCTGGAAACCCAATTCCCCAAGGTGAGTTCCATTCTTGTTGTCTTATTCCTGGTTTTTCTGAAAATTTCCACAAAGCAAAATCAGTTGGGTTTTTTTTTTCTCTTACATCTGTTCTTATTCCTGCTTTTAATCCTTCTATCTTTAGTTTTGCTAATTTACCATAATCATTTAATTTTAATGAATCAAAATAAATACCATCAGATGTTTTATATGTGAAGCCTTTTTTTTCAAGAACTTTTAACATATTAATTTGTTCTTGTATGTATTCAGTTGCTTTACACCATACATCTGGTTCAATAATATTTAGTTTTCTAAAGTCTTGTCTAAATATTTTCCAATAATAATCTGCAATGTCTTGTGCTTTTTTTCCTTCTTTTGCAGCTGCTTTTTCCATCTTGTCTTCGCCAGTATCAGCATCACTGGTAAGGTGGCCAACATCTGTGACATTCATAATGTGTTTTACTTTATATCCATCATATAATAATACTCTTTTAAGAATATCATTAAAAACATAAGTCCTTAGATTCCCAATATGCTGATTCCAGTAAACAGTAGGCCCACAACTATAGAATCCCACTTCTCCTGAAACTATTGGCTTAAATAATTCTTTTTTTCTTGTGAGTGTATTATATAAATACAATTCGTGTTTTTTCATATTCTTCACCTTTGTACTTTATTCATTAAATAATGTTGTACTTAAATACTTTTCCCCTCTGTCTGGAAATATAACAACTATTGTGCCTGAATCAATTTTTTTTGCTATTTCTATTGCTGCTAAGAGTGCTGCTCCACTACTCATACCTACAAATATACCTTCTTGTTTTACAATCTGCCGAGTTATCTCAAATGCATCTTCTGTCTCTATCATTATTGATTCATCAATCTTTGATGGATCATAGATTGCAGGAACAATTGCTTCTTCCATATTTTTCAAGCCTTGGATATAATGCCCTTTTACAGGATGTGCTTCAACAATCTTTATATTTGGATTGTTTTCTTTTAATCCAAGACCAACACCCATGATTGTACCAGATGTTCCTAATGAAGAAACAAAATAATCTATTTCTCCACCAGTATCTCTCCAAATTTCTTCTGCAGTTGTTTTATAATGTGCAATCTTATTGTACTTGTTTGTAAATTGATCTGGTGTAAAATATTTATCTGGATATTTTTCAGTCAATTCTTTTACTTTTCTAATTGCACCATCTGTTCCTTGAGTTGGGTCTGTTAATGTAATCTTTGCTCCAAATGCTTTTATTATTTTCCTTCTTTCAACTGAAACAGCTTCACTCATGACAATTTCAACTTTGTATCCTCTAACTGTTCCAATCATTGCCAAAGCAATTCCTGTGTTGCCTGATGTTGCTTCTATTATTGTTTTGTCTTTTGTTAGCATACCTTCTACTTCTGCTTGCTGGATCATCTTTAGTGCAATTCTATCTTTTATACTTCCAGTTGGGTTAAACCCTTCTAATTTTGCATAGATCTTTACATTTTTATTAGGGTTTAATTTATTTATTTTTACAAGGGGTGTGTCTCCTATTGTCCATAATATGTTATTTTTCATTTTTATTCGCCTCCAATATTATTTATTCTAATTTATTTTTTATTTTTTTCATCTTATTCTTTGTTTTATTGTTTCTTTCATTATTATCTTAGTTTTTGAGAAGGAAGTGCTGGGACTTGAACCCAGGATCAGAGGGTTGCAGCCTCTTGCCTTAGCCGCTTGGCCACACTTCCAGAATAATCATGATAATCTTGAATGATTATAGATTAAAAACTAAAACAATGAAAGAATTCTAACAACAACAACATCCTAAATAATTTGTTTTTGTCATAGTAATAAGTAGTGTATAAAAACTATTTAAATGTTTCGATTTTAAAGTGGCAATATTTACGTTTATTTTTATCTCTTTCTACACAAAAATACACAATGATCTCTTTCAAATGGATCTAATGTTTTGAAGTCTATGACATCCATTTTTTCTTTAAGTTTGTTCTCAACTATTTTGTAAATTAATGTTGGTTTTTTAGTAATATCTATACTTCTTGATTTGATTGCAATTATTGCTAATCCATCATCTTTTAGAAATAGTTCACAATTCCTTAGGAAGATTTCTGCTTGGTCTTTTTGAGCAATATCTTGAAATACAAAATCAACCATACACATTTTGTCTTCATATTTTTGTGGTTGATGTGCATCTGCTAGAATAGGTGCAATGTTTTTTCTGTCATTACACATAAACATAAGATCTCTCATAACTCTTGGAGCGAATTCAAGTGCGAAGATGAGACCTTTTGGCCCAATAATATCTGATACATGACTCACTGTAGTTCCAGAAGCTGATCCTAAATATAATACTACATTGCCTGGCTTAAAACCTAATTGTTTTATATTTTTTTTAATTGCAGCGCCTAACTTACTTCTTCTTATATCCCACTCTCTATATTCAATTCCTCTTTCTATGAATAATCTTTCACCATAAACTTTTTTACCCTTGACTAGGTTGATTGTGTATATTCTTCCTCTGTCTTCGAATATTTTTGCATGTTTTGTTTGTTTCATTTTGTATTCTTTATATTCCCACCTTCCAGCCCCCAACCGCCTACCCGAGGACGATAGAGACTAAGTCAGTGTACTAATTTTATACCTTCAACTTGTCCAATTTATCTCTTAATGTTTTTCCAATAGGTTCTCCTTTGAAATAATCAACTTTTGCAGCTATTAATATTTTATCTGCCAAGATTCTTGCCATTTTGCCTTTATTTTTTGCTTTTGCAACTAGTTCATGCCCAATAATTATTCCATGTTTTGGACAACGTGCACCTGTTTTTAGATGTCTAAACAAGGCTTTTTCTGCTCCTAATAATTGTATTGTTGATGATGGAAATTCTATTAATCTTAATAATGTACCTGCATGTGCTAATAACTTTGCTGCAATCATTGTTCCTGCAACTTTTTGACTGTTTGGCATACACTGTTTTGTGATATCTTCAAGATATGTTTCGTGTTTTTTCTTTAGTTTATGTAAATTTGATATTTCACCTGCTAAGAATTTGATTTCATTTATATCTTTTTTATCAAGATCTTTGCCAAGACATTTGTCTTTTTTTACTTTTAATTGGTTTAGTAATTGTGTTTTGTTTTTTCTAAGAACAAGATTTGTAAAGATTTCATGCTTGTCTGTTGATTTGTCTAATTCAGGTAAATATAATGAATACCATTCTCTTAGACGCTTAGAAAGCATGTTTATGCATTTTTCTATTTCTTGTATATTGTTTACTGTTTGTATCATTAGATTTTCTTGATTTATGCTTTTAATTATTTCATTTTTAGTAAATTCTTTGTTTTTTTCAATAAAGTCTTTAAAATAGTCTTTATTTTTCAAATAGGGCAGTATTTGCCTCTTTTCTTCAATATTGCCCTCTTTTATCTCTTTATTTTTCAGTTTTTGTTTATATTTCTTTATTTTGTTTGATTTTTTATTTAGAATAAAATTACCTATTGTGCTTGAAAATATTAAATCTTTCATTTTAGTGGTTTAGGGAATGATATTTATATATATTATCTTATATACTCCAATATATAGTTTGCAAAATAGTAAGCTTTATATATGGTTTGTGACTACTCCAGAATAATTAATAACTTTAAAAGGGGTGTTTAAATTTGGGGCTTTGAAGCCTTGTATTGCGATTATTTAGAATATTAACTAGGGTGGTATAAAAATGAAATTAAATAGAAATATAATGATAAAAACTTTGTTTTTATTTGTGATTTTTTTTGCATTAGCATTTTCAGTTAGTGCTGATTTACAATTAACTGAAAAAACTGCAATATCAAATGAAATTGATGGTGGTTCTTTTGGTGAAGGATATTTTACAGTAACAAATGGAGAAGCAACTGAATTAACTGATATTTCTTTTTCAATTGGAGATGGTTTTGCATCTAGTGTTAAGACTACTGCAAATAAAGTAACCAATATTAAGTATTATATTGATAATACAGAAGTAACTAAAATTGCAACATTAGCAGCAAGTGAATCAAAGGATGTTAAATTTAAAATAACTGTTCCTACTGATGCATATGCTGGAGCTTATTCAGGACAAATTACAGCAACAAGTTCTGGTACAAGCCCTCTTACAGATAGTGATAATTTTGCATTTAATGTTAAAACAAATGAACAAATATCTGTAAGTAATATTGTTCTAGATGGTTTAGTTATTGGAAGAGAATCTTTTGATGTATTTACAGTATCTAATGTAGGTAATAAAGATATTACTGCTTCTGTTCAAGCACCAACATCAAAGAGGTTATATACTACAGGGAATAATGCATTAAATATTGAGACAATGTCATTTACTGTTGATGATTTAACTCTTTTTGACGTACCTTATAAATCTAGTGTGACTGTTAAAGCAAAAATGACTGTTCCTGCTGATCAAGCAGCAGCTGTTTATAAAAACAATGCTAATGAAAAGGCTAAAATTACATTTGGTAGTCCTTCTCAAACAAAAGAAGTTGGTCTTGAAGCAAAGGTTATCCAACCTAGAAAACAATTAGATCTTATCAATGAATTAAAATTTGGTAGTTCTGGTCAAAAAAGAAGAGAAAATCTTACTAGCACTTTTTCAGTAACTAATACAGGGGATGAAACAATAACAGAAATTAGTATTGAATCAAATGCAGGTAGCCAATATAATGTTTTGTTTAAACAAGATGGTGATGATGATTCTACATTTGCAAGCAAATTAGAAGATTATTCATTAATACCTGGAGAAAGTGTAAGTTTTAATATGAAAATTCACGTACCTAAAGATCAACATTCAGGTGAACGTGATATTGGAGATGTAATTGTTAAATCAAAAGAAGCACCTGAAAAAAGAATCAATAGTTTGTTATTAGAAACAAAAAGCAGGCTAATTATTGATGAAATAAATGTTAATTATGATTCACCAGACAATACAGGGGAAGATGATCCTGTTGGTGATGGTTCTAGTTTTGGTGGTGTTTTACCAGGAACAGAATTAGTATTTACAGTAGATCTTGTTAGTGATTTTTCAAGTAGTGATAATTATGAAAAAAATATTGACATAAAAAGAATTGATGTTGATATAACTATCAAAGATATTGACGATAATGACGATATAGATGAATCAGATTCAATAAGTATTTTAGAACCTGGTGAAGATGATTCTGTTGATATTAAGTTTAGTATTCCTAGGGAAGTTGATGAAAAAGATGATGGTTATACTGTAGAGATTATTGTAAAAGGTGAAGATGATGATGATGCAGAGCATAAAATCACATGGGAAGCTTTTTTAGATATTGAAAAACCTGATCATTTGATTGAAATTACAGAAGCAAGATTCTTAGATGCTGAAGTTGAACAAGGCGAAACAGCAAAATTAAGTTTTGAAGTTCAAAATCTTGGAAGAGATGCAGAAGAAGATGCTGCAGTAGGAATTGAATGTAATGAATTAGGTGTATCTAAGATTTATTCACATGATGATGTACCTAAATTAAGAACAAGGGTTAAAAGAGACAGCAGCAAGTTTGACGACATCTTTCAATTTACAGTAGATGATGATCAAAAACCAGGAACATACACTTGTAAAATCAAATCCTATTATGAGAAAGATGATGAAAGTGAATACAAAGAAATAGACTTAATAGTTAAGGCTAAAGGAGCAGAAGGATCATCTAGTGGGTTTTCTTCAGAAGGTGAAGGTGAAGGCGAAGCTGAAGGAGAAGGTGAATCTGAAGGCGAAGCAGAAGGTGAAGGAGAACAAGGAGGCCAAGTAATTATTGGCGACCAAAGTTTTACAGATTCTACTGGCTATGTTGTTTTACTAGTAATTGTTGCAGTTTTATTGTTAGCAATTTTTGGATTACTTATTTTTAAATTTTTTAAATAATTTTTTTATTTTTTTTAATCTTTTTCTTTTTTTAAATTCTTTTCTTTTTATCCTCTAATTAATATTTTAATATCTCTATATTGGAGTATACTATTTATAGAATAATATTTGTAACTATAGAAATCTTTATATAAGGATTTTCTATTCTAGAATAGTAATAATCTAATAATTGTAATTATTACATTTTAAAAAGGGGTTTTTGATATATTAATTTTTATTAATATTATATGAATATTATATGAATATTATATAAAGATTATATAAAGATTATATGAAGATTATATGAATAAATGGGGGATGATTAGATATGAAAAAGGTGATAAATACATTAATATTGGTTCTAGGTTTAATTCTATTTTCTGGATTGGTTTTGGGTGAGGTTACAAATCATGTTGTTATAAGTGAAGTTCTTATTAATGATAATTTTGTTGAACTTTACAATCCAACTAGCCAACCAATTGATATAAGTGGGTGGAAGATCCTGACAAGCCATCCAATTGATCCTGATGTGGTTTTTTATGAAGATACAATAATAGATTCACATGGATTTTATCTTATTGCATCTGCTTCTTGGAGAACAGTGGGGAAAACAAATCCTAATTGGCCTGATGCTGATCGTGAATCTGATATAATTATGCAAAATAATGTTGAATTAGAATTAGTTGATTTAAATGGAGCACATGTTGATTCAATTGCATGGAGAATATATGATCAAAATTTTGATACTATAGAAGGAGATCCAATTGATCTTTTTGATTTTGGTCCTACTGAATTAAAAAGTTTTGAAAGAATTTCTTCTGAAGAACATGATGAAGATAAAGGGAATGGTTATGATACTGATGATAATTCTGTTGATTTTGTAATAAGAGATGTGCCTGAGCCGCAAAACTCTTCATCTGATGATGAACACCCACCTATTGGTATGCTTATCAATGAAATAATGTATAATCCTCTTGGTTCTGATTCTTATGATGAATGGATTGAAATATATAATTTTGGTTTAAATGATATAAATCTTGAAGAATGGACTTTATGCGGGGATGATCTCTTAACAGGATTTTTAAATAAATCAGATGAATTAGTTTATTCAGAAAATGATTTTTTACTTAGTCAAGGAGAATATGCAATCATTACTGATGGAGGTAGTGGTACTCTTGTTTATAATACTTCTAGTATTCCTGAAGATGCACTAGCTTTCCATGTTGATGCTGATTCAATGTGTACTGGATTAAGTAATAGTGGTGAAGAATTAACTCTTGCTGATGATATTTATACTGTTAGTGTGGATTATGAAGCTTTGGCTGAACAAGGTTATTCTCTTGAAAGATATAATCTTGATTTTGATAATTGGGGACAAAGTTTAGAATTGGGTGGTACTCCTGGTTCTGCAAATAGTATTTATGATAGTGAAGAACCTGTGATAAGTGATGCTAGTTTGGAATTTTATTTTGTACAGACTGATGAATCAGTGGTTCTAAATGTAAGTGTTACTGATGATTCTTCTTTTATTGTTACTGTTGATGAACAGACTCTTTTCCAACAAGGTGATACTGATTATTGGACCAGTGATCTGGTACTTAGTGATCTAGAATCACCAATCACTATTCTGGCTACTGACATTGCTGGTAATACTGCAACTGATGAATCATTAGAATTTACAATAGATGATGATTTGCCTATAATAACTGTTTATTCACCTATTGGAGATTTATACGATACTACAAATGTTTTATTAAATATAAGTATAAATGAAGAAGGTGATTGTTATTATACTTTGAATCAAGGTGATGAATTAACTTTATTTGAAGAAAATCAAAATGGAAGTGTTATGCTATCTGCTTTAGATAGTGATAATGATCTTGAAATTCTGTGTCTTGATTTTGCTGGAAATGAAGAAACAGAAACTTTGGATTTTACTGTGAATACTAATCATGGACCAATAATCTATGGTTTAGGTGATATGAATGTGTCAGAAGATTCTTTGTTTAGTTATGAATTAAATGTAAGTGATGAAGATGTTGGTGATGTGTTAACATATCTTGTTGAAGTAGAAGAAGAAATAGAATTAGCAGTAGATTCAAATGGTTTGATTACATGGACTCCTACACAAGGTGATGTTGGAGAATATACAATAGGTGTGAAAATTTGTGATGATTCTGAGAGAGATAATAATTGCACTACTGGTTCATTTGTATTAGAAGTTTTAAATGTCAATGGTGCACCTGTAATTAATGAACTGCCAAATATCACTTCTGATGAAGATACAGCAATAAGATTTAATTTTACTGATTATTTAAGTGATATTGATAATGAAACCTTAGATCTTACATTGAGTTTTGATGAAAGTGTGAATGAAAATGAGAATATAGAAAGTATTTCATTTGATACTGTGGTTGATAATTTTACTGTTGATATTGTGCCTAAACTAAATTATTTTGGAGAAATTTTAATAGATTTTACTGTTAGTGATGGTGAATTGACTGGAACAAATACTTTAAGATTAAATATAACTCCTGTGGAAGAAAATCCATTTACTCCTGAAATTGTTTATCCTGAAAATAATAAAGTTGTGAATCTAACTTTATTTGATCTGCAGTGGAATCTAACAGGCGACCCTGATGGTGATACAGTTACTTATCATGTGTATTTGAAGAATGAAACTGATGATGATTTTAAATTACTTGGGTCTACTGAATCTGGAAGTCTTGGTGTTGATTTAGAAAATTTAAAGAGTTATTCTTGGAAGATTATTGCAAATGATTCTATGCAGGATTTAGATGATTCTTTGTCACATATTACTGAGTCTGAAGTAAAGCAGTTCTCAGTATTGTATAATAATCTTCCAGTCATTAGTTCAACCCCTTTAGAGGTTGGTGTAGCAAATCAAGAGTATACTTATCAAGTTGCTGCTAGTGATGCTGATGCAGAAGATTTGGAATATGAATTATTAGTAAAACCAGAAGAAATGAAAATAAATGATACTACTGGATTGATTGAATGGTCTCCTAATTTAACTCATTTAGGAATGCATTCAGTAAAGTTGAATATAACAGATGAAAAAGATTTTTCTGTAATGCAGGAATATAATCTTACTGTTAAACATCCATTCTCTATTAATTATATCAAGATGAATGGTGAGGAATTCAAGCAGGGTCAAACAAAAAGTGTTAATTTAAGTAATGAATTAACTTTTGAATTTGAGTTTGAGAATTTGTTTAGTGGCAGAGAAATTGAATTAGAAGCTGCATCATTTGATATAATTGGTTTGACAGAAGAGGATGAAGTTGTTAAAGAATTTAAATTTGATTTAGATCCATTAACAACAAAACAAGATTCATTAATATTCCCAATTCCTACTAGTGCTGATGAAGGTACTTATGAATTAAATTTATCATTAAGATTTGAAGATTATGAGGGCAATGAATATTTTATTGAAGAAAGAGATATGTTTATTGATGTTGGAAGGCAAAGACATCATTTGATTATCCAAGATATTAGTTTAAGTCCTCAGCCTGTTAATAGTGGTGGTAATACAGAATTAAGATTTGTTTTAAGTAATTTAGGTACCAAAGATGAAAGGGATATTACATTAAGTGTTAAGAATGCTAATTTAGGTATTGATAATTCAAGTATTGTTGATAGTATTAATAGTGAACAAAATCATACTTATACAAAATCTTTTGTAATTCCTGAAGAAGTTTTGAGTGGGAGTTATCCAATTGAGATAAAAGCTGTGTATGATTTTGATATGGAAATATCTAAAGACTTTTATTTACAGACGAACCATATAAATTTAGCACCTAGTATTACACAAACAGTGCCTGACCTGAATTTGAATGAAGATACAACTTATACTTTTGATTTAACTAATTATGGTAATGATGTAGAAGATTCTGGATCAAGTCTGGTTTGGAGTGTTAGTGGTGTTGATACTAATTTAATGTCTATTAGTATAAACCCTTCAACAGATTTAATGACAATAGTTCCTGTTAAAGACAAATATGGTACTGATGAAGTAACATTGAGTTTGATTGATAGTGATGGTTTATTAGTTAGTCAGAAAATTGATATTACTATCTCTTCAGTTGATGATGGTATTGACATAAGTAATAAACTTCCTGAACAAACAAGTCTAATAATCAGAGAGGATGAAAAAATTGATTTTTCAATATCTGTTTCAGATCCTGATGATTCATTTGTAGTATCATGGATTGTTAATGATAAATTTGTTAAAAGATATGCATCACCAATTGGAAATATTTATTCATATACTTTTGATCCAAGTACTACAGGTACTTATGAAGTTATTGTAATGATTGAAAGTGCTAATGTTGTTAATTATTCATGGACAGTAACTGTGACAGATTTACCTGTGTCTTATGATTTTTCATTGAATCATGATATAAGCAAGGGTGTTGATAAAGCAGTTGATGTAAAAATAGATGCAGGAAGTAGAGGAAAGATTGATTTTGGTAGTGAAGTTATTGATTTAAGTGATGTTGCAGATATTGATAATAATGTTAGGATTCAAACTAATATTGTAGCAGTAAATTCAAATGTATTGTCTGCGTTCAAGAATAAGAAAGCTACAATTACTATGAAAGTATCATCTCTTGAAAAACCAGTGATTTATTATAATAATGGTTTTACAACAGACCAAAATGATTTAACAAGTGTTTGTGATTTTTGTAAAATTATTTCTCATGACAAGTCTGCAGGAATTTTAGTATTTAGTGTTGATCATTTTACATCATTCACTGCTAAAGATAAGGCTAATGCTTATAGTCTCTCTATTGACCATACTGAGATTATTTTTGATGATGAAAGAGGAACAGAACAATCACAAGAAATTGTAATAGAAAATACAGGGTATGAAGTTTTAGATGATATAGAAATTGCATTAATTCCTGAATATGATGAAAATATTTCAATGAAACTTGAAAGTGGGGATTATGTAACATCTACGAAATTAACTCTTGGTCCTGGATTATCACAAAAACTCATTGTAAGAACATTTGTTTCAGAAAGGGAACAATCAAGAAAAAGTAAGATTGGAAGTATAGATATCACAAACAAAGACATAGACCAGAAAATGATTTTAGTATATCAAAATCCTCCATCTAAGTTAAAAATAGTTGATGTAGAGATTGATGATAGTGAAGATGATTATAGTATTGATAATAATGGACATATTGATGATATAAAGCCAGGTTCAGTACTTAAATTTACTGTTGATGTAGAAAATAAGTATGATGATGATGATAATGATGACTATGAAATCAAGAGTATAGAAATACAAGTAGAAATAAGAAAAATCTTAAAAGATGGAGATAAAGATCTTGATGAAGATACTGATTCATTTAGATTAGATCCTGACGAATCAGAAGACAGAGTGTTGACTTTTGATATCCCTCTTGATGTGAATGATAAATCTGCAGGATATGATGTAATTATTACTGTTGATGGAAGAGATGGATTGGGAGTTAATCATGAAGATACATGGAATCTTGATTTATTTATTGAGAAGGAAGACCATGATTTAAGAATAGTAAGGTCAGATTTAGCAAGCGAAGAATTATCTTGTGATAGGTCAACTCATTTGGATCTTAAAATAAAAAATTATGGTGCAGAAGAGGAAAAGGATGTCGTGCTAGAGATTACTAATTCAGAGCTGAATATTAATGAAAGATATACAAGTATCTCTGATCTTGAGACAGATGTGTTTGATGATGACTCAGAATTTTCAAGAAGTTTTAATCTATTTATTCCAGAAGATGCTAAAGCAAAAGAATATCCTATATCAGTAATTGTTTATTATGATGACGATGAAGAGGATGACAAGAAAATAGTGAATCTTGATGTTAAAGAATGCATAACTGAGAAAGAAATAGAATTTAAAAAAGATGTAGAATCTGGTTTTGAAGATGAAGATCTTTTTGAAGGGTTAACAGCAGAAATTTATCAGCAACAAGGAGCAGAAGATATAGATTATTTCAAACTTGATGATTCATGGGAAACTACTTTGATGATCTGTGGATTTGTAATCTTGGCAGGAATAGTTTTGTTTATGTTTCTGGCAATATTTGCAGTTGGTAAGAAGAAGAGAAGATATTAATTATTTTGTTATTTTTAATTTCTTTTTTTATTTTTTTTGTTTCATTGTGTTTTTCTTATTTTTTTCATTGTTTGTTTTTTTAATTATATTTTTACTTAAATTGTATTAATTTAGGAATATTTATATATTATTAATCTTTTATTTGATATATGTGCTTTGCTCCATATATTTCATTATCTACATTCATAATAGAATTTTTATTAGCTTTGCATTTCTTGTTAAAGAATCCTAAGGATAAATTGAATCAAATAATTGCTTTAATATCATTTTTGCTTGGATTGTATCAACTAAATGAATTTTTCATTTGTACTACTAATTTAAAAATATTTACAATACTTGCAATGAGTGTAACAACAATACTTCCTGCAATGGGTATTTCTTATGCTTTAATAATGTGGAGAAGAAAAATAAGTTATTATTGGTACATTTTAATTTATGTTCCTGCAATCTTCTTTATGATTAGCTTTTATGTTTTGTATAAAGAATCTGCAGTATGCAATCTTATCTTTATTCAATACCCTAGTACAGGCCTGATAGATAATTTTTATTCATTATATTATATTGTTTATATTGTTGGCACAACAATCTTATTTTATTTGGGAACATCAAGTGTTAAATCTAAATATGAAAAAAGATTATTTTATTTAGGAATGTTTGGTATGTTTATATTTACAGTTCCTACATATATTTTCCTTGTGTTTTTACCTATGTTCAACACACAATTTTCCAGTGTAATGTGTGAATTTGCATTATTACTTGCAATTGAATTTATAATCTTGTTGTGGTATAAGGAGAAGCATGGGATTAAATATTGATTGTTTTTTTTGTTTCTTGATGATATACTACTACTATTATGCTTATTATTATTATTATTATTATTTTGTGATTTCCAATATATAATTATTATGATCACCAATCTTTATTTGTCTATTGACTTTTGTTTTTAGTTTGTATTCTTTTGCTTTTTTTTCTATTAAATCTTTGTTTTTAGATATGATAACAATCTTGCCAGTTTTCTTTAATATAAACTCTGCATGATAAAATAGTTCTTTGTATATTTTTTCTATTTTTTTGATTGAAATAGATCTTCCAGGCTGGATTATTTTAGTTACTATTAAATCAATATCATCTTTAGCTAATTTAGTGTCTAACCATTCTATATCATATCTTCTGAATTCTATATTTTTAGAGATACCTGCAATCTTTGCATTCTTTTTGCATGAGTTAATATATCTTAATAAGTTTTCACTTCCTGTTATATCTAATTTATTTTTTTTATATTCTGAATCAATTTTTTCTAATAATTTATCAAAATCTATGTTTTGGAATGGCTTTTGCATTCTAAATAAAAATTTTTCTTTTTCATAAAATCTTACTGGAAAATTAGATGCAAATAATCCTGTTTCAATTATTATTGTCCCATCACCACAAAAAGGATCAATGAACTTTTTACCTAATTTGTAGTCTGCTATCCTCACTAAAGCGTAAGCTATGATACCTTTTAATGAGTCAGGATTATTAAATATTTTATAACTTCTTTTACTTAAATCCATGCCTGTAATATCAACACCTAAGTATAAATTATCTTCATATATATAAGCATATAAAATAAGTTCAGGGTCAGTAAGATTCACTTTTAACTTATATTTATCTATGATTAAGTCGCCTATTTCTTCTTCTATATCTTTACTTTTAAAATCATGTTTGCCAATTCTTTTACATTTTATTTTAAATTCTGTGTTTTTATTTATCCAATCTTTTATATTAATTTTTAATTTCTTTACATCATTGATCTTTTTTATTTTTATTTTATCAAGTAACACCAATATTTTTAATATACTTTGTGATTTGTAAGCAATCTTTACTAAGTCTTCATATTTATTTGTTTCAAATGTTACTATGCTTTTTTCTATTTTTGATTGTTTTTTTATTAATTCTTTGACTTCTAGTGCAGAAATATCTTCTATACCTGGATGTGTTATGAGAAGTGCTTTCATTATTTATTTATTCTTTTCATCCTCTTCTTCATTTATAATCTTTGCAACTGCAACTAAGTTATCATCTTGTTCTAGCCTCATGACTCTAACACCTTTTGTGTTTCTACCTATGCATGATATGCCTTTAGTGGGTGTTCTTATCATTATGCCATTCTTACTTATTAGCATGACTTCATCCTCTTCTTGCACTGCTGATACACCTATTACTTCCCCATTTCTTTCATCTGTTTTTATGTTTATTACTCCTACCCCTCCTCTGTTTATTATTCTGTATTCATTTATCTTTGTTCTTTTTCCATAACCATTTTCTGTTACTGTTAAAATATCTTTATTATTGTCTACAACAATAATATCAATTACTTTATCATCATTTTTTAGATTAATTCCTCTAACACCTTTTCCAGTTCTTCCAATAGATCTTAAATCTGTTTCTTTAAATCTTATAGCCATTCCATTATTTGTTGCCAATAACACTTGTTTATTTCCATCTGTCTTTACTACATTTATAAGAATATCATCTTGTTCTAAAGTCATTGCTCGAATTCCTCCTTTTCTTGGTTTTTGAAACATAGTAATATCTACTTTTTTTATTGTTCCTTTTTTTGTTGCCATTATTAGATAATCTCCTTGCTTAAATTCTCTTACAGGAACAGTTGCTGTTATTTTTTCATCTTTTACATTCAATAAATTTATTATTGCTTTTCCTCTTGATTGTCTAGATCCTATTGGCACTTCATAAACTTTTAACCAATGAACTTGTCCTTTATCTGTGAAAAATAAGATATATGAATGTGTTGAGGCAATGAACAAGTCACTTACAAAATCTTCATCTTTTGTAGACGCTGCAATAACTCCTTTTCCTCCTCTTTTCTGTTTTTTATATGTTTGGATTGGTAATCTTTTAATATAACCTTGATGTGTAATAGTAATAATCATGTCTTCCTCTTTAATCATATCTTCTATTTCAATTAGTCTTTTTTCTTCTTCAGATATTTCTGTTCTTCTTTCATCACCATACTTCTGTATAATCTCCTTTAGTTCTTCTTTTATGATTTGAAGTACTTTTGCTTCATTTGCTAATATACTTTTTAAATTTTCTATGAGCTTTAATAGTTCCTTTTTTTCTATTTTTATTTTTTCTTGTTCTAGTGAAGCTAACTTTTGTAGTTTCATATCTAAAATAGCTTTTGCTTGTGTTTCTGATAATGTATACTGCTTGATTAATACTTCTGTTGCTTGTTTTATATCTTTGCTGGCTTTTATTTTTTGAACAACATTATCAATATCATCTAATGCAATTATTAAACCTTGCAGAATGTGTGCTCTTAATTCTGCTTTTTCAAGATCATAAGTTGTTTTTCTAATTGTAACTTGTTTTCTATGTTCAATAAATCTAGTTATTATTTGTTTAATGTTTAATGTTTTAGGTTCGTTATTTACTAAAGCAAGCATGTTTATTCCAAAAGTTGATTGCAATCTTGTTTTTTTGTATAATTGATTTAATACAACATCTTGATTTGCATCTTTTTTCAATACAATAACAATTCTCATTCCTTGTTTATCTGATTCATCCCTTATATCACTTATTCCTGTGATTTTCCTGTTTCTTACATAATCTGCTATTTCTTCAATTAAACTTGATTTATTTAGTTGGTAAGGTATTTCATTTATTATTATTATTCTTTTTTTATCCTTTTTGCCTTCCTTTTCTTTTATGACTGTTTTTCCTCTTATTGTAATTTTTCCTCTGCCTGTATTATATGCATTTATTATTCCTTGTTTTCCTATGATTGTTCCTCCTGTTGGAAAATCAGGGCCTTTGATGAAATTCATTATTTCTTTTTTTTCACATTCTGGGTTGTCAATTACATAAATTATTCCATTACAAACCTCAACTAAATTGTGAGGTGGAATATTTGTTGCCATGCCCACTGCAATTCCAGACGAACCATTGAGAAGTAAATTTGGTATCCTACTTGGCAAAACAATTGGTTCTTTTAGTGAAGCATCAAAATTAGGTTGAAAATCAACTGTTTTTTTTTCAATGTCTGTTAATAATTCTGTAGATATTTTTGATAGGCGTGCTTCTGTGTTATGGTTAACAAACCCATTTGCAATAAAGGAATGACATTTACTATTAACTTTAATTGAATATACATACTTTTTATCTCTTAATTTCTTAATGTCTATTGATTGATCAAAATAAAATTCATTCTTCAATAACCAATCAATCAAATATTTATCTTCTTTACTAATTATTTTGATAAGCTTTACATAATTCTTCTTTAATGAATTATATCTATCAAAATTATTTTTTTCAATAAACATTGAATTATATTTATATCTTAAATAATCATTTAGAAAAGGAATAAAATCAATTTTACTTAATCTTGCTGGGTTTATTTTTTCTATTAATTTAAGTGTTTTTCTTTTTCTATTGGAAAAGAATCCTATTTCTTTATTGAATTGATTTATATTCTTATGCGAGGAAATGCATAATTTTAGGCAATTACATCTTTTATCAATACTTGGGTAATTTGATACAATTCCAAAGTTTAATAAAACTATTTTAAGTTGTTTGATTAATTTCTCACTTTTTGAATCATAAGTTAATTGAATACTTCTCCCATTATGTCTTTTATCCTTAATAAAAATAACACTTCCATCTCCCTCAAATAAACTTATTAGAAATCTTTTTACATGTTCTTTTTTTGATAATAAGACTGAGAATGGAATCTCTTTTTCATGAGATTTCTTATTTTTTAATCCTATATTTTTTAAAAATAATACTACTTTTTGTTCATAAATACTTAATTCTTTACATTTCCCTTTTATATTCCTTTCATATAATTGGATTCCTTTGAACTGAGATAAAATAATTGATTTAACCTTATTATAAAATTCTTTATCTTTATTATTAAATAAGATTTGTTTATTATGAAAACATCCTTCACTAACCAAGGCTCCCAATAGAAAAGCTAAATCATTATTCATTTTAGATGGTAATCCTATTTCATTTTTGAAACCTTTTTTTGGAAAATACTTTTTAAGTTTTGTTGATCTATTTGAAAATAAGTTATTTTTTCTATTTATTATAATAATATCATCTTTGTTTAGGTCCTCTAATAACTTCCATGAAATCATTGGCTTAAAATTTGGGCCAACTTTCCATGTTAAAATAGGATGATTATAAGACCCTTCAAGAGAGTATCCTGTTTTTGTTAAAATCTTGATTATTTTATGTTTTCCAGAATTAAAGAATTTGGAAGCTTTGTTCTTTTTCCCATCATAAGATAAAATTTTTATGTTAATCTTACCTTCTTTTTCATTGGAGATCTCCTCTATAGGAATAATTCCTTTTTCAGTTAATATTAAAGAATCTCCTGTAATACAATACCTGTGGGCAGCTGCACTATCCCCATCAATAGAACCAAAATTTCCTTGACCTTGGACAAGGGGATATCTTAATGACCATGGTTGTGCCATTCTAACCATAGCATCATACACAGACATATCTCCATGTGGATGAAATTTTCCCAGAACTTCACCAACAATTCTAGCTGATTTTTTAAATGGTTTGTTTGGGTACATACCCATCTCATGCATTGCAAAAAGAATCCTTCTATGGACTGGTTTTAATCCATCTCTTACATCTGGTAGTGCTCTGCTGACTATAACTGACATTGCATAACTTAGATAAGATTCTTTCATCTCATCTTCTATCACTCTTATGATTATTTTTTCTTTTGTTTCTTTTTTTTTTTCTTCTTGATCTTTTTTTTTGGTCTGTTGACTATCTTGGTCTATTGTTTTTTTAGTTTTGCCAGGTTTTTCATTAGGTTTTTTTTGTTGCATTAGCTTTCGTCTCTTTGTCAAGAACAAATTCCTACAATAATAAGAAATATTTTAGTCTTTATAAGTGTTCTGTTTGCATTTGTGTGGTAGAAGGTGTGTATTGCCCTAATCTGAGGTTTTAAGGTAATTAGAATGAGCTTAGAATTTGTTAATAAGGACTAAAATGGGTTTGATTTTTAGACTTTTTTAACAATCCTGTCTAAAACTCTGAATGATCTTCCACAATACACACATCTCTTTGATTTTTTTGTTAAAGAAGCATTTCTAGATTGATATTTCATGTTTTGTTTGCATTTAGGGCATTTTAGTAAAAACATCTTTTTGTACATCCTCTTTGTCTTTTAAATCTTCATCACCTTGTTCTTCATCTTTCACTTCTTGTTGTTTTTCTTCCATAATCTCTACATCTTCTTCATCACCAAGATTAATATCACCTTTGTCAATCATTTCTTGTTCTTTTCTTTCTTTTCTTCTTATTTCTTCATATTTTTTTATTTTTTCTTTTCTTTGTACAAGCTCTTTTTCCTTGTTTTTTATGTCTCTTTTTATTTTGTCTAGTTTTTTCCTAACCCTCTCAGGAATAAGCCCTTGGAATTTTTCTTGTGCTTTTTGTCTGTCATGAGGAAGATCAAAGTATGTAAAGAATTTGTCTGTTAATTTGATTTTATTTGTTCTTCCAAATTTTGTTCTAGAAATAAATGTACTTTCTTCTAAAATCTTTAGATGATCATATGCTTTATTTGTTCTAATTTTGATAACATCGCTTTGTAAAATAGGATATTTCCATGCAATAACTGCTAATGTTTCCATAACTGTTTTACTTAATTCAGTCTCAGTTACAATGTTTTGGACCATAGGCATAAATTTTTCTCTGACAGTTAATTTCCAGGAGTTTCCGTCTTCAACAAGCATTAAAGAACTATCTTTTTTTTCATAATTTTCTTGTAATTGAAATAATATACTTTTTAAGTCATCTATGTTTGTTATGTTTGTTAATCTAGATAATTCTTCAATAACAACTTTTTTTCCTATTGAAAACAATACAGCCTCCACTTTTTTTATGTTTTCATCCATATTAAAATTCGTAAAAATACTTTTCTCCTATTTTTCTTATTTTTTTCTCTTTTATTAAACCTTCTATAATTTTTATTATGTCTTCTGGTTTTAATCCTGTATATCTGCTTATATTTTCAAGTGTCATCCCTTTATCTTTTAGTAAAATAACTAACATGTTTTTTATTAATCCATCAAAATTTTTAACTAAAAGGTTATTTTGTTGTTGTAATGATTTTGCAAGAAAGTCTGCTTTATGAAGTTTTCCTTGAAAGTCATTAAATAGATTTGTCATTTTGTTTGCATCTACTATTAATCTATTAGGTTCTAGAATTTCTATTGATGCTGGCATATAATTAAAACAAAATTGTGTTAATGATTTAAATCCTTTTACTAATATCTCTAATTCTGAGAAAACACTAAATAAATCTTTGTCTTTTACTTGCTTTATTTCTGATACTTGCTTGGCTATTATTATTAAATTTTCATTTTTATTTATTTTTTCAATATATCCATTTATTGCTTTTTCAACGTGTTCTTTTGGTTTTCCAATTATTTCTAATACAACTCTTGTGTGAATAAATCCCTTTTGTATGTGTTCTTTTATATTAACCATTTTTAATTAAGGTTAGGGTGCTGTTTTAAATAGTTTTTGGTTAACTTTTTATATAATTTTGCATTTGTTCTATATTATGGCATATATTGACATAATTATACCTAATAACAATGAACAGTCTTTTATAAAGATTGGTGAGAAGCTTGGTTATGATAGTTTGTGCTTTGTTTATTCTTTTAAAGATTATAAAAAAAATATTGAGAAAATAAACAAATTACAAGAAAAAACTAAAATAAAACTTAAATATGGGATTGTTTGTGATTATAAATCTATTCAAAAAGCTAGCAAGATAAGTAATCTGTGCTTATTTGATGCTGGTGGTAAAGATAATTCTATTATTCGAAAGGTTTTTGAGAATAATAAATTTGATTTAGTGTTTAATCTTGAAATTAATAATAAAAATGAACATACTCATTTTGTTAATTCTGGTTTGGACCAAGTTTTGTGTAGGCTGGCTAGGAAAAAAGATAAGATTGTTTGTTTTAATTTCAATTCCTTACTTTATTCTAAAGATTTTCAAAGGTCTAGACTTATTGCAAGGATGACACAAAATATTAGGTTTTGCAGAAAGTTTAAAGTGAAGATTGCAATGGTTAGTTTTGCAACTAATGTTAAAGAGATGAGATATTATCATGATTTGATTGGTTTTTTGATTGCATTAAAAACTCACCCTAGCAAAGCAAAAAAGGCTTTAAAAGTTGTTTATGATAAAATCAAATTGAATGAGTTTAAGAAGTCTGATAAGTTTGTCATAAATGGTGTTGTTAAGGATTAGTCCATGTTTGTTTAAGTTCTAACATTGATTTTTGATATTTTGTTAAATCCTGTTTTGTAATTCCATTGTCATTTGTTTTTTGTATTATTTTTTTGTTGTTCTTGTTTAGAATTTCTGTTGATTGTGTGTTTGGTTTTATTAAATAATTATTATTGTCATCTTTTATTTCATATTCTTTATAGACTTTAGTTCCTATGAAATCAACTATGTCAGCACTACCATATACTTGTTTATCTATAACCTCTGCTGTTAATACTCCTGATTCTGGAGTTGTAGTTGTTTGAGCTATTACATTTGCTGTTGTTAGTGTGTTTGTTTGTGTTAGTGTTGGTTCTTCTCCTTTTATATAACCTATAAGGTCTATCTTTGCATAAACACCTCTTGTTGCAATTGTTGCTTTATCATCTGTGTCATAGATTGCTACATTGTTTTCACCTGGTCTTGGTAATGGTTCGCCTATCTTAATCCCTATTTTATTGAATCCAAGCTGTGTTCCTATTGTTGTTATTGATTCTGAAAATGTTTTTCTTTTTGTTGGCATTATAACAATGTCTGAGTCAATGTGCATAAAGTTTGTGTTTGTTTCATAATAATTTGTATCTTGTTGTAGTTCATCTTGTTTATATTTTGTGGTTCCTGGTGCAAGCCAGATTGTGTTCTGGTCTTCATCTTGAATCAATGCACCTAGTTTGTATGTTGCTAAGATCTTTGTTTCACCTTGTTTATCTAGTTCATAAGTTATACCATCCAGGTTTTTGAGTTCTTTATTATCTTCACCTTTTACAATGTATATGTTTGGGTTTTCATTATCTTCTATTTTATGTATTACTGCTGGTGCTTGTTTATAAAATTGTAATAAGTCTATTTCTTTGTAATAGAAATTCATTGAATATAAACATGCTTTATTAGGATGACAATATTCCACACCTTTTTCTTCATATTCTGATGAATCAAGTGTGATTGGTGTTATTTGTTGATTATCTTGGTCTTGCACAACAGCTGCTGTTGTTGGTGATGGATTTGCAACTTCAGCACCTGCAATTGTATTTGCTTGGTTTGCTGCATCTGTTGCTTGTGGTTGTGTGTTTTTAATGTATCTAATTCCTACTAATTTCACACCATGGTCTGTTGGTCTTTGTTGGTAATCTTGTTGATTTTGTTGTTGTTGGCTTTGTTGCATTTTAGCTTGTGCTAATTGAATTAAAAATTTTTCACTTGTAATTGCTGAGACAAAAGAATCAAGTGGGCCTTTTGTTGGTTGTTGTTTGCCTCCTCTTGTATTAGGATCATATCTTTTTTTGTAATAACTTACAGCCTTTTCATTGAATTCTTGACCTGATGTTCTTCCTTCTTGTCCTGCTAATTCTGCTAATTTTGGTGTGATCTGTGAACCTGTTATATATTGAGAAAATGAGTCAGGAATCTTAGAATTTGTTTCATATAATGCTTCTAATGTGTTGGAGCTAAGTGCAGAAACTGTTTTATCATCAAATTCTTGAAGAACTATAGCAAGATCCTTATTTTCTTGTATAGCTTTTACTAATTCTTTTTGAGCTTTTATCTGATTTTTTGTAATACCTTGGTATGTTGAGCTTCTGAATAATCCTGCTAATTCGCCACTCATTGCACCTTGTATTAAGCCTTGGATATTTCCACACTTCGCCATTGCTGTGTATTTGATAAAACCACCTACTTGGTTTGTGACTGGCATGCATGAACTTGCTAGTTCTTGGCATGTTGCTTCATCAAAACCTTGACTAGCTATTTTTGAAAGTCTGTATGCATTTACAAGATGTCCTGTTGCCTGTATTGCTAGAGTGTATTCTGCTGCACAAATTTCTAAACCTGCTTTTAGACATACAGCATAGCCTACTGTTGCTCCTACACATTCTGCTTTCCAATAACTAGCACAACCTTCACATTTACCTTTATGGACTAATTCATAAACTTTGAACAAAGCTGTTGACGCATCACTCATACAACCTCCTTCCATAAACAAAGAAGCATAATCACCTAAGTTTGTGCAAGTGCCTAATCTGACTGATGCAGCTGCTTTCATTACTAATCCCATTAGCACTTGATCATAATTTCCACCATCTTGACCACCTGCCATTACCATTGGAAGTATTCCCATTATTGCTTCTTCTCCAAATTTCTGCATTCCTACATTATGTTGGCTCATTATTTCTGCTTCTTGTTCATGTGTTAGTGTTTGGTCTTCATCACTTGTTCCTTCACTTCCACTATTATCATTGCTATCTCCTCCATCTGCAGGTGCATCAGCTGTCATGGCCATTGAACTAAGTATGAGAATTATGATGATCATTATACAAAACATTGTTTTTGTTTTATTTGTTTTCATTGTTTTTTTTATTTATTTAACTTTTACAGCAAACTGATATACAAACTCATTATTGTCAATCTTATATTTTTCATCAATGATTCTGTAGAGAATTGTGTTTTGTTTTCCAGGATATGCTGTTATGTTGAAATCTTGTTCTGTTATTTGTTTTAGATAAGGCCAATGGATGATAGATGAATCTTTTTTAGCTTCATCAATAATGTGGCGGTTTATCTCATCAATCTTTTTCAATCTTAAAGGAATTTTTGTTGTGAATACAGGGCCTAGTATTTCTTTTTGACCTGTTTTTTCTACTTTGACTGGAAAATTAACATTAAATATTACTTCTTTATCTTTGATAAGTACATCTGTTTCTGGTTCAGATTCAAAATCAAAAACAGCTTGTTGTTGAAAATTGTCAAAATTCTTAATACAATATTTAAAATTCTGATTCATGAATTCTTCTAGAATTTGTTTTATTTGGACTGATTCAATAATAGGGATATTATTATGAAAATGGTATGGAATTTTATAATATTCATCATATTCATAATACTCTTTGAATGGGAATTCATACTCATTTGTTGATAATTTTTTTATCTTTGTGTCACCACCTATAAAACCTAGGTAGAAAAGAGATTGTTTTGCTTTTTGATCAACACACCCTTCAATAAATCCAATTATGTGCTGGTTTTGTGTGTTTGTATCTGGTTCTATTGGTTCTTGTATGCTGTAGTTTAGATAATAAAACATAAGAAAAACACTTAAAAGTAATAAAATCCCAATTATAATAAAGATTGTTATCTGACTCTTTTTTCGCATACATTATATTTTATCATTTATCTATATATAAATTTTGTTATGTTTTTATGAAAAAAACATGATAAAATTTTTAAATAAGAGAAATAACCTTATGAATAGATGATAATATATTTTTTACCTGCAATCATATTGTTGGGTTTAATAACAAGTTATGAAGATATTAAGTTTGGCAAGATTAGAAATAAATGGATTGTTTTTAGTTTATGTTATACTTTTATTGTTTATTTAATATTAATCTCTTATTATTATTTTAATTCTATGTTAAGTCTAGGTTATCTTATTGAACTACTGACAAATTTCATATTTGTTGTCTTGATTGGTTTTGGTTTTTGGTATTTTAAACTGTGGACAACTGGTGATGGTAAATTATTTATTGCTTTTGCAGCTTTGTTACCATTATCTGTATATAATATTGGTTATCAAAAGTTCATACCATCTGTTGTATTGCTGATCAATATCTATATCCCTGCCCTAATTATTATGTTATTTTTGATGTTGTTTAAGTCTAATCTAAAAATGGTGGGGAATGTTGTTTTAGATTTTTTTAAAGAATTTTTTCAACCAAAACAATTGTTGGTTTCTGTTGTAAATCTTTTTGCAATATTTTGGATAATCCAATTATTACTTTCTTTTATAGGATTAAATGATTATCTTGTTAGAGTAGCTTTAACTCTTGTTGTTTTTTCATTTATTCAAAGTAAGTTTAAAGATAAATCATTTTATGTCAGTGTTTTTGTTTCATTAATACGATTACTTGTTGATAAATCTGTTTATTCTATTGATTTTGCTATTAATTTTTTGATCATTGTCCTAATTTGGAAAGTTATTAGGAGTTTTTTATCAGGCTCAATTTCAAAGTTGGGTTCAGAAATATTTAGTAAAACTGTTAATACCAATCGATTAAAGCTTGGCATGGTTTTAGGACAAAATATAAAAGAAATTGATGTAGAACCAGAAGGTTTAACAAAAGAACAAATACAAGGGATTAAAAAACTTGGTTTAAAAAATGTAAAGATTAGCCAAACAATCCCCTTTGCACCTTTTATTTTTTTAGGTGTTTTATTAACCCTGATTTTTAAGGGAAATGTTTTAATAGTACTAATGAATCTCCTTTATTAAAGGGGATAAATATGGATAATACTGTTGAAAATAATATTAAAATTGAAGGCAAACATATAGTTCTGAACATAAATCCTGAAATTTATAGTTTACAAACAATATATTCTGCTTCATATGTTTTTCTTGATATTGCTTATATTATTTTAGATGGTGACCCTAAAACAAATATTATTGTTAAAATTATTCCTAAAGATGAAAAAGATCTAAAGTTTTTAGGTGGTGAATTTTTTAATGAATTAGTTAATTATTCTGATTATCATAATAGGGCTGAGAAAACCAAGAAGATAAGGGAAAGTATTATACAAAGAGCTTTGATAACAAATGATCCTTCTATTTTGCAAGATGATGAATTAGATGAATCATTAGAAGAGCTTGATGATGATTCTGATTTTAGCGATCCTGATGATATAGCTGTTCCTTGGGAAGAAAAGTATGGCAAAGCTGAGGTTAATAAACAAAATGATAATACAACTGAATAAAAATTTTTATAATAAAGAAGTTGTTGAACAAGGTTTGTGCGATTTTAAAGAGGTTTGTGATGGTAAATTTTTGGGTGTAGACTTGTCTGCTGATAAACTTTTGATTGAATTAGTCCCTAAGCAGGATGTTGAATTTTTAAAAGAGGAGTTCTGTAATTATGTTTTAGGTTTGATGAAAAATAATAATTTTATTTAAAATGAATTATAAAATAAATAATTATAGGTTTAAGAGGTTTGGTGAAAAGTATTTTTTAACAACAGATCATGGTAGTTATCTTATTCTTACTAAAGATGAATTTAATAATTTTAGAAAAGGCAACATAAATGGCGAGTTGAAGAAGAAATTAGAACAAAGAGAAATAATATTAACTAATGAAAATATTGATGAGACAGTGAGATTAATGAGAAACAGATATAATTTTTTATTTAGAGGAACTTCTTTGCACATAGTTGTTGTAACCTTAAGATGTAATATGAACTGTGTTTATTGTCAGGCTAGTTCAAGGCCTATGACCAAAAAAGAATATGATATGGATAAAGAAACTGCAAAAAAAACAGTTGATTTTATTTTTCAGAGCCAGAGCAGTTATTTAACAATAGAGTTTCAGGGTGGAGAACCATTATTAAATTGGGATGTTGTTAAATTTATTACAGAATATGCACAAGAAAAGAATAAAAAAGAAAAAAGAAAATTAGAAATTACAATGGTAACAAATATGGTTGATATGAACCATGAAAAAATGAATTATTTGATTAATCATAATGTTAGTGTGTGCACTTCTCTAGATGGTCCTAAAGAACTTCATGATCATAATAGAAAATTTGCAGAAGAGAGTAATTATGAACAGGTTGTTAAATGGATAAAAATATTTAATGAAGAATATAATAAAAGAAATATTAAGGATAAACAAATCAATGCTTTAGTTACATTGACAAGAGAAAGTATGAAGTCTCCGAAAGAAATTGTTGATGAATATGTTAAATTAGGTTTAGGGATTATTCATCTTAGATTTTTAAATAAAATTGGTGTTGCTAAAAAAACATGGACCTCAATTAATTCTTCTGTTGAGGAATATATGAATTTTTGGATAAAAGCTGTGACTTATATTGAGGAGTTAAAGAAAAAAGGTATAAAAATAAATGAAAGAATGGTTGGCATGATGTATAAAAAAATAAACACTGAGTTTGATTTTAATTATCTTGATTTGAGAACTCCTTGTGGTGCTGTTATTGGACAACTAGCTTATAATCATAATGGGGATATTTATCCTTGTGATGAGGCAAGAATGGTTGGTGATGATATGTTTTTATTAGGCAATGTTAAGTCAAATAAATATAAAAATATAATTGGTTGCGATAAATCTTGTGTCCTTGTCAATGCTTCAATAAATGACCAATATATATGTGATGGTTGTGTTTACAAACCTTATTGTGGTGTTTGTCCTGTTTGCAATTATGAAGAGCATGGTAATATAATAGGGCCTATTTCAAAATCTGGAAGGTGCATGATATTTAAGAAGCAGTTTGACTGGGTTGTGAAAGAAAAGTTTATAAATAAGAAGAAACAATAATAATGATTATAGCTAATAAGATGTAAATAATTAAATAATATTAATAAAAGAGGTTGATTATGAATACAATACCTAAACTAAAAAAGAAGATTGCTTCATTTTTAACAAAAGAGGATGGTAAGATAAGTAAAGAAAGTCTTATTAAGACTGGTGTTCTTTTGAGCATAATTGCTCTTGGTGGTTTGAGAAGTGTTAAAGCTGACTGTGTTCCTCGTACACATATTACTTATGATGAAAATGGTGATGAATTAGTAGCTGAATATACTACACCTAAAATGAATGCTGGTTATGGTGATCATTGTAATGAATTGTCTATGGACTATGATGAACAGGCAGAAGAAATAGTTGGCAAACATAATCATGCAATACATTCAAGTCATTCAAGTCATGCAAGCCATGGTAATTGTGGTTGTAGAATGTGATTATTTTATTATAATTATTGTCATTATTAAATTATTTTTATTATTAAATTATTATTGTTATTACTTTTTGCTTTTATATGCAAATAAAAAAAGAGGTTTTCTAGTATAATCTAGGTAAAATAATATGCGTAGAAAAATAAAAGTATTTAATTTGTTGTTTGTTTTGTTAATTTTGTTTCTTTTCTGCTATTTATTTTTGTATTTTGTGGATGATGATAATGATGATAATAATAAGATATATAATAAAATCAATAGCCAAATAATAGAGAAACAAAATAATGTAACTAATTATGAATATGATGAATTAGCAAGATTTTTAGAAAATTGTGAATTTGTTAATAATAAAGAGAGAATTAATTCTATCTTTGAATGCAGAGCTTTTTTTGATGAAGATTTAGACCAATGTGATTTATTGGTCGATGATGTTGTTGAAAGGTGTAAATCATCTATATTAACTTATCAGGGTTTTGTTAAACTTGTTAATGATAAATCTTGTGATGATTTAGATGCTGACATTTTTTGGTGCAAAGCAATAAAAACAAACAATCTTAATTTTTGTGATCATATTGTTGATGAAAAGTCTATGATTTTTTGTAAGAGTAAAATCTCAGGAAATATTAATCTTTGTGATCAAATAAATACTAGTACTGAATGTATGGATATTTATAATTATCTAAAAGCTTTTGATTCCAATGATGGTTCTTTTTGTGATGTGATATCCTATCTTAGTCTTAAAAATGCTTGTAATATGAATATTTTGAATTTGGATAAAATTGATAAGATTTCATATGGTTTTATGGAAAGAAAGTTGTATGTATTGTTTAGTGCTTTTTTATTTAAATCTAGTAATCTTTGTTTTGATTTAGAAGAATCAGATGTAAGAGCAATGTGTTTTGCTTTGACTAATCTTGATGTTGAAGAATGTGAAAATGCCCTTAATACAAATTATTGTGATAATTTTTTTGGAAAGAATATTGATTTTTATAAACAATGTTTAGAACAAGAACAAAAAAGTTTGTGTGTATCAGAAATTGTAAACTCTTCTTCTTATTGATAGGCTAGTTATGAGAATTTTTTATTATAATTCTTTACAGACATGTTTTTAGAGATTGAAATTATTTTTCTTATTGTATTATATTCTTTGTTTTTTATTAGATTTTTGTACATATTTTTTACTGCAAGGTACATAACTTTTCTAGTTTTGTAATGATTTGTCATGAACTCAAGAGGGTATTTTTCTCCATTAGGTGAATAAACAAAACAAATATGGTTGCATAATAATGGTTTACATTCTTTACAATTTAAATCAAAATCCTGACAGATTAAGTAATTAAGAAAATATTTAATTTTTTCTTGGTCTATTCCTTTGTTAATGTGTCCTATATTCATTAATTGAGTTAGTTTTGGATTTTTTGCAAGCTGCCCGCAATAACTGCATGCTGTAAAATTACCATCAACTTCTATATTTAAGCCTTCACCTAAGTAACACAATGATCTTTCTTTGTCTTCTCTTGTTAGGCAATCTATGTATTCGGATATAAAAGTTACATAAAATATTTTGTTTTTTCTTATCTTATCAAGATAAAAATCAATGATCTTGTTAATGTTTATATGAAAATCTTTAATTTGTTGTTTTTCCCACATAATTCCTTGGGCAGGACCAATTGCAATCTTGTTAATACCTAGATCATATAAATATTCGAAATTAAAAAATAAATTCTGGACTTTTGTTGGATGAATGGTCGCTCTAACTCTTGCTTGTTCATTATTGTGTTTTATTGTTAATTTTAGATTGTTTATTATTTGTGAATATTGTTCTTTAGTTCCTCTTAGTCCTATGAATGTGTCTTGTTTTCCATCGATGCTGAATGCAATCCTTACTTTGTATTGTCTTAAAAAATCCAATATATCTTTTGTTATCAATAATCCATTTGTGTTTAGTTCATAATCAATTATTTTATTTTTTTTAATTTTTTCTTGTTCTGCATATTCTATGACTTTTTTTATTGTGTCAAACCTTATCAGTGGTTCTCCTCCAAAAAAATAAATTTCTTTGTATCTTCCTGGTTGGTCAAATAATAGGTCAACACTTTTCTTTGCTGTTTCTAATTCCATATCTTTTTGTTCTTTATTTATGAGATAACAATACTTACAATTAAGATTACACCTTTCTGTAATCATCAGCCTTATATGTTTTAGTCTATTATCTTTTTCTATTTTTATAGGCATTAGTAACACCTTGACAAGATTGTTTCTTGAATTATTTGTTTTATTTTATTAATTCCTTTTTTTGATGAAATTTCCATGATATCAGCACCAATGATGTTTGTTTTATATAAATGTAATTTAGAAATGAACTCAGGTTCTAAACATTTTTCCTGTTTTTTGTATAAACCAAAAGTGTTGTTGAATGCGTCGATGTCTATTGATAGGTAAACATTCTTGTCTTTTATCAATTCTTGGAACCTGTTTTCATCAAAGTTTTCTAATTCTTGATTTTTATTATAATAATGTATTTTTCCATCTTTGATTGGAAAAAATTTCGTACCCTGTGTTATTAGTTTGTTTGATGTTTTTTTGTAATGTTCTGTTAAATGCCCTCCAATGTGTATTATATTTTTTGGATCTAATTTATTCATCCATGTTGCTCTTCCAAGATCATTTTTATCAGGAAATAAGTCTAGGTGTGCGTCTATGATTATTATCTTTTGAATGTCTTTGATGTTGTTGATTATATCTTTGGATAATTTATGTTCCCCTCCTATGAATATGTTGAACTTGTCATTTATGGTATTGTCTTTTAAGTCTTTAAAACTAATAATTTTATTTGGTCTTAATATTTTTCTTAAATATTCTGTTATTTTTAATAAATCAGCATTCATATTTTTTTCTTGAATATTTGTGTTTGGATCAATCTTTTTATTTTTTAGATAATATGATTGTGCTTTATCATATGGTATAAAATTAAATTGTATTTTGTTTTTTAGAATTTTTGATATTATTTTTAATGGATCAATAAATACAGGATAATTTTCATTTCTGTCTAATATTTCTTTGTTATAAATTCCTGGGCAGATTCTTTTTAATTTGCATATTTTACATGATTGATTTTTGTGATACTCTGGTGGCTTGTTATGATATGTTATGTTGTTTTTGTTAGTGTATTTTATGACATGTTGTTCTTTTTTTACTATTTTTCTGCATTCTGTGTTTAAATCTTCAAATTCTGTTAAATAACATAATGGTATTCTTTCTATTCTGAATGTTTTATTATTATTTTTCAATAAATGTAATGATTTGTTAAGTTCATGTTCAATTAATATATATCTTGGTGCAAATTCTGTTTTGTCTTTTGCTCTTCCAGAATTAACATCAATATAATTCAAACAATAATGATTTATTGTTGGAAAATTCTTTATGTAAAAATCTATTGTTTGTGATAATTCATTGTAATTAAATGAACTTATTACTATATTTAAATTCACATTTACTTTTTTGTGACCTATTATGTTGTTTGTTGTGTTGCTTATTTTTGTTATATTTTTCAATGCTTTTATCAAATTATCATAACTGTCTTTTTTTCGTGTTATCTTGTCATGTATTTCTTTTTTATGCGAATATGTTGAGATGTGAATTGTAGATATTCCTGAATCAATTATCTTTTTGTAAAAGTCTTCATTAGATAATAACTGTGCATTTGTTATCATCTTTACATTTATGTTTATGTCTTTGCAATATCTTATCATATCAAATAATTCTTTGTTTAGAGTTGGTTCCCCTCCTGTAAGAAACACATCTTTGCATCCCAATGTTTTTAATTCATCAATCAATTTTTTGAACTCCTCTAATGTTAAATCCTGATCAATGTAAGGATTTGAGCAAAATACACATTCTTGATTACATCTTCTTGTTATTTGGATGTAATTATGAAATTTGTTTGTTTTCATTTTTATTTTATTTCCCACTCTTTTCTTTTATTCTTTTTATTTCTTGTCTCAGACAGCCTTCTATTTTTTCAATATCTATATTATTGTTAATTACTGTTTGTTTTTCAACAAATATCTTTTGACATGCAAGTTTTAAAAAACAATATCTACATCTTTTGTTAAAGCATGGTGGAGTTTCATCTTTTTCTAGTAATTGTTCAAAATATTGTTTTCTTTGTTCAAGTTCGTCTATGATCTTGCTTGGATCTTGGATCAGGTGTTCATATCCTTTGAGAAATTCTGGAGGAAACCTATTTGTCCATAAGACAACCTTGTTTTGGATTGCAATGTCAAAACCTTTTTTTATTGTGTCTATCTTTTCTTCAATGTTATATAACATAATGCCTTTATTAGTCCATGCATGACCAAAAGGAATTACTTGAAGAACATCTATTTCTTTTATCCCTAGATTTATGAGGAATTTTATTATTTCTGGAAATTGATCTATGTTTTTTTTGTTCAGCACAATGTCTGTATTAATTATTATTTCTTTGTTAAACAGACTTTTGCTTAACAAGCTTGCATTTTGTGCATTTTTTATTGCTTTTATTATTTGATCAAAACTTCCTGGTGATCTTGTTAGGTCATCATGTAATTCTTTTGTGTGACCATGGATTGAGAATGTTATTTCATTAAGCCCTGCTTTGATTGTTGTATCAAGAAATGGTTTATATGAAAACATTCTTCCGTTTGTTATTGTTTGGATTTTTTTATAGCCGAGACTTTTGCCTAACTTAATTACTTCTATATAACCTGGATGGATTGTTGGTTCTCCTCCACTTATGATTAGTTTTTTGTTTTCTTGTTTTATTTCTTTTTGTGTTTCTTTTTTTGTATCTTGTCTTGTGTTTTGTTCTATATTTTGTTTTATATCTTTTTCTAGTTCTTGCCTTATCTCTTTTAATGGTCTATGTTTTCTATTTTTTTCATTTCCATCTAGACAAAAGAGGCAGTTATTATTACAAAGTTTTGTTATTGATATCCATTTGTATTTTTTTGGTTTCATCTTGTTTTTGTTTTATTTCCCACCATCCTTATAGTATGCCCCCTACCACCCACCCATATTTTTTCAGGAGCTAATTGTGTTGGGTGTAATATTTATTTATCTTTTTATTTTACAGGAACAAACTCTTTATCACCATACTTTTCAACATATTCTTTCCAAACACCTTCACAGATTTTGTTGTACTCACATTCATTGCATTGTTTGAATTTTGTTTTTTCTGTGTTTTTTCTTTGATCTGAAAAATCGTCCATGTTTTGGTGTTGTTCACCTCTTACTTCGATGTTTGGAATTATTTTTTCTGCAATATAATCTTCATATCCTTGTATTAAACAAAACGGAATTGCTTCTGATGTTACTTTTATGTTTTTGTCTATTCCAATCTTTAGACCTTTTTGTATGTATCTGCTTGCAATTGTTATGTTTGGTACAATTTTGTCAAAGTTTTTTAGAACATTCCCTATTGGGTGGACAAATGCAAACTGAAACTGGTCAACTTTTAATTTAACAAGAAGTTTTGCAATTTGTGGTATATTTCTGTAATTTGATTTGACAATAACTGTGTTTGTCAGAACATAGGCTCCTAATGACTTTAGGTTTTTTATTGCTTTAATTGTTTGTTTAAAGCTTCCAGGTGATCTTGTTAAATAATCATGTTGTTCTGAACAATAACCATGAATTGCTGGATTGAATTCTGTTGCACCTGCTTTTATTGTTTTTTTACAGAAATCTAGACTGCTTAGCATACGAGCATTTGTTTGTATCTGGATTACTTTATAATCAAGGTCTTTTGCAAGCTTTACAATGTTAAGGAAGTCTTTTCTTATTGTAACTTCACCGCCTGTTAAAACAATTTCATTGCATCTGTCTCTAGATTCAATCAAATCTTTTTTTATTTGTTCAAAGTTTCTATCACTAAAATGCTTATTATGTGCTTGAGCACAGAAAATACAATTATTATTGCATATAAAACCTGTCTTGATGTCAACTCTTTTAATATCATCCCTTTTTGTTTTCATTTATTTAGGCTTTGTTTATAATTTTATAAATATTATTGTTCTGGGGTTATATTTTGGAGTTTATCTTATTTACTTTGTAGTTTATCTTATGGTTTTGTGCTTATATTATACTTATAAATCGCAAGATTTATATATAAAGTTCTTATAAATTGATTATATAATATATATATACATATAAAAAGGGGTAGGTAAGTGAAATATCGCAAGAAACAAATAGCATTTATTTTAATTATTTTAATATTGTTACTAATTTTATGTAGTTTATTTGTTTATTCTTATGGTTCTTATTTTCCTAGTGATCTTTGTACAGAAGGTAGAAGAAAGTCTCATGGTGGATCTGATCCTGTGTCTGGATGTAGAATGGATGTTGTTATGGTAAGAGGTGAAGACCCTTTTTCTCGTAACCCGGCTTATATTTCTGCTCCTGTGTTATTTTATCCTGCTTATATTGATTTTTATGATGTTGAAGAGACTCAACCTGATGCAAAATGTCATAGTAATGCACTTGAAATAGAATGTAGAATGTCATGTATTGATTCTGAAAATAATGATTTTGTAGCTGGTTGTGCTCTTGTAAAAACAATGTTTGATGTGGGGCCTGGTAGAGAACCTGAAACAGATTATTTTAATTATTATGTTATATTAGAAGGACAAGAAATGAAAGATCCTTTTTATGGCAATCTTGGTTCTAGATATCCTTTTGGAAGTGTTATTGAATGTGATACAGAAGATACAAACCTTCTTACTGGAATCAATGCTGATAGAATGGCTTGTAAATTGCCTTATTCTCATGAATATATTGAATATGAAGAAATGTATCCTAGCAGGTGTGCTGCAGTTGTTCATGAATTAACAGATATCAATCAACTTGCTGTTCCTGGAATTAAAGAGAGTGTTTTTTGGAGTGTTGAAGATATGGATAAAGATAAAAGATGTTGTGGTAATAATGATCCTGAAGATAATGGTATGATATACAGTGGAAAACTTTGTTTTGATTCTGCATTAGGTGATGAACAAACTAATCCTGAAGATTATGCTTATAGGTGGGTAAATTATGATGAAGATTTTATAATTAATACTATAGAAGCTGATGATGATAATAATGAGTATGATGCTGTTTCTAATTCTGAAGAATGGTTTGTGTGTATGCCTGGTCTTGTTGATAATGCTGATGCTGATGCAGAAGGGATTTCACCTAATGATTTGCCAGATGAAAATAAATTGCAACCAGGTGGTTACTTAGTTCATCCAGAAGATGTTGATTCTGGTATTAATCTTGGTAGTGGTTCTTCATTGAATGATATTGGTAGTTCATTAGGAGGAACAGGATCTTCAATATTAGATATTACTGGTCATGTTTCTTATGTTTACAATCCTGAATATATTAAATGTTGTGAAGAGTTTGGTGATGATATTAATGATTGTGATTGTGATGATGATGGTTTTACTTTAGGTGAAAATGATTGTGATGACTTTCCTGATGATGATTATGAGGTTTATGATAGAGAAGGTATTGCTGAACAAATAAATCCTGGAAGAGCAGACAAATGTGGAGGGGATGGTATTGATTATGATTGTAATCCTGGAGTCTGTATAGTCCCTGCTGTTAACTATGAAAACATAAAAAACACTCCTCAACATTTAGCATCAACATTTTTATGTGATAGACATGATGATGCAGGTGTGTTTGTCCAATGTTGTGGTGCTGATCTTGATTATTGTGGTGATGTAGGCGAATTACAATATGATAAACTAAGAATTGCTGGTTCATTATCAACAACATTAAAAGATTTTGATTATCAAGAAGATTTTAGTTATGTTGGAAGCGGAAGTGTAGAAGGTACTACTATTGGATTATCTATTAAAGCTTTTAAACAAGAAGATGATAATGTTGTAGAAGATTTGTCAAAAAACAAAATTGCTGAGTTTAGATTAAAAAATTATGAAGTACAACAAACTTTTCCTTATAGTATAGTTTATATTGAAGATGATGAAAATACTGAAAATAATGGAGGTGGTGATGGTGGCGGAGATACAGAAGGTGTTGAAAATGATGAAACTACTAATAATAGAAAATTTGCATTTCCTATTTTTATTGAGAAAAAAGTGGGTGTTGATGATTTTAATTCAGACGCTGTTATACATGATTTTTCTAAGTATGATTATTTAGAGTTTTTTTATAAAACACAAAAAAATTATGTTTTAAAATTAAGAATTAATTCTCCTAATGATCAGGGTGATTTGATAAGTATTGATTTTGATGTAAAAGATTATATTGTGAGTAGTCCTGGAATCAATAAATGGATGCATGTTGTTATTCCAATTAAACAAGGCGAACAAAATATAAAAGACAGGTTTGGTGTTGATTTAAATAATGTGGAATCATTAGTATTTTTAGCTTCTATAAAAAATGTTATTGATGCGCATGATAAATACTTAAAAATAAATAATGAAGAATATTATAATATAATCTCTTTTGATAGAATTTCTTTAAAATATAAAGATGAAACTGGAAATAATAAGTATTGTATTGCAAATAAATATCTTGAAGATAATAGTAATACTGAAAGAATTTGGATAAATGATCTTGACTCTGATAAAAAGGATAACACTGTTGATGGTTCGTCTGTAGGTCAGTTTGCTTGTGTTGAAACACCTAGTTATACTTGGACAGGAACACAATGTTGTGGAAATGATCAAGGATTAGGTGGTAATGAATTTTACACTGATACTGATGGTGGTTGTTGGCTTGGTCAGATTATCACTCATGGTTTAAGAATAGGAAATGTTGAGTATGAAGTTGGTGAAATTGATTCAGATAATCCTCTGAAAAAAAGTTATGTATGTGAAGATAGTGGTGTTGTGGGTAATCAAGAATGTTTTTATCCTGTGACTAATAAAATAAATGGAAACTATAATATTGGTGTAGTTAGTAATGATTATGAACTATATGTAAGAAAAAAAGGGTTAGGTTATGAATTAATTGGTGGTGAGACATCAACTAATGAAGATTTTGCAATGATAAGAGCTAGTAATGTACCTTTTCAAATAACTTATGATACTGATATTGGGACTGATATTGATAGTGTTGATGATGATAAAAAGAAATTCTTTATTTGTAGTGATGATAATGATTTTAATGATTTTAAACAATTATCAGGATTAAGTGATGATGAAATTGTTAAAAAAGATTTTTGTTCTATATCTGGTGATTTCTTTTGTTCATATAGTAATCCTCCAATAAATGCTCCTGAGTGGAGTGATGATGCATTTGTGTCAAGGATTTGGGATTCTGGTGCAGTTATACCTGCTAATCAAAGAACAGAAACAAAACAAATTCCTAAGAAGTTTTATTTACAAGATGAAGATGTTGATGATATTGATGTTTCTGGTTATAATGATTGTGCTGGTTTAATTAATAATGATGTTTTAGATGAAGATGAATCTGATAAATGTGTAACTATTCCTAAAGAATTATTTGAATATCATTTTCCAAAAAATATAAATGCTGGGGAATTTGGCACTGATACTTTGTATGAAAAAGGTTGTTGCCCTAAAGAATATTGTTTTAATGGATATAAATGTGTGGATGGTATTAACGATCAATCATTTACAGGTGTAGGTGATGGAACTTATTTTGCAAGAAGTCCTGATTCATTTTCATTAGGTCAAGATAAATGGGGTTTAAAATATTTTGAGATGGTTGGTTTTGATCAGTTTGTATGTTATTACGATCCTGTTTCTGAGCAGGCTGATTGGGAAAGAACTTATTTTAAACAAAGTTTTGATAAACAAAGAAATGGTTATTGTTTGTCAAATGATCAATGTTGGGATAATGAATGTATTGATCCTGGTTATTGGACAGATGATAATTATTGTAATAATGGTGAATGGATCTCTAGAACCAAACTGATTGCTGAAAAATTACTTGAAATAGGTTTAAGAAATGATAATACTGGAGATAGTTTTGCTATGTTTTGTGATGATTATACAAATACTTTGAATTATTATGATTATATTGTTCCTGATTTGGCATCTCTTGAAGGATTTTTAGGTGGAATTGGCAGCCAGGTTAAAGGTGTTAATAATTTTTGTGTGCTAGTTTATCCAACAGATGAACAAAGAGAGGTCATAATTGGTGTTAGTCTAAATAAAAAAGATAATGAATTACAACCAACACTTGAGAATTTCTTAAGAATAATGCCTGGTGCAGATATTGGTAGTTGTGAAGGTGCACCAAATCTTGGAAATTATTTTGAATGTTCTACAAGTGGTGCTACTGATGATTCTTTATGGTTTAATAGGAAAACAGGATCTGTTATTTATTCAAGATATGGTGTCCTAGTTGAATCTGGTTTACCTGCAATTACTAAATTTAAGAATTGGGTTGAACATCCTATAACTACATTAGTAAAACTTGTTAAAAAAATATTTTTTAGATTTAGTTATGATGAAGATGCACGTGAGTTTGAATTATTAGATAGTGTTGATGATTATAATTCTGTTTATTTAGCTAGAAATAAAGATAGAAATGTATTAGGTCATAAAGAAGTTTTAAGTGATGATACTGGAATCTTAACAATTACATTTGAGAATTTTAATACAGATGTTTGTTCTAAATTATATACAAACACTGCATATGATGCTGATTGTGTTGTAAATGTTACTGATACTGTTTCTGAAAATAATCCTAAACCTGTTTATATTGTTACTGCACTTAAACCTGATAATTTTATTATGTGGCATGATGGAACATCAAAGTTAAGACTACATGATTTTGATTTTGAAACTCATGGTGCTTATGAAGCTGTAATCAATATACCTGGAGAAGGCCAACAATTTGATATTTATAGTGGAGATGATGATGATAAATTATTGTTAAGAGCAGCTTTTGAAATTAATGCTGATGGGTTTGAAGAAAATGTTCAAGCATATTATTGGGATATTGATGCTGATCCTAATTCTGAGTTTGTTTATGGTACTATCTATGGAAGGGTTGAAGATGTTAATATTAGAGATGCTTATGGAAAGAATGCAGAAGGTTACCATCTTATTAAATTAATTGCTGTAGGTTATGATGGTAAATATAAAGTTGATAAAAAACTTATTTGTGTAAATGATTATCAAGGTAGTAAAGAAAAATATGATGCAGATGGTGATGATATACCAAATGGTTGTGATATAGATGATGATGCTGATGGTATCTGTGATTATGATTATAAAGGTGAAGGTGATGGACCTGGTGGACCTTGTGATCTTTACAATGGTAAGATAGATAATTGTCCTTTTGTAGCAAATGGTCCTGAAAAAGGTAGTTGTTTATATGGTGTTCAGGAGATATTTTGGGGCAATACATGTTTGGAAGATAATGAATGTGTTCATGATACTCATGGTCTAGGTCTTTGTAAAAAATCTCAGGAATTCAAGCCTTGTGAAATTGATGTAGATGAAGATGGAATCAATGATGCAGAAGATGCATTTCCTAATGATCCTGGTGCTTCTATTAATACTGATAAAGATGGTTCTCCTGACGATCTTCATGAAGGATGGACACATGATGATATCTATGAATATGATAGATTAAGAAAAAAGACACCACTTGTAGAAGATATTGATGATGATAATGATGGATTGTTAGATGGTGGTCTTGAAGAAGATATAATTTTTTGTAAAACAAAACCAGATTGTGATGAAGATGGATTGTTAGATGGTAGAAATGTTGAATTGTCTATTGCAGATGTTGATGCAAATGATTATTATAAAAAATGGATTAATATTAATGATTATAACATTGCTTATGAAGAATTTGATGATTCTGGTGATGGTGTGAATGATCATTATAGATTCTTAGGAGAAATTTCTGCTAGTACTAATTCTAATCAAGTAGATAGTGATAATGATGGTATTCCTGATGTGAATGAAATAAAACCTGGTAGTGATTTTGTAAGAGAAACAAGTATTTTCACATCTGATTATTATTTACTAGAATATAGTTCAATTATAACTCTTCCTAACCCTAATGGTGCTGATAGTGATAATGATTGTTTATGGGATGGTGATGAAATAACTGGTGACGAGATCTTTGCTAAAGATGATTATAATAATGAACAACACAAATATCAAACAAACCCAATTAATCCTGATTCTGATTTAAATGGTGGTGATGGCATGTCAGATGGTTGGGAACTTTATCATGGGTTTGATCCGACTGATGCTAGTGATGGTTGTGATGATGTTGATAATGTTGCATGTGATAAAGATAGAGATGGTATGTTGAATAAGGATGAATTTAATTGTTTCAAAGAATTAAAATTACCATGTAAATATGATGATGTTTTTGAACAAGGGTGTGATCCTAATGATGCTGATACTGATGATGATGGATATTGTGATGGTGCTGAAGATGTTGTAGGTGCATGCATTGCATATCTTGGTGTTGACGATCTTGGTAATCTTGTTCCTATGCCTGATCCTAATCCTTTGTCTGGAAATGGTCCTAAAATACTTGTGGATGAAACAGAAATAATTCCATTACCAATAGGAACTAATAATGAGGTTTATTTTAGAAATCCTAATCTTAATCTTGGTGGTATTTCAATAAAAATAAAAACTAATAAAGAATCAGACTGCTGGTATGGATTAATAGAAGATGATGCTAAGAATAAAAAGAATCTTATGCCTATTGTGCAAGGTACAAGTGATGGAAAACAAAAACAAGCAAGAATTTTGTTAAAAGATGGAGAAAATATTGTATATTTGTATTGTGAAGATCAAGCAGGTGGTTATCCTTCAGAAATCTATGATTTTATAAAAATTAATTATGATAAGAAAAGGATCAATGTTGCTGATAGAAATATTTTTGGATTACTAACAACTGCTCAGAAAGAAGTAACTATTACAACAAATAGAATTGGTAAGTGCAGGATAGATGTTTCTAAAGAAAAAGATGAAGATATAAATTATCTTGATTTAGGACAAGAAATGCAGGCTTTAGATGATCAAGGTGCTAATGCTAATCCTAATCAAGGATTACAACATAAAGCACAAGTGGATTTTGCAGATTTGATTGAGGAGCAAAAAGAATTATGTTTGCAAGAAGATGTTGTTTCAGACAAAGTCAGACTTTGTCTTAGTACAATTGGTTTGGATGATAGTTCTTGTGATTATATTCTTAATCCCGATTCAAAAGAATCTTGTAAAGAGCTTAGATCACTTGTCAAAGTAATGAAGGGTGATCAAAATTGTGAAGGTGTGCTTCATGATGAAGGTTATAAAAGTGATGCACAGATAGCTTGCGAAGCTATTGTTGCGGATCTAGATTTACAAGACATGATTTTTGATGATTGTACTGCCCAGGATGAGTTTGCTAATTGTAAACTTTATTATCATCTTGGAAAAGCTGTTAAATTATCTGATACAATTCATTGTGATAATATAGATGAACTTGGCATTAATATTGGTGGAGAAGAGAATAATGTTTTCACTTCTATGTCTATTTTATGCAGGAGAATTATAGATGGTAATGCTAATCTGTGTTATAATGATTGTGGTTATGTATTCAATGGTTATCATTATCTTGTTAAATGTGAAGATCCTATTAATAAAGTTGTAGGAGATTCTGCTGAATCATTAGTCAATGATTGGATGGAAAATGTGTTTATAACTGAAATTAGTTTTGATCCTGGATCATTATCTTAAGAATGAAATGTTTAAGATGTTTAAAAGAAAAAAAAAGGGGCAATTAACAGTTTTTATACTTATTTCAATAGTTTTGGTTGTTATTTTTTCAATACTTTTTTCAATCTATACAAATGCACAACAAACAAAAGATGATGAACAAAGAGAATTACAATATTCAAACCTTATCCAAAATTCTTTGATAAAAAATTCAATAGATATTTGTTTTGACACGCAGATTGTTAAAGGATTAGAATTACTAGGTAAACAAGGAGGATTTATTTATGGATCTCAAGGAGGAAGTGTTGATATAAATAATATTTATTATCTTAATTATTCTGGTTTTAATGTTAATTATGGTATTAGAAGAAGAGAGCCTGGTTCTAAATTTTATATTAAACCAATACCTGAATATCCTTATACTGGAAAATTAGATAAAAAGGATTTTCCTTATTTTGGAATGATTAATTTTACTGGTTTGTGCAAACCATTGGGTGCTAATTCTGATTGTACTAGTAAATCTGTTTATAATTCATTTGAAGAACAGCTTGAGATTTATATTGAGAATGGGACTAGGCAGTGTTTAGAAAGTACATTGATTCATGAAAGTTTTGAAAATTATAACATTACTACTGGAGGTGATCCTGAGTTAAAAGTTGAATTTGGAAAAGCAAATGTTATTTTTAATCTTAATTATAATATTAGTTTTGTTTTTGTCGATAGGATTGTCAATGGTGTTGAAGATTTTAAAGTTGTCAAAAATATTAGATTAAAACAATTGTATAATTTTATTAGAGATATGATGAGTAATGAAATAACAGATATTAAATTTGATATAGATAATGATTTTGGTAAATTAAGAAGTATGAAGTCTGGATTTAAGGTTAGTAGGAATAGACAACCATGTACTAAATGTTCTGCGCCTAAAAAGTATGATGATATAATCAAGGTGATGGATTCTGAGTCATTGTTAGAAGGAAATCCTTATGCATTTTTTATTGCTAGAGAAAATAGAATTCCTGCTTTGGAATTAATCACACAAAAAGGTTTAGAACTTTCTACTGAATATAATTTTAAATTAAAAGAAGGTGATGAAATGGTTGTAATGCCTGTTGCTTACGATCCTGATGAAGAAACTTCTTTTGAATTTAATTATTCAGGTTGGCAAGAGACACAATTAGAATTTTTTGATTTTAATGATCCTAATTATGATGATAAAAGTCCTGATGAAAGTATTAGCATAACTAAATATAATAATGAAAATGATCAACCAAAAGAATGGACAAAATCTAAACTTTATGTAGATGATTATCCTAATGCTAATTATTCTGTTACAATGAATGATGTTGGTCATCATGTTTTAAAGGTTGGTGTTAAAGATAGGCAAGGGTTGTATGATTATCAAGATGTAAAAGTCTTTGTTCAAGATAAGCCAAGGTTTGGTTTAAGAGGTGAACATGATCATGATGATCATTATAAGCCTTATTATGCTTCAATAGAAGATACTTACACACTTTATTCTACTGTTCAATGTATTTTTTGTGAATCAAAAGAACAATTTTCTAAAACAAAACTTAACTATAGATTTAGTAAGTTTGGTGAGAATAATCCTTATGCAAAGATTGAAACAGAAAAAAAAGAATTAAAACTTAATAAAGATATGAATGACCCTTTTAAAATAGACCCTGATAATCCTAACCTTAAAACACCATTTCTTTACAAACAAGATCAAGTTAGTTTGTTTTTACCAGAAGTTACTAATTATGAAACAAATTATAAAGATTTAGAGGTTTTTCAGTGCTGGCCAATTGAAAATGTGAGATCAGCACCTTATCCTTATAACAATGTACGTTTTGATGATCTTGGTTTTTCTGGAATAGAATCTGTTGATGATTTTAAAGCTAATCATGCTTGTTGTGAACCTGTTGAATCTGGTAAAGGTATTGGTAAGGCTCATCTAGAAGGGTGGAAAGGTGGCAAGTTTAAAGAAAATACTGAACCTGAACCATGTCTTGATATTTTATACAATACTTGCAATCCTGGTTTTTTAAAACAAGATTTAGAAGATGGTCCTCTTGATTATTTTCATTCAAGAGCTTTGTTTGATGATGGTACTGGTAAGTTAGAAGAATATGATAAAGATGTTCTTGATGATATGATACAAATAACTGCTGCTGTTACTGCTGAAAATAGTTGGAATAATGTGTATAAAAGAACATTTAAACAACAATGTTCAGGTAATAGAGGTAATGCTTGTGCTGGTGAGATTATAGAAGAGTTTGAATTGGTAAAAGATTGTCGTGATAAGAATGAGGATGATGCTGGTATTGCACAACCAAGAGGTGAGGATGAATCTTGTATGGGTCCTGGCAGGAATTTGAATAAAGGAAATTGTTTCAATCATCAAGCAGCTTGTCAGGCTTATGATATTGGTGAAACATTTGAGACTGTTTTTTTAGATTGGGATAATACAGATAAAGCTGGTGTTAATGGTTTTTGTAATGATAATTTTGCTTATGCAGATGCACAAGGTTCTGGTAAGTATGCTTATAACCAACTGAGTGATATTGATCATCCATTTAAATGCAAAGCAAAGTGTGATGATGGTAGTGCACAAGGTGCAAATAGAGGAGAATGCACTTATGCTGATGAATGTGAATGTGGTTTAGGTAATGTCTGTAATGAATTAACTTATGATGAAGTCTTTTTTAGTATTGGAAAATGTATTGACAATGCTGATGATCCAAATTATGGTGTTTTTTGTTCTGCTAAATGTGCTGTATTAGATGTTAGTGTTTATGCAAGGGCATGTCAATGTGCACAATTAGCAGATCCTACTTTAAGTTGTAGTGGTGCTACTCAAGGTTATTATGGTGGTTGATGGTTTTTGTAAATAACTATTTTCCACAACAAAAGATTTATACAATATCAATTAGAGATTGATAAGCATAAATCTTTCTTACAAAAGATTTATACAATAAAAATGATAAATCATTTTTAAGCATAAAGGTTTTTACAAAACCTTTATAAACATAAAACAAATAAATAAGTATAAGCGTATATATATACGGTTGCATATGAGTGTGAATAAGTACATGGTAGAAAAAAGAGGAAGATTACTAGTTTTAGCTATGGTTTTTCTAGTTGTTATTGTTTTTAATTCTTATTTTATTATTGCACCTGGTTGTTGTTATGGTGAATTAGTCACAGATGACGCTACTGTTTCTGGTTGTTTAGATGTGGATAGCCAGGCGCAATGTAATGCTTGTAGAAATAGTAATGACCCTACATGTTCTGATTATGAAACAAATCATCCAGAAGCTGGAACTGAATTTGCTGAGTATGAAGAAGGTGCCTGTAGTAGTTCTGGTGGTAAATGTGAAATAGTTTGTTGTTGTACTAGTTATCCTGCTGCTGCTTATGAAGAATTGCCAAGGTTTAAGTGTGAAACAAAAGGTAATACTTGGACTGAAAAAGAAATTATAGGTGATCAAAGTTGTGATACTATTTGTGAAACTAAACAATCTTGTTTATACACAACTTGTGAATTTGCTAATACTGCACAATATTTAACACCTGGTTGTTATTGTAAAGATAAACAATTATCAGATCAAAATCCTTTTTGCTGTGAAAATGATCCTGATGAAGTATATATTTATTCTTCACAAGAACAATGCCATATTGATTGCTTACCTGTGTATAATTATATTTTGGTTGGTTATGTTCTTGTTGATGATGATACTAATGAAAATCATAAGATTGGTATTAAAGATGCAAGTGTTTATCTTGATAATGATATTAATGTTAAGACAGATGATAATGGTAAGTTTGTGTTTAGTAGTTTAAAGTCAATGAAGACTTATGAATTACGAGCTGTGAAGTCTGGTTATGAACAAGTAGAGGCAAGGATCATTGCTCAGATTACTAAAGATACACCTGAGAATGTTGAATTTAATGATATTAATATTTCTGTTGTTTTGATTGCTGGTGAAGAAGAAACAGATTGTGATAATGATATTGATGATGATAATGATGGTTACATTGATCAATGTGATGTTGATTGTAATAATATTAAAAATATTGTGTCTATGAAAGATGAAACAGTGATTGCTGATATAGAAGCAGGACTAACTTGTGATGATGATATTGACAATGATTGTGACACTTTTATTGATTGTGAAGATGAAGATTGTAAAGGTATTGGTGATTGTGCTCCTGAATCTAATTGTGGTAATAGTATTCGCGAATTTGGTGAAGAATGTGATGCAGAATATGGTGCTAATGGTGTTAAGAACAATGGTGATGATTATCTGTGTCCTGATAAATGTATTATGACTGGTGATGATGCATGTACTTGTCCTTTAGAATGTGGTAATGGTTATTTACAAGGAACTGAACAATGTGATGCTCTTTACAATGCTGATGATATACTTATCCAAGGAAATGATGCTGCTTGTGTTAAAACAAAATGTGTTACACTAAATGCAGCTGCTATTCATAATACACAATATCCTAATGATCCTATCAAAGCTTGTAAATGTGAACCAATAAAAGTAACATGTGGTGATGGAATAAGACAAAGTAATGAAGAATGTGATGGAAATGATTTAGGTCCTGATTGCAGTACTGATGATGCTTGTTATCCTAAAGACCATCCTAATGAATGTACATGTAAAGAATCATTTAAGTGTGGTAATGAAGTAATTGATCCAGGTGAAGAATGTGATCCTGGTCATGATCTTGATAATAATAATGCTCAATGTAATGAATTAAAAGGTACAGATGATAGATATACTGGAATGTGTTATCATAGAAATCATGATTTTAAATGTAGATGTGAATTAACTTGTCAACGTGTTATATATCCTGGTGAAAAAGGTGTTAATCTTTTGTTGAGTGTTGCACCTAAACAAAAACCAGTTCAACTTAATTGGGAATTCCAAGATTTAGTTCCTTTACAAGGTGACTCAGAATATTGTGAACCTGATTCTTCAACAATATATAGGTGTGATGCAACATTAGAAGCTAGTGATGAAGATAGTTATGATGATATGGTAGATGCTGCAAAATCTCATTGTTCTATGGATGATGATGATAAATGGAATGCTATTTCACCTGATTTAACTGTTTCTAATTATGAAGATATGAATGTTAGAGAACAACATGTTTATTGTTATAAGATAAATTCTTATTTTTCTCATACTGACTTTGATATTGAAGGTGGTTATAGAAATCCTGATAATAATAATGAAATTGAACCTGTCTGTGTTGTGGTTGGTAATAAAGAATGTTTTGAATATTTTGATGAGTTTTGTATGGATAATGATTTAGGAGAAAGAATTTACAAAGTAAAATGTGATAGTAGAACTAATTTTATTGATTGGGATACAAAGATTGATTGTTCTGCTTTATCATCAACAGAAAAATATGTTTGCCTAGGGCCTGATAATAAAAACAAAGCAAGATGTGCTTATCAATCACCTTGTTATGAATGTGCTGATCCTTTTGGAATGTTTTATATGGATGATAATATTGTAAGTGTTTATGGGGTTGATGATCAAGATAAACCAATCATTCCTCCACAAGAAAAGACATGCGAAAGCCTTGACACTTGTTATTTTGATTATTCTGAATCAGTAGTCGATATATATCGTGAATGTTCAACTGTAAAAACTTGTTATGATTATAGAAGTGAAAATGCTTGTGTTGGTGATAGAGGTGACAAATGTGTAGTGGGTGGTAAACAAGGTTGTGAATGGAAAGATTCTGAAAATCTTGAGTTTGGTATAGGTGTGTGCAGACCAAAAGAAAAAATACTTCAAGATTGTGAAAGATGTAATTCTCCTTTTAATGAATTCTTTGGAAGATGTAATGCTAATTTATGCAGTTTATTTGGTAATGATAAATGTTTTTATACAACAGAGTCTGATCTTGAATCAGAATGGAAATGTGTTAATAAAGAAGATGTTGGTTGTGAAGATTATGGGAAGAATAGAAATTTTTGCATTAATTCTAATGATAAAAATCAAAACTTTACAATAAATATTACTTATGTTGATGAAGTAGAAAGAATTGCTGGTGGACATAATATTATTGTTTTAGAAGATAAAGATAATTCTTTAAGTCTAAGTGATGATATACTTGGTTTAGGAAGGTGTAAATGGTTAGAATTAAGTGGCAAGTGTATAAAAGATGCTAATGGTGATAATTTAGATGATTGTGAAGGTTTGAAACAAGATGCAAGTATTACTTATGAAGAATGTAAAAAAGACTTTGTTCCACCTGAAACTATTTTCCCTAATGTAGATATGCTTCCTGCAAGTTCTGGCATAAAAATTAGTGCGATTGATTATTTTTCTAAACAATCTAAGATAAAAACAAAGTATTCAGTTTATAAAGAAACAGATGATCATGTTTATCCTGTGACTATTGCTACTGGTCTTATAAATCTTAAACAAAAAGAGTCAGACTTTTATGATATTGCTTATTATTCTGAAGATGAAGCAGGAAACCTTGAACAAGTTCAGATAAAAAAACATGTTTATCTTGATGCGACAAAACCAGGTATATTAATTATATATGATTATGTGTCAAGAGAGAAACCAATTGGTGATAAAACTGAATGGGAATCTGATCTTAAGATTCAAATTTCTGGTCAAGATTTTGAAGGAGAGGATAAAATAATAAAATGCACTACAAGTTTGAATTATTTTGATGTAGATGAAAATGATTTAGGTGAGGATGGTACTGGTGTTGTTGAGAAAAAACAAGTAACTGCGGTTGGTGGAGATTTGAATGATAAAAAAGTTGGTAGGCATGATAATCCTACTGAATTAAGTTATATAAATTTAAAAAATAGACTATATATCTTTGAGTATAAATGTTATGATGAAGCAAAGAATTTTGTTATAGGTGTTCTTAATAATATTAGTATCGATGCTGATAAATCTATAACTAATATTAGACCAAGTGGAGAAACAATAAGGTTACCAGATAATAGAAAAAAAGAATTTTTATTAGATACTAAAAAAGATGCATTATGTAAGTATGATAATGTTATTCATAATTCTGATAATCAGAGAGATAATTTTAATCGTATGACAAGTTCTTTTACTCCTACTACTACTCCTGGTAAAAAGCATACAGTTGTACATACTTTTGATCCTGCAGGTTCATCTGTTTATGATATGTTTTATGTTAATCTTTATGTAAAATGTTTGTTTGCTGAAGAAGATAAAGTATATGGTGATGAACAAAGCGATTTAATTAGTTTTGTGGTTGATAATGAACCACCTGTTACTACTATCAAAAATTTTGAGGATAGATGGTATCCTCTTAAGCAAGGCGAAGATATTGATGTAAATCTAGAATGTAAAGATCCAATTGCAAGTTTTAATCCTGGTACTGAGTTTGGATGTAAAGAAATACTTTATTGTGATACTGGTAAGGATTGTATTCCTGATGAAATTTGTGGTGAAAGTGGTGATTCTTGCACCAAAACATATGATAAATTTACTTATCTTAATTTTAGATCAAAAGATGTTGGTGGAAATTTAGAAGAGATAAGAAAATTTGAAGTAAAAATAACCAAAGACGAACCTAAAGTTAATGTTACTATTATTGATATTTTAACAGGAAAGGTTGCAGAAAGAGTAACAAGACTAGGGCCACCATCTTATTTACTTGTAATTAATTCTTCAAAAGAATTAACAAGAACACCTAATGGAATTTCTCTTTTTAAATACAGGTTTCAAGGTGTTGATTATGATCTTGGTTATCCTGTTCCTGATAAAAAAATAGGCGGTGGATATGATTTAAAGACATGGAAAACTTTTTTAACATTGTCTCCTCTTCAGCATGGAAATAAAGAAGGGCCTGCTGAATTCATTATTGAATATAAAGATAATGAAGATAATGATGGACACCTTATTGAAATAGGTAAGTCTTTTTTTATTGATACTAAACCACCTATTAAACCTGTTCTTGAACCTTTTGAAGATGATTATCATGATACTTATTATTCAACATTGAAAAGAATTGATACTTATGATTATGTAACAAATAAACCTGCTTTATTCTTAACAGGAAGAACCAGTCCTGACGATCAATTACTTGATGTTGTATTTTATTTAGGACATTCTGAAGAACAATATAATAGACAACAATTTTATCAAGAGCAGGATAATAGGCTTTTCTATGTAGATGTTGATGATGAAGCTGGTGATAATGGTGGTAATGGGGATGATGTTGGTAATGGTGATGATGATAATAATGTAGGTGCTGATATGGGTGCTGGTGATGAAGATGATAAAGAGTTATTAAAATTAGTAACAACAACACCTCATGATGTAGGAGTTCAAATTCTTAATGTTAAACAAATTGAATTAAGTTTAGATCCTGACAAGTACACTAACTTGCGTGGAAGAATTGACTATGGTCATTATAATAAACTTTATAAAATTACTGGTAAAGAAGATCAAACAACAGAAACTCTTGACTATTCTATAATTAATCTAAATAAAAAGCTACAAAAAGATTTAGGAAAAGATTACGAAGCAAGTGTTTATGAAAAAGAAATCTTAAGAAACTGGTTTTATCCTGAAATCAATTTTAATAGAGGAGATAATTATATGAAATTGAGAAGTGTTGAAAGTTTCTTTGTAAAATCTGATTTCACAGATACTTATAATATCCTCTATGATTCTGTTGCACCTGAAATAGTTTCTGCATATTATGTTGCTGATAATCATAAATATCCTCTGATTGGCTCAACAATAAATATACGTGATGCACAAATCTTTTTTGAAGTAAAAGAACTTAAAAAAGGTTCTGGTTTTGATTTTGATAATTATTATCTTGGATTGAATACTGGTGTTGATCTTGATACTAATTTGAATTGTGAAAATTGTTTTAGAAATGGACCAAGAGACGATCCTGGTAAATTTTATAAGAATTTTGATATCAAATATTTTAGGTTTAATAAAAATCAATACTTGCCTAGTAATGCTTTGTTAAATATTAGTCTTTATGATAAAGCAGGAAGTAATCTTATGCAACAATTTATTATTGATTATTCAGCAAGTTATCCTAGTGCACCTTCTTCTTTAGAGGTTGAAGGTGCTAACTGTTATGATTTCACTTGTTTTAAGAAAAGTGTTCCAAGTGAAATCAAGGTAAATTTTGAACATGAGGTTGAAGAATTTAATGCTAAATATTTTGAACATGATTTTTCATCTAGTTCAACAAATCAGAAATTATATACAGTAGGAACAGGAGTGTTAGATGATGCTGATGAAAATGATCAAATAATCTTATTTGAGCCAGATGATAAAGATATTTTAGATGGAAAGGGAAAATCAGATCATCTTAAATTTAGATATTCTGAACAGGATAATCTTTATAGTAAAAAAATTGGTTTGAGATTGAGTAATTTCCATGCATTTAAGTATTATAAGATTTATGTTGATGATGTTTATCTTATGAAAAGAATGGCTGATAAAGCAGGTGTTATATGGTTTAATTATGATATGCTTGGTGATAATATTGTTGTTGAGATAATGCCATTTGATGAGAAAGTTTATCCTATTAAGATAAATGCTAAGTATCCTGGTGAACCACTTTCAGGTGAATGGTTGTATACATTGGTTGTAGATTCTGACGAACCTAATATTATTATTAATGGTGATACTGAAAATGGAATAAAAGTAGGAGCTGGCATTGATATATTGATTAATGCTTCAGTTTTTAATGAAAATTTTGATGTTAATGCTACTATTGTAATTGGTAAATATGAGTATGATATTGAAAATCCTAATTATGATTCTGATGCTGAAGATGATGATGAAAATTCACAAGAAGAGGTTGAAGTTGTCGTTGAAAAACAAGTACATGATTTATTACAAGCCTCTAATACAGAATACTTGTTTAAATACTCTGTGCCAAGTAATGTTCCTCATGGAAAAAAGATACCTTATAAAATAGTGATGGTAGATAGAGCTGGAAATAAAAAAACTATTAATAGTTTTATTGAGGTTGATAATACAAGACCTGGTGTTACAATCACTGATGTTGATCCTAATGTTGATTCTGATGCTGAGTCTAGTTCAGGTGGATCAAGAATAAAAAGAATTGTTAATGGAGAACAAATATTTTATGTGAGAAATATTGGAAATAAGGTTAAGATAAAAGGAAGTGTTGAAGCAACACAAGAACTTAAATATTTATTAGGAACTTATAAAAAAGATATTCCATTGACAGACGGAAATTTTGATTTTGTTTATAATTTGATTTCAATTGATGGCTTAGAGCATGAAAATGTTTTGATATTTGAATTGAAAAAGAATGAAAATGAAGAGCCCGTTTATGATCAATTGAAAATAGTCGCTGATAAAAAACCTCCTACTTTGATTGGAATTGAATTTGAAGATACAGAGTCTGAGGAAGATGCTATAGCAGAAGTAAAAACTCCAATTCCTATTATTGAAATTGAATATGATGAACCTGCTATTCTGATTGATTATGAAATAATAAGCAAAAAAGAAGATAATGATTTTAAGATTAATAAAGAAGAATTTATTGTTGAAGAGATTGATGATAATAAACTTAAATTTATTTTAAAACCAAATAAACCAATGCCTAATGATGAATACATATTTAAAATAAAGGCTGAAGATGATTTAGGAAATAAACAAGATGAATCAAATGAAAAAGAGTTTAAATTAAATGCACCTGATACAATAATAAAACTTGTTCAACCAAAACATCAAGTGGCAACTAGTGCTAATTTTAAATTAATGATAGAAACCACTAAATTAGCAAGATGTAGGTATAGCAAAGAAAATCCTTTAAGAAATGGTAGATATAATTTTGGAGATCTTATCAATCAATTCAAACCTGATGAAGATGAATTAGTAAATACAATACATGAAGCAAATATAGGTATTATTGGTGGTGGTGTGAAAAATACTTTACATGTTTTATGTAATGATAGCATAAGCTTGGTGCCTATTCATAGGAAATTTTCTGATTTAAGGGTTGATGGTAAAAGTCCAAAGATTACATCTATTAATTTATCAAGAAAAATCATTAGTTATCGTCCTTCACAAACAGAAATGTCTGTTGAAACAGATGAAAAAGCTGTTTGTAAATATGGACAAGAAAAGGATTATGAAACAATGGTTTGGTTTACAAATGAAAATGATGAACAAGTAGTTAATTATAATATGCAGCACAAACACATGATAATGAATATACCTCCATTGGAAAAGTCATACACTTATTATATCAAATGCGAGGATTTAGCAGGATTAAAAACAGAAACAAAACAAGTTCAGTTTGAGGTTAAGAAACAAGGTTTAACAGTTGAAGTTTTAAAGCCTAAAAAAGTTAGTTCTAAGACCAAACCTAATTTTGTTTTAGAGACTAATTTAAGAGCACAGTGCAGGTATAAAGATAATAAAGATGAAAATGCATTACTAAGCTTGCCAATGTCTAGGCAGGATAATACTATCCATACTGAAAGGAATTTTAATTCATTTGAACCAGGTCATTATAGTTATTTATTTTATTGCATAGCAGTAGAACCAATTGGAATATTAACACAAGCACAATCTGAGAAAGAGATAATTTATAATTTTACTATTGATGATACAGAACCTTTCTTATCCAAACTTAATGTTAGTAATGAACAGTTATGTCCTGATGATAATGATAAGTTTTCTATAACAGCACATGTTGATGCTTATGATCTTGAGTCAGGAATACTTGGTTATAATTATTCATTGTATGATGTGAAAAATCAACGTATAAAAGATTTTGGAATTAAATTTACTACATCAAGACAAATAATAATGTCTGGTTTGAAATTAAATAAAACTTTTGCTCCTTATAAAATCTCTGTTCAGCCAATTAATTTAGCAGGAATCATTACAGGAGAAAAATCAAAAAAGATTAATTATAGTGAAAAGTTGTATATTTTGGATACTAATACTCCTGAATGTCAGAATGATAAAATAGGTCCAACAATTAATGTTAAAAAAGCTGTCAATCCAAGAGGTGTGCAGGTGTTTTTGAATTGTCATGATGAAAATGGGTGTGATACAAATACTTTTAATTTTGGCACAGGTGTAAGTAAAGAAGAATGTTCACCAACTACTACTTATGATTCTGAAAATGGAGTAATGGTAACTGCTGATACTTATGTATGCTGGCTTGTTAAAGATCAGTTAGGAAATCCTACACAAGGAACACAATCTGTTGCGTTTAAAGATACTGATGAAGATGGTGTTGTTGATGATATTGATTTAAAATGTCCTGAAACTCCTAGAGGTCAGAAAGTTATTCTAGAGGGTGACAGTATTGGATGTTCTGAGGATGAATTAAAAACAGATAGTGATGGTGATGGTGTGTTTGATGATGAAGATCTTTGTGAAGATACGCCTGAAGGCGAGGAAGTGGAAACATCTGGAAACCACATGGGTTGTTCTGAAGAACAAGCTAAATATTTAGATGATGATGAAGATGGAATTATTAATATGAATGATGCATGTCCTGATACACCTTATGGAAAAGATGTTAATATGAGTGGTTGTTATGTGCCAGAGATTCCTAGACCAGGTCCTTTTAATTTTTGGCCTTGGATAATTGGTTTCTTAGTTTTAGGAATACTTTGTGGTGGTGGTTATTATACTTATAAAAAGTATCCTGGTAAATTTAATGATTTACTTGGAAGTATGGGACTTAATTTAGGTAAAGGTAAGAAAAGTCCAACAAAAAAGTTTAGAATCTTTAGACCAGGAACAAAGCATACTAAACATGTTAAAAGGGAATTACCAAAGAATTATATTGAAAAACAGCTTGCATTAAAAAGAAGATCAAGATTAAAACAAAAACAAAGACAGATAAGAAGTTTGACAAAGAATTTGTTTAGTGTTTTTTCAACAAAACCAGACATCCCTAAAGATGTGGCTGCTAAAAGCTTAGGAAATGTCAAAAGAGCTCCAAATGTATTTAATAAACTTCATAATCTATTGCATAAAAAATCCTTTTTTGCAAAAGATGAAAGAAAATCATTAATTGACGACAAAATCAAAGAAAAAAGTAAGGAAGTTTCTGAAAAACAAGTAAAAAAGGTTGAAAAATTATCTTTGCCTGTTAAAGGAGATGTATTTAAAAAGCTCGAAAAACAAGTCAGAGTAAAATCTGGTGAAAAAGTGTTTGATGAATTATCAAGGTTGAGTGTTGATAAATTAAAACCTAAAGCAAAGATTAAGGATTATTTAGTAAGAGGGATTTCTAAATTTAACAAGAAAGGAAAGATAAGAAATTCAGATGTTATTGATTTTTTAAGATCTGTACCTAAAGGTAAAGTTAGTTCAGAATTGTCTGAATCAATTATTGATTATTTACATAAAAAAGGTAAGCTTAAGAAGCAGAATATAAAAGAAATTTTGCTAGAATTGGATAATCAAGGTCTTGTTACTAAAGATAATGTTTCAAATATCTTATCTAGGTTTAATCTTAAGTAAATTTAAGTAATTTTTGTTATTAATAAGAGGTGTTGTGTTATGTATAGAAATATTATGTATAGAAATTTGAGAACAAAGAAAAATAAGAAAGGATTTGAGGTTGGTAAAATTTTTATCTTTTTGTTAGCTTTGTTGATTATGAGTTTTATATTATTTTATAGTTATAAGTGGATAAATGATATTCTCCATAAAAAAGATATTGCTGATTATAATCTTTTTAAAGATGATTTTAATAATAAAATTAATACTGGTGTTCAAAGTATTGACCAAAATTATGTTCAGGTAAGTGTTCCCTCTTATGTTGAAAAAGTGTGCATTGCTGATTTTGAGAATATTGAATCGGAAAGCAAATGCCCACCTCCTACTGATTTTGATCCACTATTTTGTAATGCTGTTGTTAAAGGTGTTCAGAATGTTTTTGTTATTCCTGAAAAATCAGGTGTAGGAATACCTATCAAGAATGAGTTAATAAGTTTAGGTAATGAAAAAGTTATTTGTTTTAATACTGGTACTGGTTATTTAGAGATGAAAATAACAGGTGCAAGTAAGAAAGCATTGATTGAAATTCCTGAAGAAGTGTAAATTTAATATGTTTAGTAATACTAGTAATAATCATAAAAAAATAGTGTAAATATAAATATAAATAAAATGTTTTATAATAAAAAAAAGAGGGCACAAGTAGAATCTCAGTTTAATTGGATCTTTATTTTGATTGCAGGAGGAATCATTCTTTTACTTTTTGCAACATTTATCTATAGATATAAAACGATAAATGATCAAAAACAACAGCTTATGTTTAGCAGACAGCTTGATCTTCAGATAGCAACGTTAGAGGTTTCTTCACAACCTTCACTTGTTAATAGAACAGATCTTCCTAATAAAGAATTAAAGTTTAATTGTCAAGGTATGTCTGGTATGAGTTTTGGTAAAAAGGTTGTTTTTGCACCTTTATCTATAAAACCAGATGAATTATATGTATATTCATATCCATTCAAAGCTGGATTTGTTGTTACTAATTTTGTTTATGTTATTGATCCTGATATTTTATATGTTTTTATTACTGATGAAAATGATGAAACTTATAGACAAATAATAAAAACATTGGGCATTGCAAGAAGTGCTGTGAGAAAGAAGGTGTATGAGGGTTTTGGTAGTGCAATGGGAGATGAAGATTTATTTTCTAAATTCAAGTCAATAAGATTTGTTTTTGTTAATCCTACTGGTACAATTGATTTGAGTTCTTATGTAAATGATAATAAAAAACAGCATATTTCTGCTTTGGAAATAGATCATGGTGGTACTGATGGCAACCATAAACTAACTTTTTATGAATTAGATGATAGTGGTAATCTTGTTGCTGGACAAAAACAGGAAACATATTATTTTGATGATGCTTCATTGCTCGGTGCTGTTGTTACTGATAATAAAAAGATGTATGATTGTATGATGGCAAGTGGATTTGACAGATTATATTATCTAGCTGATATTTATTATGAAAAAATTGTTTTGCTAAAGGATGATACTAATTTAGGTCTTGATTGCAGGGAATTTTATAAACTTAATCCTGGAAGTGGTAGGGTAAGTTTTGAAGATAATTTTAAGTTATTAAAAGATGATGTTGCTGATAAATTTAGAAAGCCAGATGATTTTAAGTCTTTAACTTCAAATTATGCAAATAATTTTTATAAACATGTTAAAGAAATAGAACAAGGTAATGAAATAATTGAGCGTGATTTAGAAGATTGTCTTGTCATTTATTGAGAATATTCAATATTGATTGTTTATTAAAAATGAAATTGAGAAAAATAAAAAACAACAAAAAAACTCAAATAAAGATGTTTGAGAATGTAGGTGTTATGATAGTTTTCTTTTTCTTATTATCATTTGGATTGATCTTTTATGGTAATTATCAACAGCAGTCAATAAGAAATATGGATTTTGAGTTTAAAGTTGAAAATGTAATCAAGTCGTCTCGAAGAATAACTAATCTTCCTGAACTTAAATGTTCTGGAAAGATTTCACATAATTGCATTGACTCTTTTAAATTAGAAGAATTTAAAAAACTAATCAAAGAAGATGGAGATGGTTATGATTATTATTATAATATTTTTGTGAAAGGAACTGTAATCTTAGAAAGAATTTATCCTGAACAAAAGTCAGAAATAATATATAACAATCCTTTGAAAAGGAGAAGGGGTGATTGGTATAAGAACATGACAAATGTGATTCCTGTATCAATTCATTATTCTTCTGATGAGAAATATGGTTTTGGTGTTTTGTATATTTCATCACATATTGGAAAAGGCATATGAAAACAAGAATAAACAGAAAAATGAAGAAATCTCAAGTAGAAATATTAGGCATTGCAATAATTATTATTTTATTGATTATAGGACTCCTTTTTTATTTTAGTTTTGCAAGCAAATTTTCTTTTAATATAGAAGAAGAAAAGTCAGAGATAGAAGACAGGCAGTTAATAACTAATTTGATTGATACAATGCTTTTTACAAATCTTGGTGTTGAATGCCAGGATGAAACTATGAAAACATTGGTCAAGGATTGTGTTGATAATATTGAAAGTAATGGAGAAATTATTTGTTATGGTATGAAATCTTGTGATTTTTTAGATGATAAAATTGATAAACAATTTTTAAAGCCTGTTTTAGGTATAAAGGATAAAGATTATATTTTTAATTTAACTAATATGGATAATAATATGAATATTATAAATATTGTTAGTGGTGATAATTGTTATAAAAAAAGGTTAGATTTTACTTCTACACTACCTTTTCCAATAACTGGTAATGTAAAGAATGCTCAGTTAAGATTGATGATTTGTAATTGAATTCTGATACTTAAAGAAATTAATAATAATTATAATACTAAATCAAAAGAATTAAGAAAAATAAATTTAAAAAAGAATAAAAAAATAATAAATAAAAAAAAGAAATTCCTAATTATTTAACCTTTGATGAAGGGGACATATCTTTCCATGCAAGATCGAATAATCCACTTAGGGCAGTTGCAAAGAAAGGTGTGTTAATCCATATACCTACATCATATGTTGGATGCACTTCTTTATCATGCAATACCATAAACATTAATTCTGTTTTATCAACAACTGTAAATCTTGCTGAGAGATTTTTTGTATTTCTGATTTCTGCAATCCCTTTCATTTCTTCAACAACCTTTTTTGTTTCTTTGGTTAATGGAGCTGCAATCCTTATCTTGACTCCTCTTTTCTTTATTTTTTCAAATGTTGGCTTTAACCCTTCAATTTTTCTCATAAGGCCTTCTGTTGTTGTCATTATATCAACTGTTTTTTCAGCATTTCTTATTGTTAATTCAAGATGATTATACAAATTATGTCTACCTCTAATACTTCCTGCAAGATCTGTTGGTTCAACTAATTCAATACCTTGAGAATGCAAAGTGTTTAGTTCTTTTAGAATATCAGTATTAGTTAAATTGTCTAATCTTTTTACTTTTTCATCTGCATCTTTTTTCATGTTTACTTTAACTCTATGCACAACTTCTACTGGTGGAACAGCAATATATTTAATTGGTTTGCCAAGTTTCATTACAACAAATCCTTTTTTCTCAAGAGATTCAAGAACATCATAACTCCTGGATCTTGGTACATTTGCAATGTCACTTAATTCCCCTGCTGTAGAAATACCTCTGCTTAATAAAGCGGTCCAAATTTTAACTTCATATAAATTTAGACAAAAAAACCTTCTTAATTTACTTAAAAACTCATCTTTTACAATCATTTTTTTAACCCCCTCTATTTTTTTAATTAATTTAGGTATCATCAAAAATCACTACCCTTATAATACTAATAGTTTTTACTCCTAAATCATTAAAATTATGGATTTATAAAACATAGCAGGTATTTAAACCTTTCTATTTGCTATTTATAAATAATTAAAAAAAAATAGGATGTATATGTTGTAAAATACCTAATTTTAAATAAGTGAATTATTTTCCTATATGAGAAAGTATAATATGACACATAATACAATGAATAATAATAATAAAATAATGAATAAGATAAAGGACAAAGCATTAAAATCAGAAAAAAAAGTTTTATTTTTTGAAGCAGAAGATAAAAGAATTCTTAAAGCTGTTAGCTTGCTTTGTGAGTCAGGGATCAAGGTTGTTTTGGTAGGTAATAGGAAAAAGATTATGAATAATTTTAAATTTTTTGGAATTAATTTTAGTGAATTTAGTGGTAAGATTTTTATTATTGAGATTAATGATAAATTTGTTTCTGAATTAGGTTTGGAATTGTATGAAATTAGGAAACATAAAGGTTTATCATTGAATGAAGCAAAACAATTAGTTAAATTGCGTGAGTATTTTTCTGTTATGCTTATTAAAAAAGGTTATGCTGATTGTATGGTTGCTGGTTCATTAACACATACTAGTAAAGTGTTGAAACCTGCATTACAAATTTTAAGACAACAAGAGCAAATAGTCAGTTCATTTTTTACAATGATTTTTTCAGATAGAATATTTTTGTTCGGTGATTGTGCAATGAATATTAATCCTAATTCAGAACAATTAGCAGAGATTGCAATTAATACTTCTGGAGCATGTTATTTGTTTGATATGATGCCAAAAATTGCAATGCTTTCATTTTCAACAAAAGGATCAAGTAATCATGAATCTGTTGAAAAGGTGCGTGAGGCAACTGCAATTGTTCGTAGAAAATCACCTCACCTAATTATAGATGGAGAGATGCAAGCTGACGCCGCTATTGTTGAACATGTTGCAAAGATTAAATTAAGAAATACAGAATCTGATGATAATTTGATAATGGGTGATGCAAATGTTCTTATTTTTCCTGATTTGAATTCTGGAAATATTGCACATAAATTGGTTCATAGATTGAGTGGGTGTAAGACAATTGGTCCAATTATTATTGGTCTGCAAAAGCCTGTAAATGATCTGTCTCGAGGGTGTTCTGTGGAAGAAATTGTTGATGTTGCTTTTGTTAGTTTGCTGCAATGTGGGCAAATTCAATAATTAATCTTATACCTCAAAATCCCACCAATCCCACCTAAACCATCCAATCTCTTGCCAGCGTCGTGATCACTAGAGATTATGAATATGTCACCCTGCATACTGTCTATCTGTTTCATCAATTTTTCTATTGAATAAAATTTTTCTTGTTGTCTTTTTTTTTGTATGAATTTGTCTGTGATCAGAAGCTTTGCAATTGCACCTGTTTCTGCAATCTTTTTTGTCTGTCTTAAGCCATAGACTGCTTTTCCTTCTTTAGATATCTCTTGCATTAGTTCTTCGACTAGGTTAACCTCTTTTGCAATCCTATCTTGTTTCATGATTGCCTGAACTTCTTGTCTTTTTAAAACTTCATTTATTGCATTTTGTTTAACTGATGAACATGTTGCAAGAACTATTTTCTTTTTTAGTTCTTTTCTAAGTGATTGTTCTTTCATGAGATCTTCTTTCCAAAATGCTGGACTTGCTACCACTATATTTGTTGGTTTGTATCGTTTATCATATTGTTCCAATTGTTTGATTATTTCTTTGTAAAAAGATTTTGTGATTGTTATTTTTTGATCTTTTTTTGCAACTTCGCCTTTGATAGAACTCAGAAGTTCATAACCATATTTTTTGCTGATTGCAAAGAATGATTCTTCCCTATCAAAGACACAAATCAAGATTTTTGATTTTGTCGGCTTGATTGCTTCATCAATCTTTTCTATTTGATATTTTAAGAATTTTGTTTTTTCAATTGTGATGATTGTTCCTGGTTCTAAGTTGAATGTATGATATGATCCTTTTGAAATATCATCAGGCCCTGCTATGATTTTTCCACTTGCCCTTAATATATTTGAATATTTATGAAATTCTATTTTTTTTACAGATATTGCTATAAATATTGTTTTTTTAATGATTTTTGTTTTTTTGTCAGAACCATCTCCAAGTTTTATCTTTCTAATTGTTTTTCCTTTAACAACATCATTTGAGTCTATTATTTGGCTTAAGTACCATAGATCATCAAGGTTTTCAATCTTTATCTTTAATATTCCTTTTTTTAGGTTTTTGTGGATGATTTTCATATTAATTTCCCACCTTCCACAGCCCCACCACCCACCCTTTTCCTCTAAAGGGCTATGCTTGGTTTGGTTGTTGATTATTCTTGAGCATGGGTCTGGTATGCTTGTTATATATATAAAAAAAGATAAGATTTATATATAAATCTATTTATAATGACTTATATAGATATGAGTATCATATATATATTTGACATTTATGATGATTATTACAAAAAATAAAAATGGGTGGTAAATAATGCTTAGAAAGAACTTAAATAATAAAGCACAAGAAGCTGGTGGTGGTTCTGCAGCTGTTTTGGTTGCAATTATTGCTTTGATGATTATTCTTTATATCTTGTTCTTACCTCCAGAACAAAGAGCAGATATATTAGGTGGTGATGGAGGAACTCCAATTATTATTCCTGGTGAAGGGGAAGCAGAAGGTGAAGGAGAAGGAGAATCTGACGAAAAGATATTATTGTTAGAAAATCCTGGTTTATTGAGTATACAAGGCGATGATAGAATTCATCATATTCTGCCAAGGATTAAATTATTTGAAGAATCAAGTGGTGTTATTTTGGATGAATATAATACTTTAACTACTAAAAGAAGTTTATTTAATAATCAACCAAAGCTTCTAGTATTGGTGTTAGAAGATTCTAAGAACACAAAAAATATCTTGATTGATTTTAATGTAATAAAATCATCTGGGGATCTGGTAATTAAGTTTAATGATGAAATTATTTATGAAGGTTTTTCATCACAAGGTATTGTTGGACCAATTAATGTGAAAAGTAGTTTATTGAAACAAAATAATTTAATAGAATTTAGTGTTTCTTCTCCTGGATTAAAGTTTTGGAAGAGAAATGAATATTATCTTGAGAAAATTAAGTTTGTTGCAACAATAGCAGATGTTTCTCATTTAGTAACAAAGACTAAGTTTTATGTTTCTAAGGATGAACTAGACTCTGCTAAAAAAATGGAACTAAAATTTAATCCTAGATGCGACCAAAAAAAGGTAGGTGCATTGACAATTGAGATCAATGATAATGAAGTATACCAAGGATCACCCAGTTGTAATGTAGGAGAAAAATTTGAGTTTAGTCATGAATTGATTAAAGAAGGTGACAATAATATCTTATTTTCAACTACAAAAGGAGAATATTTAATCAGTCATATGGATCTAAGTGCTAATGTGGAAAAAAGAGAAGACTATGCTTATTATTTTAGTATGGATGAAGACTATTTTAAAGAAGTTAAAGAACAAAGATGTGGTGATGTAGATGGTGAATGTATTTCAGGGTGTGATGAAGATGAAGACATAGATTGTTGTTTTGCTGAAAGTAATGATAATTTTTGGTGCGATATAGAAACAGATGATATGGATGATAGATGTGTTTCTGCTGTTGATGAAGCTAAGTGTTCTAGATGTTTAACTGGTTATGAAGATGATGATGGAGACTCTGCTGAAGCATGTAATGAAATGTGTGGTGATGATACTGATGATGAATGTCCTGATGGTTGTAATATCAATTATGATAAAGATTGTTGTTATGAAGATGATGATGATAATTATTGGTGTGATGAAGTACCTGTAACAGGAATCACCAGTGTGTGTGAAGTTTCTGTTACATCTGGTGAATGTGATGATTGTTATTCAGGATATGAAGATGGAGATAGTGACGAACCAGAGGTTTGTGAAGAAGTGAGTGTGATGGAATCAAAATTGAGAAGTGGCTATAGGGTCTTATTAGACTTTAAATTACTTGATGATGATAATAAAAAAGAATTTGAATTAAGTATGAATGGTAAAAAAGACCTGATTGTTACAAAGAAGGATAGTGTTTCTAGGGATATCTCTTCTAAAGTAATTGAAAATTATAACACTTTAAGAATAAAACCTGAAAAATCTGTTGAGATTGCTGAAATAAAAGTAACTGTGGAACAAAAGTAATTTTTTTTGTTTATTAAATATTTAAAAAAGAGGATATGATTAATGACTGGTAATAAAAAGAAAACAGAAGATGTAGCTGTAGATGCTTTAAAATCTGGTGTGGCTGGGCCAGAAGGTATTGCTGCTGGTGAAGTTGCTGATATTTTGAAAAAGAAAAAAGAAGGGGCTGAAGAAGAATCAGAAGAAGAAGCAAAAGAAGAAGCAGAAGAAGAAGCAGAAGAAGAAGCATCTGAAGAAGAAGCAGAGGCAGAAAAAATGGCTGAAGGTAGAAGCCATAAAAAACATAAAAAATCTGGTTTTAAGAATCTTTTCTTAGGTGGTGGTGATGATCATCCATTTTTTAAAAAAGTCTCAATATTTGATGAATCTAGTTTAATTTTTTGGATTATTTTTTTTATATTTCTTTTTCTTGCATACCTATTTAGAGATAATAGTGTTTATGTGACTGCTGGATTAACAATCTTATTTTTACTTTTGATGTTTAAACCAAGATTTATTCATTATCTTGATATTCAATTATTTGGTGAAATAAAAAAAGATAGCAATATAGGAAAAATCTTTAAACTTGTATTGATATCATTGTTTGTTTGGGTTGGTATTAGCACAAAAAGTGTTTATCTTCAAGCTGTGATTATTGCTATTTTTGTTATTATTGAATTGTTTATGCCTATGGGCTATAAATTTTTTATGTACCTTGAAACAAAAAGAGAAAGAGATAGAAGATCTGGAGGACGATCTGGTAGAAGTGTTGGCATGAAATTCTTGGTTTCTCTTATACTTGACGCTCTTGACGCCGCTGTTTTCTTTTGGTTGCCTGGAATATCTTTTGCAATTGGTGTAGATGCATTAGGAATAATTTTGTGTGGTATCATATTGTGGGGGCCTGGTTTTGCAATTATTGGCATTATTGATTTAATCCTTAGTTTATTTGGCTGGGGACATTTATTTCCAGCATTTTTGATTGCAGGATTAATTGCTTACCTTACAGGAAGTGCTACAAGAGCATTAAATAGTAAAGAAAAATCAAGTGTAAGTGGATTTACTGCTAAGCTTGGTAAAATTCTTTTTGTAATTGTTATGGGTGTTCTTCTTATAACAGCACCGTTTGCTATTTTAGCAGGTGGAAGAGTACAAGATATTCCTGGAGTAATAATGTTTAATGCTATGAAAGCTAGTGAATATAAAGATGTTGTTCAGGTTGATTTTATATCTTGGCTTAATGAATCATGGCATGATTTAAAATCATGGGGAAATAGGCAGATGCTGATTGGGCAGGGTGATTATTATACAGGTCAAGTTGATAGATATTCTAAACAGAATCTTGGAGTGTTTATTGAAAAAGTTCAGCCTTATGAAAAAAGATTTTTTTTACATGATGATGAACAGTATGCTATTGTTGGAGTTGATCTAAAAGGAGATACATTAGATCTTGAAGATTGTGATGAGTATATTGATTATGGTGATGTTTCTGTTTTTTCATCATCAGACACTACTGAAAATGTAGAAGATATAGAAAGTGTTGGAAGGTCTCTTGAAGATAAATTAAGAGATAAAATAGATATTAGTGACATGGAAGAAGACATAATCAGAGCTATGATTAATTTATATAATAAAGAACCTGCCAGTATTGATTTTACAAAATATAATGATCAAGAACAAGATGCAGATGGTTCAGATTCAGATTCAATAGGAAATTCATTTGTTCCTAGTACTGTAAGCAGAAGACTTTATGCAAATTATCCTGATTGTATGAGAGATCAATCAATAAATTTATCATGTGGTGTTAATACTAAAAAAATAAGAATCGACGGAGTTATAGATCCTCAACCACCTGTCTTGGAAATGTTTGATCTTGCAGGAGGTGGTGAAGGTTTTGAATGTAGTATCTATAAAGGTGAATTAGATGAAGATAAAACCAGTGAATCAGTTAATGTTAATGTAAGATTTCCATTTACAACAAAAGCTTATCTTAAAACTTATTTAATGAATGAATATAAAAAACGTGATTTAAAAAGATCTGGTCATGAAGTATTAAAATTTTATTCAATAAAAGATTTAAATCCAATGGCTGTCTATACAAATGGGCCAATTATGATTGGAATGGAACCTTTACAAGATTTGCCATTAGGTGTTAAACCAGAAAATCAAAAAAGGTCGACAAGATTAGGAATAACTATTGATAATAGGTGGAAAGGTGTTGTTAAAAGAATTAATTTGTTTTGGATTATTGTACCAAAAGGAATTGAATTAGAATGCGGCTCTTATACTCTTAATAAAAAAGTCATTGATGATTCTGATGTGTATGAAATTAATGCAGAGCATTTTAAAAGAGATCTAGATTTAAGAGGGGGGGATGTGAAGAATTTTTATTGTAGAATAACACCTACTTTAGAAGCTTTGGATTCTGGTCCGATCACTACTAAATACATAAAGATTCTTATTAAATATGATTATGAAATGACTAAAAAAACTACAATCATGTATAAAAAAGGTGATGGAATGCAAACAGAGCTTGAAAATTGTGAAGATTTTTGTCAGGATTATGATGGATGTTTTTGCAGTAAAAGAGATTGTGAATATGTTGAAGTCAAGATAGAAAGAAATTGTAATGGTAATAAAAGAAAAGATTCAAGATCTGATAAACCTGAATGTAAAGATATTGATGAATGTAGTGATTATGATAATTATGAATGTTCAAAAGATATGTGTGATTATTATTGTTATCCTATTTATATTAATAATAAATATAGCAGCTGTGCTCCTTGTAAAGGAATGATATCTAGGTGTGATATGTATCCTAATAGTGTATCTTGTGAAACAGATGCTTGTGGTACTGCAAATTGTATTTGGAAAGATGAAAAATGCGTTCCTGTTTCTGGAACAGATAGCGCTGGTGGTGGTACCAGTGGTGGAGGGATTGGTGGCACTGGTGGTACTGGTGGAACTGGTGGAACAATGACATTTGCAGAAGATGATCCTGCTAAGAATAAGCAAATGATAAGAGATATTGCTCGAGAAAAGGGTATTGAAGAGCATATTGCTTTAGGAATTGCACATATTGAGTCTGGTGGTACATTTAAACAGTTTAAAAGTGATGGAAGTGTTCTTATTGGCAGAAATCCTGGTGGTAATCATGATTATGGAATAATGCAGATAAATAGAAAATGGACAAGTGGTGTGTTTGGGAATTATGATTTTAGTAGGATTAAATCAAGTCCTGAGTACAATATAAGGATTGGTTTAACTATTTTTAAAATAGGTCTTGATCGTGCACCAAAAAATGGAAAAGTGTTTGATGGAAATGGGAAAAGATATTATGGTATTGATTATGGTATAAGAAGTTATAATGGCTGGGGTGCAGGTATTAATGATGATTATGTTGAAAAAGTAAAATCTTTTGCTAATCAATATGTCACATAAATGAAAAATGAAAAAAATAAAAAAAAGTATGAATAAAAATTGTAAGCTTTTTATTATTGTACTCACCATTATCTTGTCAATTATTGTATCTGGTTGCACACCTATAGATGGTGGTGGTACACAGTTTACAATGAAAGATCTAAGAAAAGGAAACAAAGGTTTGGAAATAAAATTTATTAAAGATGCACCACCTAATGTGGTTTTTGAAAATGATCCAAACATATTAATTGCTTTATCAGTAGAAAATTTAGGTGCAAGTGATATAAAGAATGGAGTAATTTCTATTGGTGTTGAAGAAGATTATATGTCTATTAATGAAATAAACTTTAATAATGAGGATAAAACAGATTTAATTGTTTTTGACTTAGAAGGAAAATCTATTGATAATCCTATTGGTGGGTATGCTCCTTTAGAAATATATACTACTTCAAAAGATATTTCATTGAGTAGATTGCAAGATACTTCTGCGAGGATCTTTAGTTGTTATGATTATCAAACTATCCTAGAAGAAAGTATTTGTTTAGACCCTGTTGAAATAAGAAAAGATATGTCTAGTAAAGCATGTGTTGGTGGTAATTTTGCACCAGGTACACAAGGAGCACCTGTTAATGTTAAGAAAGTTGATGTTTTAAGTAAAAGGATTACAGGAAATAAGGTTAGACATATATTTAGAATCAAAGTAGGAAATGATGGTAGAGGAAATGTTATTATCCCTGGTATTTCAGAAGAAATGTGCTCTAATAAAGAATTAGATAGTGAAAAACGTAGAAGAGTTTTTGATCTTGTCAAAGTAAAGGTTAAGTTAGGAATAGATAATATAAAATGCAGGAATAATGGTGTTGTTAAATTAACTAATGGTAAATTAGGAGAAACTATTTGCGAAATTGATACTACACAACTTGGTGAGTATGTGACATCATTAGTTATTCAGCTTGATTATGGCTATATGTTTAATATTGCAAGGGATTTTAAGATTGAAAAGATTGGTTAAGGTTTCCAAAACCTTTATATATATATATTCATAAAATACTATATAAGATGAAAAAAAAGGTGATTATTAATAAAATTTCATTGATTTTATTAGTTTTATTTTTATCTCTTTTTCTTATAAGTTGTCAAAGGGATTATGACAATGTTCCTGAGAAAGTTCATGTTGGTACTAAAGGTTTGCAGATGAAATTCTTAGAACATAATCCACCTAATAAAATAACAGCTTCTACTGGTAATGAAATAAATGTTGCAGTAGAAATGAAGAATATAGGTACAGCACCAATGAAAGGTGTAATGTATTTACGAGGGTTTGATACCAATATTATTGATTTACCTTCTCAATATAAGTTTCCTAATCCTGATAATTGTGGTGTTGAATATATAGAAGGAAGATCAAAGCACAACCCTGCAGGAGGGATTTGTGTAGAAGAAATTCCTGGACTTTTGAATCTTAATTCAATTGTTGATTTTATTGAGGTTCCTTTAATGGTATCATCTGTTTATGAATATGTTACAGATACTTCTGTTATGGTTTGTATTGATCCTAATTTTAATAGGCTTGGAAAAAAAGCATGTGAAATGAGGCCTGTTTCTTTATCAGGTGGTCAAGGAGGGCCTATAGCTATTACTAAGGTTGAACCTATACCAATTGGAAGAGGAAAAATACAATTTAATATTCATGTTTCAAATGTTGGTGGTGGAAAATTAGTTAGACTTGGTAAATTGCCTGTTGATCTAAGATATCCAAGAGATTATGATTTTATAGGTTATGCAATATCTGTTCCTAATTCCTTAGGTATTACTGGTTATGCTATTGGTGGGGTTAGATATGAAGATGATGGAATTGTTATTGATATTGGTGATAATACTGGAATGAAAATAAATATTGGTGGAAATTTTCAAACTTCTGGAGCAGGAAAAGTTAGATTACATAATAATAAAGCTATCATTACTCACACAATTGATTTTGGTCAAAAAGCTTTTGAATATGTAACTGCTTTAAGAATAACACTTTATTATGGTTATATGCAGGATATTAAGAAAAAAGTAAAAATAAATAAAATTGCTGATGATGAATATGATTCATTGTATCCTAATTATGGATTTGGATCATATGGTAGATATCCTGTTGGCTCAGATGGACAAAAATATTTTGGTTATCGTGAAGATCCTGATGGTCATGATGTTTGGGATTTTAAATATGATGATATTCAAATTCATTTGGTAACTACTTAAATAACAAAATAAAAAGAAGGTGATTAATTATGATTAAGAAAATGTTTTTAATGTTTGTAATATGTTTATTAGTTTTTAGTTTATCTGGTTGTGGTGATACAGAAGAACAAACTTCACCTGGTAATGCATTTTTAGGTGGGCAAGCAGGACTTAAAGCAGAATTTGTTGATGGGATGCCTCCTGATAGCATTCTTGATAATGATAAACAAAACTTTGGTATAGGTATTAAACTAGAAAATATGGGTGAAGCCGATGTTCTAGAAAATGATGGTTATATAGAAATAGTTGGTATCAATGCAAAGGATTTTGGTAAAACTGGACAAAGTGATTTAAAAAAGAATGTTGATGATGAGATAAAAGGCGCTAAAAGAAGTTTAGATGGTGACAGAATTAAGGGAGGATTAGCTATTGTTGAATTTCCTGATTTAAAATATAAACAAGATCTGCCTGGTGAATCTAGTCTACAAATTACAGCTGATATTTGCTATAATTATAAAACAAGAGCTGCATCAAAGATTTGCGTTAAAAAAGAATTATTAAGAGGCCTTGATACTGATAAAATTTGTAAAGTAAGTGAAGAAAAAGATGTTGAAAATTCTGGAGGACCTGTTCAGATAACATCTGTGAAACAAAATCCTGTTGGTGAAGGAAAGATTCAATTATTGTTTACAATTGCACATGTTGGTTCACCTGAAGATTCATTCTTTAAAAGAGGAACTGATTGTGAAGAAATAGAATCAAATTCAGACAGATATAAAGTCTATTTCAAAGTTTTGAATGATGTTGATGGAAAAAAACCTCAATGTAGTGGTTTAGATTCTGGTAGTGGAAGTAATGTTGATAAATCAGAAGGATATATTACTTTGTTTAGTAAAGCAGAAAGACAATTATCCTGTACACTAAATGTTGAAGATGTGGACACTATATTTGAAAAAGTTATGAGTTTTGAGTTGGAATATAGATATTTCCAAAGTTTACAAAAGGATTTGAAGATTAGGGATGTAAGTTAATCTTTTTATTTATTTTTAATTTATGTTTTTTTGTTTTCTTTTTTAATTATTATTACTTTATTTTGTTACTATTGTTTTCTTTAGGCCTTTTCTTCTTTTTCTCCTAACAAAGTAGCATAAGCTAATAATGCTTCTAATTGTAAGAATTCATCAGAACCTTCAGTTAATCTAAACTCTACATCACCAGTTTTATCTATTAACATTACCTTTGCTCTTCCTGATATGTCAAGGTTCCACGCTTGTCTAGATATTTGTTTTATTACATCTAAGCCGCTTAAGCCGTAGTTTAACATTGTGTCAAGTAGCATGTTTCTTGATTCTATGAACTTGTTTTTTAGTGCTAGCTCTAGAATTTGTTTGATTTCTTCTGGTTGTGCCATTGATGCCATTGAATATATTATTTCTTGTGTTATATTTTTTGAGATAACTGCACAACTCTGCATTATATTTTCAAGTTTTCTGCAATCTCCATTACTTGCTTTGAATAATGCTAATTTTGCTTCATCTGACAGTGTCAATGATTCGTTTTTTGCAATATTATCTATTAATTCAAAAATCTCTTTCTGTGGCAAAGGTTTAAATTTGAAAACAGCACACCTTGATTGTATTGGGTCAAGGATCTTTGACATATAATTACAACTTAGGATGAATCTGCATGTTTTTGTATAATTCTCCATTGTCCTTCTTAATGCTTGTTGTGCTTCTTTTGTTAATGCATCTGCTTCATCTAAAAGTATTATTTTAAATGGCACATCGCCAAATGCTTTTGTTCTTGCAAAATCTTTAACTTTTACTCTTACAATATCTATTCCACGGTCATCACTTGCATTTAATTCTAAGAAATTCTGTCTCCATTCTTCACCAAATAATTGTCTTGCAATTACTAATGATATTGTTGATTTGCCTATGCCTGCTGGTCCTGCAAATAATAGATGTGGCATATTTTTTTGTTCAACAAATGCTTTTACTCTTTCAATTACATGTTGTTGTCCTTTTATTTCATTGAAATCTTTAGGTCTGTACTTTTCTGTCCAAATGGTTGATTCTGTCATGGTGTTGGGAGAATTTAGTGGTTTATAAATATGTTGGTGTTATAATATAATAGAAAAAAGGTAATATAAAAATTAAAAAAAAGAATTAAATAATATCTTCTTCAGCTATTACTAAGAAATCTCCAATAGCCATAACTGCACTAAAAGGAATAAGAATCTTGTTTTCTTTGTCTTTTTCTAGTTCTAGTTTATCTGTATAAGAAGTTGGATTAGCAAGTACTATATGAATTAGTTCACCTGATCTAGTTTCAAATATAAGATCACCTACATCACCAAATCTTTTTCCTGTTTTTGATACTACTGTTTTACCAATTAAGTCTTTTGAGAATTTTTTTTCATCATCAGCCATGTTTTAATCACCTTTTGTTTTATTTGTTAATAATTATATGTTTATCTATTATATATATGTTTATATATATCAATATTCTATTGAATATTATATTCATATTTAAAGTTTATGGTTGTATAGTAAATATTTGTGTATTATTTCATACTATAACATATAGTTTTGAGGCTACAAGCACTGCATTTGTTCTTATTATTGCAGATATTTGGTATGTTTTTTGATTTTAATAAATGCTTTACTTTGTCTTTAATTTCTACTACTTCTTGTGATAAGAATGGGTTTAATGTTAGTTCTCTTTTTTCATTATGGTCTATATAATGGATAAATCCTGATTTTATTGTTTTTATGTATTTTTCCTGAAGTATTAATAAATATGCTGCTAATTGTATTCTATGGCCTGGCCATATGCCTTTGTTTGGCATCTTGCCTGATTTCATTTCAATGGGTATGATCCTTGTTCCATGAATTTCTAGTTTATCAATTATACCTCTTAGTTCTAATTGTTTTGATTGTATTCTTATCTCTGATTTAATCTTTGGTGTCAGAAGTTCCCATAATTTTTCTCCTGTTACATTATGTATTGTTATGAATTCATGTATGTGTCTTGTGATAAATTCTGATTCTTGTTTAAATAATGGCCAGATCTGTTTGAAGGCGTCGATTAGAGGAAGTTGTGCTTTTCTAAGTGATGCTTTGTTGTTGATTATTGCTGTTCTTAGTGCTTGTGAATAGTTTTGGTTATATATCTTGAATATTTCATTGATGTCTTTTGATTTTATGTTTTTTACAATGTTTTGTTGTATCTTGTTTATCTGGTCAAATGTGTGGTGTTTGATTGTACCTTTGACTATTGCTTTTTTTGGTGGTCTTATTACTTTGAGAACACTTGTAAGATAGATTGATCTAGGACAAAATAAGTATGAGGATAATGTGGTTACTGAGATCATGATTAGAATGGGTGTGAGAGGGTGTATTTATGTGTTTTGTTGGTTTAGGTGTTAGGTTACCAATATCTTTGTCTTTGTGGTAGACCTTGTGGAGGATTTTCATGTATTTGTAATAGAGGAATTGAATACAAGTGATGTTTAAAAAAGTCTGTATCAAAATCCCATTTACCAATTATATAATGTAAATATAATTTTTTTCTTATTGGATATCTGTCGATCTTTTCTTGTCCATCTTCTTTATATCTATAAAATCCATGTGGTTTGTCAAAGATTATTTTTTGTCTTGTTACTTTGAAATGTGGATCTTTGTAAATATGATATAAATCACTCATCCATTTGTCTGGAATCTGTTCTCTGAGTTTTGGAATGCTATGAATAAAATCAAAACAAGGATTATGAAATTCTCTCATTGAGGTGATATTAGTTGCAAGTGATAGATCGACACTAATATTTCTGTCTTTTTTAGGAAGATATGGTCTAATCTCTTCACAAGAACCAAGATCTATATACATGCTTAGAAATGCATTAGTTCCTAATGTATATTTGTGGAGTGATTCTTGATGATATCCAAATAATATTTGTGCTTGTTCATCAATCTTGTTTACTAATGTTGAAATTAATTGTTTTTCATTTGGTAGAAATACTTTTAAATGTCCTGTTTGTCTTGAGTCTTCAATTGATTCCAATATCTATCACCTTTATTTTGGTTTTTTTATAATCTTTTTAAAGATTTATATACTGTAGGTTGTATATTTTTATATATGATTTTTGGTTTTTAGATCATATGAGGAGTAGATATATATTATTGGTTTTTGTTGTAATTTTGTGTAGTTGTTTTGTTCTTGGTGATGATTTTAGGATTACTGTCAAGTTAGATGATGAAATCTATACTGGCTTAGAATATGATAAATTATATACTATTAAGAACCTTAATTGGAGAACTAATAAAATAGAATCTGATGTGAGTATTAATTATTATTTTCTTGATGAAGAGGGTTATATTCTTGTTGATGAGTTTGGCGAACCTGTTTTGGATGAGGAAATTGACATTTTTGGTTTGAGAAGTTCTAAAACTTCTAAAACTGGTATGCTTAGTTTGGATGCAGATGGAGATTATTATTTTTGTGCTGAAATCATTGAAACTTCGCTTGATGATCCTAATGATGAGAATAATCTTGACTGCAAAGATATTACTTTTATTAATTTTGATGATGTTGATATTTATAATGATTTTGAAATCGAAGTTATTCTGGAAAATATGATTTTTTCTGAACTAGAATATTATGATTTGTTTAAGGTCATGAATAATGATTGGTCTGATTTTAAGATTGAGACAAATGTTACTATTAGTTATTATATCTTTGATAAGGAGAATAATATTATTTTTGAAGATAATACTTATGTTGAAAATTTAAAAGCATCAAAATCATCTAAAACAGGTTTACTTTACATAGATGAACCTGGGAACTTCACTTTTTGTGCTGAAATCATTGAAACTTCTCTAGAAGATGATGAAGAAGAAAACAATTTGCATTGTAAAGAAATCTTTGTTGTTGATTCATCAACAATTCCTTGTAATATGAGCATTGAAGTGGATGCTAAGGATTTTTATTATTCTGATGAAAGTGTGAAATTTGATTTTATTATCAATGAAGTAGATTATTATCCTGATGTTGAATATTGGGTTGAGGATGTTTTTGATTATATTGCACAGGAAAAAGAAGAATGTGATGATGATTATGATGGGTTGTTATATAAATCAAATATTGGTGAAGTTTATGATTATCAGAATTTTTTGATCAATGTAAATATCACTAATCCTTGGTGTAATGATCTTAATTTAGAAGATAATTTTGCCAAGAAATTGATTGTTGTTAAAAACCCTACTTATTATACTTTTAAAGAGTATGAAATAGATCCATTTATAATATTAGATGTAAAGGATGAAGGTACATTCAATTTTGGTGATAAAATTTATGTAGAGATTAATGAAACATGGTCAGGTGATATGAGTGGTAAATTAAAAATCTGGGTTGAAGAAAACTCAACTGGAAAAAAAGCTTCTGAATCTACTATAAGTTTAGGCATGTCTAAAATGACTTTTATTGAAAATCTAAAGATTCCTGTCGAATTAAAGAGTAATTGTGATAGGAAATTAAAAGATGGAAATTATTCTGTTGTGGTGGAAGGTTTTGGTTTTAAAGATGATATTAATGTTGATATTGGTGGTGTTAATACTAATACTTGTAAACGTAGTTCTAAACAAGAATCAAGCTTAAATATTGACAAAATTAGTTATAAGTCAGGTGGAAGTGCTGGTTTAGGAGAAATTATAAGAGCAAGAGTTAAAGTGTATAAAGGAAATACTGGGAAAAGCAGTTTAAAAGCGTATGTAATTGATGATGGTGGCAAAAAAATTAGTGCTTATGATTCTAAGGTTTTGCTCAAAACCAAGTTCCAGAAATATGATCTTACAATTCCCATATTATTAAAACCATTGTGTGATGAAGAAACAGAAGACAAGACTTATTCTTTTGTTGTTGAAGGTTTAGATCTAAAAGATCAACAAGAGATCAATATTATTGGTATAGATGCAAAGCTTTGTAAATATTATTATGAACAAGAAAAAGAAGCAAAAAAAAAGAGCAGAGCCAAGTCTTTTGATTCAAGAATTAAACATATTCCTCCTAAAGTCAAGCAAGGTGAGATGTTTTATGTTCAAGTCGAGCTGGAAAATAATAAAGGCAAAGATCTTGAAATTGGGGTTTGGAGTTATATTGCTAAAGGTAGAAAAGCTTTTACTGAAAAAGAAGCTAATAAAAAAGTAGTTGTTGTTGATGATGATGAAATTGAATTAGTTAAATTAGTAGGATTTATGCCAGAAGATATTGAGTCTGGTGAGTATGATATTAAAGTTGGAATCAGTAGAAGTGATATTAAGTCTAATAAATATCTTACACAATCAATGATAGTTGAAGCAGTGGAAAAGAACAATACTTGTGTTGTGTATCAAGGATTTATAAGTGGTGAAGAAGACAAAATAGAAGATGCTGTTGATAGGATTATTACTGAAGTTGCTCAGACTGATAAATATTCATATAAATATGATAAAGATATAGAAGGTGTTAAGCCTATTAGTGGTTCTGTTATTTATGAATCATCTACTGTAAAAGCTTCTAAGTTTGTGCCTTATATTATTATGTTGATGTTGTTTGTTTTGTGTATTGTTTTAGTTATTTGGAAGGTTTGACAAAACAAAATCTTTAAATAGGACTAATTAACACTTATGGTATAATAATGAAGAAAAACACATATGCTGCTAAAATAAAAAGAACTATTTTTTCTTTTTTTCCTTTTGATAAAAATAGATCTGGTGAATGTGTTCATTGCGGCAAATGTTGTCAACTTCCTAGTAAATGCTTATTTTTAAGGTATAGAAAAGATGGCAGTTCTTTTTGTATCATACACATGATTAGGCCATTTAATTGTAGAAAATATCCCAGAGTTGAGAAAGAACATTTGACTAAGGAAACATGTGGTTTTGTTTTTAATAAACCTTGAAATCAACACAAATTCTATAAGTATGTGGTGAAAATTGTCCACATTTGTTATGGTTTAGTATTTTGTATTTCTTTTTTGCTTTTTTACATGCTTTTTTTATCTTATTGATTGCTGCTTTTGGTATGTCTTTTTCATTTAAGAAATCATAGAAGTGTATGATTGCATTTTTTTCTGCTGATTTTAGTGCCAGATGTAAGAAATCTTCTGCGCTCTTTGGAAGAGGCATTAATATTCTATCGAACTTTCTGTGTATGTGCTCTACTTTTACAAAGCTTCTTAACATTTCTGCTGGATGAGCCTCATCTTTTGATTTGACTTCTGTTACACCCTGGTTGACATATGGCAAAATCCTGTTAAAATCTATTTTTCCTTTGCCTATTTCTAAAGAATGATGAATAAGATCTGAATCATTTAGGTGAAAGTATGTGTTAAAATATTTTCTCATTGTTTTTATATGATGTTCGATCTTATTATTGTCTCTGTATGTTTCGTATAAATGGCATGTGTCAATGCAGACATTCTTTATTTGTGCTTTTTTATTTACATACAATACATCTGGTGTTTTTGAGTATATATCTTTGCTTGAGTTCTCAAAGTAGAAGTAGTTATAGTACTTCTTGAACTTGTTTAGGTTCTTTGCAATTATATCTCTTGTTTTCTTACTTGTTCTTGTTCCTTTGATTCGTTGATATGGATGGACAATTGCTTTAATATGGTATTTTTTACAGAGATTTCCTAGTTTTGTGAATACTTTTATCTCATCTTTAATATTTTGTTTATGTAATGATAATAATCTCATCTTATAATAAAAAGGCATATGCAATCTAACTGTTATGTGTTTTTTTTGTAAATATTCTATTGTTTGTTTTAGTCTCTTTATTCCACTGAATAAGTCTGTCTCAAATAAATGCAATTCTACTAGTTTTGGGTTTAGTTTTAATCTTTGTTTTAATTCTTTTTTAATGTCTGCTGCTTTTAATCCAATTATGTGGTGGTATATGTTTGGAATTATTTTTTTAACATTACCTTTTAATGCAATTATGTTGTGTATATTGTTTAGTTTTATGTTTTCTAATGCATATTTGTGTGCTATTGGATTGATCTCTATTGCTGTGATTTCTTTTGCTTTTGTGTTTTTTGAAATTGTGATTGGATATGGACAGCATCCTGAGAACATTACTAAAACATCTTCTCCTGGTTTTACTTGTTGTGTTATTCTTTTTCTTTCTGTTGCAAGTCTTACTGAGAAATATACTTTTTCTACATCGAATTTGAGTGTTATGTTGTTTTCTTTGTGTGTTACTTCCTTAGTATTTTTTCCAGCTAGGTATGTTAGTTTTTGTGTTCTAAAGATTCCTGTGTGTTCTCCTGACTTTTTTAGAACTGTTTTAATGTTTTTGTTGATTTTTAACAGAGTATATGCAATTAATTTTTGTTTTTTTATTAATTGTTTATCAATCTCTAAGATTGCTATGTTGCCTATTGTGTCATGTGCTGTTTTTAGGTGTTTTAGTTCATTTTGTGTTAATTTGTTTTTTAGTGCTTGTTTCAGTGTTGTTGGTTGTGTTGATTTTTTTTCTAATTTCTTGTTTGATTTTTGTATGAATTTAAATCTTTGTTTTGTCTTTTGGTAATTTTTTGTTGGTAGATACATACTTTTTTTATCTTTTGAGAATTTATAGTTAAAATCTAGTAAATTGTTTCTTATTAAGAATTTTTTGACTTGTTCTGTTTTTTTTATTGGAATTTTTATTGTTTGCATTTTGTTTAATTTATTTTTTATATTGCTATAAATACAGCACCAATTACCATTATAACGCATCCAATTGCTTTATGTGCTAAATTATGTTCATGGAATATTTCTCCTCCAGCCATTGTTGATATTAAGGTGGACATTCTTTTTATTGGGATTACCAAGCTAACATATGCCAAAGAAACAGCTTCAAAATAAAAATATAATGATGCTACACCAATTAAAGCACAGAATGCAATTACAACTCCTGATGTTTTGATTCCATGATAAATATCTTTGAATCCATTATATTTTGTAAAAGTTATGCTTAAAAAAAACATGGCAACAAATGGATATTTAAATGCTATAAGTGTATAACTATTTATTCCTTGTGATAAAACATATTTGTCTAATGCTGCAACTATTGCTAAAATAACTAATGATACCATTATATATTTCATGAACTTTGATTTAAACATTTCTTTTAATGGTTCTAATGCTTTTTTTGAGTGGTGTGTTGATTCTAAGAAGTATGCTCCGAAAACAAGAAGAAGTATTCCTGATATTTGTAACATTGAGAGTCTTTCTCCTAAGAAAAAGAAACCAATTACTAATAAAAATAAAGGTGATAGGTTTTGTAAAGGTGCAACACTTGAAATCTCCATGTGTTTTAATGATTTTACGTATAATAAGCCAGAGATTGAATTTAACATTGCTGCTATAAACATAATAAAATAAAACATATAATGAAAATTAAATGATAGTTTTGGAATGAATAGTAAGGATATCAAAGCGCTAAATATTGATAAAATTGTTAGAAATTCTGTTGCATGTTCTTTTAATAGAGCTTTCTTTGCATAAATCTGGTGAAATGCTGCAAGTATTGCTGATATTATGATGAGTATTAGCCAGCTCATGTTTTTCCTCTTTTATTTTTATTATTAATTTTTTATTGTTTATCTATTATTTATTTATCTATATATGTGTCTCTTATATGTCTTTTAAATGTGTTGTTTGTTTTTAAAGGTTTTTGTTTAGTAAAGTTTATATATTACTATATTTAGAATTAATATATGAAATTAACTTTAACAAGAGGGATTGTAATTGTTATTAGTCTGATTGTGTTTATTGTGTTAATTGTTTCTTTTTTAAAGATGGGACAGGTTACATACGATACTGTTAAAATGGAAGGTGTTGATGATTGTGAGATTAAGCAAGGTTATTGTTTAGAACCTATTGATGGTGAATGTCCTACATATCAAATTTCTTATAAAACTTTACATAATACTAATTGTGAAAAAGAAGATAAGGTTTGTTGTATTAGAGGTTAGAAAACTTTATTCATAAGTTCTACTTAATTAAAAAAACTTATTCAGTCCTTGTTGATCTGATTTTTCTTCTGTTGTTTTTAGTTTTTTTAAAGTGTTGTTTATTCTTTCTTCTGTAAAATCATGTTTGTCATGGAGAATGTGTTTGACTGCTTCTAAGTCTACTTTTTTCCATTCTAAAGTGTAATCATCTGTTGTTGGCATGTTTTTGATTAAGTCAAAGATTTCTTTCCATGGAATTTCAAAACTTTCGCTCCACCGAGATTCTTTGAAAACTGTGTCAAAATCTTTACCATGTTCTTTTACTAATTTTAATGCTTTCTTCGGACCAATGCCTTTTATACCTTTATAATTATAATCAGTGCCAACTAATATTGCTATTACTATTAATTGGTCTAAATCAACACCTAAATTGTTTAGGATCTTTGTTATTTCTATCATCTCTGGTTTAACTGTTGTGTATGCTAACTGGCCTGGTTTTTTTCTTCTGCCTGATATTGATAGATTTTTTATTAATCTTGGAACGCCATATAGTAATGCGTCTGCGTCATTTGTTGATAAAGCATACACATCTCCTTTTTTTACCATATAAGCTGCTTGTGCTTCACCTTCTGATGGTGCTTGTATGACTGGCAATCCTAATGCTTGAATCAGTTCTTTTGCTTCTTGTATCATTTCACCTGTTAACCTGGTAGTCATTGATGCATATTTTTTCATTGCTTCAATATCTTCATCTTTCATTGCCTTATCATAATCTTTTTTTGCTTTGATCTTTATATCTTTTCTTCTTTGTCTTTCTTTTGTTTTTAGATCAGGTGCTTTGCCGTCAAAAACATAGCATGGTTTGATTCCTTTTTCTAATAATTTTGCTGTTCTGCTGAACAGTCCTACTAAATGGCTGGTTGTTTGGCCTTTAGAATCTTTTAATAATGTGCCATCTCTTTGTCTGATAGATGTTAAGAATTGGTATAAATACATGTGTGCGTCTATTGCTATTTTCTTTCCTTTAAGATCATCTAGTTTGATTTCTTTGGATTCTATTAATTGAAAGATTTTTGTTCCCATGGAATTAGGGATAAATTATTGGTATTTAAATCATTCGCCTTCTTTTACTAACCAATAACAAATTATAACAGGTATCAAGAGTACAGAAGATATCATGATAACATATCGTGGTCCTATCGTATCAACTAGGTAGCCTGCAATTGGCATTGCGATTATGGCTGCTAATGAAATTAACATTGATTTTATAGAACCAATGGTTGCTCTGAGTTTTTTTATGATGTACTTGTGGAAATATATATTTTCAACAGGAGTTTTGATTTCATAAAAGAATTCTCCTAGCAACATAATACCTAAAGCAATTGCCCAAGTCTTTGCAAAGTAAACTAAGAAATTGAATAATCCTGCTATTATAAATATCTTGATGATAAAAAATTTTTCTTTGTTTTTTGGTAAAAGTCTTTTTGATAATAAAGGAGAAATGATTGTTACACCCCACATTGCTGACCACATATAACCAAATGCATGATCTGGAAAATTTAGTTCTTGTAAAAATGGAATCCAGCTCAAACCCTCGCCAAATGCTCCTGCAAATGCTGCAAAAAACAATGCTAATAATATATAAAATAATGCCTGGTGTGTTGAACTGTACTTTACTGATCTTTTTGTTTGCTTTGCTAGTTCTTTGTATGATTGTTTAATATGTATTTTCTTTTTTTTGTAGTTTTCTGGTATAAATGATAAGATAAAGATGCTAACTAGAAATGCTATTCCTGATGTAGGAAACACTATCCATAAACCATAGTTCTTTACAAGAAATGCTCCTAATAATCCTGAAATTACTAAGCCAACACTTAACAAGCTTCTACTCTTCATAAAATAATCATGTAATAATGAGGGTTTTCTTGCTTTTATCCAATCTGTTACCCATGCTTCTTTTGCACCTGATGCAAATGTGATTGCAATTCCTGTTAATATGAATACTAATAATGCAGAGGGAAATGTTTTTGCAAATAATAAAGCCACAATCAAGATTGCTTCAAGAGAATGCCCTAATATGACTGAGAACTTTCTTCCATATATGTCTGCAACTGCTCCTGTTGGTA
>CAZHVK010000002.1:162050-175619 GCA_964535955.1 uncultured Methanosarcinales archaeon | reverse complement strand
CCTAATATGACTGAGAACTTTCTTCCATATATGTCTGCAACTGCTCCTGTTGGTATTTCAAATATTAAAATGGATAAAGCTGCTGCTGCTGTTAATATTCCTATCTGTGTTAGTGAGAAGTTAAGTTCTCTGAACCAGACTATAATAAAGACTGGTGCTACTTGAAGCATGAATGCTAATACATTTTCTAAGTAGAATAATCCACATATTTCTAATTCTCTTTTTTCAAATATTTGCATAGAAGTAATTTGTTTTTAATTATATATAAATCATTCTATCTTCTTGACAACCAAACCTTTAAACTCTTTTGTAAGCATTTCCTGTGCTTTTTTAGTGATATTGCCTAAGGATAAGTATAAAGTAGGTAGTTTCTTGTTTTGACCTTTGATGTAAGCTGTTGATAAATCACCTTCATTAGACCTTTTCTTTTTCTTTGCACAGCAATAGTAATCTACTTCACCGATTGCTGCTGGTATACTGATTGTCAAGTCAACTTGGCCTTTTTTAATGATTTCATAGTCTTTGATCTTCATCTGGTTTGATTTCATATATTCTCTTATCTTTGTGAAGAAAGGATCTTTTTCTTTTTCTACTCTTTCTTGGATTGGTACTATCTTTTTTTGTATTGCTGCTTTGATTGGTTCTTTGCCTGATCTTATTCTTTCTAATTGTGATCTTTCTTGTCTAATCTCTTCCATCATACCCATTAATTCTTGTCTTTGTTTTTTCATTTCTTGCTGCTCTTTCAAGAATTCTTTTCTCTGTTTTTCTAGTTCTTTGTGTTCTTGTTCTATCTTAAGATGAAGGTCTTTTTCTAGTTCTTTTTTCTCTTTTAGTAGTTCTTCTTCTTTCTTTTTTATCTGTTTTTGTTTTTCTAAGAATCCTTGTTTTTGCTTGTCAATATCTTGTTTTATTATCTTTTCAGGTGTTTGTATCTCTTCTTTTTCTTTTGTCTCTTGTATTTTTGGTTTGATCTTTTTTGGTTCTGGTTTTGAAGGTGTGATTATCTCTTTTATTAACTTTTGTGCTTCATCATTGTTTAATGTAAAAAATTTCCAGAAAATCTCTTTTTGGTTTTTATAATTAACAATTATAGATACTGCAAAATCTTTTAAGTTTCTTAATGAATTTCTTGTAATTGCATCCAATTTTTTATCTCTAAGTATTTTCTTTTGTTTTAATATGTCAAATGCTCTTTTTTCCCCAAGATTTAGTTTTTCAGAATATTCTTGAAGTTTTTCTTTTTGAGAATCTATATAATATAATGGTGATGTTCCTATTTTTAAGTGTGAAAATCTTATCTTTTTTTTAGAAACTAGTTCTGATAAATATGCTCCTGCATATGTAGTGTTTATCTTAAAATGTTTTGCTACTTTAATTGATAACAAAGGGCCATTCTTTTGTACAAATTCCAAGACATCATCTTGTGTGATAACCATGTTTTGTAAGAACAATTTGGTTTTTATAAAGATTTCTATACTTTAAAAATATAGTTAGAATTAAGGCCTTTTTCAAGCATTTAATTAATAAATTATACAAACCTTTATATACCATTATTATATTATTATTTACTACAAATAAAATAATGTGATAAAATATGGGTAAAGAAACAAAAACAAAAGAAATTTATGAGTTGTTAGAAATAGCTAGGGAAGCAATAAAAGGAGGGATCATAAAACGAGCAGACTATACACATCAAAATCTGGCATTTTATTTAGCAAATTTTAAAACATATCGTGATCGTCATATTGGCCCATTATTAAATAAAGTTAAAGATTATGCTTATTCAGAATTTACTACAAAATATGGTGAAGCAGATAAGAATATACTTTTATCAAGTGTGAACAAATTAGAAAAATGGTTTGAAGTAGCAATTGAAATTCTTGGATTAGGTAATTCTTCAGAGCCAATTATAGAACAAAAAAAAATTCATACTGAATATGTTGCTCATTTAGAATCATTAAAGATTATATTTGAAACACTTGAAAGTAATATAAAAACTCATATCCCTAAATAAGATTAATTATTTTATTTTTTTTATTTAATTTCTTTACTTAATTCTTTAGAATTAAATTAAGGCCTTTTCCAAGCAACTTCCCAATAAGTAACATCACCTTCTTCATCAACTACACCGATCAGAAGTCTTTTCTTAGTGGAATGTGCAACTCTATTCTTTGCAGAAAAGTCATGCCATGTTAATGTAGAACCTTCGTGAACTGGAAAAACTATCCATTTTGCATGATCTTCGCCTGGCTTAATTCCACGGTCATAAACACGGAAATCTGCACCAAACTTAAGTGCTGTCTTGATTACATAACCTCTGTTTCTAAAATCTCTAAATACACAATATCTTATCCAAAAGTTTGGTTCTGATTTTTGTGCTTTTTTAATGAATTTGTCAGAAGGAATAGGTTTGCTTCTTCCATCCAGTACTATTAATTTACCTTTTTCTAAAAGATATAATCCTTCGCATAATGATAATTGTACCTTTTTGTCATCAAGTATCTTACCATAACAACTTTTGTTATAGAGCTCTCTAGCTGTATCACCTTCTTCAGTAATAACTCTTTGTTTTGCAAATATTGATTTAACTATTTCTTTTTTTGCTTTTGATTCATCAGTAGTTTTTGCTTCTGAAACATCTTCTTGTACTTTTTCATTAGTTTCTTCTATTTTTTGTTTTTTTTCTAATTTTTCTTTATTTTTCTTTTTAGTCATAATAGTAGTGAAAAATGGAGTTAAATTTAAAAAGCTTTCTATGCTAGTATACTATATGCAACTAACATTCCTAGGAACATCATGTATGGTTCCTACAAAAGAAAGAAATGTACCAGGAGTTTTTCTTAAATATAGGTCTGAAGGTATATTATTTGATTGTGGAGAAGGAACTCAGAGACAAATGAATATCACAGGAATCAATAGAAATAAAGTAACAAAGATACTTTTAACACACTGGCATGGTGATCATGTATCTGGTGTGATTGGTTTATTACAAACTATAGGTAATAGAGAAGTTAATCCAAAAATTATGATATTTGGACCAAAAGGAACTCAGAAAAGAATCAAATGTATAATGGATGCAATATATTTTGATGTGCAAGTTAATCTAAAGATTGTTGAAATTGATGCAAAAAAGCCTGAAGTTGTTTATAATTGTAAGGATTTTCAAATAATGGCTGCCAATCTGAAACATAATACACCTTGTGTAGCTTATGCTTTTGTTGAAAAAAATAGAAGAAATGTTGATAAAAGTTTTTTAGAGAAGAATAAGATCAAAGAAGGATCTCATCTAAAGGATTTGTCAGCTGGTAAAGATATGAAATATAAAGGCAAAGTGTATAAGGTTGAAGATGCAACTTATATGGTCAAGGGTAAGAAGATAAGTTATATTGTTGATACTGAAATGTGTAATAATGCTATTGAATTAGCAAAGGATTCTGATGTTTTGATTTGTGAATCAACTTATTCTTCTAAATTAGCTAATAAAGCAAGAGAGTTTAAGCATATGACAAGCAAAGATGCTGCAATGATTGCTAATCAAGCTAATGTTAAGAAACTTATTTTAACACATTTTTCTCAACGTTATAAAAATACATTAGAGATTCAAGAAGATGCACAGACTTACTTTGATAATGTGATTTGTGCTGAAGATTTTATGAAGATTAGTTTGTGAAATGAAAAATAAAAAAGCAAAAGGTTCTAATGCTGAAAGAGAATTGGTTCACCTATTCTGGAAATATGATTGGGCAGCATTCAGATGTGCAGGTTCAGGTTCAATGGGTTATCCTCTTCCAGACATTATAGCAGGAAACAATCTAAGAAAACTTGCAATAGAATGCAAAGCAACCAAAGACAATAAAGTTTATTTGTCAAAGAGGGAGGTTGATGAACTTCAGGAATTTTGTAAGAAATTTGGTGCAGAAGCATGGGTTGGTGTTAGGTTTGATAATGATAAATGGTATTTTTTTAATATTGAAGATATGAAGATAAGTAGAGGAAAAAATTATTTGGTTGATTTTAAGACTTCAAAATTAAAAGGATTAGAGTTTAGAGAATTAATTGGTGTGTTTAGGCAACAAAGATTATAGTAAGTATTCTGTATAAAAATAAAAAAAATAAATGTAATTTTTAGAAAGCAATAAAAATGTTAAAAAACATTTTTAAGCCTTCAAAAATCTTTAGGATTTTCGAAAGCTTTATAAACTTAAATTTATACCCTCATGATTAAGCAAAAAATGAGGTTGACAAAAAACTTAATTTTCGATGTAGTTAGCGAAGTGGTAGGGGAGGATGTTATTCCTTTAGTTAAGTTATTAGACCATAGAAAAGATGTTTCTGAAATTAGATTAGCAAAAAAAATAGGTGTAGAAGTAAATATTATTAGAGGAATGTTGTATAGATTATATTATAATAACTTAGTTTGTTGTTCAAAAAGAAAAGATATCAAAACTGGATGGTATGTTTACCATTGGTATTTGAATGCAAAAAGAGTAAAAGATATGTTTAAAAGAACAAGATATACTAAACTAGAAAGATTAAAAGAAAGATTAAAAAGAGAGGAAAATGAAAAATTTTTTCATTGTTTGGATAAATGTATAAGATTAAATTTTGATCAAGCAGTAGATTTTAAATTTCAGTGTCCTGAATGTGGTACTTTGGTTGAAATGGAGAATAATTGTAATAAAATTGAAAAATTAAAACAGAAAATTTGTATTTTAGAGACTGAAGTCAAAAGATAATTCTTTAATGATTATTTATATGTATATGTTTACATTTTATTCTTTAATTATTAATGACATTATTTGGCAACTCTTGCAGATTTCTGCTTTGCTTGGTTCATTACAATATTTACAGAGATTTATTTTTTGTTTTGTTCTAAATTTATCTTTTAGTTGAGGTGATATTTTTATGAAATTGTTAATTATATTATTTTTAATTGATTTATTCTTTTTTTCTAATTCATTGAGCAATGTTTTTATCGACCTTCTATATGAATCTGATGAACAAGGGCATTCTCCATAAACTACTGGGAAATTCATTTTTTTTGAATAATTTGTTATTTCTTTTTCTGAAACAAAATATAATGGTTTTACCCTTGGTATGAATGATTTACTTTTTATCAAACCTGTTACAGGTCCTAACCTGGCAGAGATCTCTAGATTACTTCTAAAAAAATTCATAATTATGTTTTGTGCTTCATCATCCAAATTATGACCAAGGACTACTTTTTTTGCTTTTAATTTTTTGCTATATTTATTGATTAAATATCTTCTTAGCACACCACAGATTGTACATGATTTTATTTTGTGTCCTTTTGAATTAATAAGATCTCTTAAATAGCATAATGAATAACCAAATTCATCTCTAAATGATACATGGTGTAATTTAATACTATGTTTGTCACAGAATCCCATTGCATTCTTCAGATTTGCTTTACTATAATTACCTATAAATGCATTGATTGTTATTGCTTCAACATTATAACCTAATTTCTTTAGGATGTAGAGAATAATTGTTGAATCTTTTCCTCCAGAATATGCAACTAAGATTTTTTCTTTTTTTGAGAAGAGTTTATAATCTTTAATTGTATCTTTTACCTTGTTTTCAATTTTTTGGATTATGTTAGTCATAATAAAAAGAAATAAAAAAATAATATCTAAAACTTCTTAAATTGTGAAGCGATATCTATTAAATCAACGTGGCCCATCATTATAGCTCTACAACAATATCTTTTCAAACCTAATGAATCTAGTACTTTTTTACGGGATTCTCCTTTCTTTACTCTTTCCATATATTCTTCCCATAAGTGCCCTATTGGTTTTGAGCAACTCCAACAACGGATTGGTATTAACATTTTATTTTTGCCTCCAATTCAATTGATTATTTTATGATTTTTATCTGTACGACTTCTGTCTTTTAGCTCTTGCCTTGGATATATTAGGCTTACAACTCTCTTTACGCCTTACATCAGCAATTAGTAAATGTCTATCATAATCTAAAAATACTTTTTCAAGTTTTTTATGATATTTAACAAGAGCTCTTGATAAGGCTAATCTAGCTGCTTCTGTTTGAGACATTATTCCACCACCTTTCACATTAATACTTACATTTATTTCATGTGATATGTTTCCTGCTAAGATTAATGGTTCTCTTAATTTCAATCTTGCCATTTTTGGTTGATATATGTCTAATGGTTTTTTATTAATTCTTACTAAACCTGTTCCAGGTTTTAATGTTGCTCTTGCAACTGACCTTTTTCTTTTTCCTGATGTATGGATTATTTTACTCAACTTTACCACCTAAATGTTTACAAACTTCTTTTACTGTAATATATTTAAAATTTGGTAATTTTTTAACAGAAACTTTTTCTACTGTTTCTAATTTTTGTTCTTTTAATTTATCAGGTATGCCTATATAACACATTATCCTTTGATAAGCCTGCCTTCCTCTTGGATTTTTGTATTTTAACATTCTTTTAATTACCCTTCTAACAAACCTATCTGGCATTTTTGGCTGGAATGGACCTTTATATGGATCACCCATATCATCTATTCTTTTATATTTTGCAAAAATATTTTTTTTGTTTCCTGTTATTATTATGTTTTCACAATTAACAATATCCACTTTTTCTCCAAGTAATGCTTTTTTAGTTACAAAACTAGCAATTCTTCCTAATATTAGGTCTGTTCCATCGATTATCATGATATTATCCTCACTTTTGATCCTTTGGGATTTTGTTTCATTAATTCATTAATTGTGATTGCTTTTCCACCTGTTTGCTTTATTTTCTCTATAGCTGATTTTGAAAAATTAAATGCTGATATAATTAATTTTTTTTGAAGTTCTCCATTTCCAAGAACTTTTCCAGGGACAATAATTGTTTCATTGTTTTTTGCTAATTTGTTTATCTTAAAGAGATTAACTATTCTCTTTTGTTTTGTTGGTTTTTTAAGGTTTGTTGCTATGCTTTTCCAAATTTTAGATTTTTGATTGGTTGATAATTTATTTAATTCTGTGATAAGATTTCTTAAATGGATATTTGTTGGTCCTGTTTTTTTCATTTAACTTCATTAATAACCTCAACAAATTCATTACATTTCTCAGCTAATATATTTGCTGCTTCTTTAACTATATTTTTACTTGGTAAAGAACCCCATGATTCTACAATGAACATAAATTTTGATTCGTTTTGAGTTACATTTATTGCTCCACTACTACATTCTTTACATGCTTCACATAGATGACATTCTATTTTATAATTCTTTTTTAATATAAGTTTGTCAGATTTTATATCAAATAAATTTTTAGGACACATTTTTACTATAAGTTTTGCATCTTTTGGTTGCTTTTTTATTTCCACTATTGGTTCGTGTTTATAATAAATTAAACCAGGAGAAAACTTTGCATGATCTTTGCCTTTTCCTAATACAGCAGTTGCTACAAATTCTAGTTCTTGACCACTTAATAATTTAACAACCATTGTTTTTGGAAAAACACTTGTTATTTTTGGATCTTTTGATTTAAGACTTGATACATAAACTGTTTTAGCACCTCTTTCTTTGAGTGTTAATTTACATTGACATTTTGCACAGCCTTCACCTTTACAACTGCATTTTTCAGGTAGATTGTATGTTTTTAGATCTGTTTTTAATACTGTTAACCCTAATCTGTGCGCTAGTATTTCATCATACAAAATAGATGAGTTTTTTTTTAACTCTAATTCTTCAATTGCCATTGTAGGTACTTCTGCAATCATAATTCTTCTAAGTGCATTTGCAAATGATATTGATGTATCTTGTAAAATAAAAGATATTTCTTCTGCTGATTTGTTAAGAAGCTCAATTTTCATAAAAACCACCTTTGTTGGTTCTTATGAATGTCAAAATCATACTCACTTTGTTCGTAGGTTTCAAATTGAAATTTGAAACCAAGATTTCGGATTTTCATACTCTTCTACCTCTCCTTCCACCTTTTTTCCTACAACCATCATGTGGTGTAGGTGTGGTGTCTTCAATGATTCCTATCCTTAGTCCCATTCTTGATAAAGCACGGACAGCTGCTTGTGCTCCTGGTCCTGGTGAATTAGGTCCATTATGTCCACCTGGTGCTCTTATCTTAACATGGATAGCATTTATTCCTTTTTCTTTTGCAATTTCTGCAGCTTTTTTTGCAGCAGCCATTGCAGCAGTTGGACTCGGTTCTAATCTGTGTGCTTTAACTACTTGTCCACCAGAAGTTCTTGCAATTGATTCAGAACCAGTTATATCTGTGATATGAATAATTGTGTTATTATAAGATGAATAAATATGGCATATTCCCCATGTATCATCTTTGCTTCTAGCCCTAAACCTAGGTCTTTCTGTTCTTTCTCTTCTTCTTCTTCCTTGTGGTTTTTTAAAATCTTTTTTAATCATTTTCAATCATTTTTTATTTTTTTTTTGAGTTTGTCTTGGTTTTCTTCCTTTTCTTACAACTACTCTTTTCCTTCTTGGATTTTTATCTTTTTTGTCATGTGGTTTACTTGTCTTTTTTGGTTTTTCAGATATAATTCTTTCAGGATGATTAAGATTTGATAAATCTGATGAAGGAACAAAACTTATTATGCTTTCTTCTTTTGTTGTAACAAAATAAGAGGGAGAAGTTATTTTTTTGCCTGCAACTGTTATATGCTGGTGTGTTATAAATTGCCTTGATTGTTTAATTGACTTTGCTAGTTTCTTTCTAAATACAATTGTTTGTAATCTTCTTTCAAATATTTTGTTAATTGTAATTCCTAGAACATCACTTAGATCTGAACCTGGTTTTAATAAACCTAGATTTGTTAGTTTATCTAATAATTGTTGTTTTTCAAGCTCTCCTTGCGCAGTTCTGTTTGCTACTAATTTTTTTGATAATGAGAAATATTTTCTTAGTAATGAGTCTGCTTTATATATTTCTTTTTTGTTTTTCAATCCATATTCTTTTAATAGTAATTTCTCTTCTTCAATTCTTTCTTTGTTCCAAGGAATAACTGGATTTGAGTATTTTTTCCTATGTTTTTTTGGATCTCCCATATTTATTTACCCTTCTTACTTTTTGCTTTTCTTTTTACACCTGTTGTTTTTCCTTTATTTTTTCTAAAGTTAGATCTTGTACATTGACCTCTAACAGGTAGATTAAACATATGTCTAATTCCCTTATATGTTTTAATCTTTTTCATAATCTTAATATCATTATCTTTGATAAATCTTAAATCTGATGTAAGAATATGTCTATCTTTTCCTTCTTGTGGATCTTTTCTTCTATTGAACATCCATTTTGGAATACCATATTTTGAAGGATTTCTTATGATTTCTTTAAGTTTTTCAACTTCTTGGTCTGTTAGATCTCCTATTTTTTTTGTTTTTGGTATCTTTGATAGGTTGCATACAACATTAGCTAAACTAGACCCAATCCCTTTTATCTTTGTTAGACCATTAAATAATCCTTTTTTTCCATTTATATCTGTATCTACTAATCTTAATATATGTCTGAATTCATGTTTTTCTTCTGCCATATTTATTACCTTATTATCCACAACAGCCATTAGAATTATCATAAGATAACCCTGCCAATCGCTCTATTATCGAACTCGGGCTGTATTATATAGGAAAATGTGGTTTTGTTTATAAATCTGATGTTTTTTTTATGTATTTTTAGAAGTTTTATTGCTAGGTTTTAAGTTTGGTATATTTACATTTTAAGATTCTTGACCTAAGAAAGTCTTTGGATTTTCATTATATATCTTTTTTAATGTAGTATCTGGTAAATTAAGGCCTGTGAAATTTCCATAAATTGAGAATTTGCTGCCAGATTCACCAACAGTACATTCAAATTCTTTTTGTTCTAATAGTTTTCTATAACAACCAAGCATTTCTGTTACAAATTCTTGTTTTTTGATGTCTGTTATTACCATGTCTGTTCCATACATGATCCTATCTTGATATTTTTGTATTAATTTTTTATATTTGTCTGGATTTTTACTAAATCTTTCAAAACCTGCTTGTGCAAACATTGAACCAAATGACATGTCTGTGTAAAGATTAGGATATTTATCATATAATTCTTCAAATCTTGCTGTATTTATTGAAGAAAGGCACCAATGAGGACAGTTAAGTTTTAGGTTTGGATATTTTGTTAATATATTTTCCATTTCTGTTCTGATTGATTCATTATAAGGGTTTATGTGGAATGTTATTGGAATATTGTTTTTTTCACAATATTCATATATTGGTACCATCTCTTGTCTGTCTAAAGGACCTAGATATTTATAGAATGAACTCAGGTGTCCTGAATATAATTTTAGTCCTGTTCCACCTCTTTCTATACAATCTTTTAATACTTGTAATGAGTTTTCATCCCTTGTGTCAATTGTACAAAAGACTAAGATGTGATTTGTTTTTGATTTTTCTAAAAGATAATCATTATTTTTTTCAAAATCATCAAATCCTGGATTTTTTAATGTTAATGTATATCTTGGGCTTGCTACTATAGCTGTATAAGAAATATCATTTTGTTTCATTCCATTGGTAAGTTTGTATAAATTGTCTTCACCAACATGTTCATGTATGTCATATATTGGATATGGTGTTGATTGTTTTTGGTATGGATTTTTTATTTCTTTGTTGTTATATATAAAAAAAATAACAAGAATAATTAAAATTATGGTTATTAATGTAAATATCCTTGGTTTTTTTATTTTCATTTATTTTTTGCCTGTCTCAATTGCTTTTGTAATAAGCTTTACTGTATTTTCCATGTCATTTAGGTTGATTGTCTCATTATTTGTGTGAATATATTTGCATGGTATACCAATACTTATGCTTGGTATGCCTTGTCTTATCAATTGAATGATTGCTGCATCTGTTGATCCTGATTGGCCAGCATTAGCTGCGTCTAGTTGTAATGGAATCTTGTTTTTTTTTGCAATTGTGATTATCCATTTATTGAGTTTTCTGTCTGCTATCATACCTCTGCCACGATATTGTAGATATTCAATACTAGGGCCTTTTCCAAGCTTTGTTGTGACTTCCCATTCTTTTGTATATAGGCTATGTGCTGTTCCAACATCTAGTGCAATACAATAATCTGGGTTCAGTTTATATGCAGAGGTTCTTGCTCCTTTTAGACCAACCTCTTCTTGTGCTGTAAACACTCCATAGACTGTTCCTTTGAATTTTTTCAGATTTTTCATTATCTGTATAAGTGCTGCACACCCTGATCTGTCATCAAATGCAGATGCCATTACATTATCTTGTGCTAATTCTCGAAAATTGTTTTCAATTGTTATCATGTCACTTATCTTTATACCCATCCTCTTTACTTCTGCTTTTGATGATGCACCTATGTCTATGAATAAGTCCTGCCATTTTACTGGTTTTTTTCTTTCATCATCACCCATTATCCACGGATCTTTGCTTAGGATAGCTCCTTTGTAGTTTTTTTCTTTTGTATAGATAACTATATTCTGGTTAAGAAGTGTTCTGTCTTGGAAACCACCTATAGGTATAAATCTGATATAACCATTATCATCAATGTGTTTTACTATAAAACCTATCTGGTCCATATGTGCACATATCATGTAAACTGGCTTTCCTCTGCCTTTTTTTACAATCAAGCTACCCATATTACCAATTTCCATGCTACTTACATGCCTTTTTAGTTCTTGTTTGATAATTGGTATTATCCGTTTTTCATATGCTGAGATTGCATATGTGTCTGTTAGTTTTTTGAGTAATGTTTTTAATTCTTGTTTTGTGTTTTTTGTCATAATATTCACCTCTTATCAGTATGTAGTTGAGTTTGAGTTAATAAATATTTCTAATAATAATCCGGAATATTCTATGTAAAACTTTATAAATAACATATCCCTCTATATCTAAATATGGACATAAAGAAGATTGGTAGAACATTGTCGCCTTTAGAACGTAAGGTATTTCCTTATTTAAAGGATTTTTCTAATTTTGAAGATATTGTCAAGGCTAGCGGGTTAAAAGATGTTGAAGTGATGAGGGCTTTGCAGTGGATGTCTAATAAAGATGTTTTAAAGATTAATGAACAGATTAAAGAAATGGTTGTATTGGATAAAAATGGTATTTTGTATTATAAATTAGGATTACCTGAAAAAAGATTTATTCTGTCTATCAAGGATGAGACTTTGTCAACATTTGATGTTATGACAAGAGGAGAATTATCTAAAGAAGAAATTAATGTTTGTATTGGCTTGCTTAGAAAAAAAGGAATTATTAATATTAAAAAGTCTGATAAAGAATTGTTTTTTGAATTAACTGAACTTGGTAAAAAGTTTTTAGAAAAAACTTCCTTTGAAGAACAATTTTTGAATAAAAAATTTCCTGTTGAACTTAATAGTTTAAAACCTGAAGAAAAGTTTGCATTTAATGAGCTTAAGAAAAGAAAAAATATTATTAAGACTGAAATTAAAAAGATTAAAACTATTGTGTTAAGTGCTTTAGGTAAAAAATTAGTAAACATAAAAATAAATACTGATGTGATAGAAAGGTTAACACCTGAAATCATTAAATCTGGTAAATGGAAAAAGAAAGAATTTCGAGAGTATGATGTTGAAATAAATGTGCCTAAGATTGATGGCGGTAAAAGACATTTTATGAAGCAGTCAATTGAATATGCAAAAGGTATTTGGAGAGATTTGGGGTTCAAAGAAATGACAGGACCTTTGCTTAATATTAGTTTTTGGAATTTTGATGCATTATTTACTGCACAAGATCATCCTGTTAGGGATCTTCAAGATACTTTTTTTATAAAAGATCCTAAGAAAGGGCATCTTCCGCAAAAGAAACTAGTTAATGCTGTTAAAAAAGCACATGAAACAGGAACAAAAGGAAGCATTGGGTGGCAATATAAATGGAATGAAGAAGATGCTAAAAAAAATGTTATGAGAACACATACAACTGTTCTTAGTTCAAAAACAATTGCTGGTCTTAGTAAAAAAGATCTGCCTGCTAAATTCTTTGCAGTTGGTAGATGTTTTAGAAATGAAGCTGTAGATTGGTGTCATTTGTTTGAGTTTAATCAATTCGAAGGAATTGTTATAGATCCTAATGCTAACTTTAGGAATTTATTAGGTTATCTAAAATCATTTTTTAAAAAAGTAGGTTTTGATAAAGCTAGGTTTAGACCTGCGCACTTTCCTTATACAGAACCTTCAGTAGAAATTGATGTTTATCATCCTGTGCATAAAAAATGGATAGAGTTAGGTGGTGCAGGAATGTTTAGACCAGAACTTGTTGTACCATTATTAGGTTTTGAATGTCCTGTTTTAGCATGGGGGCCTGGTCTGGATAGAATCATGATGGAATATTATGAAATAAAAGATCTGAGAGATTTGTATAAGAATGATCTTAAACAATTAAGAAATATGAAGATGTGGTTGAAGTAAGAATAAAGAATTCCCACCATCCAAACCCACCGACCACCCACCCCTGGGAAAATAAGTGGTAATGTATTAAAAAATAAAGAAAAATAAAGAAAAATAAAGAAAAATAAAGAAAAATAAAGAAAAATAAAGAAAAA
>CAZHVK010000002.1:77756-161950 GCA_964535955.1 uncultured Methanosarcinales archaeon | reverse complement strand
TAAAATATAAAAATCAAACAAAATAAAAAATGCCAACTGTAACACTAAACAAAAAAATATTTGAACAGCTTGTAGGAAAAAAACTTCCTATCGAGAAATTGAAAGATAGAATTAGTATGCTTGGTACTGATCTTGAATCAATTGAAGGTGATGAGATTAAAGTAGAAATATTTCCAAACAGACCTGACATGTTGTCTGAGCAAGGGTTTGCAAGAGCATTTTCATCTTTTATTGGTATAAAGACTGGATTAAGAACATATAATGTTAAGAAGAGTAATGAAAAGATCATTGTTGAGGAGTCTGTTGCAAAGTACAGACCTTGTTCTGCTGCTGCAATTGTCAAAGGTGTTAAGTTTACAGATGAATTAATAAGAGAGATCATGCAAAATCAAGAAAAGATTCATAAAACACTTGGGAGGAACAGGAAGAAAGTTGCTCTTGGTTATTATATTCTTGATAAAGTTGAGTTTCCTGTTAAGTATAAAGCAGAAGATCCTAAAAAGATCAAGTTCAAGCCATTACATTTTCATAAAGAACTTGACGGGTTACAGATATTAAGCCAGCATCCGACTGGAAGAGAATTTGGACATCAGTTAGAAGATTTTGATAAGTTTCCTGTTTATTATGATGCTTTTGGAAGAGTGCTTAGTATGCCACCAATAATTAATTCTGATGAAGCTGGTAATGTTCAACCTGGTACATGTGATATATTAGTCGAATGTTCTGGGTTTGACCAGCGTATCCTTGATCTGGCTATCAATATTAGTGTTACAACTTTAGCTGACATGGGTGGAGAAATTTATTCTGTTGAAATCAAGTATCCTGATAAAAAGATAATCTCACCTAATCTGTCACCTAAGAAGTGGAAAATTAATCTTGCTTTTATTAATAAATGGCTTGGTTTGGAATTAAAAGAAAAAGACCTTAAGAAATTATTAGAAAAGATGGGTTTTGGTTATGAAAAAGGTAATGTTTTAGTACCTGCGTATCGTGCTGATATTATGCATGAGGTTGATTTTGCAGAAGATATTGCGATTGCATATGGTTATGAAAACTTTGAAGAAGAAATACCTAATGTTGCTACAATTGGTGAAGAAGATTCATTTGAAGTATTGAAAAGAAAGGTTGCAGAAACATTAGTTGGTTTAGGTTTGTTGGAGTTAAATACTTATAATCTGACTAATAAAGATATCCAAAATAAATTAATGAATGTTAAATTTGATTTGGTTGAAATGCAGAATGCTGTCTCATCTGAGTATAATGTTTTACGTGCGTGGATGATTCCTTGTCTTCTTGAAGTTTTTAAGAATAATAAACATCATGAATATCCACAAAGAATATTTGAAATGGGTGTTGTGTTTAAAAAGGATAAAAAAGGTATGATGGAGACTGGTGTTATAGAAATGACAAGATTAGGTGTTGGTCTTTGTGAAGAAAAAGGTGATTTTACTAAGATAAAGCAAGTGTTTGATTATCTAATGAGGATGTTAGGTGTTAAGTATGAAATGAGGGATATTGAACATCCTAGTTTCATCTCTGGTCGTGTTGCACGTGTTTCTATCAAAGGTAAAGATGTTGCTTATGTTGGAGAAATGCATCCTTCTGTGTTGGTTAATTTTGATTTAGATGCACCTGTTGCATGTTTTGAATTGAATTTAAGTGAATTGTTTGGAGTTTTATAAAAAAAAGAGGTATGAAAATGACACATTTATGGCATGAGATTGAACCTGGTAATAGAAAATTAGATGTAGTTAATGTTGTGATTGAGATTCCTATGGGTTCTAGATGCAAATATGAACTAGATAAAAGGTTTGGTGTTGTAAAATTAGATAGAATCATACCAAGTGCTGTTGCATATCCTGCTAATTATGGGTTTATACCACAAACATTGGCTAGTGATGATGATCCATTAGATGTTTTGCTTATTTCTTCTTCACGTTTTTATCCTGGCATACTTATTAGAGCAAAACCAATAGGTGTGATGATCATGATTGATGGTGGTATAAAAGATGAAAAAATTATTTGTGTGGCATTAGGTGATCCTGATTATAAAAATGATAGGTCTATGAAAGATTTATCTGCTTATAAAAAAACAGTTATTGAGGAGTTTTTTAGAGTTTATAAAAACTTAGAAGGTAAAAAAGTTAAAGTAAGAGGTATGCGATCTAAAAAGGTTGCTTTGAAATTAATAAAACAAGCTTCTGAGGCTTATGATAAAAGGTTTAATAAGTAAAAATTTTATATCTGCCTCTTAAATACTAAAGTAATAAGTTGGCCAGGTTTTTGAGACTGAAAATGCTCTTGTAAACACAAAAATTTTCAGTTCATCGAACATCTAACGATGTAGGAAGGCCTCAAAAACAAATTTAAGGCCAACAAACTTATTACTTACTTAAATACTAAAGATTTATATACCATTTTTATTTTCTAGATCATATGTCAACTAATATTAAGGCTAAGGGTCAAAAAGATGTTCAACAAGAAGAGATTGATAGAATTATGTATTCTTATTCTTCTTCATCTAATTATTTAGAAGAAGAAAATAAATTATTAAAAGAAACAGTTAGTCAATTGAAAAAAGAAATAGAACATTATAAGAAAACTCCTTTAATGGTCTCTGAAGTGAATGATTTAAATAATGATGGAACAGCTATAATTAGAATTCCTAATGGAAATAAATTTTGTGTAGAAATATCTAATGACGCAAAAGATATTAAGATAAGTGATACTGTCCTGGTTGAACAAAAGAATCTTACTATTGTTAAAAAGATTGATTCAAGCAAAAGTTTTGATGTTGAAAAGTTTGTTATAATTGAAAAACCTGAAATAAGTTGGAAACAAATTGGTGGTTTAAATGATCAGGTAAATGAAATCAAAGAAGTGGTTGAATTGCCATTAGTAAAGCCTGAATTATTTAGGAAAGTTGGTATTGAGCCTCCTAAGGGTATCTTGTTGCATGGTCCTCCTGGTACTGGAAAGACTTTGTTAGCAAAGGCTGTTGCAAATTCTACTAATTCAACTTTTATAGAAATAGTTGGTTCAGAATTAGTCCAAAAATTTATTGGTGAAGGTGCTAAATTAGTTAAAGAAGTGTTTCAGTTAGCTAAAGAAAAAGCTCCTTCTATAATATTTATTGATGAGCTGGATGCAATTGCTGCGACAAGGATTGATATTGGTACTTCAGGGGAACGTGAAGTACAAAGAACATTTATGCAATTACTTGCAGAAGTTGATGGTTTTGATAGTTTAGGTAATGTAAAGATAATTGGTGCAACAAATAGAAAGGATATTCTTGATAATGCTGTTATCAGACCTGGTCGTCTTGATAGATTAATACATATTGATCTGCCAAGTGATGAAGCAAAGGTAGAGATATTGAAAATTCATACCAAAAATATGAATCTGGCTGGGGATATTAATTTTGATGATCTTATAAAACATATTACTTATTTTTCAGGAGCAGATATTAAAGCTGTATGTACTGAAGCTGGTTATTTTGCTATCAGAAAGAATGAGACAACGGTTATACAAAAGGACTTCTTAGATGCAATTGAAAAGGTTAAACAAAAAGAGCATGAAGAAGATAATGATTATGTTGGAATGTTTGGTTAAAATATAATGAGTGTGTGTTCATTAGTTACTTCCGGTCATCATTACCCGAAGGTTCAGATGGTGTTCACCAAATCATCACACACAATGGTATAGAATGATGTGTTTGTTTTTAAAGGTTATTGAATGTTTATGTATTTTGTGCAGGATATAAGTGTTTATAAACATTATACTAGTCCTTTATATTATGCCAAGAAAGTTACCTCTTAAGTTTCCTGTTAAATTTGATTTAGAAAGTGTTTTAAGTAGGTATGAAAAAGTTATAAATCAAAATGAAGTTGTTTTGTTAGATACCAGTATTCTAGGTATACCTTTATTTTTTGAATATGAAAGTCCTCGTATAAAATCTCATACTTATTTGTGTTCTTTGGCACAAAAAACAGATGCAAATCCTAAGTTATACCATATTAAGAATTTTTTTCAATATAATCTGCTTTTCTTATATCACTTTATTAATCTTTTAGAGAAAAATAAGAAAAAAATTTATTTGACAAGCAACCTTAAGAATGAAATTGGTAATACTTTGCGTTTTTTTTATAATATGGAAAATTTTGCCAAGGATAAAAAGCTTTTTGATGATAAATTAGGTATGTGTCAAAAAACAGTTGTGTCATTCTACAAACAATCAGCAGATATGATTAAAGATTTAATAAATTATCTTAAAATTGCTCGTGTTGATAATGAACATTCTCTTGATGTTGATGGTAGTCTTGTTTCTGCAGTTTTTCGTCTGTTAAATAGAAGAAAAACTAAAGGTGTTATTTTGTCTAGTGATAAGAAACTCAGAGGTTATCTTAATTTGGCTAAGTCTATGAAGAAGTTTATTAAACCAAGATATATTTATTTGGTTGGTTATAGGTATGATCCTGTTTTGCGCAGTGGGGAATTGTCAGTTCTTTGGTCTTATGATAAAACAAATGAGATGAGGTCTGTAGATGAAGTGTTTGGGTAAGTTATAAGAATTATTTCTTTTCTTGTTTAATTTCTTCTTTTACTTTTTCCTTTTCTTCTTTAGGTTTTTCTTTCTTTGTTTCTTTTTTTTTCTTTTGTTGTTTCTTCAACTTTTTTCTTGATTTTTCTCTTTTTTACTGGTTTTGCTGATTTAACTTTGTCTTTTTTCTTTTTCTCTTTGATCTCTATACCTAAGTCTTTGAAAGTATCAATTACATCTGAATGAGAAGCACCTTTCTTTATATGGACTGTTTTGTCAAGAGGCTCTAAATGTTTGATATTACATTTTCTTCTACGAGTTTGGCCATCGATCATTACATTGTTTTCATCAATTATGTCAATTATAATTGCTTTTTTCTTTGCATCTCTACCTGCAATCTTTATAACTAATCTACCTATTTCCATCATATTCTTGCCAGCCTCTTTATCTCTAATCTCATACATTTACTACATAAAACACCACCATACGGTCTTTCAGGTCTTTTTTTTGTTTTTGGTATTCTTTTTAATTTCATAGCACGGACATTTGGAACTCCTTTTAATATTACTCTGCATTTTCCACATTTAGCTTTACTAGGCTTTCTTTTTCTATAGTGAATCTTTGTTTTAGTAGTTGTTTTAACAAAAACTCTTCTTTTGCTTCTTGATTTGTGTTTTCCACTTACCATGTTGTTATACCTCTGAAATTCAATTTTCTTTATAAATTTAGTGTATCTTTAGTATTTTTTTCAGTGTTAAATTTGTTAAAATTGAAAATATTATATATGTCCAAATCCATCCCAATCTTATTCCATTGAAACTTAAAGGCTTCATCTTATCATTATCTATGTTTAATGTTTTAATCTTTTTGTCATTAATATTTGTTCTTATTTCTGCATAATTTCTTTTATCTGTAATTAATACATCTTTTTTGTATGTTTGATCATCATATTCAAATTGTATAAGATATTCTCCTTTTTTATCAGACTTAAGTTTCCACCTGGCCACTGCTTTTTCAGTGTCCCAGAGCCAGCCATCATCTGTTTCTGGTTTAATCTTTTGCTCTTTGTTATTTAATAATTCAATTTCATCAGGGATTATTATTGTTGCACTACCTGTTAGGTCTTTATAAAATTCTATTGTTGTTGTGAATTCTTCTCCTGGCAAAATTGGTTCATATGCTAAGTGTGCATTTATCCAGCCTAAGATTAATATAATAGGGATAAATGTGAATATCATTGGTTTAAATGACTGCATCATATATTTCATGTTTACTTCCATTGATTTTTTCTGTATTTCCATTAATTTTTCAGGATCTTTTTTATGTTCTTTCATTTGTTGTTGAAATTTTTTTAATTGATCTCTTAAACTTTTCATCAATGTTTGATCTGTAAGATATTTGTAAAGTATAGTAATGATAGTGGATAAACTAACTGAAATTATGATTATTGCTACTAAAGGATTTAATTTAAGCAAAGGATTCAATACTGGGTCTAAAAATGAAGTTATCATTATTCCATAAACCTCCTCATCATTGGATGCATATCCATCATATGCTGCTTAGCAACTTCTTCATATAATTTGTAAATTATCATTACAGCTAGTAAAATACCAGTTCCTCTTGATAAAGCACCTACAATGTCTGCAAATGATGCAAGAAATCCTACTGTAATTCCACCCATTATTGTTAATGGCCAAATATATCTATTTAAAATATATTCTAAAACTCTTGGGTCTCTTCTAAACCCTGCCACTTGTAAACCTGAGTTCATTATTTGTTTTGCTTGTGATTTAGCATCCATTCCAGATGTTTGCACCCAAAATGCTGCAAAAATCACTGAACCAATAATCATAAACAACATATAACTTAAAGCTTGGATATAATGGCTTACAGGAACTCCTGTGAAACCATTTGTAATAATTTCTCCTACAAGTCCTAACCTGCCACCTGGTATTGAGACCCATTTGACCATACCACTTATAGGATTGCTCCCTTGATATTGCCCTATTATATGTTCTGAAATAAACATTAGTATGTTTCCTGCACTTATTTTAGTAACCCAATTCTGAAATAATCTGGCTAATAATTGTAAATTAGCAAGTAAAGCAGCAACAAGGATAACTGGTATATTGCTTGTATAAATAAAAGCTAAAGGCCACCTTATGCCGTGCCCACGAACTCTTTCAAATCTAAGAGGAATTTCAACTTTCATTGCTTGGCCATAGACAGCCATTGCAAATACTAATATTGTGCCAATGATTGCAGCAAGTTTAAGACCAGCAGTGGTAGTATCTCCTAATGGTAGAACCCTTATTAACTCTGGAAGTGCTCCTATGAATTCTTCTCCTCGTTGTCCTCCAGGTCCAATAACATGGAACCATGAAAGACCTTGGACAAAGATCTGTTCAGATACTCCTGCTGCTATAAATAAACTAATACCCGAACCAAAGCCCCATTTAGTAATTACTTCATCTAAAAACATGATTATAACTCCACCTAAGATTAATTGAAATACTATTACTAAAGGTGAAATTCCTATTTCAGGTGGAAGAGCATTCATGTAAACATAAATAAATGCTTCAAATATTACAAAGAAGAAAGAAGTTAATTTTTGTACTCCTTGATATCGTTTTCTGCCTTCTGTTGTTGCAGTATCAAATTTGACTAAACCAGAACCTTGTAATAATTGTAATACAATAGAACCTGTAACAATTGGACCTATTCCTAATGATATAATACTTCCAAATTTTGCTCCTAATATGATAGAAATGAATTCAAATTGTTCTTTTACATACTGCCCTAAACCAAATAAAGGAATAGCACCCATAATGAAATAAAGCACTAATACCATTAGAGTCCATTTTAACTTTTCTTTAAAAGAAAGTCTTTTTTGTTGTGGACCTTCTACTTCAGGAAGATTGTTTAAAATTGGATCAAAAAATGCCATTTTTTTATTTTTTATTTATTGGCCCACAATCCACGTCCTCACTACCCATTTAGGGTTGTTAAGAGGCTATTCTTGGGCATATTTTTTTAATCTTTTGTTTTTTATTTTTTAGATTCTTTTTCTTTTGTTACTTCTTGTTTTGTTTGTTTTTTGCTTTTTTCTGTTTTATCTTTTTTCTCTTCTACCTTTTTCTCTTTTTTTTTAGGTTCAATTAAAGTTACTTTGCCACCAGCTTTTTCTATTTTGTCTTTTGCTTGTTTTGAACATTTCTTTACAGTAATGTCCAATTTGAATTTCACAATATTTTTACATAGAAGTTTGTCATAACCAAGTTTGTTTAAGTCAATAATATAAGTATCTTGTTTGTCAGAAACTTGTTTCTGAGTATTATCAGAGCCTTGCTCTGAGATTTTTTTTACTTTTTTATCTTTTAACCATTTGTTTAATTTTAATTCAATAGTAAATGTGTTAATTGTTTTTTCTCTTTTTTTTCGGGATTTCAGACCTTGTTTTCCAAAGTATTTTTCATGCCAATAACTTGTTTTTTTAGTATCACATCTCTTACCAGTCCCTGCTCTTCCACGTCCTCCTCTACTTCCAGCTCCTCTATGCTTCTTCATACTCCCCCAACCATGAGTTTTTGACCCACGTTGTCTGGAGTTTTTTTTTCTTTTATTGATAACCATTAGTTAATTCACCTTTAATCTGTTATTATATCATTTTTTTAATTAAATCATTAATCTTGTTACCACGATAACCTAAAGCACCGCCTCTATTATATGAATTTTTTGTGCCTTTTCTTTCAAAACCACCTTTTGGAGGATTCAATCTAAAATATGGGTTTAATTTTTTCCCATTATATTCTAAAAACTTATTATATTTTATTTTTCCTCTGCTGTCCTTTAATCTTCCTTTGTATTCTTTTCCTCTTTTTTCTATTAATAGTTTGTGGGTTTCATCATCAATCTCTCCAAATGTTACATAATCTTTACATTTGATAATCATTCCAAGCATATCAGGAGTTTTATTAACAACAACACAAACATTTTTTTTATTTAATCTGAGCATCTTAAGAGTGCTTTTTATATCTTTTCTTATACCTATTCGGCCTCTAATTAGGATAACTGCAATCTTTTCTTTATTGTCTTTATCCTTTGTTTGGCTTTTATTTTGTGTTTTTACTTTAGATGTTTCCATTATTCACTTCCCTCTATAATCTTAAGATTTTTCTTGTGATGTTCTTTAATTACAACTTTACTTAATGATTTTAAAGCTTTTATACAAGCTCTAAGTAAATTTATTTTTGTTTTTGTCATTCCTGTTGTTTCAGACCAGATGTCTGATACTCCTGCCATTTTCAAAATCTTTGCACATTCCTTTTCAATCTTTAGACCAGTTCCTTTAGGAGCAGGTATTAATGTTACTTTAGTACTGCTGCATTTTCCACTTACTTTGAATGGAATTGAATGGTGTTCATTACATGTACATTCCCATGAACCACAACCACGTCTAATTTTAAATATATCTAATTTTGCTTTTCTAAATGCTTTTTCTCTTGCAGGAACAGTATCTTTTGATTTACCAAAACCAATACCCAAATATCCTCTGTTATTTCCTACTATTGCTACAGTTGAGAATTTTGGTTTGTTTCCTTCTTTTGTTTTCTTTTGTGTTTGTCTAAATACTCTTCTTTGACCACCACCAAATTTACCTTTTGCTTGACCAATTAATAATAAATCTGTTTGTAGGTCAGGAATCAGAACATCAACAATTTCTGCCTCTAATATTTTTAATCCATTATTAAGAATATAATCAATACTTATTATCTCACTGTCTCTGACTGCTTTTCCCATCTTTGTTTTTGGTTTCCATCCTTCTTTATCAAATTCTTCAATCTTCATCATTCTTGCTTTTATTCCTTCTGCTTCTTTGTCTATTTCGTCTATTTCTTCTTCTGAAACTTCAACTATCTTTTCTATTTTTTCATCTACTTCTTCTGTTTTTTCCTTTTTATTTTCTTGTTTACCTGAAACACTTCGTGTTTTTGACATTTTCTTTTTTTCAGCCATACTTATTTCACCTAGATTCCTTAATTTTTTTTTTAATTTCTTCTATTTTTTTGTTGATTTCTTTAGGATCTATTTTTGATTTTAAATATTGTCCAAATTCATTTTTGTTGTTTTTATTCTGAATTTTTTCAAAATAATTTTTGATATGTTCACCATTTATTCTTTTTTCATCAGGCAAAATTTCATTTGAATGCGGTATGTTTAGTCCAGCATCAATTACACCTTTTATAGAAGCATATATTCTTGAACCTTTTGTTGAAGTATAAAGACCAATATCTGTTATTACTTCCTTAATTCCTTTTTTTATTGCTTTTATTCCTAATAAATAGCCTGTTAGATAAGCACAAGGAATATTTCCTGTATGAAACTTCCATCCTAACTTTTTCACTTCACTTGAATGAGCAGTTACTAGTACTTTGTCACCCACATTGTTATATATTATTATTTGTAATAATATATTATTGAGAGATTTTCTGACAACTAATCTTTTCTTTTTGGATTTTAAAATATTTAAACGTTTTTTATAATTTGTTCTTCCCTGCCTTTTTCTCTTGTAACTTAGTGATTTTATTTTTCTTTTTGCCATTTTATTTGTCACTTTTTGTTTTATTTTAAGATGAGGTCATGTTCTTTAATATAAACTTTGATGTGTCTTATATTTCTGAAAAATCCTCCTTTTGATTTTAAATAAAGCATCCTAAATGTAGTTTTGGTTACTATTTCCTTATCTCTTAATTTGTTTAAAAATTTCCTTTGTGCTCTTACCTTATTAATCCATCTTCTTTTTTTTGTTATTCTTGCGTTTATTTTTGATTTTTTTTTACCAGGTCCTTTTTGTCTTCCTTTTCTTTTCTGTATTTGTCTTTTTTTAGTTCTAATCCTTGAAACTCCCTTTTTTTGTTTGACTTTGATTATCTTTTCTTTAATTAAGCCTCTTATATCTGCTTTTGTTATAGATTCTTTTATTTCATCTAGTTTAGTATTATCTAACTTAACCCTTTTCTTTGATACTTTTGCTACTTGAGCAGCCAATCTTTTTTGTGATTTTGTATTCATTTTCTTCTCGTTAAAACCTTATCTTTTTCTTCTTTCTCTTTTTGTTTTTTTTCTTCTTCTTCATTTCTTTTTAATTTGTCACCTAAATCTTCTGTAATTTCTTTATCCTTTTTTTCTTCAGTCTTTTTCTCTTTTTCTTCCTTTTCTTTTGCAAGTTTTTCCCTTTCTTTCTTTTTCTTGTCTTTTTCCTTTGTTTTTTCTTTTTTTATCTCTTTTTTCTTTTTTCTTTTATCTTCAACAGTTTTTATAAATAGATCACTATTTTTGACATTAAGTACTCTTAATTTTAATTCTTTACATCTTTTTAATATTTCTACCTTCTTTTTTATACCTACTCTTTTACTAATTACTATCCCTTGGTTTTCATTTTCTTTTACATTCTCTAAATCTTTAATATTATGAACTCTTATTTCTTTTAAACCTTCTTTATTAAGGTTTTTTACAAGTTTGGGAGATCTGTATCCTGAGGACATCCTTTGTCTATATCCTTTTCTTTTGAGTCTCATCTTTGATTGTATTCCTTTTGGTTTTCTCCATTTTTTAGAAACTCTTTTTTTCTTATGAGCATCCTGTCTAATATACTTTGGTTTATTCTTTTTTACTCTCTTTTTAATTTCCAATAGTTCTTTTATATTTTTCATTTTCTAATTTTGATCCATTTCTTTGCCTGCTTTACTTGTTATATAAATTCCATCTTGGAATATTCTGTTGTCTCTATTTTTTACTACTGTAAGCTTTTCCATATCTGCTGCAACTTGTCCTGCTATTTCTTTATTACAACTTTCAATAGTAATTATATTGCCATCAATCTTAACATTTGCTTCAGGCTTAATTTTTAATACTCTTGGAACTTTTTCACCTAAAAAATTTTTAATAATGAACTCATCCTTATTTATTGATACGTTCATAGGAAAATGACCAGAGCATATCTTTAATTTGTAAATGAATCCTTCTTGGCATCCTTTGATCATGTTTTTTAAGTGAGCTTTGAATGTGAAAATCTCTTTTTTTTCATTTTTAGTCATTACTGGTGTGCTTATAATTATTTTATTACCTTGTGTTTCTATTTTAACTTTTGCACTTCTTAGCACTTTTTTAACTTCTCCCTTTTTACCTTTTAAAGATATGAGGAATTTGTCTATCTTTGCTTCTACTCCTTCTGGCAATTCTATTTCATCTTTGAAATTTTGGGATCTCATGTTTTGTATTTTTTAGTAATTCTAATAAAAATAAGCTATTAGCCTTCCTCCTAAGTTATTTTTAAATGCTTCTTCTTGCGTCATTATACCTTTATGCGTGGAAATAATAATGTACCCAAAACCTTTAGATGGGAGGTACCTTTTTTCGAATTTTTCAAAATCATTCACCTTTACAGGAAATTTTGGTTTAATAACACAGCATTTATTAAGACCACCTATTAAGTTGACTTCTATTATTCCACCCCTCATCTTACTGATTTCTTTAAAGTCTCCAATATAATGATTTTCCTTCATTATTTTTAGTATTTCTTTTATTACTTTTGAAACAGGATTAATTTCGCAAGTTTTTTTCTTTGTTTTTATACTATTATCTATCTTAGACAATGCATTTGCTAATATATCATTTGAACTCATTTATCTCACCATTATTTCAATTATATTTTTTAAATCCTATTTTTTTACTTATCTCTCTAAAACATTGCCTGCATAATTCTAGACCATATTTACTAATGTGTGCTCTAATCCTTCCACATCTTCTACATCTTTTCTTTGCTATGCCACACCCTCTATCTTTAGGGGAATTATGCTTTTCATATTTTTTTAATTTATTTGGCTTTGCTTTGAGCTGTTTATGAATTTTTTTATAATTACTATATGACATTTTATTATACACCTTTTATTCTTTAACTTCTAATTTAATATTAAATTTTTCTTTCATAAAACCTATTGCTTCTTCTTTTGTTATTTTATGATTTTTACATACTTTTCTTTTCATTATTTTTCTTTTTTTAATTCTAAATCCTGGTCTTTCTAATGTTATACAAACCTGCAGGCCCATGATTCCTATTTCTGGATCATATTTAATTCCAGGAATGTCTATGTATTCATGAATTCCAAAAGCAAGGTTTCCACTGTTATCAAATTGTTCTTCTTTTAGTTCGCTTCCCTTTGCTTCTAAGAGCATTTTTAAAATTTCTTTTGCTTTTTCTCCTCTTAAAGTAAGCTTACATCCTATAGGTAATCCAGGTCTTAGGTTCCATGCAGGAATTCTTTTATTAGTTTTAGTTTTAATAGGATTAATGCCAGTGATAGTTTTTAATAATTTTATACCCTTATCTAACTTATTCTGATCTTTTCCAGCCCCTATATTGAGCGTTATTTTCTCTATTTTGATTGCTCTCATTATCTTACTCATTTTTCATTTAAAGTTATTATTGGCTTATCTTCTCCTATTACAAAAACATAATCTTTTAATGTCTTAATTATCTTCTTATTTTTTAATTTTATAATTATCTCTTTTCCTTTTATATCTTCAATTTTTCCTATTTCTCCTACTTTTTTTCCTTTATTAATATAGACTAATGAACCTTTTTTAAATTTTAATAGATTGCTTATTTTATTATCTACAGAATTAATTACAACAACATCATTAACACCATAATCTTTTTTGTTGACTAACATATTTTCCCCATTAGAAAAATTCAATTGAACCATTCCTTTTTTAATTATCTTTTTTGATTTTATTTTGCATAATTTTATCTTTGATTCGTTTTCTTTTATAGGTATTAAACAAATCTTTCCACTTTTATTTATTGATACTCTATAAAATTTTTCTGTAAGAGGAATAGATATTGTGTCCATAAACCCCACTAATAATTTGGGATTTCTTCTAATTTTGTTATTGACAAATATTTCTTTGTGAGTTAAAAGGTACTTTCCTTCTTTACTTGTTTTGATATTTTTTATTAAATTCTTTAAGATTATATTAAGAGGAATAGCAGTTTTGAATGAATGTGGACCAGGATTAGGTCTAATTATGAATTTTTCTTTCTTTTTGTTAATTGGCCATGTTTTTGGTGCTGCCAATCTTTTTAAGTGCGATTTTGTCATATTTATTTCACCTTTTGTTCTTTCTGTTTTTTAGATTTGTTTATCTTTTTTCTTTCGATTATCTTTTTTCTTTGTTTATCATCAATATTGTAATCAATTAGTATTACATTAGATGGGTCTATAGGGATCATAGATTTGTTTCCATCTTTTTTTGCAACTTCAATATTTTCAATGAATAATTTTGATTTTTTTAAGTCTATTTTGTTAATCTTCTCAATTTTTCCTTTAAAATTACCTCTAATAATCTTTACTTTATCACCTTTTTTAGGCATTAATGATCTCGTGTTAAATTTTTGTCTAAGATCTTTTGATAAATGAACATGAATGAATTTTTGTTTGATGTGTAAAGGAGCATTTGCTCTGTATTTCCTTTGTTTTCTTGGTTTTTTACTTAATATTTTATCTTTCATTATACAATTATCCTCGCAGTCTTTGAAATTGCTGGCCATCTATCACATGCTTCCTTTGCAATTGGACCTTTGAAGATTGTTCCTTTTGGGTTTCCTTTATCATCTTTTAGTACAACTGCTGAATTATCTTCAAATTTTATTCTCATGCCATCTGGTCTTCTATATTCCTTTTTTTGTCTGACTATAACAGCAAATACAACTTCTTTTTTCATTCCTGGTTTTCCTCTAACTACTGAAGCCATAACAAGATCACCAACACCTGCTGCAGATCTTCTACCTTTAACTGTTTTATGACCTCTTACATTAAATACTTTGATTACCTTTGCACCTGAATTATCACAAGTCTCCATTACTGTACCTATAGGAATTGCTCTTGTGACTTTTGATTTAATTGCTTTCATTCTTTGCTTTCCTCAACTTTTTTTTCTGATTTAGTTACAGTTTTTTCTTTTTTCTCTACTAAATCTTCATCTCTTTTATGAAATCTTTCTCCTTTGCCTAATTTTTCAACAATGACAAAATTAATTGTCTTGCTTAATGGTCTACATTCAATAGTTTTTACTAATTCTCCCACTTTTGCATTGATGCAGGGAGGATTGTGAACTTTAATCTTTGTCCTTTTTTTACCATATCTTTCATATTTTTTATTTTTTGTTATTCTTTCAAAAACAATTGTTGCACTTTTTTGCATTTTATCATTTATTACTGTTCCTACAAATATTTTTTTCCTGGTTTTTAGATTACCATGAATAGGACAATTTTCATCATTACAATTTTTTGATGTTTTTTCTGACATTTGTTTTTTTGCCATTTTTTCACCTTAGCTTTAACCTTTCTTCAGGGTTTTTTATTATTTTTTTACAGTCAATGATATATGATAAATTATTTTTTTTAATCTTGATTTTTATTCCTTTTTTCATCAATCTTTTCTTTTTGTTTTTGTGTAATATTACTAATGTTTTTTTTGTTTCATCTAAAATTTTTCCTTTTATTCCTATATTATTTCTATTTACTGATTCCACTACTTCCGCGCTTAAACCTATTAATTCATGTTTAAGCATGTTTTTATTCTTCTGAAACATTTCAATTATTTGACATTTATTGTTTCAGGGGCAAAACCCATTTCGACTAATATTTTTTTGACTTTTTGTTTGTGGTTTCCTTGAAGTTCTATTTTTCCATCTTTTCCTGTTCCACCACAGGCAAACTTGTTTTTTAATTTTTTTGTCATCTCTTTCATGTTGATGTCTTTGTCTTCTATACCTTCAATGATTGTATATAATTTTCCAAACTTTTTTTTAACTGTTCTTATGATGATTGCTTGGTTTTCTTTTGCAATTGTTTCACAAACACAAAGTTCTTTGGGTAAGCCGCATTGTGTACATACTTCAGTCATTTATTCCTCCTCTATTTTATATTAAATATGGATGAAGATTTTCATTATTCTTCATCTTTTGCTTTTTTTTTAATTATTTTAATAATAAGTGCTATATTTCTTTTAATGATTTTGATATTCCCTGGATTTTTAGGATTTGTTCCTATTGCTATTTGAGTATTTTCTTTCATTAATTCTTTTTTAAGTTCGAATAGTTTTGAGCTTAGTTCATTTCTGCTTAATTTTTCTAATTCTTTTCTCTTAATTTTGGACATGTTTATTTACCTGTTTTTGTTTCTTTTTTATTTTTGTCAGAAACTACTTTGGAAGTATCATCAGAACTTTGCTCTGAGACTTTCTTTGTTTTTTCTTCCTTTGTTTCATTTTTTTTGTCTTGTTCTTCTTTTTTATCTTTCTCTTCTTCTTCTTTTCTTTTTTCTTCTTTCATTGCTTGTCTTTGAATTTCTTCTTTTTCTTCAGTAGTAATTATTTTGTCAGGAAGCTTTACATCTTTATCCATTATACTTACTTTGATTCCTATTGTTCCTGTTTTTAAGTTAGCAGTTGCAAATGCTTTCTTAACTTCATTTACTGCAACATCTCCACATTTTTTTAAATATCCTCTGTAAAATCTCCATGATTTTGCTCTTTCACCAGGTACTCCACGACCACCAATGATTATTTCTACTCCCATTGCTCCTGATTTCATTACATCTGCCATTGCTTTATGTCCTATTCCTTTAAATCTTGAAGCACCAAACCTTTCAAGTGATGTTGCAATTCTCTCTGCTATAATATTTGCATCTATGTTTGGATTAATGACCTCACTAATTTCTATTTGAGGATTGTTAAGACTGAATTTTTTCTTTAATATTTTTGTCATTGAAATTATGTTTGCTCCTTTTCTACCAACAACCAATCCCGGACGTGATGCATGGATTACTATTTTCTCACCTAATGGAGTTCTCTGAACTTTTGTTTTTGAATGACCTACTCCTCTAGTCTTTTTACCAACTAATTCTTCTATTTCAAATTCCTTCATCTTTTCAGCTAGTATTTTTCTTTCTATCATTTACTTTCCACCTTTTGATTTTCTACTTGCTTTTCCTTTTGTTCAGTTTTTTTTTGCTCTGAGCTTTTTTTCTCTTTTTCTTTAGATTTGTTTTCTGAGATCTCTTCTTTTGTTTTTGTTTCTGGAGTTTCTTCAACAATTACTTCAACATGGGATCTTTTTGAGTTTACACCACCCTTTCTTCCATATCTTTTAGGTGTAGATGCTTTGTGAGCATTAATGTGTATTATTTTTAATAATGATGTGTTTAGTCCTTTGAATTGTGCATTTGATTCAACATTTTCAAGTATTCTTAATATCTCTTTTGATGTCTTTATTGGATATCTTCCAGGCCCAATCTTTTTTTTGTGTCCACGATCAAAGTTGAATCTTGTGTAAGGTATTGCTTGTTTTTTCTCAATAACTCTTTTTAGTAATTCTTTTGATTTTAACAGATTCTTATTTCTTAATTGGTTACAAACCATTGCTGCATGTTTGAAAGAGATAGCAACATCTTTACCAACTGCTTTTGCAGTGTGTTCATTTTCAGTTTTTGATGAATATTTGTGTTTACTCATTTCGTTTCATTCCTTTACCTTACACTAACACTTGCACTTGATCTTGTTGCTCCTATTCCTGGTGCACTGTGTGATACTTTTCTTCTTGTTTGGGCAAATTCTCCTAAATAGTGCCCAATCATCTCTGGTTGTATTATAATTGGTACAAACTCTTTACCATTATGGACTCTTATTGTTAATCCAATCATCTTTGGAATAATAACCATATCTCTGCAATGTGTTTTAATGTTTTTTTCATTTTTGTCAATCTTTTTTAACAACTTTTTTTGAAGATCTGTAAACCCTCTTTTAAGTGATCTTCTTGCTCTTGAATTTGTTATTTCAATGAATTCTTTTAAACTTAATTTCTTTAATTCTTCTTCATGCATTCCTTTGACCATGATTGCTTTTTTTGCCATACTCACTTCCCTCCGGTTCGTTCGTAGCTTATAAATTGAAAATTTCTAAACATATTTATTTCACCTTGTTTTCAATGATTATTTTTTCCTTTTCTTTCTACCTGTCCTTTTTGCATATAATGCTCCAACTTTTCTTCCAGGTGGTGCATTTCTAGGACAAGGTCTTGCTTTTGATTTTCTTGATGAACGTGATGTTCCAAATGGATGATCTACTGCATTTTGTGCGCCACCAGAAACTTTAGGCCACAATTTGTTCTTAGCTTTCATTTTAAAAAACTTAAATCCTGCTTTTAATAGTGGTTTTTCTAATCTTCCACCTCCAGCAATGTTTCCTATACATGCTCTACAGTTTGGATTAAATTTTTTTTGTTTTTTTGAAGGAAATTGTACAATAACAAATTTGTTTAGTTTTGTTATTACTTTTGCAAATGATCCAGATGCTCTTACGAATTTTCCACCATCACCTGGCTGTGATTCAATATTAAATATCATTGTTCCTTCTGGTATGTCTTTAAGATTCATTATATAACCTTTTTTTGCTTCTTCAATATTGTTTCCTGATATTATTTCATCACCTATCTTAACACCTTCTGGGGCTACCATAAGAGATCTCTCATTGTTCTCGAATTTTATTTCTATTAATGGAGCTGAATGTCCTCTGCAATGTATAATATCTGTAATAATGCCTTTAAGTATTGTTTTATTAACAGGGTTAAACTTAACCCTACCTTTATACCTATGACCTGGCGCCCTGTATGTAGGGCTGCCTTTTCCACGTGCTTGTTGAATTAGTCTTTTTCCCATTGTTTTACCTATAATTATTACATCATGCCTAACTGTGTTGCAATGTCAATTGCTGGTGTTTCATCACTAAATTTAACATAGGCTCTTTTATGTCCTTTTTGTGTTATTAATGTTTTTACACTGATGATTTTTACTTTGAACAGATCTTCTAGTGCCTGTTTTATTTCTGATTTTTTTGCTTTTAATGAAACTCTGAATATTAGTTTGTTCTCAGATTCCATTAATCTTATTGATTTTTCTGTTGAAACTGGGTAAATAATTGTTTTATAAGGATCATAAAATTTTTTTAATTGTTTTGACTTTTTTAATGATTTTTTTGTGTTTTTGTTTTCTTTTGAGTCTGATATTTTCTTTGTTTCTGCTTTTTTAGCTACTGTTTCTTGTTTTTTCTTAGGTTTTTCAACTACTTGTTTCTTGTCCTGACTTTTTTTTTCTTGTTTTTTCTTTGTCATATATTATCACATAAATAATTTATCTTTTTCTAATTTTTCAATTGCATTTTTTGTAAATAATGTTAATCTTCCTACATCACAACCAGGTGCAAGCAGCTTTGCATTAACTTCGTTTACTTTAACAATCTCAATTCCTAAAAAATTTCTTGCACTCTTCATGAGATCGCAATTATCACCAACAACAAGTAAAGGGCCTTTTTTTATTCTGTATTTTCTGCCTCTCATCTTACCTTTACCAGCTCTTATTTTTTTTACTCTACATCTTTTTAATTCATCTTGCAGACCAATTGCAATAAATGCTGTTCTAGCATCTTTTGTTTTTTTTATTTTTTCAAAATCATTATCAATTATAAAAGGATAATTTTTAGGAACCTTATGTCCTCTTTTTTTGACTAATTCTTTATTTAATGAAGCTGATAATGCACTTCTAATTGCTTTTCTATTTTCTTTTTTGTTTATTTTTTTTTCAAGCTTTTTCTCTGCTTTTGGCGGGTGAGCTCTTCTACCACCTACAGTGCCTGGTGCAAAAGCTCCAACCCAATTAAATCTTGTTCCTCTCCTACTTAGAATCTTTCTTGGTACTCTTGATATTCCATGGCCATATGATCCTCTATATTTTCTTCTTCTTCTGCTTATTTCTGCAGATGATTTTTTTCCTGCTTCAGGGTCACTTCCATAAGGTTGGTAATTATGACTTTGTATTGTTAGTACAGCTCTTTTTATCAGATTTGGTCTTATTTGTTCAGAAAATTGATTAGGTAAATCTATTTTTCCTGTTTCTTTATTTTCTTTGTTTATTATGTCTAGTTTCATTTTGTTATTTTTATCTACCTTGTTTTGATTCTAAACTTATATGTGTAATGTCAGGAGCACTGTTTGGAATTAGTTTGTTTGGTCTCATAGGGTCTGTTACAATCATAATTCTTTTTTTTGGTCCTGGTATTGAACCTTTTACAATTATATAATTATTTTTTACAAGACCATAATTGATGAATCCACCTTTAGGATTTACTTCTTCTGGTTTTTCTGAAATCTTTATTAACCATTTATTGAATTCTGTTCTAAGATGATAACCCATTCTACCAGCCATTGGTGCTGTGTATTTTATCTTTGAAATACCTTCAGGTGCAGTTACAGCTCCTCTGATTGCTTTTTCTGATTTGTGACTTCTTAATCCAACACCCATTCTTTTTACAACACCTTGATATCCTTTACCTTTTGTCACACCATGAATGTCTACTTGCTGGCCTGGTCTGAATACATCTGTTATTTTGACTTCTTTGCCAAGATTTTCTGTTGCATATTTTAGTTGTTCTTCTTTGTTTCCGCCTATTCTCATCTCAAAAAATTCTGGTTTTTTTTTGCCAATACCTGTTAATTTAGGTTGAGTATAAACATTTACTCTAACTTCATCAAAGTCTTTGAAATCGTCTATATTTTTGTTTTTCTTTTTTGGTAATTTGATTTTTCTTGATAATTCTTTGTCTAGCTTTTCTGTAAAGACTTCACCCATTAGTTTAAGACCATATGTTGATGGAGAATCTTTGTAAAAACGTATAGAAGCAATTTTGATATTTGGGCACTCAATGATTGTGACAGGACAACTGATTTCTGTGCCTTTTGTTAAAGATGCTTTTCTGTTGTCAATGTGGAGCACATGAGTCATGCCTGCTTTGTAACCTGGAAACCCTAAGAGTTTATTTTCTTTTGATTTTTTATAAGATCTAACTCTAGCATATTCTCTTTTAGCCCTTTTTCTAGGCCAAAACTGCAAACTTCCTGCTCTTGGTTTTCTAATTGTTGGCATTGTGTTTTATAGTTAGCTTTGAACACCCCATATAAGTTAATAATGCTTTTTTAAGCATTAAACCCATCTAGAAACCTTTATTTTTATTATTTTCAGACAGAACGAGCTTTCTTCGCCTCTTCTGTACTGAAAAATTTAATTTTTCAGGCTTAAGGACAGTTATTATGTGTTTATTTATTGCATATAAGGTTTAAACACACCTTCACACTATGTTGTTGAAAATTATGTTTCTTTATAAATGTATCTGAAATTTGTTATAAATTTTAGAACCTTTATATTCAAAAATTTATATCCTTTTTGTGATATAAAGTTGTGGTACAAGGACTTTGTAAATACCTATAATACTTTTATTTCTAAGCTAGAAAGGTTTATATAGTTCTTATCAATATTTCTTAATAATATGTTTAATAAAAAAGCAGCATCATTTGGTACAATAATTGCAATTATTGGTTCTATATTAATTGGAGTTGGTTTTGCATGGCTTATTGCTCAAAATTGGCACATTATACATTCTGTGTTTAAGATATTAATTCTTCTTGTTCTTACATTATGTTCTTATGCTGTAGGCATTTTTTTAAGAGAAAAGCATTATCCTAAAATTGGTCAATCATTATTTGTTTTAGGAGCTTTATTATATACATTGAGTATTTTTTTGATTGCACAAATCTTTTCTACTTCAGTTAGTTTACAAGGTACTGCTTGGCTTTGGTTATTTGCATTTCTAGGTGTTACTATTTCTGCTTATGTTTTTTCTTCTTATGTTACTTTAGTGGTAGCTTTAATAGAATTTTTAATATGGATTAATTTCCAGTTTGCAGCTTTTGGGAGTAATAATCCTCCAATTATGTTTGTTTTTTTACAATTGGTATTAGGTATTCTTTTTTATAGTTTATCTTTGTGGCATAAAGCCTATGATCATAAGTTTACAAAATTATTCCAATTTTGGATGGCTTTTTATTTTTTATCATTTACTTATACATTAACTTTCCAAATGTTTATTCCTATGCTTTGGGGAAGTAATCAAATCTCATTTGCTTCATCAGATATGATTTTCTTGTTGTTTTTAAGTTTTATTTCGATTATATCTTTTGTGTTTGCAGCACTTTTTTCATTAGTTAAAAAATCTGTATCAAAAAGAGAAATTTTGGTAGTCTCTGCAATTATTGTGTTATTAATAGGAACTGCTTTTCTGACTTATTTGCCTTCTAGGGTAATGGGAGATTGCATGCTTAAATCTTGTTATGATTTTGATACTAAAGAATTATGTGAAGATGCACCTGAAAAATTAAAATGTAAGTGGCAAACTGATATGGGTACTAGTCGTTGTAGAGGAGAATTTGGTGGTATTTATGGTGTAAATAGTGAAAAAAATGAATGTAATACTTATAATAATAAAAGATCAGGATGTTTAGCACTAGGGGAGTGTAAATGGGAATCAGGAAGAAGTTATTATGGATTTAGTAGAAGAAGAAGCATACCAGGTATTTTATGGTTTGTATGGATAATGATAAACACATTTTTTGTTCTTTTTATCTTAGCTGTAATTGGTTATGGTACTTTAGAAGAATCTAAAGCATTAATAAATCTAGGAATAATAGCTTTTAGCTTAGATATTGTTACAAGATATATTGGGTTTGTTATAGATTTATGGGGTTATACAAGCCTTGCTCTTATTTTTATTACAGGAGGTATTGTGCTTATTGTAGGTGGTTGGTTAATAGAAAAATGGAGAAGAAACCTTATTGATCAAGTATAATTTTTATAGAAGATGAAGGATACAAAAAAATTAAAAATCTTTATAATAATCTTTTTATTAGTTTTTGGTATTGTTATTTTGACTTTGTCTTGGCCATTGTTAGTTGGAAAAACATATGTTCTTAAAACCAGGCCTGTAGATCCATTTGATGTTTTAAGGGGACAATATGTTATTATTGGTTATGAAATTGGTAGTATCTCAGATGTATCAATTCCTGAGTCTGCAAAAGGCGATTATGTTTATGTTATCCTTGAGACAGATTCTGAAGGTATCAGCCGTCCTAAGACTGCAACTTTAGATTATCCTGAGTTTGATGATTTTATAAGAGGTAAGATTGTTAGTGTAAATGATAATTCTATTAATATTGAATATGGTATTGAACAATTTTTTTTTGAAAGAGGTGCAAAATTCTCAATGATTAACGTTACTGTAGAAGTAAAAGTTGATAAAATTGGTAAAGTAAGGATTTCACAACTTTTACAAAATGGCATACCTCTTGATATAGAATATAGAGATAGAGGAATTTATTCTTGATTAATTTTTTTCTTTTTTAACATTTCTTCTTTAAACCTTTTTTCTTCTTGTCTTATCTTTTTTCTTTGTTCTTTTTCTTCTTGTGTTAGTTTTTTGCTAGTTTTTTTCTGTTCTCTTGCAATTGATTTAACCTTTATAATAGAATAATTAACAGGATTCTTTATCTTTGCACATAAATTGTCTGGTAAACATATTTGAAGATCTTTGTAATACATTATGTTTTTGCAGTTTGGTGGTAATATCTTATCTTTATTGTGTTTTTGATATCTTAGCTGGCCAACAATATAGTTTTCTCTTAATGTTTCCTTGTTTTCTTTGTTCCATTCTTTTATCCTTTCTTCTATCTTGTCATATGGCCAGTTAACAGACTTAAGAAAGTTTATTAGAATGAATAAAGCTCTTTTTTTACCATCTATTAAACCTTCTAATACCTTTTTTATGCATGGTGGGAAATATTGTTCAGGAACAGAATCTTGGAATTCTTCAAATTTGTCTCTACCTAAACTCTTATGGTGTTCTGTTATTTGTTTGTATTTTTCTTTTTCTAATTTTTTACTATCATAGTCAAATGCTTGTACAAATAATTGCTTTGCTTCGTTTTCTTTGCATTTTGTTCTATCTAGAAATTTAAATCTTTCATCTACAAGAATATCTTTAGATATAGCATTTTTTTTGTCAAAGTCCATGATTCTGTTTGGATCAATTGGTATTGATACTAAGCCAGACTTTTCATTGAATGAGTATGGAGCCCTGTATAAGTGTCGTGATGAAATTAGAATTGTATCTATTTCTAATATTGTGAATGGATCAAAATCACTTCCACCAATTTCTTGTGTTGTTTTGTTGAATCTTTTTGCAATATTTTCTATGTTTTGGTCTAAATCTAGTAGTTTTTCTTTTAAATGGTTTTTTATCATTTGTTTTAGATAATTAGCTATTCTTCTTGGTGCTTCTGGAAATAATAATCTTGTTTCTACTAACTTTCCTTTGTCTATGATCATGTTTGGGAAGGATTCATAAGGAATTCCAATATGAAATCCGTGGTTTCCTGAGAATTTAATGCTTATAGCATTTATGTTATGATATTTTAATGCTTGTACTAATAAATCTGCTGTTATTGCTGAATATTCTAATTCTTTGCAATCAATGTCAAGAACAAGATCCCATGCTTTTCTTAATTGATCAAGTTGTTTTCTGTTTAAGCTTGGACTTAGTTGTAGTGTATTATTCCAAAGTTCTTCTGAACAGTGAAAGCTTGTGATACCTTGTTTTGCAGCTTCGAGTATTTCTGCAGGATATTGGATAATGTCTGGCCTTTTTGCAAATCCAGTTCCACCAAAACTCCCAATAACCTCTTTGTCTTTAGAATGCTCTACAATAGCTTGTTGAATAGGTTTTCTTTTATAATATAGTAGGAGTTCTGATTTTGAGATTGACATGCATGTTGGGATGGTTTAGGTGTTTATATGTTTTGTTGTTATTTTAGCTTTTTATTGCATTTTTGGTAATATTTATATATTTTGGAGTGTCTAGTTATTATATGAAAAACAATTCACAACAAATCCTGGAACATCTTGAAAAGATTAGGGATAGTGGAATCCTTGTCATAGTCGAAGGCAAGAATGATAGAAAAGCTTTGGCTGAGTTTGGTATAACAAATGTTATGGTCTTGTATGGCAAAGCTTTGTTTGAAGTTGTAGAAGAAGTAGAGGCAAGGACTAAAGAATGCATTATTCTTACTGATCTTGATAAAAAAGGTAAACAATTGTATGGCAAACTTAATTCTAAACTTGGTCAAATGGGTGTTAAGATAGATAATAAGTTTAGACATTTCTTGTTTAGGAAAACAAAGTTAAGACAGATAGAAGGTCTTGCAACCTATGTTAATAAACTAGGTGAAAAGAATTTACAGAAATAGGTTGATTAGGACCATTACTCCGCCCACTAAACAACAACCAATTAAAGTGAATGTTCCTATCTTTATTGCATCAAATTGTTTCTTTATTAGTTGTTCTAGTTCAAAGATCTCTTGTGCATACTCTTGTACTATCTCTTTATCATTGTTAACTAATCTTAATAATTCTTTTTCATATCTTTTTTCATCTAATTTACCTGTTTCATGAGTATGAAAAAATATATTGATTCTTTTTCTACTTTTCTTTGTTGTTAATTCTATTGCACTTAAACTAAATAATATAGTAAGTAATGTACCTGCCATAATAATTATTACTCCTAATCTGAATAGAGATGGTTGTTCTAAGAATGATTTTTTGAAAATTTCATTTATAACAAAACTTAAGATCACACCAGATATAACTATTAAATAATGTGTTTTAGTTATTCCTTGTTTGTATAGTTCAATGTGAAGCTTTAGAATGTCGCTCAATAGTATACTTTTACTAAAGTCTAGATCTGGAAACCTCTTTTTTTTCATATTGTTTATATTTATCTTTTTGTTATATATAAACTTTATTGTTAATTGTGTTATACTATATACATTAACTTTAAATACCAATTTTCTTTTCATGGTTTAAAATGTTTAAAAATCAATTAAAAACTGTTTTTTTACTAGGATTATTGTCTGGATTACTTTTATTAGTTGGATATTTGATCTCAGGCAGGCAAGGTTTAATGTTTGGTTTGGTTTTTGCAATTTTAATGAATTTTGGTAGTTATTTTTTCTCTGATAAAATCGTTCTAAAGATGTACAAGGCTAAATTGGTTGAAGAACATGATAATCCTGAATTATATAAACTTGTTAAAGAAGTTGTGCATCTAGCTAATATTCCAATGCCTAAAGTTTACATTGTGCCTACTGATAATGCAAATGCTTTTGCAACTGGTCGTGATCCAAAACATGCAGCAATTGCTTGCACACAAGGTATTTTAGATTTATTGAGCAAAGATGAATTAAAAGGTGTGATTGCACATGAAATTAGCCATGTGAAGAATAGAGATATTTTAATAGCTACAATTGCTGCCACGATTGCTTCTGTCATCAGTTATATTGCAATGATTGCTAGGTGGAGTGCTATATTTGGTTTTGGTGATAGGGATAATAATGGTTTGGAGATATTGGTTTTGGCAATATTAACACCGTTTATTGCTATGTTGATACAATTAGGTATCTCTAGGTCTCGTGAATATTTAGCTGATGAAAGTGCTGCTAAAGTCTTGCATAATCCTTTTGGCTTGGCTTCTGCTTTGGAAAAGTTAGAACAAAATGTTAAACATCACCCTATGAGGTTTGGTAATAAAACAACAGCTTCATTGTTTATATTGAATCCATTTACTGCAAAAGGTTTGTTTGCTTTTTTTAGTACACATCCTAGTACTAAAAGTCGTGTGGATAAGTTAAGAAGTATGAACTTTTGAATTAATACCAATCTTTTATGCTTTTCTGTATTATCCCGCTTGGAACCTTTTGATCTACTGGAAGAAGATATCTATCTATTAATACTATATTTTCTCTGATTATATCATATAATGCATCTCTTGCTAAATCTTTTATTTCTTCAAGTTCAATTGATTCTTCAACTAATTTATTTATTTCATCAGGAGCTCTAATATCAAGGTGAGGATGAGAACTCCAACCACCATAGTCATATCTTATTTGCCAACCTTTGTCTAAACTTCTTAAACATGGTGTTTTTTCCTTTTTTTCTTCATAGATTATTTTTAATATTTCAGAAGCCATTTCATCATCTTTTGGCTTATGTTTATTAGAAAGTGCTTGTCTTTCTTCTGAATTACTTAATTCCTTACCAGTTAAATTTAATCTAAAGTATAATCCTTTTTCTAGTATTTCTTGTCTTTCTTTTTCTAGTTCCATTTGATTCACCAAAGTGTTGGGATTGATTTTGATTATATAAATATTATTGTTCTTCATACTCATTTTCAACAACATCTTTAATCTTTTTTGCTTTTTTATCACCAATCAATTCTACTTGTTTTAATTCATCTTGTTTTGCATTGATTATGTTCTTCACTGTCTTAAATTTAGTGAGCAAAGGTTTTGCTAATGTTGCACCAATCCCAGGCAAAGCACTAATCAAGTATTCTTGTTGTTCTTTCAAGTTTAATGGTTTTTTATCACCATGTAAAGAAAATTCTTTAGTTGTTTTGTCTTGTTCCCTTTTTGCAATTATTTTCATTAATTCAGATGTGTCTTTGTAATTTTTTGTGTATAAGATTGGGATTCCATAACTAATATTTATTGTTGCAAGCATTCCTCTTATTGCATTTGGATTAATATTTCTTACAGAATAAATATCTTGGTCACCTTCTATTATTATGATCGGTAGTTCAAAGTTTCTTTTTAATTCTTTTAATTGCTGCAATAATCTGCCATCTATGATTGATGTCACAAAATCATCTGATGTTTTATATTCAACTCCAACTCTAGATGATAATACAAAATCTCCACTATTTAATTTGTCTAAACTAATGTCTACATCATTCTCAATGAGTTCTTTGATAACACCTGAACCTTTTTCTCTGTAATCTGCAAATATTTTTATTTTTTGAGTTTTTTTCTTTTTTTTCTCAATAAACTTATTTAAAGTGGTTTCACGTTTCATTAATTTGAATTTTTGTTTTAATTCTTTTAAAGACCTAAACATCTTTCTTTCTTTATGAAATGCACTCCACCTATAGGATACATCTCTAGTTCCTTCTGTTATTAATATTAAAATTTCACCTTCTTTGTGCCTGGCTGTTCTGCCTCTTCTTTGAATACTCCTAATGGCACTTGGTACTGGTTCATAAAATATTACAAAATCTACCTTTGGTATGTCAAGACCTTCTTCACCTACACTTGAAGAAACTAAAACATTGAACTCATTTCTTCTAAAAGAATCTAAGATCTCTATCTGTTTTTTTTGTGTTAGTCCTTTGTTTCGTTTTTTTGCCTGGCCTACAAATAATCTTGATTTTATTTTTATCTCATCTAGTTGTTCAACTATCTTTGATGCGCAGTCTCTAAACTGGTTAAATACAATTATCTTGATATCTTTATGTTTTTCTACTTGTTTTCTTAGAATATTCATTAACTCATTTAGTTTTGGATGCTCAATTCCTTTGTCATATAATTTTTGTGTCTTAATAAAAGCTGATCTAAAGTTGATGTCTCTGACTAGGTTTTTTGTTGCTTTTGTTTTTGTTTTTTGTGCTTTGGACATTAGATCCTGCATGTAAAGATATAAAGCTGTTATCCCTTGAGATTCAATTAATTCTAATGCATGGTGTATCTTCATTGCTTGTGCTAATAATGATATTGATTGGAATATTTCATATGTTTTTTCAGTTCTTACCTGGCCTTGAAGTATTGCTTGAAGTTTTAATAAATCTCTTCTTGAAATATTGATTTGTGAAGAATCAATATAACCATGCTCTTTTACTTGTTTTAGTTTATCTTTTAAACAGCTTTCTAAGAATTTTTTTATTATTTTGAATTCTTCTGGAAGTTGCACTGTTACCCATTTTACTTCTGATTTTTGTACATAAGGTTTGACATCTGGATCATCATCTGTTCTTATTTCTAGTTCTTCTATCAATAGATTATCACAAACTTCTGTTATTTTTTCTAATTTTGAACCTGGTGACGCTGTTAGGGCTAGTATTCTTGCGAATCTTGCTGTTTTATCATATTGCTTTGCAATCCAAACATATGAATAATCACCTGTTGCCCTATGAGCTTCATCTATGATCAATAATGAAACATCTTTAAGATCTATTTTCTTGTTTATTATGTCATTTTCTAAGCCTTGTGGTGTTGAGATTATTATTTTTGTATTTTGCCAAAGTTCTTGTCTTTTTTCTGGCTTTACAAAGCCTGTAAACATTACTAATTGTTCTTGTTCTATGTTTAGGTGTTGCTGGAATGTTTGGAAATGTTGCTCAACTAAAGGTTTTGTTGGAGCTAACATTAGGATCTTTTTATCAGGGTGTTGGTTTAGTCTGAAGTCTGTTAACATCATTGCTATTGCTGTCTTACCTAAGCCTGTTGGTAGTACAACTAATGTGTTGTGTGTTGTGCATGTTGAGAATATTGTTTCTTGGTATAATCTTGGTGTGAAGTTATTGAGCATGGTTTTGTGAGAATTTAGGTGTTTATATAGATTGTTGTTTTATATAATATTACTTAGAATCAACTTTTTCTTCTAAAGATTCGATGGTTGCTTCACCTAAATCAGTAATAATAACATTTTTTCCAGATTCTAATAAATCTTTTACTTTCTGTTGTTGTGTCAATGCTTCTTTTTTGTTTTTTGTTCTGAAAACTCTATATATTAAACCAGTACTTCCTCTTATTGAACTTAATTTAATAACATGAACAGAATAATTTCCTTGGGTTTCATCAAAAACTCCTACTGCTGCTCTTGTTGGTGGATACTCTGTTTTTTTTGATGGATATAGAAATTTTACATCTATTCTTAATGTTTTTTCTTGACTTACGTATTTTCCAGGTAACTTACATATCATTTTAAATTTACTATTAGTTTATTTTATATAAAGATTTGTATTCTTTAGTTAACTTTATATACAAACGATATATATCGTTATATTATGTGGATTGCTAAAGTTAAAATAGATGGCAAATCTGGATCTATTGGAAGTAGAACAAAGAAATATAATGTTTCTATCTCTGGTTATCCTATTTCTTTTCATATTAAGAAAAATAAAATTTTTATTCATTTAGTTGGTTTTATTTTCGGAGATAAAATAAACAAAAAGAGATTTCTCAATGACTGGAAAAAAGATAAGAAAGTATTACATTTGGAAACAACTGATAATTTTGTAATTGCAAAAATAGTGGAACCATTAGATTTATTGCCTATGTATTCTCATAAATTAATTATACTTAAACCCATACTTATTGACGAACAAGGTTTTAATCTCTGGTGTATAGGTAGTTGGAATAAAAAACACTTGATTGATTTTATAAAATTAGTTAAAATAAAGTTCAATGGAAAATTACTTAGTATAAAAAAAGAAAAAATAAAAGATTTCTCAGTTCTAAGCTTACAACCTCATTTAACTAAAAAACAAAAACAGGCAATAGAATTAGCAACTAAAAATGGTTATTATAACTCACCAAGAAAAATAAGTGTAAAAAAATTAGCAAAAATTGCTAAATTAAGTTATTCTACTTTCCAAGTTCATTTAAGGAAAGCTGAGAAGAAATTGTTACCTTTTTTATTTAAAAAAATTTATTAGATACGATATATATCGCTAAAAAATAATTATATCCTATTCTATACCCTTTCTTCAGTAATAAAAATGGAACTTAGCGATATAATATCACAGGAAGAAATTGAATCATATTACAATGAATGGACATCATTTAATCAAAAATATAAACCTGAAACTAATTATAATGTTCATTCTGGAATTTCTTTTATTGGAAAGGTTTTTCAGTTTAAAGATAAGCCTATATTCAGGGCCCACATTTTCAAAAGGAAATTAAAAAAAGCGTTTGATCCTTATTTTATAAGTAACCGAGGTTATCTTTATCCTTGTTTTCATACAGTTCATTATTTTTTTCCTATTGAACAAATTTATCATGCTTCTATGTTAAAATTAGTTCCGGATTATTTTAAGTTTATAACTATTGATAGATTCCATAATAAAAAGGCACCTAAAATGTACAAGAGAGTTGATTTTGAGAAAACTAAACTTTCTGTTGAATTATTAGCTAATATAAAATTAAGAGAAAATAAATTTGTTGGAAGAGCAAGTATAACATTTTATGATGACATAACCAACGAAACTCTTCATATTTGGTATTTTGAGTGTGTTGGTGGTTTAAGAAATTATATTAAATGTATTGAAAAATTAAAACAAGGTGATAATACAGTTATAGAAAATTTAATTAGGCAAATAAAGGGGAGATCTACAAAGTATAAATCTCTTATTAATAAAAGGCATTTACCTTTGGAAGAATATCTAATAAATGAATTAAAAAAAGGAAATATTCCTGAAAAAGAATTACATGATTTCTTTTCTTATTATGATAAAGAATAACTACTTCTTAATTTCCATATATCCACATTTGCCGCATGTCTTTCTGTCTTTGTGCTCTGCCATGAACACTCCTGCACCGCACTTAGGACAAGTTGAGTTTTTTCTTGATAATTTATTGCCTTCTATTTTATAATTCTTGTACTTAGAACTAGTCTTTTTAGGTTTTCTTTTGATTTTTCCCTTTTTTTTAACTACTTTATGTGCTCTTTTCTTTCCCATACTTCATCTCACCAATTATTTCTTTTCCTCTTTCTTTTTGTCTTCTTTTTTCTCTTCAGGTTTCTTTTCTTCTTTCTTAGCTGGTTCAGCAGGTTTTGTTTCTGCTACTGGTACAGTTTCTTTCTTTTTTACTTCTTTTTCTTTCTTTTTATGAATCAAAGCTTTCATTACTTTTTCATTATCATAAACATGTGCAATTACTTTTGCTCTTTCTTCACCAAACTTACCATAAACATGTCTTATTTCAATTAAATCTTCTTTTGCTTTTAATTTTGTTGCTAATTCTTTTTTTAAAGTTGATTTACTAGGAGTAGCACCTTTGAATGTTGCTTCAACTGAAATCCTTTTTCTTGATAATAATGGTGATTCTTTTTGTTTTAATATTTTGATATTCATTTTGTGACCTTATTTCTTTTTAATAGCATATTCTCCTTTTATTGTTTTACCTATCTTCTGTGCAATTACTGATTTTTTAGGATCAACAATGTAAATTCTGCCTCGCCATAATGTTGTAAACTGGTTTCCTTTGCAAATAGGACATGCTGGACCTTGAACAAAAATATCACATTTTTTACATATTTTTTTTTGCATTTATTTTTCACCTGTTTACTTTTTTTTCTTTTTTTTGGTTTCTTCTTTTTTGTCTTCTTTTTTTTCTGTTTTCTTTGTTTTGTCTTCTTCTAGCCATTCAAACTTGCCTAAACCTTCTTGTCTCATTGTTAAGCCAATCTTAGGGTTTGCAATATCTTTGAAACTAGCTGCTATTAGTCTTGCCTTGCATTTATCGCCAATCTTTAATGTTCTTTTACTTTCTTTACCTGTTAATACTTTTTCTTTTGAAAATGAAACAAAATCATCCATTGTTTGTGATACATGAATCATACCTTCGATTGGTCCTATATTCATGAAGACACCAAAATCAGCAATATCTTTTACAGTTCCTAGCATTACTTCTTTTATTTCTGGTTTAAATGTGAATAATGAGAATAAAGTTTCATAATATGCTGCTCCATCACCAGGTATAACAATGCCTTCTTTAACTTGTTTTACTTCTGCAACATCTATAACAATGCCAATGTCTTTTGAAATAAAACCTTCGAATTGTCCTTTAATGCACTTTCTAACAGCTTCTTCTTTGCCTAATTTAAACATATCAGGCGGTACTCGTATATGGCTTTGTATTTCAGTTTTATAGAACATAGTATATTGGTTTTCAATAGGTATTTATAAATTTATCTGTATATAGTAGTTATTTTGTGTTTTCAGCTATTTTATTTAGGTCTTTTAATATCTTATCAACATCAATACTATGAGCTTTACATCCTTGTTCTAATGTCTCAAAATGAGCTGCAAAGCACCCTACACAATGTAAACCATGTTTTTGGAATACTTCAACTGTTTTTGGGAATTTTGATACAATTTCTCCTATGTTCATTTTTTTTGTTATTTTTGTCATGATTATAGATTTTGGTGGATGGTTTATTAATATTTCGGTTTATATAGTAAGATTAATATACTAATTAACCATAAATCAATACATGATCATAACAATTGTTGGAAAAGCAGGATCTGGCAAATCAGTTGTTGCAAAGAGATTAGCAAAAAAGCTTAAGATGAAACATTATTCTAGTGGTGATTTTTTTAGAGAATTAGCTAGGAAAAAGAAAATGGGTTTTATTGAATTAAATAAATATGCTAAAACACATGCATCTGTTGATAAGTATGTTGATAATAGACAGAAAAGGTTAGGTAAAGAAAAAGATAATTTTGTAATGGATGGTAGGACTTCTGCTTTTTTTATACCACACTCAGTTAAAATTTTTTTAGATGTTAGTTTGGATAAAGGTGCTGGGCGTATTTTTAAGCATAAAAGAAAATTTGAATTATATAAATCTGTTAACCAGGCTAAAAAATTCATCAAAAAAAGGATTAAGTTGGAGAAACAACGTTATAGAAAATATTATAAGTTAGACCCTTATCAAAGAAAGCATTATGATCTTTATTTGAATACTTCTAATCTGACAATAAATCAGGTTGTTAATAAGATTATTAAGTTTGTTAAGAAGTTATAGATGAGTTTTAATAATATTTTCTAATGATATTATATTATTTAGATCAAATTTAGTTTTTTTAATAAGATGAGGATTGATATTATTAACTACTATATGTTTTGCAATTTCCAAATAAACTTCTTGTGGTGTTAAACTTGTTGTATCAATAACTAAATCATAATGAGATTCATCAAGATAATCAAAATCATATCTTTTTATCCATCTATCCTGATTATCATAGTCTCTTATAGAATTAATAGATTTTACTTGTTCTAATGAAACAAACTCTTTTAATCCTCTTCTTTTTCTATTATTCTGATCTTCAAACCCTCTTCTTGCTCTTTCTTCTTCAGTAGCCAATAAAAATACTCCAAATGCATCTGGAATCATTAGTTTACCTAACCTGTAATCAGCAACAAAGTTATTATTTTCTTCACCATGCTTACGCATACCTTCATCAACCAATGGATCTAACTGAGGCATTAATGTATATAAATTTTCATCAGAAGGACTTAAAAGTGGCAATCTTTGTAATTTTCTTTTTTCATTTTCTTGTGAAATTAAATCTCTTTGTATATCACCTGCAGAAGCATTTGTATAACCTAATCCTGTTTGAATTAATTTTCTTACTCTTGTTTTTCCAGCACATGCATATCCCGAAAGTATAATTTTCATATTCAAAAACCATTTACAAATCTTATTTAAAGTTTTATAATCTTGGTCAAGGAGTAAAAACTTAATTATGACAAATTATATAAATCAGACAATATATTTATGTAATATGAAAGTTGTTATGTCACTTGGAAACCCAATTAAGTCTGATGATAATATTGGTAATTTGGTTGTTGATAAGCTAAAGAAGGACCTTGCTGGAGACTATTTTGTATTTATCAAGGCTGAAATAAGTCCTGAGAATTTTTTTTTTAAGATTGCTCAACTAAATCCTAGCATTATATATCTAATAGATACAGTGCCTTTTTCTGATAAGATTGGTGATGTCAAAGTGTTTGATTTTCATGACATTGTTAAATTACCAATGACAACAACACATAACATGTCTGTTACTATGCTATCCATGCTTGCTGGTGGAGCAGTTATTAAATTGATTGGTATTCAGCCTAAGAAGATGGATTTTGGTGAAGAACTTTCTCCTGAACTAAAGGAAAGGTTTTGGGAGATTTATGGGAAGGTTGAGAAAATAATAAAATGAAGAATTTTAGAATAAGTTATGATAAAATTGAAAAATTACAATATGGAATAAAAAGATGCAATGAATTACATATCAATCATGAAAATAAATGTGCTATGCCTAAAAGATATTGTGATTCATTGTATGGTGTGTTGAAAGTTTTAGATGAATATGGATATTGTTTTTTACTAGCAAAGCACAATGTTGATAAAAATGGTGCTGTGTTTAGTTTTACTTATTATCATACTAGTTCACATAGTAATATCTTTATATTCAAATATAAATTGTCTAAAGAAGATTTTAATAATATGTCTGATAATATTCTTGAAGATATCTGTGATAAGTTGATCCATGAATTAGGTAATGGTAAGATGAAGTTTTATGAGAAATAAAACAAAACCTTTTTATTCTTTACTCTATTACCAGTGATTATGAAACTATTTTTGACTTCAGCTGCATGGAATATGATGGATAAATTTATGGAAATATATCATAAAGATCCTAAACAATCTAAAGTAGGTTTTATTCAAAATGCTGCTGATAATTATGAAGATAAATGGTTTATTGAGAAAGATAGGACTAAATTAGTTGAATTAGGCTTTAATGTTATTGATGTTGATCTAAGAAATAAGAATGAAGATCAATTAAGAGATGAATTAAAAGATGTTGATATTGTGTTTGTTTGTGGTGGTAATACTTTTTATTTGCTAGAGAAAATACAACAAAGTGGTTTTGATAAGGTTTTAAAAGATCTATTGAATAAAGGTGTTTATTATATTGGTTCTAGTGCTGGTTCATTGATAACTGGTTTAAATATTGAATTAGTCAAAGGTTTTGATGATCCTAATGAAGCTCCTAGTTTAAAGTCTTACGATGGTTTAGGTTTTGTTGATTTTGTTATGATTGTTCATTATAAACCTGAACGTGATGAACTTTTGAAAGAATGGAGTAAGAAATACAAAGTAATTACATTAACAGATGAACAAGCTATTGTTGTTGATGGTGGGGAGTATAAGGTTATTGGAAAATAATCACTTAACAACCAATTTTTCTTTTTTCTTATTAGCATAATCAAATTTCCCTACAAACTTAATAGCACCAGTTGGACACATATCAACACAAAGTCCACAAAATATGCATTTGCTCATATCAAATTCTAGTTTGCCTTTACCTTTATACTTGATTGCATAAGCAGGACAATTTGCAACACATTTCTTACTACCTATGCATTTTTTTGAATCAAATTTTATAATTCCACGCGTTCTTTGATAAATAATAGGTTTTTCATAAGGGTAAAGTCTAGTAAAAGGTTTCATAAACAAATGTTTTATACATTCCCAATTTATTCCCATATTACCACCAAATCCATCCTTTCCTGATACGAACAAATTCAATCAAAACTATAACTAAAATATATAATAATCTCTTAAATGCTTGTGTAACTTTGTATCTGCATGTTGAGGCTCTGATAAATGCAATTATTAATGCTACAATGAATGAAAGTAAAAATAAGTAATACCAATTAAAATAACCTATGAATAAAAATAATAACATATAAGCCATGAACAAGTCTTTTAGATAAGCAGACCACAGTAGGTAAGCAAGACCTTTGCCACTGAATTCTGTGTCTTCGCCTTCTAATACTTCTGTGTGTGCTGATACAGTGTCAAGTGGTGTGATCCTGACAATTGCTGTCATTATGTATAAGAATCCTATGAGTGCTAAAGGTAATCTGTAAGCTAAAAATATTCCACCTAGATTACTTAGGTTTATGACATTTGTGAATAACATAACAATTATTAAGATAATTGCAAATATTATCTCATAACAAATCATCATGATCATGTCTCTGATAGAAGATATAATTGAAAATGGATTATTTGAACTTAAACCAGCTAAAATTGATAAACCTCCACTAAGTACTAATAAGTAGATCAAAAGTATGAAGTCATAATTGAAGTTTAGAATACCTAAAATTGGTAGGAATAAGATCCAGCATACTATGAAGTCTAGGTAAGGTGATATTCTAAAGAATACATTCTCTGTACCAAGAGTGTTACTCTTTTTTTTATTAAATAATTTGATCATGTCTAAGAATGGCTGGTGTATAGGTGGACCTATCCTGTGCTGCATCCTAGCAAAGCTCTTTCGCCTAATTCCTTCAAAAATCAATGCAAAAATAGGCAATAAAATAAATACACTAATCTTTGCAATACTTAGATCTAAAATCATCTTCTGTTAATACCTCTTTTTTATTATCTTTAACAATGATCATACGTTCCATACATCCAAAACATGGATCAAGTGATGAAACAATTACAGGAACATCTCCTATTTCTTTATCTTTAAGTAAATGTGTTAATATTGAGATGTATGCAAAAGTTGGTGTTCTGACTTTTGCTCTAGTTATCTTGTTATTTTGTATCTTATAAAAATGAAAGTTTTCACCACGGGGTGCTTCGACTCTTGCAAATGTTTCACCATTATTTAATTTTACATTAGTTTCAAATTTTGGAATTGGTTTGTCTGTTATCTTTACAAAGCATTGTTTGATTATCTTAATACTTTCATTAATCTCATCTAACCTTACCAATGTTCTTGCTAATGCATCACCTTGTGTTCTTGTAATCATTTGAAAATCCATCTGTTCATAAGCTTCATATGGATTATCTTTTCTTACATCGATTTTAATATTAGATGCTCTCGCCATTGGACCTACTAAAGAAAAATGTTTTGCCATGTTTCTTGTTATAATTCCATTTCCTTGCAATCTTGAGAGAATTACTTTGTTTGTTTGTGTTGTTTTTATGTAAAAATTTAGCATGTTTTCAATCTTTTTTAATCTTGAGATAACAAATTCTTTGTGTTTAAGATCAATATCATATCTTACTGTTTGTAATTTGTTTATTCCATGATGAACTCTATTGCCTGTTAGTTTTTCAAAGCATTCTAGCACATATTCTCTTTCTCTCATTGCATAATTGAATAATGTTTCAAAACCTATCTCATGCATTGAAAATCCAAACCATAGTAGGTGAGAATGAATTCTTTCTAATTCTGCAATTATCATTCTTATTAATTTCACTTTTTGTTGTTTTTTAAAATCCATTAGTTTTTCCATTGCCAATGTAAAGCATGCAGAGTGCGCATAACTACATATTCCACAAATATGTTCAACAGTGTATAATGCTTGATTAATATTTTTTGTTTCTAAGATTTTTTCTATTCCTCTATGAATATAGCCTAATTTTATCCAGGAATCTTTTATCTTATTACCATCTAGCTTAATCCTTATACAAATCGGTTCTTTCATTGTTGGACTTTGTGGTCCTATTGGGATTTTGTAGTCATGCATTTTTGTTTCACTGAATTTTATGAAACTCCTTCGTTCGCCTACCTCATATTGATTTTCTGGCAAATGAGGTATCCATATTGTCTGACGATTTGAACTCGGACTCACTGGCCTTACAGGCAGGAGTTTTATTATTATTTACTTTAATAAAGGTGGTTTGCCTTTAAAGTCATCTGGCAAAAATAGTTTATCATGGAGCCTAAAATTGTCTTCAAATTCAATATCAAAAAAGTCGTGCACTTCGCATTCATAATAAATAGCTGATGGAAACAATTTATGAATAGACGGAAGTAATGGATTCTTTTTAGTTAGTTTTACTCTTAACTGAAAAATATCATTATTCATGTCAAAAACATACAATACACTAAAAAAATCTATTTCATCAATTGCGATTATAGAAATTAATCTATTGTCTTTTAATTTTTCAATTTCTTTTAAAAATTCTTTTCTATTTATTTTTTTTTCTTGCATTTCTTACCTTCAACAAACCAATTGCCTTTCCAATTCCATTTATGATTGCTTCTGGTCTTGGAGGGCATCCTGGTACATAAATGTCAACTTTTATTATTTTATCAATACCTTTGCCCATATTATATCCTGTTCTAAAAACTCCGCCTGTGTTAGCACATGATCCAATTGCAACTACTTTTTTGATTGGAGCCATTTGATCAGACACTGTCTTTAGTCTTTGTTCAGCTGTCTTGTTTCCAATGCCTGTGACAACCAGTATGTCTGCATGTCTTGGAGATGTTTTCCATATCATACCAAACCTTTCAATATCATACTTTGGTGTTAACAATGCTAAACATTCTAAGTCACAGCCATTACAACTAGAGCAATTGAATATACTTATCCATGGTGATTTTTTGATTGTGTTTTTTTTCATTTCCCACCTGTTCCATCCTCCCGACCACCCTCCCCTGTTGAGTCAGGAAGGCTATCTAGGGCATAGAATCTGTTTAAACAAATAACAATATCAATAACAAACATATTAATCCAGTTACAAAAAATAACAAAGATTCTTTAAAAAAATCTTCATAATACTTAGGAATAATTATGTCTTGTGTGTCTTTTTCTCCGCCTATATAAACTGATTTTTTTCCTATCAATATCACTCCACTCCGTTTCGTTCGTTGATTATAAATCGAAGATTTCTAATCATTGCAATACCCAGTTAAGTATATAAAATTGTAAGTTGAATAATATTCCAAATAATAAACAAAGTATACCTAAAATAATTGCATAAGATCTGGATATTTTATTTGTTTTTGATTTTTGTGTTTGATATTTTGAAATTAGAATATAAATTACTTTAAAATACATAATAAATAATAACAATGCAATGAATATTCCTATTATTGTGATTGCAGGATCAATTGTAAATGCTTTGACAAATAATAACCATTCACTTACAAATATATTTAATCCAGGCAGACCTGCTAATGAAACGCATGCAATTATTGCTAAAATTCCAGTAGTATGATCTTTATAATAATGTCCTTGTATTTCACTAAACAGGTTTACTTTATCTTTATTTAAAATCAATAATGTTAAAAAGAATAAACTTCCTGCAATTGTATAATTAAATATTTGTATAATTCCTAATGCACCTATTTTACCTGTTAATTTTGCAATGCTTAGATCAAGCAATACAAATAAGAATTGGATTAGGTTTGAATAAATAAAAAACTTTTTGATATTTTTTTCAAATATACCTAACACACTTAATAAACACATTATGATTAATGTGAATGCAATTATTATCTTTAATAAAGGAAGAGTATATGTTTGGTACAATATCAACACAAAATAAGATGTTAATATACTTCCTGTCATAGAATATGTTACTATATCATTATGAGCCATTTTTTGGTTTATCAAGGGATATAATATTAATGTTATACCAAGTCCTGTTAAATACCAAAAATTAAGATTGATTAAGACTAAGCTTAAGACTGTTGCAATAAACAAATCAATCAATCCTTTTTTTTCTTTAAATACTGTTAAGAACATTCCAATAGAAAATATTAAAACCAATACAGAAAAGAATGTTTGTATGTTGTTTAGCATTTTGGCCTCTTTTTTTAATTCCACCTGACCCACATCCCCACCACCCACCCTTGGCTGGTAAGGACTAAGTTCTGATTTATTTACTAATAATAATTATTTTCTTTTATATATATATAAAGATTACTGAGAATCATAGTTTTTCAATGATAAACCTATAATGTGTTGTTACAATATCTTGTTCATTTAAATCTAAATTGTAAAGATTATAGAATTTTCTAGTTGTATCAAATCTTGGATCATGGTCTTCATAAATAAGTTCAATAAGTTTACCATCTATTTTCTTTATTTTTGCTTTTCTTGTTTTACACCAATACTTTGTCTCTGGTCTTAGAATTGCATAACTTCCTTTTCCATTATCAATAATCATGTTATGGTGGTGGATAAAATAATCTCTTATGTTTTCAACTGTCCAATACTCTGTTCTATTCTTTTCTATAGCTAAGTCTTTTATTCTTGCAATAGCAGCTGGAAACAAATTTTCTAGATCTTTTTTTTCAACATCTGTGTTTGATTTTACTTTGTCTTTAATATCCTTTACAATATTTTCATCAACTTTACCTAGTTCATAACATAATGTGTCTAAGCAAGGAAAAGCATATCTTAGGAATATTTTTTCAGGAGTCATTTTCTTTCCACTCTTTTATTGTTTTTTCTGCTTGGTCTTGGTCTACTGTTGATATAACAAACTTTGACTTGATAATAACATAATCACCTATCTTTGCATTTGTTAAAGAATTGTCTGCAATTGTTTTTTCTCTGACATAGTCGATTACTACTTTGTTGTCTTGTTTTATTTCTATGATTTTGCCTGGTATTGATAAACACATTTTGTTTTTGTTTGGTTTTTAATTCTTTATTATTTTATTAGATTTTAAATCTTTATATATCTGATCTTTAAATTTAGGATTTGATTTGAATACATAACTTTCATCTGTTTGTTTTTCATAGACATTACTGAATAATGTTTCAAACAAAGGATATTCATTAATATCTTTTGATAAGATTATTGTAGGCACATCATTTATATTATATCTTACAATTAATTCTTGGGCTTTTATTTGTGAAATGTCAATTGTTTCTTCTTGTTTATAATAAGGCATTATTCTTGATATTGCTTTTTTATGTATACTTGGATCATAACATTCTGTGCATGTCTTGTCTGTTAAGTATGTTACTTTGATAATACCTTTGATTTTATTTGTTTCAAGATTTTTGTATGGTGGTAATGTTTTTCTCATAATCATTATTCCATCATCTTCTATAGAACCATATAAATTCCATTGTTTACTTATATGCTGGTATAATCCCAAGTTTTGATCAAAAAGAAGTATGGGAACTTTTTTTATATTATACTTGTGTTTTAATTTTTGACCTTGTTCACTATTTATTTCAACTTCCTTGATGTTGCTGACATAGACTCCTGCATTTTTTAATTTTTGTATTGCGTGATCTAAATCAGCACATTCTATACAGCTTTCATCTTTAAGGTATATAACATTGACTATGCCTAATATTTGATTTGTCATGATTTCTGTTAATGGTGGAAGAAAACTGCTTAATACAAATTTTTCACCATGTTTTTTAATGTTCTCTGATGATAGATTTTTAAAAAAAGATGTTTTTGTAAACACATTACCTTGAATTATGATTGTTGGAGTTGTTCTTATTTGTATTTTTTCTATAATCTCTTTTGCTTTATCTTCTCTGTAATCTAATTCTTCAAATTCTATTATTTTTATGTTTTCTGATTCATTTATTGATTTTATAATAGGATTTACATTTGTACAAAAATCACATTCTTTGTTTTTGATAACTGTTATTGATACTTTATTATCAAATGCTCCTAAAAAGTAAATCAATGAAATTATAATAAGCATGATTATAATTGGTGTGATTGTTCTATTTATTTTGATTTTTCTCTTTTTGGTTCCTAGTTTTATTTCTTGCTTTTTGTGTGTTTTTGTTGATTCCTTTGCTAGTTTTGCAAATTGTTTTTCTATTTTTTTTTCACTGATTTTTTCATCTTTTGTTAGCTCAGAAATAGTATGTCTTTTTTCTGGAAATTCCATTCCAACTATTGTTGTTTCTTCTCTCTCATCTTTTGTTAAGTCTTTAGGTAGTTTCATAATCTATCACCATTTTAACTTTAGAGGAGGAAATTAGTTTATAAGGATTTCTGTTATTGACAATATAAAGAATTCTCCTTCTTAGTCATTTCTTAGCCATTTAAACAAAATAACAAAGCTAAGAATAAATACAATCCAAACTATTAATGAAATTATATCATTATTTATTGTTTTTAGTGAAGCATTGTAGAAAACAACTTTATTAAATGCTGATAATGCTATCTTTCCTGGAAAATGGTTTGCAATTATGGCTGCATAATGACTCATTCTTTCAATAGGTAATAAGAATCCTGAAATAAATATAAAGAAAACCAATAAAAATGTGGTAACTAATAAAGTTACAGATTCTTTTTTAACAAGATAAGCAAGCAGCATGCCTATTAATATAAAGCTGCTTATAAGCAGAAACATAATCAATGCAACTGTATTAATATGGTAGAATATGGCAATCTTAAAAACAAAGTCTCCAAGTGCAAGAACACATAATATAGGAACTAAAATTATTATTAAGGATGAAATATAGACAGCAAACACTTCTGGGAAAAATACCCCCTTAATCAATCTAATTCTTTTGTTTGCAGGTGAATTAATATCTTTTAAACACATGAAACTTGATATTAATAATGAAATAAATAAAGTGATCAATAATAAGATCATTGGAAATATTGTTTTTAGACTCATTAAGTTGAATGTTTCAATTACTTCTTTTTCTTTATTTTTTTGGTTGGGAACAAATACAGGATAATTGTTTATAACGATTGGGTTAACAAAAGTTTCAGGATCTAGATTTCTAAAACTTTTAAAATTTTGTTGAATGCTTCCAAGCTCATTGTCTGTTTCTTTTAATCTTGATTTATAATAATCCAAATCTCTTTTTACTTGCCTTAATTTTACTAATCCTAAATCTATTTCACTAATATGTGATCTACCTTGTTTGCTTAGTTCTTTGTATCTTTTTATTTTTTCATCAACTTCTGCAAACATATTGCCAGATCTATCATTAAAATATTCTATTTGATTTCTAAGTATTATTTCATCAACACTAGCATCTGGTTTATATAAACGACTAAAGCTCTCTGAATGTAATCTTTCTTTTTCATTCTTAATTCTGTTATTTGTATATTCTATGTCAGAGAGGTCTCTGTCCATATTGTCTAAAGAATATTCTACATCTTTTTTTGCACTGCTAAGTCTTTTTTCTGATTTGTCTGTTTCATCAATGTAATCATCTATTTTTCCGTGTGTTGATCTTAGGTTTATTTTAAAATCATCTATCCTGTTTCCTGTATTATCTAAAACAGTGATAAAGTCAGTAGCCATTTCTTTTGATATTTGTTTTTGAAAATATTCTATGGTTGATTTAATTCTTTCAATAATCTCCCATATAATTGGTTCTCTTGTGTTATCATAATGTACTTTAAGCATCACACCTTCGTCTTTGTATGTTAATTCTTCTATTTCTATACATACATATGAATTATATCTTTTTAAATCATTTAAGCACTCATTTAGTGTAGAAAATCTTTTTAGATTCAAATAAGAAAGATGGTGTTCATAATCTTGAATACCAACCTCTGATCCTTGTTCTGATACACTTATAATTCCTACTGGCACTTTTCTTAAACCACTTGGGTTAAATGAAACAAAAACAACACCTATTAAAATCAATGGAAATACAATTAGTAATGAGATTGCTTTCCAATCTCTAATAAAACGTTTAAGATTTGCTTTTATTAATTGAATTGTTTTAAACATTTTTCATCCTGAATTTAAATCTCTTGTAAATAATTTTTCTAAAAAGTGTTCAAGACTTTTTTTAGATGTTTTTAGAGTTTGAATTATCTGATCAGTGTTATAATAATATCCTTGTTCAACAAGACCAAAATGATTACAATTGTTTTGTATCTCATGAAGCATATGGCTGGAAATAATGATTATATTTCCTTCATTCCTTAATTCTTTGAGTAATTCCCATATAAACTTCTGTAATGATATGTCCAAACCTGTAAATGGTTCATCAAGGATTATAATCTTTGGTGAACTAATTAGTGTTACTGCTAAATCTGCTCTTTTCTGCATTCCCCCAGAAAGTTGGCTTATCTTTTTTTTTTTACTATAATTAAGATCAAGTCTTTTTAGAATGGAATTCATCCTTTGCTTTATTATATCTTTTTTTATACCATGTAATTTTCCAAATGTCATTATATTTTCTTCTACTGTAAGAAAAGGGTATAGAGAATTTTCTTGAGGAGAATATCCTATTAATTTTTTTATGGAAATCTCCTCATCATTCAAGGATGTTTTTATTTTTCCTGAATCTTGCTTTTTGAGACCCAATATTGTTTTAATTATTGTTGATTTACCAGAACCTGATCTGCCTATTAACCCTAATATGTCTCCATTTTTGAGATTGAAAGATATTCTTTTTATCTTGAATTTTTTGTATGAAGTTGTTACATTTTTTATGTCTATACTTATTTTTTCCATATGGTTTTGTTTTATGTATTATCAATATATATATGTTTCTATATGTATGATGTTTTATCTAGTTATTTTACTAGTTGGAATTTTAGTTACATTTATATAATGGTTTTTCTTTTATTGTTATATATGGATTTAAATGATATAGTCAATAAAATAAAGAATGTCTTTGTAGGACCTGCTAATTTTTTTTCAAATCTAGATAAAGAAGAAGGTATGAAAGATGCTTTTATTTATTATATGATTTTATCTTTGTTTGGTACTATTTTAGGTTTTATTGTGGGTTTAGCATTTCAACCTTATTTTCTTAAGGTAATATCAGAATTAATAGGATTTAATATACCTCAGCCACAGGTTGCTTTTGGTTCAATGATTCTTTGGGGTTTTTTTGGTTATATTTTGGGATTAGGTTTGAGTTTTTTGTTAGCAGGAATACTTCATGTATGGGTATTGATATTTGGTGGTAAAGGAGATTATACTAAAACTTATCAATTATTTGTTTACACAAGAACACCAAGCCTTATTCTTGGTTGGATACCTTTTTTAGGTAGTTTTGTATGGATCTATGGTTTAGTATTGTTGATAATTGGTACACAAAAAGTTCATAGTGTGTCTAGATTAAAAGCAATATTAATGTATCTGATTCCTGTTTTAGTAATTATAATACTATATATTGTATTCTTTTTTGTTTTAATGTATATGTTAAAATCAAATATGAATATTATGCAAGATCTTTTGTCAGCAATACAGATTCCACCTACTTATTAACCAGACTTATTCTGTAAAATGAGCTTTTCCTCTCATTTCATTCAAGTTTGCTTGCATTCTTTTTTGTGTCTGTTTAGTCAATGTTTTGTAAAATTCAAATAATTGTGTGTATGCTCTTTGTGCACCCATGCTGCAGTATTTTCCCATTCCTTCGTCAACAAAAATCTGCACTCCTTTTTCTCTTTCCATGAGGTCGCATAATCTGTGCTTGTCTAGATGTTTTGTATCTGTCATTGTCTTTAATATACTGTCTGCTCCGCATATATTGCCACTCTCTTTTATTTTTTTTAGTTGTTCTATGAATCTGTATTCTGGGGAATTTTCAAATACTTCTCTAAGTGGTTCACTAGGATTTATTGTATATGGTTGATTTTGATATACCATTTACTTATTTACCTCAACAAACTTCCTAAAACTTCTATCATAAGTTTTTTCTATATGATCAGGAAACACACAAGCTGGTAATTCTCCTCTTCTCTTGTGATAAGCTATGCATTCACAACATATGCCTTTTCTTTCACAACCTTCATAAGAACAATTACATCTATCCATGTTTGTGTCTTTATTTACACAGGTTTTCATTTTATTCCTCCTATTATCTTTTTTAACATATGATAATCTTGGATTTGTTTTTCTTTTAGATTACCTAAATATTCTAAGGCAATAAACCCTTTAAAGTCAATGGATTTTAAATATTTAACTATTTTTATACATTCATCATTTATTGGTTGATGTTCCTTACCACCTATATAAGAACTTAAATGTATTACTTCAACTTTGTCAACAACTGATTTTAATTCTTCTAATATATTCTCTGTTCTTGTATGAGAAGTATCATATGTTATTTTTAAAAAATCTTTGTCAAATATTCTGTACATATCACCTGCTAAATTAATCCATTTTTTTCTTTTTTTAGGAAATATTTCATAGGCTAATATTATCTCTAGTTTTTTGATCTTTTCTGAGTTTTCATTAAATAATTTTAATACTTCTTCTTTATCACCTTTTTGCGGGTGAATTGTAATGATCTTTACTTTATATTTTTCTTTGATTGTTTCTAAAATTGGAAAAAAATCTTTAGAATAAATTTCTGTGGTAGGAGCATGTACACTCTTAATATTAATTTTATTTTTTTTAATTATATTTAATACTTTATCATGATCAAAATCAAAGAATTCATGACGATAAAAAAAAGATAGTTGCATATCTAAGCTATGATATTTCTTAAAAGTTTCTTCATGATCTCTTCCAGGATCTATGAATTGTGAACACAATATTTGCATTTTCAAAGTTTTTTAAAAAATAATTTAAAAAAAATAAAAAATAAATTTATTTATCCACACTGTGCATCAGCACTTCCAGAACTTGCTGGTGCTATTGCTGAAAAACCAAATCCTGCTGATGGTGTGTCTGATGATAATACTTGATCACATTCTGTTGGTTTGTTTTTGAAACCTAGACATGCTCCTTCTAATAATGAAGATGGTGACCTTCCTACACCTTCTGCAACAACTCCATTGATTACTAAAGTTGGTGATCCTCTTACATCATATTTATCAACTTCGTCTTGGAAAATTGCGAACGGAGGAAACCTTCCTTTCCATTCTGTTTTGTCATTGTAGTTTGCTGTTACTTTAAATTCTTTATCAGTATCAGTAGTACATTTGTCTAGTTTTGCTTTGTCAATTTCTAGTTTTGTTACACATTCATCTGATTTGCCGTCTTCTAAGAAACATTCTAGATATTCAATGAATTTGTCATTAAAATCTTTTTGTACACAATATTGTAATACTTGTTCATCAAGCTCAGTTTTGTCATGCATTGCATAGTCACAGAACTTTACTTTTAAGTCAATTTTGTCACCAAGTAATTTTGCTACTGGCAGCATACCTTTTTCAATCTGTGTCCCAAATGGACAATGTGACATAACAAATAATTCTATTTCTGGCTTATCTAATTTTGGAAGACATACCCATTGATTACTGCAATCATCATCATCACAATCAATCAAACCATCTTGGTCACGATCATCTTTTCCATTGTCACATATCTCTTTTGATGGATTGTGTTCTGCACCAACTGCTTCAGGAATTACTACATATTTATTATTATTTTGTTTAAATGCAGCTTGTAAATTTGCATTGTCTTTCCAACCACTTGATTCTTCAACCTTTTTTTCAAAAAGATATGAAGGTAATAGTTCTATATTGTGTTGTTTGATTAAGTCTTGTGCTTCTTTATCTGCAAAGTCAAGTTCTTTTACTTCAAGATCTTCAAACATTTGATTAAATACTCCTAAAATGTTGTCTGTGCCACAAGTTTCACATTGTTCATCATTTATTACTGTTAATTCAACTGTAACTGGTTCTGGAATATTTTTACACTCTTCATGACTATTATCAAGAGCAAAACATATGGCTCTTAACATATCGTCTGTTTTTCTCTTGTTAAATGGTTTGTCATTCATGAACATTGTTGGTGAGCCTGTTGCCATTACTTGATTTGCTTTTTCAATTGAAGCTGTTAATAAAACTTTACCTTGTTCACCTTCATAACAAGTTTTTATTGTTCCAACATCTAAACCACTGTCTGTTGCACATTGTTCCCAATTATTAGGTATGTTTTGCATATTTTTATTCATACACATTACCATGTCCATATATTTTTCTGGCTCGTGTTCAGCAGCACATAATTGAACAATATTACCTTGTACTTCTGGTTCACCATGTAATGAATCAAAATTACCATTAGCATCAATATTTGCAATAAATTCTAGATTAAAGTCAATCACATCACCCATTTTATCTAAAACAGGTTTGACAGCATCTTCAACTTGTGTTCCAAATGGGCACTGGCTCATTACATAGAAATCTAGTTTTATTTTGTCACCTGAAAATGTTGTGTCTGATCCATCTACAGCCATGCCTGTAAAGTCAAAACTTGTAAAACCATTTGTAAAAATAGAAATTATCAATAAAACTAAAAAAGCAATACTTGAAACCTTCCAATAATCTATTTTTTTTTTATGTTTTTTAGGTTTTTCTTGTTTTTCACCTAAAAGTTCGTTTACACTAAAACTTTTTACATGAGTATCTTGTTTTTTATGTTCCATATTTTCTTCACCAAGTTCTTTCTTATCTTCCATATTTCTTACACCTCATTTAGAATGTCAAAATCATCTAATGATCCTGATTATGCTCAGATATCTAAGATTTCTGACATGTTTAATTATAATCAAATACAATTATATATAGGGATTAAATATTCCTTTATAAATATAACTGTGATTATTCCGTGTATATCGCTATATATACATTTAGTATACATATAAAATACATAAATTGTATATATTTCTTATATATGACTTTAATTTGATTAGAAATCATCAAAACCTATTTAAATGTCAGAATTCTACTAATCTAAGTATTAGAATTCAATAGAATTCTGATCATGATCAAAAATCATATTATTTATAAATGATTTTTGACATACTAAAACAGATACACTCTACTATGGCAAAAAAGTCTAAAAAAGAAACATTTTTACTTGTTTCATTGCAAGAGAAAAAAGCAAAGAAATTAGCTCAAGTCATTAGTAATGAATCTTGCAGAAAAATACTTGATTATTTAGCTAGTGTTGATGATGCTACTGAAACACAAATTTCTAAAGAATTAAAAATACCAATTTCAACTGTTCATTATAATCTAACTCATCTTGAAAAAGGTGGTTTAGTAGAAGTAGAAGAATTTCATTATTCTGCAAAAGGAAAAGAAGTTAATCATTATAAACTTGCTAATAAATTCATAATTATATCACCTAAGTCAACTGAAAGTGTTAGAGAAAAATTAGTCAAGAGATTAGGCAGATTGATGCCTGCTTTGTTAGCAAGTGTTGTGATTGGTGGTATTATACAGGTTTTCACTGGTGTTAGAATGGCTGGATTTAATGCTGCTGAAAGAGCTGCACCTGTTTTTGATGAAGCTGGTGTTGAAGCTGGTTATGGAGCTGCTCAGAAAAGTGCTGAATTAGTTGCTGATGCTGCACCAGGTGCTGTTGAAACAATAACACAATCTATGATACAATATCCTGGATATTGGTTTATAGCTGGTGTTATTACTTTTGTTATTCTTTATTTGTTATGGGGATTGGTTAGGAAAGAGTGATTTTTTTATTTGTTTTCTATATTTATTTTTTCAATCCAATTATTAACCATTGACCTGAATTCTATTAATTGATTATCATCAATCTTATCTAGAAGTATGTCTTCTAGAAAATCCCTTATTTCATCATAATCATAATCTATATTGTATTTTTCTTTAAGATGATCTTGATAAGGTTTACAAATGAAAGATATACAGGATAAACCTTTATGATCTTTTAATATGCATCCTTTTGATGTGTGGTATTCGCATGGTTTTTCCAAGCCTTGGATCCTTGGCTCTTTATTTTCTGGTAAACCATATTTCTTGATCCTTGCTTTGTTAAGTATTGATAATTGTTTTTGATTTAATTTTTTTGTGAAATTATAAAAATTGTGTAAACAACAACCAACATTACCCCTTACATGTTTTGAGAATTTGCTTGTGGTCTGGTTAGTGCAATTGTTTTTGCAATAATTTATCTTTTCAAAGAACTTTTGCAATAAGATTTCACATTCAAGATATTTTTTTAATTTCATTTTTTTATTGTATGTGCATGGTTCGTTTGCATACACCCTTTATTGCAATCGTGCTTGGACCTCTCCTTTCAACCTTGGGACCATCTTTAACAACAAACCCAGCATTAGTTAAGTTATCTCTTACAGTTCTAGCGCAGGAATAGGTTGTTAAAATTCCTTCAACATTCATCTTAGAATAAATTTCTTTAAAAAGGTCTAAAGTCCATAGTTCAGGGCATTGTTTTGGTGAAAATGGATCTAAGAATACAATATCAAAGTTTTCATTAATCATTTTAATTGTTTTCAAGGCATTACCTAATACAATCTTTAATGAAACATTGTTAATTTTCACAACCTTATCAATTTCATCAATAATACATTGTTTAATAATCCTATAACTCTTAAAATCTATATTTACATCTTTAATCTTATTAAGAATATTGATATCATTTTCTAGTCCAATTATATTGATCTTACAATCAGGATTAAGTTTTAACACAGAATCAATCAAACCAGCACTATTATATCCTAAACCAAAACAAATATCAAGGATATTAAGTTTTGGCTTATTAAATAAATCTTTACAAGGCTCAACAAATTTCTTTAACACTTCTTCCTTAGCACCAGTTGTACTATGATAAAATTCTTTATATTGATCACTGTAAAAAGTCACAGAATTATCCTTTGTAATCTTTTGCTTCATATACTAAAGAAAGCTTAATGAATTTAAAAATCATAGCATAATTTATGCAAAAATATCTAATTGTGATTATTTTTTATATATGAAAAAATATAATTAATAGTTTGTCAGTGGACATCTGAAAAAAGGGTGTCCACTGACCTTAAATGCTTGATTTCAGAAGGTATAGGCTCTATTCTCATTCTCAGTGGTCACTGGACATGTGTGTGTGAAGCTTATAAAGCATAGATACTGTAAGTATACTATAACTTGTTTTTTTTGATTCGGCAAAGCACCTTCACCCCTATACCTAATGCTTTGCCTATATTATTTTTGTCAAGAATCATAGATTCTTGATCATGATCATAAATCTTTGATTTATGACATATAATTATCTAGTTTGTAAACTGAATAATTTAAAAAAATCTTAAAAGGTGATAGAAATGAAAGAAAATAATATCCAACCAAATGATATAAGCCATGAGACAATTGAACTCTTATTTCAGCAACAGATAATGATGATTACTCAAAGATCTGTTTTTGATGTAAATGGGTTTGTCAAAAACACTAGTTTTTGAGCATGATCAGAAATGGAACATTTCTGACATTTAGAAATATAAATAAAAAGATTAAGAGGTGATTTAAAATGAGATTTGAACAAAAAGTTGTGATAAAAATAATTGATATGGAAATGCCTGATGGTGATATTTATGATGAAGATGGATTGGACTTTGGAATGGATAATGATGAAATATCTCCAATGGAGCATGGATTCTTAGTTGGATTTATGAGTTCTTGATTATTTTATTTTGTTTTCCCACCATCCAATTCCCCCAACCTCCCACCCTTGTTTTGTCAGGTGATGATTATTTTGGTTGGTGTATATTTTTTTGTATTTTTTCTTGTTTTTTCCAAAACCTATAAATAGGAATTCTCTATTTCTTTATTTTGATGGATGAAAAACAGTTTATTAATTGGATGAAGAGTAATGGGTTTTTAGATATTTCTAAACATTATAAGGATTGTTTTAAGAATATACTAAGACAATGTTTAGGTGTTAAGAATGAAGAGTTTCTTATTATAGGTGATTTAGGGACAAAAGATAAAAGAATATCACCCATATTTACAATGGGTTATTATTTAGCTGCTAAGGAATTAAATCTTAAGCCTAAGTTACATATTAGGAATTCTCAGCCATTAGGAGGAAATAGTGAAGCTTTGGTAAAAAGCTTGGCTGATCTTAAGCAAGAAAGTGTTATCACAATAAATTTATCTGGCAAATTAAGTGGCCTTGGTGTTCTTGGGAAAAGTTTTAGGTCATTTGCAAAAAAAGCTAATCATAGGTTTACTTCGATTTCAAACTTAGACAGTTTAGATACTAAGTTTTTAACACATATTGTTGATTCAATGGATATTGATTATCGTAAATTAAGAGACAATGGTCAAAGAATTAAAAAAATTCTTGATAATGGAAGTATGGTTCATATTACTACAAAAAAAGGCACTGATTTGTATTATAATATAAAAGGAAAAATGGCTGTATCTAATGATGGACATTATTTATTGCCTGGAACTGGTGGAAACATGCCTGCTGGTGAAGTTTATATTCCTCCAAGGTCTAAAAAAAAGATATATGGTAAAGTTGTTGTAGATGGATCAATAAGAACCCATCAAGGTACTTTTTTAACTAAACATCCTGTAACATTAACAATTGAAAATGATGAGGTTGTTAATATTACTGGTTTTAAAGAAGCTAGGCTTCTTGAACAAAGTCTTAACCATGTTTTATTGAAATCAAAGTATTCTTGGGGTGTGAAACGAATTGGTGAACTTGGTATTGGAATTAATCCTAAAGCAAATATTGTAGGAATTACTATTGTTGATGAAAAAACACTTGGTACTGCGCATGTAGCAATTGGTTCAAATGCTTGGTTTGGTGGAACAATATATGCACTTAATCATTATGATCAGGTTTTTAAAAATCCAAAGATCTATGTTGATGATAAATTATTGGATGTTTAGTTATTGAATTATATTTAGTTTATTGTATTTGGTGTTGATCATGAAAAATATAAAAAAAGTTGTTATGGTTGATGATGGTGAGTTTGGTAGACTGCCTTATTCTAAGATTAAGAAGTATAATAAGAATCAACTACGTAATTGTTATAAACAGCTTTTTACAGATGCTGAGAAAAAGTATAATTTAAAATGGTATAAGGCAAATGTTCTTTGGTATAATAAGAAAACAAAACTTTTTAACAAAGGTTGGGAGATTAAAGATGGTAAATGGAAAGTTGTTAATGATTTTGGTTATGATTTTATATTTGACAAAACTAGGTTAAGTAAGGTAAATCTTAGGTGGAAAAAATATTTTGAAAAAAAGGTTGGTATATTGAATCCTGTTGAGTTAGAAAGGTTGTGTTCTGATAAGTGGTCTACTTATAAAATGTTTACAAAAATATCCCCTAAGACATTTCTTGTTCATGATCTAAAACAATTAAAGCAAAAGTTAAAGCAGATTAAAAGTGATAAAATTGTTATAAAGCCAAGGTTTGGTTCAAGCGCCATTGGTTTAAAGATTGTTAATAAAAATAGGTTGCCTAAATACATTAATAAGAATACAATTCTACAGGAGTTTATTGACACTAGTAATGGTATTAAAGGTTATGTAAAGGGTGTGCATGATATTCGTTCTATTATTATCAATGGAAAATATATTCATTCTTTTATTCGTGTTCCAAGAAAAGGTTTGGTAAGTAATTTGTCTAGAGGAGGGAGAATTAAATTTCTGACTAAGAAAAAAACACCAAAGAAGTTAATTAATTTTGTGATGAAAAATATTGATAAAAAATTAGGTGAGTTGAAGCCCAGATTTTATACAATTGATTGTGTTTATGTTGATGACAAAATCAAGTTAATTGAGATGAATTCTAAGCCCGGGTTCTTTTTTTATGATTATATGAAAAGGCCTGATTTGGGTAAATTAGTTGTTAGGGATTTGTTGAAAGCTATTAAAGAAGCTACTTATTAAATAAAGAATCTACTTATTAAACAAAACATATATAAACTTCTTGTGAATATTATTATGATATTATGGAATATAAACAAGTTATTTTGGTTAGGCAGGATTTGAAGTTGCCTAAAGGAAAATTAGGTGCACAGTGTGCACATGCTAGTGTTGAGGCTGTACTACGTTCAGATAAAGATAAAGTTAAAAAGTGGCGATTGCTTGGTCAGAAAAAAGTTGTTTTAAAGGTTGCTGATTTAAAAGAACTTCGTAAACATAATCAAATTGCTAAAGATAATGGTTTAATAACAGCATTAATTACAGATGCTGGTAAAACTGTTATTGCTCCTGGAACTGTTACTTGTTTAGGTATTGGTCCTGATAATGAGGATGATATTGATGCTGTTACAGGCGAACTTAAAATGTTATGAATATTATGTAAAAATATTATAGGTGGTATAATATGAAACCAGAAGATCAATTAATGCAAGAAAGAATAAGAAAATTGAATGAAATAAGAGAAAAAGGGATTGTTGCTTATCCTTATAAATTTGATAAAAAACATAATGCTCTTGAATTACAAGAAAAGTTTAGCAAATTAAAAAAGGAAGAAAAAACAAAAACAAAGGTTTCTGTTGCAGGAAGAATAATGTTGTTGCGCCGAATGGGAAAAGTTACTTTTATGCAGATTCAGGACCAATCAGGAAGGATTCAGGTTTATTTTGCTCAAGATAATGTTGGAAAAGAAAAATATAAACTTTTAAAAAAATTAGATATGGGGGATATTGTTGGGATTAAAGGCTTAATATTTAAAACAAGAACTGGAGAATTAACTATTGATGTTAAAAAATATGAATTGTTGTGTAAATCTCTTAGACCTTTACCTGAAAAGTTTCATGGTTTGAAAGATGATGATATTAGGTTTAGGCATAGGGAGCTGGATTTAATCATGAATCCTGGAGTGAAAGATATAATTATTAAGAGAGCTAAGGTCCTAAAACACATAAGGGAATTTATGGATAAGAAAGCTTTTATTGAAATGAGCACACCAATTCTTCAGACAATATATGGTGGAGCAAATGCAAGACCATTTGTAACAAATATTAATGCATGGAATATGCCAATGTATTTGAAAATTTCTCCAGAAATATTTTTGAAAAGATTAATGGTTGGTGGTTTTGAAAAAATATATGATATGAACTATAATTTTAGAAACGAAGGTGTTGATAAAACTCATAATCCTGAATTTTATATGATAGAATATTATTGGGCATATGCTGATAGAGAAATGATTATGGAATTAACAGAAGAACTTTGGGAGTATGTTGCTCTTAAGGTTAATGGAACAACCAAAGTAAAGCATGGGAAAACCAGTATTGATCTAAAAAGGCCTTGGAAAAAGATGAAAATGGCTGATGCTGTTAAAAAATATGCTAAAATTGATATTAATAAATTAAGTGATACTGAAATAAAGAATGTTATGAAAGGATATAATATTGAGTATGAAGGTGACTTTAGTAAAGGAGTTGCAATGTCACTTATTTTTGAAGAATTAGTTGAAGATAAGTTAATACAACCAATCCATATACTTGATCATCCGATTGAAAGCACTCCACTTTGTAAACCAACTAAGTATGATCCTCATTTAGTTGAAAGAACTGAGTTCTACATAAATGGCTGGGAAATAGGTAATGGTTATTCTGAGCTAAATGATCCATTACTACAAAGAGAATTATTAGAAAAACAAGCTGAATTAGGCAGAGCTGGAGATGAAGAAGCACATCCTATGGATGAAGATTTTTTGCAAGCAATTGAAATAGGGATGCCTCCTGCAGGTGGTTTAGGTTTTGGTGTGGATAGAATGATTATCTTATTAACAGGTGCTGACTCTATTCGGGAAGTTATTCCGTTTCCTACTATGAGGCCTGAAAAGTCTGATAAGCCTGAAAAAGGAAAAAAGAAGTGATTTAGAGCTATTATATATAGACTTACGAAAAACTTATAAATAGCTATTTTTTCTATTATTAATATGAGTAAAAAGATTAGAAAAACTATCAGGACAATCAGAAAAGGAAAAACAAAGAAACTTGTTAAAAGGAAATCTGTAGTTGGGTTTACAGAAAAAGTAGTAATTTATGGACCTAATAAGAAAAAAGAGCTTATGGCTAGAATTGATACTGGTGCTGCAAAAAATTCAATAGATGTCAAATTAGCAGCTGAACTAAAACTTGGCCCAATTATTAAAACTAAAAGGGTTAGATCTGCTGAAGGTTTATCAGAAAGGCCTTTGATAAAAGTTGCTTTAAAGATTGGTGATAGGAAGTTCAAAACATTGTTTAATTTGGCTGATAGGACAAAGCTAAGGTATAAAGTTTTGATTGGTAGAAATATATTAAAACAAAACTTTGTTATTGATCCTAATTATAATATAAACAAAAAATATAAACAACAAAAATAAATAAATTTGGTGAAAAGATATATGGCTAAACATAAAAAACAATTCAAAGCTGCTGTTATAAGTCTTGGTTCAAAATCATCAAAATGGACTGCAGATGCTATGAAAGAATATTTTGAAGATGTAGATCATCTAAATATTAAACAAATCGAGGTTAATATTGGTGATGATAATCCTATTCTTCATAATGGTGAACCAATGAGCAAATATGATTGTATATATGCAAAAGGTTCATTTAGATATAATAATCTGCTAAGAGCAATTACTTCTGTTCTTAATAAACATACTTATCTACCATTATCACCTTTTGCTTTTACAGTTGGTCATGATAAGGTCTTGACACATCTTGATCTTCATAGATTTAATATTCCTACTCCTAAAACTTATTTAACTGCAACACCAGAAGCTGCAAGAAAAACTTTAGAAAAAATTAATTATCCAATTATTATGAAATTGCCAAGTGGCACACATGGTAAAGGTGTGATGTTTGCTGATTCATTACCTTCTGCAACTTCTATGCTTGATACATTATCAGCATTAAAACAACCATTTTTGATTCAGGAATATATTGAAACTGAAGGTTGTGACCTAAGAGCATTTGTTGTTGGTGATAAAGTTGTTGCTTCTATGAAAAGAAAAGCTGTTAAAGGAGAGAAAAGATCAAATGTTCATGCAGGTGGAACAGGAGAAAAATTTGCAGCAGATTATCAAACTTGTAAAATAGCTGTTGAAGCTGCAAAAGCATTAGGTATGGGTATATGTGGTGTGGACATATTAGAAGGTGTAAAGGGCCCTTTAGTAATAGAACTTAATTTGTCACCAAGTTTACAAGGAATTACAAAAGCAACAGGGGTGAATGTTGCAGATGAAATTGCAAGATTCTTGTTTAGAAAAACAAAAGAGTTTCAGGAAAGTAAAAAGCCTAAGGTAAGTGCAAAAGAAATTCTTGACGATATTGATTTTACAGCTGTTAAAAAGGGTGAAAAAGAATTAATAACCAATATAGATTTACGTGGGAAAAGAATATTGTTGCCTGAAGTTGTTACTGACATGACTGAATTTGATGATAAAATGGATTTAGTTATTCATGCTAAAAAGAATCATTTAGAGATTAAGAAATTCGATGTTGGGGAGAAATAAAATGAATTTAACAAATGATGAAAAAAAACTGATTTCGTTTGTTCTTAAGAAGCATCTAGAAGAAGTTAATGAAACAGAAAAATTGTTGAATATGGATGTTGGTTTTTTAGCTGCAGAGGAAAAATATGAAGATTTTGTTGAGAAATTGATTGAGAAATTGAAATGAGCATGAAACTCTCAGACTTTGATTATAATCTCCCAAAAGAATTAATTGCGCAAGAACCTATTTCTAAGAGAGAAAATTCTAGATTGATGGTTTTGAAAAACAACACAATTAAACACGGCCACTTCTATAACCTCATAAATTATCTAAATAAGGATGATGTTCTTGTTATAAATGAGACAAAAGTTCTAAAGAATATGTTGGTAGGTAGAAAGGTAACAGGAACAAAGGTTTGGGTAGTTATTGAAGAAAAGTTAAAAGATGATGTAGATGATAATATTTATAAGTGTATATTAAGAGGTAAAAGACTTAAAGTTGGCAATATTATTAATTTTAAAGATAGCCTAAAAGCAAAGATCTTAACAAGAAAAGAAAATATCTGTAATCTAAAATTTAATAAAGATTTTGATCTAGACCAAATAGCAGAACTACCAATCCCTTTTTATGTTAAGAATCATGTAGATAAACAATCACGTTATCAAACAGTGTTTGCTAAGCAAAAAGGTTCATTTGCTGCACCAACTGCTTCTTTACATTTTACTAAAGAATTGTTAGATAAGATAAGGAAGAAAGGTGTGAAAATTGCTAAGATTTGTCTTCATATAAGTTTTGGAACATTCTTACCTATTAAAGTAGAAGACTTTGTTCAGCATAAAATGCATAATGAATATTATGAAGTTTCTGAAGAAGCTGCTAAGATTATTAATAATTGCAAAGGTCGGTTAGTGTGTTGTGGTACAACTACTGTTCGTACTTTAGAAGCTGCTGCAAGTGACTCTGGTTTTGTTAAAGTAGGTAGTGGAAAAACTGATTTGTTTATTTATCCTGGTTATAAGTTTAAGATGCCTATCAAGATGATGATTACTAATTTTCATTTACCAAAATCGTCTTTATTGTTGTTGGTGTGTGGGTTTTATGGTAGGGATAGGATATTTGATGCTTATAATGTTGCTGTTAAGGAGAAATATAGATTTTATTCATTTGGTGATGCTATGTTGTTGGTGAAGGAAAACTCACAACCACAGTAACCTTGCCTATAAAGATTCATTTGTTTGCTTAGTTCTGTGCTGTGTTTGAAACCGTCTTTTTGTTTGAAGTTGGATTCTAGGTATTGTATTTTGTTTGAGTTTGTATTGTTTTCTTTTTTGTTATATTCTTCTTCAAGTTGTTTTCCTATCTTGTTTATTATTATATTGTCTTTGTGTGGGCTTATTGTAAGAGTTGTTGCAAATATTTGGTAATTGTTTTGTTTTGCAAATTGTGCAGTTTTTTCTAGATTGTGTTTGAAACATATTTCACATCTTTTGCCTTTTTCTGGTTCTTGTTCATAACCTTTTACTGATTCTAACCATTGTTTATGGTTGTAAGGGTCTTTAATCAATTCTGTGTGTGTTTGTTTTGCAATTATTTTTGCATTTTCTAGTCTTTTTTCATATTCTTGTTTAGGATATATATTTGAGTTTGAGAAATAGAGTGTTATTTCATAATCTTTTTTCAATAATTGAATTACATGTGTAGCACAAGGTGCACAACACGTGTGTAAAAGAAGTTTCTTCATTTTCTCCTGAATAATATGTCTAGTAGACTCCTTTTTTGTTTTTTTGGTGGATTTTTTTTGACACATGCTTTTAATACTTTTAATATTTCATCATCATTGATACCTAGGCCATCTATCTCTTTTTTATTTTTTATTGTATAAACACCTATAACTGTGCCTGATTTTTTTAGAACATATTCATTAGTATATTTCCCATTCTTGTCATAATTTGGTTCTGCATGATATGTAAAAGATATTTTCTCCACCCTTTTCTCTTATTTATACTTAATAATTTAAGTTAACCAACTTTATAAACATTTCCAAACTAGAATATATAATATATGTTATTTAAGAATTGTATATAGTGAAATTTACAATAAATACTTAATAATCATACTTTCTCCTGTCATTTCATCAGGTTTTTCAATCTTTAATAAATCTAGAATTGTTGGAGCAATATCAGCTAAAACCCCTTTTGATCTAATCTTAACATTTTGATTAAATATCATGAAAAATACAGGGTTTGTTGTGTGGGCTGTGTCTGTTTCATTATAGCCTTCTATCATATGTTCACAATTTCCATGGTCTGCTGTTATAAGTGCTACTCCATTCAATGATTTGACTTTTTCAATAATTTTTCCAACACATTCATCAACTTTTTCAACTGCTTTTATTGCTGCTTTTAAAACACCTGTGTGGCCAACCATATCACCATTTGCGAAATTGATTATTAACACATCATAATTTTTTAAGTTTTCTAGGACATTGTTGCAAACTTCGTCAGCACTCATCTCAGGCTGAAGGTCATAAGTAGGTATTTTTGGACTAGGAATCATTATTCTTTGTTCTTTTTCAAGAGGTGTTTCTCTAAGACCATTAAAAAAATAAGTAACATGTGCAAATTTTTCTGTTTCAGCTATTCTTAATTGTCTTAAATCATTATTACTTAAAACTTCTCCAAGAGTATTCTTTGGATAAATTGGTGAAAATATAACTTTCATGTTCTTAAAATCATCGTCATACTGTGTGAATGCTATTAAATTTACTTCTTTATATTTTCGTTCGAATTCTTTGAAATTAGGATCAATAAATGCTTGTGTTAATTGTCTAGCTCTATCTTCTCTATAATTAAAAAATATGATTGTATCTTTTTCTTTGATACCATGATAATCACTTGTTACTAAAGGAACAATGAATTCATCACCTATCTTTTTTTTATATGACTGTTTTAATACATCATTTATGTTTTTGTTGTAAAGACCAGATGCATTTACTATTGTATTGTATGCTTTTTTTGTTCTGTCCCATCTATTGTCTCTGTCCATTGCATAATATCTTCCACAGATAGTAGCTATTGAACCAATGCCTTTTAGTTTTTTTTGTAATTTTTTAATATATTTTTTAGCACACATTGGTTTTGTATCTCGACCATCTAGGAATGCATGAACATAAATCTTACAATTATACTTTTTTGCCATATCTATGAGTGCAAATAAATGGTCAATGTGACTGTGAACAGCTCCATCACTTACTAAACCCATTAAATGTACATATTCATTTTTGTCAAATGCTCCTATTAAATCTGGAATCTCAAAAAAACTTCCATCTTTGATAGAATTATTGATTCTCATAAGATATTGTTCAACAACTTTTCCAGCACCTATATTAAGGTGGCCTACTTCTGAGTTACCCATGATACCTTTTGGTAATCCAACTGCTTCTCCAGAAGCTTTTAGAACAGCATATGGGCATGTTTTGGTAAGTTTATCAAGAATTGGTGTTTTAGCTAGTTTTATTGCGTTTCCCTTCTTTTTCCATGTAAGTCCAAAACCATCTAATATCATTAAAACTACTGGCTTCTTTACTTCATCTATCATTTACTATATAGAATGAGGTTAGTGTTTTTAAATGTTTAGGGTTTTTTGTTGTTTTTTGTAATTTTTAATGTTTTAAACCAAACTTTCCCTTTTTACCTAACTCTTGCTCAATCTTAAGAAGTCTATTATACTTAGCAATCCTTTCTCCTCTGCAAGGAGCACCTGATTTGATCTGGCCTGTGCCTAGGCCAACTGCTAAGTCTGCAATAAATGTGTCTGTTGTTTCACCTGAACGATGTGATACCATAATATTCCAATCTGCTTTTTTAGCTTGCTCTGCTGCTTCTAATGATTCTGTCAGTGTACCTATCTGGTTTACTTTAAGCAAAAGTGCATTACATAAGTCATATCTTCTTGAAAACTTAATCCTGTCTACATTTGTGACAAGAAGATCATCACCAACAATCTGAATCTTTTTACCTAATACGTCAACCATTTCTTTCCAATTCAAGAAATCTTGTTGATCAAATGGATCTTCGATTGATATTATTGGATATTGTTCTACCAAATGTTCATACAATTTTATTAATTTATATGGTTTAAGCCACCAGCCATCTACTTTGTACATCTTATGATGATAGAATTCTGAAGCAGCTGCATCAATTGCAATCTTTACTTTTTTTTCATAACCTAGCTCGTCTATTGCTTTGCAAATCATTTTAAGAGGTTGGTATGTTCTTTTTAATTGGTATGGTGCAAAACCTCCTTCATCACCAATATTTGTTGAACCTTTGCTATATCTTTTATGAAGGTCTTTCTTAAGTTGGTGATATATTTCACTTCCTATTTGTAATGCTTGTGAAAAGTTTTTTGCTTTTATTGGAGCAATCATGAATTCTTGAAAACTAAGTTTGTTATCAGCATGTTTGCCGCCATTTATTATATTGAAGAAAGGAATAGGTAATGTTTTATGATTTCCAAAGTATGAGTATAATGGTCTACCTTCTACTAATGATCTAAGTTTTGCACATGCTAAACTTATTGCTAAAATCGAGTTTGCACCTAATCTTGATTTGTTTTTTGTGCAATCATATGATATCATAAAATTATCAATATTTGTTTGTTCATCAAAATGAAATCCTTTTAATTTTTTACCAATTAGGTTTATATTTTTGACAGCAGTTAATGTTCCTTTGCCATGATACCTTTTTTTATTATGATCTCTTAACTCAATTGCTTCATAATCACCTGTTGAAGCTCCGCTTGGCACTTTTGCTGATGCTGATTTGTTTTTACAGAATACAGTTGCTTCAACAGTAGGATTGCCTCTAGAATCTAGAATTTCTCTACCAATTACTTTGGTGATTTTTTTCATGGTTTGCCTCTTTTTTTGTGATTATTAATAGCCCACATACTCCTCCCCCGCCGCCCACCCAAGGACGATAAAGACAATGTCTTGCTGCTTATTTTGTCAAAACTTCTTCACTCAACCAATATAACTCATATCTTTTCCAAACTTTCCTCTTGCTTTACCAATTGATTTTGAAACCTTTGCTAATTCATCTGTTCTTTTTAGTATTTCTGTTTCCATTTCTTTAATTTCTTTTTCTAGTTTACTAAATTTAAGTTTTAATTTGAATCTATTATCTAATATTTTTAATATTTTTTTTGATCCTTTAATACCTAAAAACATAGGATGAGCAAATGTTTCTGATAATAAAGATATTGCGTCTATATTTCTTTTTTTTGCTAAGCCCAATAATAAACCTGTCATGCCTACAATTGGCCCAACTATTCCATAAAGTTGATTTTGTAAATTTTTATCTTTACAATATTTTTTAATAATCTTTTTATTATTTCCAGTGCAGTAAACTCTTGGTTTTTTAGGAATTGTCTGAAGACCAATGCCTCCTAAAGTAATGATTTCTTTACATCTTAATTTTTTGCAAATATCAAGGATTAATTCGGAAAATTCATATGAACTCACTTCATCAATTGGTTGAACATCACCTGCCAAAAATAATAAATCATTTTTTTTTCTATTATTAAATTTTTTATAATAAATTGAAATACTTGGAAGTTCTATTAGATTTTCTTCATTAACAAAAACAGAGTGAGGAAATGTGTATGAAAAAAAATCAAATAATTTTTTTGCTTTTAACTCATCTATTATAAAATCTACTGCAACTTTTCCAACATTACCTATTCCTGGCAGACCTTCAATTAGTACAGGATTTTTTAGTTTTGGTAATTTTTCTAATTGTGATGTTTTCCATGTCATAGAATAAGTTATATTTTTATGATTTATAAAGCTTGTGTCTAGTAATAATTATTTTTTTCATGATTTTCATAATAACCCTTTATTTTTTAAATCCTCTTTCTTTGCTTTTCTTCTTAAGTCTTCATATTTGTCATCTGGGCTGAATTTGGGTGGTTTGACTTCGTTACAAGTTGCACCGCATTTAGGGCATTTTTTATCTAAAGAATATTGGTTACATTTTATACATCTGAGAATGTGTTTACTCATTTTTCTTTTCTCTTGAAATTATAAGTACTATCATTTTCTTCCATGTGGTTCATTATAATACTAGTTATGTCATATAGTCTTGCTTCTGCTTCATTATAATTTTCTGCTGTTATTGATAAAGAATATTTTCCTGCTCCTTTATATTTTATGATTGTATCTTTGTCTGCCTTTTCTAAAGCTTTTTTTATTCCTTGTTTTATTATCTCAGCACCATTTGATTTATAACTTGTTAGAATAAGATCTCCTGATATATTGACTTTGGGAAGTTTTACTCTTTCTTTTACTAATTTTGTTAGTTTGTCTAAATATCTTGCATCTATATTAAAATCTTTTAAATCAATAACACCTGCAACATAATCTAAAAAACATGTATAAAGAAAATCATATTTAGTGCTTATTTTTGAAAATATGTCTTCATGAACTTTTGTTGCATGAACCTTTATCTCAGAAGCAATTGCTTCAATTATTTTTTCAGCCTTTTGTTCTTGCTTAATTTGCTCTAATTTTGCTTTTTTTTGACCTATATTAACCCTTCTTAAAGATAAATCTATATGGCCTTTTACTAAATCTATTTTTAATATTTTGCAGACTACTTTTTTTCCTTCAACAACATAATCTCTTAGGTTTCTTATCCTTCCTGGAGCTACTTCTGAAATATATATCATACCTTGTTTCCCGAATTCATCAAGGATTACAAATACAGAATGATGAAATATCTTTGTGATTGTGCAAAGCACTAGTTCTCCTTCCAAAGGCATTCTTTTTCTTTTTAGTAGCATTGTGTTTTATCCTATTAGATTTTTAGTCTTACTTATTTACTTTTAATCCAAAACCTCTAATATCCTTGCTTTGATTCTAGATTTTCCACCCTGTGATGTAGCTAATATCTTTCCACAGACAAGACACTTTACTTTACTAGAAGCTTTACCAAACATGATTTGTTCGTTTTTGCATTTAGGACATCTGATCTTGACAAATTTGCTTGTTGGTTCTTTTAATTTTGACATATATAATTCCCTCCTTGTGTAAGTTTATATATAGAGAAAAATCCTTTATTTATAAAAGTTTATATTAGAATAGGCAATATTAAGAATGTTATGAATTTATACCAATTCTATTTTTTTAGCTCTTTTGCCTTTTTTTTGGACATGAGTCTTTTTACACTTTTTACATGTATATCTTAGGTCTGTTTTTTTGCTAAGTTTTTTACCTGTCATCTTATATTTAGAAATAGCAGGTTTAGAACCATATTTACCTAGGTTGCCTGTTCCTTTACCATATCTTGCTCTTTTTTTAGCGTATTTTGCTAATGGATGTTTAGTACCATGAGTTCTTTTTTTAGCTTGAGCTGTTTTATGCTCTGTATGTTTTTTACAAAAAGGACAATATCTTTTTCTTGTTTTTGGTAGCTTCATAATATATATAAGAAAATATGTTGTATTTATAAATTTATCGTACAGTGATTAATTTATGCTCCAAAATATAAGAAATTCAGTGATATTATTTCATCTCTTCTCCTGCTTTTTTTGTGATTATTAGCTTTGTGATCTTATTTGGTAAACAAGCAATATCTTCTGGTTCAAAAGGCCCATATATGTTTAAGTCTGTTCCTAAAAAACTAGGAACATATTGAGTAAATCTTATCATCATATTAATTTCTTGTTTTTCTGTTTCATCTTTTTGTATTTGTGTTATATCTTTTTGATCGTGTTTTTCTTTTGGTTTTCCCATAAGATTTTGTTTTATTGTTTCTGTATCAGGTTTTTGACCCTCTAATATGTTATTAAGAACATTGTCTCTGAAATTATCAAATAGATTTATTAAGTTTTCAAAAATTAATTTTTCTTCTTTTAATAATGTAGATTCATCTACTTTGGCATGAACTCTGCTTTTAATCAATGCCATAGATATTATTTTTTTCTCTCTTCTTTGATAAAGATCTTTGATAATTCTTTGAATATTTGATATTTGTTGTAATGTTTTTTGTTTTTCGCTCTTGACAAACATATTGTCTTCTGATTGATTAAGTATGGATTTTTTTTCTTTTAAATATTCTGTTATGTTTTTAAAAAAGTTTGGATCTAATTTCTGCAGTTCTTCTCTGTTCTTCTCATTTCTTAGTAATTCGAATAATGATTCATATGTTATTCTTATATTTCCTTTATTTGATTCCATTATTTTTTTAGAATAATTAAGGGTTTTTATCTTTTTGTATACTGGAATGTAATATTATGGAAAAGTATATATAAAATTTAGTATAATCATGTGTTTGATGGCGAAATTAACCTTTAAATCATTAAGATTTGCAAAAAATAAGAATTTTGTAAAAGTAAGTTTGTATAAATTATTTTATTTTGAAATCCCCAAATCCGAACTATTAAAGATTGATGCAAAGATTAAAATAAATAGCCATTCTTTAGATTTTCCTTCAATCAATAAAGGAAGTGCTGAACGTAAATTTAATTTTTTAATACAAAAATATATTGGAGATCTTAAAAATAATCTTAATAATAAACAAGCAGTCTATATTCATAAAAATTCAGGAATACCCTTAATAGGATCTAATGTTTTTGGAATTGTTGATAGAAACACATCAATTATTGAAGTAAAACCTATAACAGGATGTAATCTTGATTGTATATATTGTTCTGTTGATGAAGGAAAAAGTTCAAAAAAACAAAGAGATTTTGTAGTTGAAAAAGAGTATCTGGTCGAAGAATTACAAAAATTGATTAAATTTAAAGATGTTGATAATATAGAAATTCATATTGGAACACAAGGTGAGGCTTTGCTTTATGAACCTCTTTTAGAATTTGTTAAGGATATTAAAAGAATTAAACAAGTAAAAATAATTTCTATTAATACAAATGGACTTTTATTTACTGAGAAATCCATAGATGAATTTGTAAAAGCTGGATTAAATCAAATAAACTTGTCTGTTAATTCATTAGACAAGAAAAAAGCTAGTAAAATTGCTAATACTTCTTATAATATGGAACATATAATTAAGATTGCAAAGTATGCTGCAAAAAAGGTTAATCTAAGGATTGCACCTGTTTTCTTAGATAAAATCAATAATAAAGATATTGAAGATCTTGTTGTTTTTGCAAAATCAATAAATGCAAAATTAGGTATACAGAATTATCTCTTTTATTCTAGAGGGAGAAAGCCATGTAAACAGATTTCTTGGGATAAATTCTTTGAGATTTTGTCTAATTTAGAGAAAAAGTATAGTACTCATTTGATTTTAACTGAAGATGATTTTAATATTATAAAAACCAAGGATTTGCCTAAGCCATTTAAGAATAATAATATAATTAAGGCTGTAGTTGTTTGTAGAGGCAGATATAAGAATGAATTTATAGCTGTTTCTGAGAATAGAAATATAACTATTTATTCTAAAAAAGAAACAAAAATTGGCTCATTGATTAAAATTAAGATTAAAAGAAGTAAACATAATGTGTTTTCTGGTATAATTCTTTAAAAAAATATAAAAAAAAAAGAAAAAAAAAGGTTTTAAACTTATGCTTCGCCTTCTCCTTCAGCTTCACCTTCAGCGCCAGCTTCTACTTTAGTCACTGTGCCATCTAGTGTTTTAACACTTAGCTCCATACCTTCGAAGTTGTCAAAGTCTCCGTGTTTAGCAACAACTTGACAAGCTTTTACAGTATCTTCTGCTTCCCATCCTGCTACTAGTAAGGATACAAAGTCGCCATTTTCGAATAATTTGATTAATGACTCTCCTTCTTTGAAGTCTTTACCGCATGGATTTGGGTTGTCCATTAATTTAGCTGCTACAGTGTTTGCACATGGTCCACCTACTACAATCAGGTTTGTTTCGCCAACTTTGTCAATAACTTCTGAGTCCAGTTTAGCTGCTCCTACATTGATTGGAACAATCTTTTGACTAACTGCTCCACCGCTTGTAGATTCAGTACTTTCTACAGCACCTGCTGTTACAAAGATTTGTGGTAGTGCTTGTTTAGCTGGGTATTCAATGTATAACTTTGGTCTTCCACTTGTTGGGGAATATTGATGTACTTTTGTTCCCATTGAGTTCATACCATATGAATTTTCACTATCTCCTGTTGGTGCAGTTACGTATAATCCACCTTTCCTAGTTAAAGTAACTTGGTCACTACTTCCTGAAGCAGCAAGTTGGTATACAATATCTGTTGGTGCAAGGTTTTCATAATCATCTGCATCTGGTGTTGAAACTGTTACATTAACACCATTTGAGAAACTATTGATTCTTGAATCAAACCCACTGCCATCTGTTGTAAATGCAATACTAGCACCTTCTTTTGTGTTGATTCCAACTAATGAACTATCACCAATTGTTCCATCTGCATCAAAGTCTACTTTTACTTGGAAATCATTTGATGTGTCAGCACTTGCGTTTTCTACTAAGAATGATCCACCACCATATTTAAGATATATGGATTCTCCTCTTTTGTAAGTTACATCAATGTTATCACCACTTCCTACATCTGTGAAACTTATAGGCGGTGTTGTGTCATCTGTTCTATATTTGTCAGAGCCTTTATACTGCATTACAAATGATTTTCTATCTCCATCTGATACTGATTCATCAGTTATTACGAAATAATCATTTTTAAATATTTCTTTTGACTCGTTTAAAACAGTATACTTTGCAGAAGCATTTGCAGAGTTATATGTATCACCAAAATAGAAAGTATCACTTTCTACTACTCCAACTGGTAAATCAACTCTATTGCCATTTCCATCATTGAAGAATAATACATATTTTGAATCTCCACTATTTTCAATGTCAATTTTGCCGATTTCTTCTTCTGTTAGACCTTTGTTTTCAATGTCCCAATTTTGTGTAAACATTACTTCTGCTTCGTCTTTTTCAGCAAGAATAGCTTCACTTAGTTTTTCACCTGCTGCAACAAAGTAATTGTCTCCTGCACTCATGTTAACTTCGATAGTGTCTATCTTAAATGTAGTGTTGTCATCTGTACCTGTGATTATAACATTTGCATCTGAGATTGAATTAGTTGTACCATCTACATAAAGATTTTTAGATGATGCAGTATTTGTAATATCAGTATCCCAAAGTACAACGTCACTTGCTCCTACAAAGAATGTTGCTTGTTTTACACCTGTTTCAAGAGCTTGATAATAAACACTTGATACACCTATCTTGTTATCATCTGCTAATTTATATGTGTCTCCTACAGAGATTTTACTAGTTGCTTCACCATTTACAACAAAGCTTGCTTTATCACTTGAATCTACATAAGTTAGCTCAACTTCATATTCTACATCTCCTACAGTTAATGTTGCTGATTCTCCTTGGTTTAGAGTTCCTTTTGAAGCTCCACCCATTAGAGTCAATTTAACAGAAGCTGCTGTATTTCCACCACTTCTTCTAGCAGTTACAACTGTATATTCTTTTCCAAACATCATTAATTTTTTGTCTTGGAAATCTGTTAAATATGTTCCTGTGCTTAAAGCTGCACCATCACTATCATCAACATCTGATTCAGCAGAACTTGTAAACTCTAATACATATCTTGCGATTTGTTTCCCATTAGCTACATAGAAATGGTCTGCTTGTACATCTGTATCAGTATTTTCAATGAACTGAACAAATCCTGAATCAGCTTTATCAAAATACAAATACTGTTTATATGTTTTACTAGCAAACTCTCCATCTCCTAATGCTGATAATTCACTTTCACCAATGTATGTAGTAATGTTTCTTATTGTTTCTTCTGCAGTTGCACTACTTTGAGAATTACTTAATTCTAGTTTTTTATCTCCTGATTTAACTAGCCAAGCATCTCCTTCAACTGCTACTGTTGTTGAAGCTGATCCTTCAACAGGTACTTCTATAATTGCTTCAGCTTGCAAACCGTTTGTGATGTCAATTGAACCAATAACATCTTGTGTTGAAGCAACATTACCAACAACTAAAAGTCCATCAAATTTCATTTCCTCATTAAGGAAAGGTGATGGGTAGTCTTTTAGGTCAGCTGCCATTGCTCCCATTATGGTTGCACTAACCATAATCGCGCCTGCGCCTAATGCAATTATTTTTTTAATTGCTTTTTTTACTTCCATTTATCTAACACCTCATGTTTTTTTAATTTGTGTTTTTGGGCTATTTTTTTCAAGCATGATTGTTTGTTTTTGCATACAACACAAAAACAACATAACAAAACAGATTTCTATACAAATACATATTTTTTGTTTATGCACTTATTATAGTCTGCTTTGTTTTAATTAGCTTAATGTAGCTATAATTAGCTATAGTATATAATTTCTTTATTTTACTTTAAAAAGATTGCGAAAGTTTGTTTTGTTTTTGTCAAAAATAAAGTGTAATAGGACCTTAAACACTTAAATTTGACCATTTGGGCTTAGTATCACTCTTGAATAGCTAATTTTGTTTTAATTAATATCTTTGCATTGTTTTCTATATATATTATAGGTGTATATGAAAGTAATTAAAGGTTTTTAGCAGTAAGTTGTGAAAATATGAAAAAAAGATAAAAAAGTGTGGGGAAAGGGATTCCCACATAAGGGTCTCACCCTTATCAACCCGAAGTACAACTTGCGCTCACTATTGTTCGCTTAGTTGTACAATAAAAGAAAAGAGAAATGTGGGGAAAGGGACTTTCTCACTATCGTTCGAAGCAGTATCGCTTCCAGCGATAATATTCGAACCCTCGTAGGTAGACCTCACTATCATTCGGGAACCTACTAGTGCTCGATGTGATTCTAATAAGCTAAGAAAATATGATGTGGGGAAAGGGATTCGAACCCTCGTAGGCACTAAGCCAACAGGTCCTAAGCCTGTCCCGTTTGGCCGCTCCGGCATCCCCACATAATGGGTAATAAGAAAAAAGTAGAATTCTATTTAAAAACTTATCTATTAATTATCTATTAAGTTTGCTTATGTTTTTAATATTTTCAATGAATCTTATTAATTTATCTTTGTCTTTGTAGCCTAGTTCTATAGCATTGCTAAAAGCTTTTATTGTGTTGTTGGTATCATTTTTTTTCATAAAAGCAAGACCTATATTATAATGTGCTCTTGAATTAAAAGGATTGATCATTAATGATTTTTTGATTGTTTTAATTGCTTTATCATATTCACCTGATTTTTCATAGATAGCGCCAAGGTTTGTTAAAGCATTTGTGTTGTTGGGATTAAGTTTTAGACCTTTTTCAATTGATTCTGCAGCTAATTTTATTTTTTTTAGTCTTGTGTATGTAACACCTAATGTAAAATATGTTTCAGCATAATCTTTGTTAATTGTTTCTGCTCTTTTTAGTACTTCTAAAGCATTGTCATAATTTTTTAATTTGTTATAAATTACACCCAATATTTGGAAAGCTTCTGTATAATCTTGTTTTAATTCCAATGCTTTTAGAAGATTTTGTTTTGCAAGTTCAAAAAAATCTTGAGATAAGTATATTTGTGCAAGTTCAAAATAAGCTTTTGGATTTTTTGGTTCATTTAATACTTTTTTTTCATAAAGTTCTCTGTATTTTTCAGTTTTTGCTTTTTTGTATTCTAAATCCTTTTTTTCACTATAATGGTTTATGAATATACTTTTTTCTTCAACTATCTCCTTGTTTTCTTTTATAGAAGGTTCCACAAGTTCATTCACTTGCCCTTTAAAATAAATGTTTTGATTATTTTTAAACAATCTAATTTTTTTTGTTAAAGATGCTCCTAAAAATCCACGAGATTCAATCATATTATCTTTATTAAAATAAAAATTTTCCTGAGAAACATTATTAGTATATGTTTTTGTTATTAATGAATATGCAATTGTTGGATTTTCTTCTCCTTGTTCTTTGTTTTTATTTATTAACTCTTTTATTTTTATACATTCTTCTTGAGAAACTGTTTCATCTGCATCTAAAAACAAAATCCAATCACTTTTTGCATATTTTAGACTATGATTTCTCGCTTCTGAAAAATCATTATTCCATTTAAAATCATAAACTTCTGCTCCAAATGATTCTGCAATTTTTTTTGTTTTATCCTCTGAACCAGTATCTACAATTATTATTTGATCAACAATGTTTTGAATACTAACCAAACATTCTGGTAAAAATTTTTCTTCATTTTTAGTTATCATACATAAACTAAGTGTTGTAAATAATTGTTTAAATGTCTTTAATGAAACATTGTTTAAGATCATATGTCTTTTTAATTTGAATAGTTTTTCTTCTTCTTTTTCTTCTATTTCTTTTTCTTGGTTTGTATTCAAATTATCTTCTATAAGATTTGTTCCTTTGTCTGTTGATACTGCTGTTTTATAATATTTTTTTACTGCTTTTATTGTTTCTTTGTTTAATTTACCACCTGGGTAGGATAGACTTGTTATGTCTTTGTTAATCCTTAGTTCAATGATTGCTTTTGATTCTAATAAATTTAATTCTAGTTCTTTATCAGGTAGTTTTGTAAGATTATCATAATTTTTTGAATGACTTCCTATTTGAAAATTATTTTCACTTAATTCTTTTATTTGTTCCCAGTTCATAAAATCTGAATAATTTTCATTTTCAGGAATATTTTTCTTATCACTTATCCAATCTGATACTACAAATAAGCATGCTTTTAGTTCTAGTTTTTTAAGAATTGGGTATGCATGTTTATAAACTCCTAATCTTGCATTATCAAATGTTATTATTATTGGTTTTTCTGGCAGAGTTTTTTTGTCTTTTGTATTGTTTGTTTCATTGTTTTCTCTAAATTCATAGAATTCATCTAATGTGATTGTTTGATAATTTTGTTTTTTTAAGAACTCCATCTGTTGTTGAAATTCTTCTGTTGAAACACACCATTCATTCCTAGGATTATCATTGATTTCATGGTACATTAGAATTGGAATCTTCATTTATGTTATCTCCTCACTCTTTTTGATAAATTACTATTTGTAATTGTAAAATTTAAAAAACTTTTTATCTTTTTTTCTGCCAATTATATCTTCTTAGTTTCTTGCTTTTTCCGTAACCACATTTACTACATCTTTTTTTTCTAATATGGTAACTATGCTTACCACATCTTTTGCATCTAATGTGTGTTTTTTTACCTGATTTTTTACCCATTGAGGGTGTTCCTTTAGTCATTTTTTATATCTCTTTTATTTTATGCAATTTGTTTTAAGCAGGTGACACAAAGATAACATTATCTCCTTTGATGAATACTATTCCTAATTGTCTTTTAAGTTCTCCATCAACTCTTTCTTCTGTATCTTCGAGTGCTAGATTGATGTATGAATCAAATGCTTTTAGGGTTCCTACCATCTGTTTACCATTTTTTAATTCTACTATGACCCTATTGTTTTTTGCTTTGTTTAATGTATCAAAAGGTTTTGCTTGTTCCATTTTTTTATCCCTCCAAAAATAACAAAAATAAATAATTAATAGTGGATAACAATGTTCTCTTTATAAAGTTTACTGAAGAATCTTTCTGCGAAAAATAGTAAGTTTTTTAAATAGAACTTTAATTCTATACTAATATGGTAATTACACAGCATAGATCAAAGAGAAAACCAAGTGGTGGAAGATATAAAACAAAACCTAGGAAAATAAAGGCATTATTTGGTAGGACACCTTCTTTAACAAAGTTAGGCAAATCTAAGTTTAAAAAAATTAGAACACTTGGCGCTAGTTCAAAAAATCGGCTTGTTTCAGGTGAAATTGCAAATGTTTACGATCCTAAAACTAAGAAATATTTTAAAGCAAAAATCTCTAACATTATTGAGAATCCTTCTAATGTTCATTATGTTCGTAGAAATATAATGACAAAAGGTACAATAATTGAAACAGAAAAAGGAAAAGCAAGAATAACATCTCGTCCAGGGCAAGATGGAATTATTAATGCTGTTTTGATTTAATTTTTTAATTTTCTTAGAACTCTAAACTTGTCTGTTCATATTCTGCTCTGCAAGAATCTGCAATGCATGAGGTCTCATTTTCTGAAAGACCTTGTTCTATCATGGTTTTTGCTATGTGCTTGTTTGTTAATGATGTTAAAAGGCCCTTTAGTCTTTTTGTGATTTTCTTTTTGTATTCAAGTGGATCTGGGTTGAAGTCATCTATGTTCATGATATAATATTTTTCATATGTTTTTATTTTTTTATTTTTTCTTCTTCCTCTTTTTAGATATGGAAATATCATGTGTGCTCTTTTTGTTTTAGGATTTATTTGTTTGTAAACTTTTTCTATTTCTGTTCCATCTTCTTTTTTATTGTATTGTAATTCAACTTCAAAGTATTCTCCTAATTCATCTTTTTTATCAAACTTGACTGTGTCTGGTGTCATGAATTTTATTTTTGTAGCTTTGTTTTCCCAATAATCTCTTTCATATCCTATATAGATTCTTGTACTTTTTGATAAACGTAGAAGATCAATCTTTTCATAATCTTTTATCCTATGATTCAGACTTCTTACCTCTTCTAAATTTTTGTTTGTATTTACCAAGGCTTTTTCATAATCTCCTTTTAATATTGGTAAAAGAAATTCAGAATAGATCTTATTTTCAAAAGTTGATACATGGTATTGTGGATCTTCTGACATCTTTAACCCCTTTATGAATCCATTCTTGTTATAAAATATTTTATTGTTTGCTGTAAAGGCTGAGTCTATTTTATCGACATAAATTAATGGACAATCTTTTTCTAATAATTTGTTTTCATCTCCATCTGATAAATAAAGATAATCATCTTGTGTGTGTACAATGTTAAATCCTTGTTTTGTAATGAATTCAATTATTTCTTTATCTCTTTGTTTTAAAATTTTTTCTATTTCAAATTGATTTGTTTTGCTTGAGCCTGTTAAAACTCTTTTCTTTGCTTCAATCTTTGCCCACCTGTTGAATAAGTCAAGATATTCTTTTTCCTCTAATTCATTCTGTGCCATCAATGTTGTGTCTATTTTTGTCTTATATTCCTTGAACATTTTTTTATTTAGATTATGTTCATAGAAGTATGACCAGTCTTTACCAATTCCTAATTTTGATTTTAATTCTTTGAATCTGTTTTCAATTTTTTCCAGATCTATTTCAAACTTGCATATTTCTTCTTCTTCATTCTCTTGTTCATAATTCATTCCAAAACTTAGTTGTGTGTTTTCAGAGAAGTTTGTGTTTTTTGTATAGTCTAACATATTATCTAATAGGTCTTCATTTCTTTGTTTTTCAGTTTCTTTGACGTGCTTTTCAAATAATTTTTTTTCAAAAATAACTGCTGCATAATCTTTTAACATCCAATCAAATAATGATTCTTCATATTGTGTTAAAAAGAATAATCTGTTTTTATCTTCTTTATGCTCCTCTATATAATTGAAAAATTTTTCTAATGTGTTTATTGTTTTTTCATCTTTTCCTTCTCTATAATTCTGCATCAAACTATCAATTATCTTTTCTCTAAAATGTTTTGCTTTTGGCAGGTGAACTTTGTAAATTTGTTTGCTTATTCTTCCTTTTGTTTTTGTTTTAATTTTGTTTTGTTTTAATCTTGATTTTAAATTGCTTTTTAATTTTCTTTTAAAATACTGTTTTGCATCTTCATAATAATCTTTTTGTGCTCCATAGTTTGTTGGAAAAACTTCATCATGATATGTTCCTAAATTTTCAAAAAATAAATTTTTTTGAAATTGATTTATTGTGTTTGTTGAATGCATCAATCTTGTGAATTCTATTTTAAATAGATCTGACATAAAGAATAAATCATCTAATGAATCTTGAAACTGTTTTGATTCAATTATTTCTGGCAAAACTAAAGTGTCTTCTGTAACATATCTTAATAAGATTGTGCCACAGATCATGTCGAGGCTTTGCATTTTTTGTATGTTTTTTCTTGTAACTTTTGTTCCTAAATATTTTGAGATTACATCTATTGTGTCTCTGCTTAAATGGTCTGCATTGTTTGTTAGATTAACAAATAATAACTCTTCTTGCTGGCGATAATTGATTGATTTTCCAAATTCTAAGTCTAATGCTTTTGCTGTTGAAACTAATTTTTGATTTGGTAAATATTTTAGGTAAACTTTTGCCCACCTCATTGGATCAAGACATATTTTCCCTCTGACTCTCATTCTTTCTAAGAACTTAGTTGTTACTTCATAAACTGGATTTGTAAGGCGTTCACCAATTGCAAAGTCTCCATCATCTCTTAATTTTGTTGTGTCATGTTTTATGTTGTATGCAACAAATATATCACAATTTTCCATTATGCTCTTCCCTGTTTCTACAAGTTTTTCAGATGTTGCTTCGAAAATATAGGGGAATCCTTTGTAACCTTGTTCATTGCTTTTGTTTGTTGCAATCACATATTTTTCTTTTATCTCATGATCTTGTGATATGATTATTGAAAGTGATGTTGTTCTGTTGTCTCCATATTTGTAGAATGGTTGTTCTGTATCAAAGATTGCAAATCTTTTTCCCTTTAGATCTTCTCTGTTAAACATTCTTTTGTACTTAATCCATTCATATTTTTCAGAAGTAATGTTTTTACCAAAATGCACAAAGGATCTTCTTTCTTTATTTTTTTCTTTACTTTTTATTCTTTCTATTTTTAAGAATGAATTTGTTTGTTTCAGTGTTTTATTAAATTCAATAATTTCATCTTGCAAATTTTTTCTTTTTTCAAAAAAGCTTTCATCATAATTTCTTTCTAAAAATGTTCCTTTTATCTTTTTGTTAAATATCTCTTTATAATTCTCTCCATTATATTCTTCAAATGCCTCATCAAGTCTGTCTTGATTTTGTTTTATGTTTGTTAATCCTATTTTTTTAAGTTTTAGTTTTATGTCTTTATCAATATCCTTAATAAGTTTGTTTATTTTTTTATTTTGTTCTAAAATTTTTATTAGTTCACAATCTACATTACATATTGAATTTGTTGGTGCAATGTTTTGCTGCATCTGCGGATCATATTTCCCTGTTATGAATAAGTCTGGTAAAGGACTTGGTATTGTTATCTTTGGTGTTTTATCTTTTTTATCTCTTATTATTTCTTCAGATGCAATAGGATGACCCATCCTTAATAATCCAAATATTGTTTTTATATTGTTGAGGTTTTTGTTTGTAACTTTATTATTTTTACATATGTGTTTTGCTATGCTGTCTATTGAATGTGTATTTTTTTTATGTTCTTTTTCTGGTTTGCTTGTAATTAAGAAATCAAATATTTCCTCAACCAACTCTTCTAATTTTTGTTTTTTTATGATCTTGTTTGTTTTTAATACATTTTTTAATTCTTGGAATGAATAATTTTTTGAAGAACCATATCTTGTAGGTAATTCTATTTGAACAACTGGTTTTTCTGAATCATAAATCACTAATGGAGCATTATAAATTATTGGATGATAAAATCCATGTTCTTTTTCAAATAAAAATTCTTCTAATTCTTCATTGTCTTTGAAAAATTTTGTTGCAAATTTGTGTTTATAATTATCAATATAAAAACTGGTCTGTTCTTTTCCATCTGATAATGTTAAGAATGCTGCTTTTTGTTTTTGCATTATTTCAGTTAATAAGAATTCTTGTTCTTGTTTTTCTTTTTCTTTTTTTTGAGGTTGTTGTTGTTTGGTTTGTTTGTCTATTGGTATATCTGATAAGTCTTTGTCTAGTTGTTTTGTTAATTGTATTTGTTCTACTAATTCATGTGTTAGTGTTTGCTTCCTCATGTATATATAGAGGTGGATGTTGGTTTAAAAAGCTTGCGCTTTTTACTACTGTGGGATGGTTCTGAAGTGTATGTTATAATAAGATTTATATTGTTTGGTTTATTTCATAGAAATATGAATTCAAAATCAATTAAACCAATATTCATTGAATTGTTTCCTGATAAGAACTTTGACTATAATGCCAGGTTAAAGTATTCTGCAAAGTTTTCTGATTATAATGCTAATATTAAGTTGAGTAAAGCTCGTGGTAATTTGGTGATTAGTCTGAGCAGGAAATGGAAAGGTGTTAATAATGAGATTACTAAAGGTCTTATACAAATGTTATTGATCAAGATGTTTGTTAAGAATGAAAAAGCTAAGATGATGAATACTATGGATACAATGAACATAGACCTTTATAATAATTTTATAAGATCATTGCATCTGTCTGTGCCAAAAGATAATATTGAACCTGAGCTAAAGCGTTCTTTTGATAGAATAAATGATAAATTTTTTTATGGACAGATTGAAATACCAAATCTTGTATGGGGTGAATTTTCTAAAAGAAAGTTTGCAGATTATAATTACCATACTGATACAGTTACTTTTTCTAAGATCTTGAGGAATCAAAATGTTGAACTGATTGATTATATCATGTATCATGAATTGCTGCATAAGAAATTGAAGTTTAAGTCAAGCAATAATCGGAATCTTTTTCATAGTACTGAGTTTAGAAAAGCTGAAAAAGCTTATCCTAATTCCAAAGAACTTGAGAAACTTCTAAGTAAATTATCATCAAACTCAAGAAAAAAGAGGCTTTTATTTGGTCTGTTTAGATAAAAGAGAGTAGATTCTTGTTCTAATAATCGAAATCTTTATATATTTATCTTGTTTTTTCATTTTTATAATAAAATGGAGGGGATTTTATGCCAACAAAAAAATTATTGCCTTTAGCTGCAATGGAAAAAATACTTAAAATGGGTGGTGCTGAACGAGTTTCAGACAAAGCAAAAGTTGCATTAAAAAGCATGTTAGAAGATATTGGTGAAGATATTGCTGTTCAAGCAGTTAAATTAGCACAACATGCTGGAAGAAAAACAGTAAAAGATCGCGATATAAAATTAGCAGCAAAGTAATTTCAGAGGTGTTAGAAAATGGGTGAAACAAAACCAGTAAGTGTTGGAAGTTTAAAAAAAGGGAATTATGTTATTGTTGATGGAGCAGCATGTGTTGTTTCAGATACTCAAGTTTCAAGACCAGGAAAACATGGTCATGCAAAAGTTAGATTAACAGCTGTTGGAATAATTGATGGTAGAAAAAGGCAAATTGTAATGCCAGGACATGATCATATTGATGTCCCAATTATTGATAAGAGAACTGCTCAAGTTTTAAGTATCCATGGCGACTCAGTAAATGTCATGGATTTAGAAACATATGAAACCTTTGACCTTAAGATTCCAGGTGAATTAAAAGATCAAGTTGTTGAAGGATGTAATGTTTTGTACTGGGTCATACTTGATGACAAAGTTATGAAACAAGTTTCAGGTGGTAAGTGATTGTAAAGTAGGTGAATAAATATGGTAAAATTTAAAGAAGCACAAGCAAGATTGTACAAAAATATATTTATTTGTAAAAATTGTAAAAGTAAGATTAGAGCTCCTAACATGAAAGTTATACAAGGAAAAGTTAAATGTAGGAAATGCAAAAGAAAATCGCTAAGACCTGTTAGAAAAAAATAATTTTAATATTTTTTAATTTTTTTAGATTTTTAATATTTTTAATTTTGGCATAAAAAATGGGAAGATGATAAATGATAAATTTTGGTTTTTTATTAAATGTTGATATAATTTCAGGCATATTAGTTATTATCATTTTATTGGCTTTTGTTCTAAAAAATAAAAAAAAAATTTCTTTGTGGAAAATTGCTTACCCTTTTCTTTATATGATTCTTTATAGAACCAAGTATGGTTTAAAGATAATGGATAAAATTGCTACAAAATATAGAGAATTTATTAGATTCTTAGGATTTTGTTTTATTGGTTTTGGCTTTGCTTTTATGATTTTTGGGACTTATGCTATTGTTAAAACAATGGTCTTGTTTTTTATTACACCAACAAAGGTTGATACAGGGATGGCCCTTGTACTGCCTGGCATGAATTTACCAGGGTTTGGTATTCTATCTTTTTGGCATTGGATTATTGCTATCTTTTTATTAGCAATAGTACATGAAGGAGCTCATGGAGTGATGGCAAGGGCTCATAATATAAAAATCAAATCAAGTGGTTTTGCTTTTTTTTCTATTTTTGTACCATTATTACCAGCTGCATTTGTGGAACCAGACGACAAGATGTTAAAAAAGCAATCTGATTATGTTCAATATTCTGTTTATGCTTCTGGTCCAATGATAAATATATTAATAGCATTTTTGCTTATTTTTGCATTACCATGGGTTAATCCTATGAATATTGCAGGAGACAACTTAGCACCTTATGAGGATTATTTTTCAGATTCTAATGGTTTTTCTGTTAATATTATGCCTCATCTTCCTGCTCATAATGCAAGTATGAGGGATGGTATGATTATTCAATCTGTTAATGGTGTTGTAGTAAAAGATTATCTTGATTTTTATAAAAAAATGCAAGGGGTTAAACCAGGAAATGAAATTACTCTTGGTGCTGAAAATGATGATGGAAAGAAAGAATATACTTTTACCACTATTGAACATCCTGATATTCCTGGAAAAGGATATATTGGGGTTATTGGTTTAAGAAATGAACGTTTAATTAAACAAGAACATAATATCTCTGGACAGATTTTTTATTGGTTCAAAGGATTCTTTATTTGGTTTTATTTGTTTAACCTCGCATTAGGCCTTATTAATCTACTGCCATTAGGTATTGTTGATGGTGGCAGAATGCTGCAAGTACTTCTTAATCGTTTGTTTAAAAATAAGAAAAGAGCTCAAGAGTATTGGGTTTGGATTAGTTTTCTTTTGTTGGCTTTATTATTAATTGGAATGCTTGCTCATTATTTAAAGAGCTGGGGATTTTTCTGAAACTATATTGTAGAAAATAATAAGTTTTTTAAATAGAAATATAATCTCTATGCAATAAGGGGATAAAAATGCAGCCAACTATAAGCAATGTACCAAAACATGTAGGAATAATTCTTGATGGTAATAGAAGGTTTGCTAAGAGACTTATGTTGAAACCTTGGAAAGGGCATGAGTGGGGTGCTGATAAGGTTGATAAACTATTTGATTGGTGTAAAGAGCTTGGAATAAAAGAAGTCACACTTTATGCTTTTTCTTTAAAGAATTTTGATAGGCCTAAGAAAGAGTTTGATTATCTTATGAAATTGTTTGCAGAATTCTTTTCTAGACAATGTACTATAGAAAAGATCCATAAGAATAAAATAAAAGTTAATTTTATTGGAAGAATCAATCTTTTTCCACCTAATATTTTTAATAAGATGAAAGATTTAATGGAGATGTCTAAAGATTATTCTGATTATGTAATTAATTTTGCAATGGCTTATGATGGAAGAGCTGAGATTATTGATGCAACTAAAAAGATTGCTCAGCAGATTAAATCCGGCAAACTTAATATTGATAAGATCAATGAAGATGTCTTTGATAAAAGTTTGTATATATCTTCTGAGCCAGACCTAATAATAAGAACATCTGGTGAAAGAAGAACTTCTGGGTTTATGTTATGGCAGGGGTCTTATGCTGAATATTGTTTTGTTGATAAGTTTTGGCCTGAGTTTGAAAAAGAGGATTTTGTTAAATGTATTCAAGATTATTCTGAAAGAGATAGAAGGTTTGGTCAATAATTAATTTTAGATAGTTTAATATATGATTGATTTAATTGTTTAATTCTATGGATCCTGTTACAGATCATATGGATGAAGAAGAAAAAAAATGGTTAACACCAATAAAGATCATATTAGCTATTTTTTTGGTGTTATTACTTGTTCTTATGATATTTCCTGAATATTCTGTTAAACTTGATCCTGAGCCTAATATAGGTTTTTCTGTGTCAAATGTAATACCTGAAGATATTGAGATTATTGATGAAGCTATTCAACCTTCTGGTTATAATGATTTTAAGAAATTAGTTAAACCAAATGATCCTATTGTAAAACAGACAGCTGACAAGATATCATCTACTGCTTGTTCTGGTAATAAGATATGCAGTGCAAAAGCAATGTTTTATTTTGTAAGGGATAATTTTGATTATATTTCAGATCCTATTGGAATAGAATATGTTGAAAGCCCAAGAGAATTTTTGAGTGTAGGTGGGGGAGATTGTGAAAGTGGATCTGTTACTTTAGCAAATTTAGAAGCAGCAATTGGGATTAAAACCCAAATGGTATTTATTCCAGGGCATGCTTATGTAAGAATTAAATTGGATGATACTTCAAAGAAATACAAAAATAAAGGATGGATTTATCTTGATTGGACTTGTAAATCATGCGGTTTTGGTGAATTACCTTATACTAGTTTAAACAAACCTGAAACTTATGTAGATTTTAATTAATTTTTTTTATAAAATTTTTGAGTATTTTCTGTTTGTAATCTATATTAAATCCTATTTCTTTGGAAAATTTTTCAATTACTGATCTTTTAGAACTCCTAATCTTATATTCTATAATCCCATTTTTTCTTTTATAGACATTAAAATTAAATCCAAATCCTAAAGTTGATAATAGTTTGTAAAAGGATTCAATTCCTTCTTTATTTGTAGAACTAAATCCTAAACTTGTTTTTTTTCCACTTATGCTCCCTTCTGAATCAAATAAACCTCTTATGAACCCTATAATAAAGGATTTTTTATAATTTAAATATTTATTAACATCAATTTTCCATTTTATTGTACTTCCAAATACATTTTGTAATTTCTCTGCAAAAAATATATTATATAAAAAAACTTCATAATATTTAACATTTTTATAAAATCTATTTTCTTTTTTAAAATATTTATCATAAATTCTTATATGATATTTTGGCTCTACTTTTGTATAGTCCAATACTGCATTAAAAAAAGCTTTTGCAAAACTTTCATTAGTTGTTCTTAAGCAAATTGCTTTACTATTCCCTACTTTGACTATGCTTCCATCACCAAAACAAACTCCTATTATATATCCTAAGTCTTCATCAAATCTGTTTAATTTAATTAAATTTCTTCTTTTTTCTTTAAACATATTCCCTCCTTTAATCCCTGCTTCTTTTATCTTTTGTTTTCTTGTTTTCTCATCTAGAAGAATTCTATAGTTAAAACAAGCATTACATAATGATGATTTTGGTACTTTTAATATCTCTGATATTTTTTTATTGCTATATCCTTTATCTTTTAGTTTTTTTAATTTATTTATTTTTACATTAGTCCATTCTACTAAATTATATTTTTTTGTCTTAGTTTTTAAACCTTTTAGAGCTGCTTTTTTTTGTGCATTCTTTCTTGATTCAGGTGTTAAAAGAATTCTATATTTATAACAAGCATTTCTTACTTTAGATTTACTTATACCCATATTGTTTCCAATTTCTTCATATGATAAATTTTGTTTTTTATATTTTTTTAATAATTCTATTTTTTCTTTAGTCCAGATTATTCTTTCTTTTATTTTAAATCACCTTATTTGTAAGTAATGTGTGTTTATATTTAAATCTTGAGGACATGCCTAATTTTATAGCTAATCTCTAGTTAAATTTATAAAGAGATCATTATTCTTATATCTTATTAACCCGCATAACTACACTAAGTAGGAGGGCATGATAATGGATAAAAATAAAATATTAGAAGTTATAAAGAAAGTAAAGGAAGGTTCTAAAAAAAGAAACTTTTCACAGACATATGACTTAGTTATTAATCTTAAGAATCTTGATCTGAAAAAGCCTGATAATCATGTTGATTTTTTTCTTGGTTTGCCTAATGGTGTTGGAAAAAAGGTAAAGGTTTGCGCTTTTGTGGGACCTGAGTTAAAAGATGAAGCAAATAATAATTGTGATAAAACAATACTTGTTGCTGATTTTCCTAAATATGCTGATGATAAAAAATTAATAAAAAAATTAGCAGAAGAATGTGATTTTTTTATTGCTCAGGCCAATATTATGGCTAAAGTAGCAACCACATTTGGTAAAGTTTTAGGTGTAAGACAAAAGATGCCTAATCCAAAAGCTGGATGTATTGTTCCTCCTAAAGCAACTTTGAAACCATTAGTGGAAAAGCTTCAAAAATTAATAAGAATCAGTGCTAAAAAACAACTTATTATCCATTTAAGAGTGGGCGATGAAAAAATGGATGATAATCATATTGCAGAGAATATTCTTGCTGTTTATAACAATTTAATTCATAATCTTCCTGGTGAAAAAAATAATCTTAAAAATATTATATTAAAATTAACAATGTCAAAACCAGTTAAACTAACGTGAAAATGAAAAAACCAAAAGCACATGTTGCAGAATATAAAAAAAGAATTGTTAATGAATTTGTTAAATTAATGACTGATTATCCTATTGTTGGTGCTCTTAATATGGAAAATTTGCCAGCACCACAATTACAAAAGATGAGAGAGAAACTTAGAAAAGATGTTATCATTAAAATGACTAAACATAGACTGGTTAAATTAGTAATTGAACAAGTAAAGGATAAAAAGAAAAATATTGAAAAATTGATTCCTTATTTGAAAGGGATGCCTGCTTTGTTATTTACTAAAGAAAATCCATTTAAGTTGGCAAAAATTATTAGAAAAAATAAATCACCAGCTCCTGCAAAAGCTGGACAAATTGCTCCTAAAGATATTATTATTAAAGCAGGTGTAACTCCTTTTGCACCTGGGCCTGTTATTTCTGAATTAAGTGAACTTGGTCTTAAAACCAAGGTTGAAAATGGAAAAGTTGCTATTAATTCAGATAAAGTTGTTACAAAAGAAGGTGAAGTAATAGAAGGAAATGTTGCTAGTATGTTAACAAGATTAAGTATTTTACCTATGGAGGTTGGTTTAGATTTAGTTGCTGTTTATGAAGAAGGTACTATATTTACTAAAGATATTTTAGATGTTGATGATCAACAATTTATTGACAATATTGCTTTGGCTAGTACAGAATCATTTAACTTAGCTATTGAGGCTGGTTATTTTACAAAAGATACTATTGAAGTATTATTACCTAAAGCTTATAATAATGCTTTGGCATTAGCAAGAGCACAAGATATTTTGTGTTCAGAAACTGTTGGTGATGTACTTGGAAAGGCTGAAGCACAGATGAATGCACTGAAAGAAGAAGTTGGTGAATTAAAGGTTGAGGTTAAGGAAGAAGCTAAACCTGAAAAGAAAGAGGAAGAGAAGAAGGAAGAGAAGAAGGAAGAGAAGAAGGAAGAGAAGAAGGAAGAGAAGAAGGAAGA
>CAZHVK010000002.1:0-77656 GCA_964535955.1 uncultured Methanosarcinales archaeon | reverse complement strand
AGGAAGAGAAGAAGGAAGAGAAGAAGGAAGAGAAGAAGGAAGAGAAGAAGGAAGAAGTTAAAGATTTAAAAAAATAAAATCATAATCATTTAAAACAAAAATAAAACTATTAATTTATTTGGAGGTAAAAAAATGGAATACATATATGCTGCAATGTTATTGCACAAAGCTGGAAAAGAAATCAAAGAAGATAATGTTAAAAAAGTATTAGAATCTGCTGGGGTTAAAGCAGATGATGCTAGAATAAAAGCATTAATTGCTGCTCTGGAAGGAGTTAATATAGATGAAGCTATTAAAAAAGCTGCTGTTGCACCTGTAACTGCTGTTGCACCTGTTGCTAAAGCTGGTGGGGATAAATCTGTAGCAAAGAAGGAAGACAAACCTAAAAAAGATGAAAAATCTGCAGAACAAGCTGCTGCTGGGTTAGGAGCTTTATTTGGCTGAATTTAATTATTTATTATTTTTTTTTAAGTTTTCATTTAACGACGACTAAATTTAGTGAGCGTGACACAATGTTAATACCTGATGAAAAAAAAAATATTTTAAGAGAATTATCTGAATATAAGAAGAGTATTACTGAATTAAAATCCAAACTTTCTGAAGTAAATGACCAAAAAGAAAATTGGTTTAAAAAGAAAGATGATTTAAACAAAAAGATTTCTGCAATTATTAGAGATATAAAATCTAATAGGAATGTTAGAAATAAATTTACAAAACAAATTAAAGAAGATAAAGGAAAAAGGACAGAACTTACTAAAGAACTCTCACAAAAAGTAAATCAAATAAAGAAACTTAATCAGGAAAAGAGAGATCTTCTTTCAAAGTATGATATCAGAGGTGATCCTTTTGAATTAAAGGGCAGGATTGAAAGTTTAGAAGAAAAGGTTGAAACAGAAGTACTTTCTATTGAGCAGGAAAAGAAAGTTATGAAGCAAATAAAGGATTTGAAAAAGAAGTTTAAAGAAATCAAATCATTGATTAAAGTTTGGGAACAAGTCAAAACTATTTCTGATGATGTTAAGAAATTAAGAAGAGATAGGAATCAAACTCACAATAATATTCAAACACAAGCAAAACATGGACAAGAAAAACACGAAGCTATTATAGCATCTTCTAAAGAAATAGATGAGCTTAAAGAAAAAGAAGCAAAAGCATTTGCAGAATTTTTAAAGTTTAAAAAACAGTTTACTGAAATTAATGATGAATTAAAAAAAATATTAAGAAAGGTAGCTGATATTAATTCTAAGCTTAGAAGGGATAAACAAGAAAAATATAGAAAAGAAAAACAGAAGCAGGAAGAATTGATGAAGACTAAAGAAAAAGATGTAAAAGAAAAGATGAAAAGAGGCAAGAAATTAACTACAGAAGATATTTTGATATTACAAAAAAATGAAAATTTTTAATTATATAATTATAATTCTTTTTCGTTTAAAATTCTAACCACTTTCTTTTTAAACTTTGGTATAATATTATAATTCCTATACAAAAGACAGCTGTTATTTCATATGGATTAATTTCACTTCCTATTATTAAGCCTATTATCCAGGCAATGGTAATAAACATTGTTCTAAAATTAAACTTTTTTTTGAATAAAATATATCCACAGATTAAGCCAGAGATGAATATGTTTGTAAATTTGAGGTATGTATTTTCAATACTATGTACCATTACAATAGCAATGATTAAGAACAACAATGCTGTAAATTCTAAGTACCAATCATATATATTAATTTCTGCTTTTTTTTTCAACATATTTATATACCTTTTATTAATCCCTACCTAATATGATAATTAAATTATTAGGTTTATTTGATTTGTTGACAGCTTTGGTGATTTTTTTAGCTGAGCATGAGTTTTATTCAGGCTGGAGATTCATTATTGTTTGTTTTATTTATCTGGGAATAAAAGCCTATGCTTATAAAGGCGATGTTGCTAGTTTAATCGATGGCCTTGTCGGAATTTATTTTATCTTTTTATTTTTTGGTTTATCTAATGTTGTTATTTCTTATTTAGCTATTATTTACTTGGCTCAAAAAGCTGTAATGTCTTTGGCATCCTGAATTATTTGATTTTCTTTTCAACTGCAAAATAATAACTAGACCATACAGTGAATACTAGTATTATAATCAATGATAATGAAGCTAAAAAACTCATCTCCATAAATATAAGGTAAGAGGTTGTTATAGTTAATGTTGCAATAATAATATAGACTACTCTGGAACTAAAAAAGATTATAAGTCCATCATTCTTAGGAATAGGGAGGACTGTACCAAATGCAAAAAATACATTTATTATTGTTATTAACCAAAATGCCCACATGTTTGTTGCTAAATACAAACCATAAAATATTATTGCCAGCAAAAGATTTGATACAATGCCTGCTGATGTTATAAAACCCAACTCTCCAAAGTTTGGACCTCTTGGCCATTTACCAATTCTATGTTTAGACATTATCTTATAAGTCATTGTGCCAGGAATGACTAATACTAATAAAATATCATTTATTGGAACATATGTCAAGATTCCAAGCATTAAAGCAGATAATAAACTAATTATGCTTACTTTGAATTCTGCTTCATATCCTTCTTTTATTCCAAAAATCTTTTGCACTGTTAAATGCAATAAAAATGAAATAAATACAATGATTATTATTGATATTAAATGTAGTGGATAGGAGGCTTTTCCATTCCATTTTGATAAAGAAAATATAAAGCTCAGGATTAGTGTTGCTAAGATTATGTCTGTGTATTCTTTTTTACTGAAATCTAAGTGTTTTTTAATAGCTGGAATGAATTTTTTTATCATTATAATGTGTTGATGTTTCTGGTGTTTATAAATTTTGTTATGTTTTGGTTTAGATATATTTTACTTGGCATATCAATTTTACTTTAAATACTCAACTTTATGTTCATAGATCTTCTTGACAATCTCTAGAATTCTTTGTTCATGACCTGCCCCAACTATTGCTAAGATTTTGTCTTTAGGATGTTTTTGCATGAGTTTTGCTAGTTTTTTTGCCATGACATGGTTTCTTTCTTCAACTAATACTTTGTATGTGTTTGGGTACTTTTGTTTAAATTGGTGGAGTAATTTTTTTATTATTATTTTTGATGGTACTTTGTTTAGGTCTATTTTAGTTAGGCCTAATCTTCTTATTTCTCTTTTGCTGAAAAAGATTGCATTAAAGATGTCTTTTACTAGCTGCCATTTTTCTTTGTAATTGAATGCTTTTGAGAATTTTTTTAATGTTATTCTCATGTCTTGGTCTATGAGTGCTAGTTTTAATTTGTGTTTTTTTGCTTGTATTATTCCTTCTAACATGTCTGATCCTGGGTCAATTCCTACTTTTGTTCCTAGTTTTTTTTGTGCATATCTTCCAATGATTGCGAATAAATAGCCTTTGAATCCTATTTCTTTGATTGCTGATAATGGTAATCTGTTCCTTTGTTTTTTTTTACTGATGAGTGCTTTGTAACGGTTTTTGTCTAATTCGATTGCTATTATATTTGGTGTGTGTTTTTGTACTGAGTTTCTAATTTCATTAATACTTTGTGCTGCAATGTGCGAAGTTCCGATTATTGTTAGAGTTTTGTAGTTCATTTTATCTTTCTCAACTTAGCAACATAAAATCCTTGTGTCTCAGGTGGCCAAAACCTTTTTTGTTCTACTAATTTAACATTAAACTCTTTTAATGCATAATCAATAATTTGTTCATTTTCTTCTGGTTCCATGCTACATGTTGAATATACTAAAGTTCCACCTACTTTGAGCACACTAATGCCAGCACTAATTAATTGTTTCTGAAGTTTTTGTCTAGACTTGATGTCTTCTAAAGTCCTTTTGTTTAGCCATTCTTTGTCTGTGATAAAGTTTCCTGAACATGGTGCATCTATTAACACTTTGTCAAACTTTAGTTTAAAGTCTTCTATATATCTTCCATCTTTATTATAAGCAATGACATTTGTACAACCCATTCTTTGTAAATTGTTTTTTAGTGCATTTAATCTTTTGGTTTTAATATCAAGCGCTATGATTGTGCCTTTGTTATTCATTAATTGTGATAATTGAGTTGTTTTTGAACCTGGTGCTGCACACATGTCAAGTACTATGTCATTTTTTTTGAATTTGAATAATGTTGCTGGATATTGTGATGCTTTTTCTTGTATATAGTAAAATCCTTGTAAATATTCTGGTGTTGCACCAACTGGTACTTTTGATCTTATAACTTCATAACCATTTTCTTGGAACTTTTTTAGTTTAATTCCTTTTTTTTCTAATCTTTTTCTTAGATTATTTTCACCTATTTTTAGAGAATTTGTTCTGATGCATTTGTTTAAATTTAGAGATTTGTAGCCAGATAAATCTTTGTTATACAAGTCTTTATATCTCTGTAAGAATTGGTTCATTTTAGTTCTAGGGTTATCTCCTTATGTTTAGCATCAACTTCTTTTATGATTTTGTGGTTTTTTAATTTCTTTTTTATTTCTTGCCATGTATGTTTTTTTTGAATTTGTTTTAGTTCTTTGATAATATTATTTACTAATTGATAATTTTGGTAAATGGATTCTGCTTTTTTTTCATTATCCTTAATACCTTTTGTGTAATTTTTTATTGCTTGTTTTTGTATAGACATCATTTTGTTTACTTTTTTGATTTGTTCTTGATATGCTAATTCTTCTCCTGATTTTATTTCTGATAATTCTTGTTGATATTGTATGTTTAGGTAGTCATTCAATGTTTTGAATTCTTTTGGTAATATTAATTTTAATTCTTTTATTGATGAATATAATTTGTCTGTGTTTTTTACTTGAATTGGTGGCATTGTTTTTGATATCCTTGCTATTTCACATAGTTTTTCTGCATATTTGCCGCCAAGACCTAGTTCAATTGCTAAAGCTTTTACTAATAAATCCTTGTTTGTTCCTTGCAGCATGTTTTTTAGATCTTGTTTTGTCATTTCTAATAAATTATATTTGAGTTTTGGATGTTTATATTGTTCTTTTGGCAAAAGTTTTCTTTGTGTGAATTTTTGTTTAAATAAACAGTTTATTATCTGATTGTTTTCATCTGTTAAGATTATGTTGCCTTTTGAAAAGAATTCCATTATTAGGTAGTGTGTTGTTGTTTTTTCTAATTCTATTTTAATAATTCTTTCAAAGTCTATCTGTTTTATACTTCTAATTCTTGCATTGTTTATTATTTTTCTTAATGTTTGACAAAAGTCATTTGCTTTTTGGAATACTGGTTTGAATTCTGTTATGTGTAATGTGTTACCTGTTTCTATTCTTAAAAACCTCTTACCGAGGTTAGGTGTGTGAAGTTGTAAATACATTTCATTGTCATTGTCCATGAATACTTTGTCTATTTTGCTGTTTACCAAAGTCTGTAATTCTTTTACTATTTCTTTTATTTGGAATGATGAGAGTTGGTTCATTTTAGTCTATTTAATGATATAACTAAGTTTGTTTAAAAACATTTTGCTTATTGTATTTTATCTATTAGAACTCAATAACACTTTTAATAACATGACTTCCTTTTTCAAAAGCTTGTTCATATTGTTCTGGCTTAACCTTTTTTGTTATCATTTGTTCAAGTGCTCCAGGCCATCTTTTCCTGAATCCTTGTAAACTTTTTACAGCTTCATCCCAATCATCAGAATTTGCATTAACAATACCAAACATAGTTTTATTTTCTAGAACAAAATCAAAATTGATCTGTGCAACCGGCATGTTTAATTCTTCTTTACCATCTGTTATGCTTGTCAAGCAAAGAATGCCATTAGTGCCTAAGATTTCTATTGATTGTGCAACCATTTTATAACTTCCAGATGCTTCTACTATCATATCTATGTTTTTGTCTTTTGTTGTTATTATTTCTTTTAAATCGTGTAAAGAAGTTTGTTTTGTACTAATGTAATGAGCACCTGTTTGTTCAACTATCTGTGATTTAAGATTTCCTGGTTCACTTCTTGCAATAACATATGTGTTTAATCCTCTTTCTCTTAATAACATTGCTTGTAACAAACCAATTGGTCCTGCTCCTATGACAAGAGCTGTTTCAGAATCACATGCATGGAATCTGCTTTGTATTGAATATATTTGTCTGAGTACTTTTTCAACAACACTTTGTGGTTCAAGTAATATTCCCAAATGTGTTATTTGTTGTGGAATCTTTACTAAGTATTGTGGTCTATCTTTGAAATATTCAGCCATTGTTCCATGTACTTGTTTTATTCCAGATTCTGTAAAATTTCCTGTTAAACACATATCACTTTCATTATTATAACAATTTATGCATTTATCTAAACCACATTCTCTTCTTACTATTCTTGAAACATAATCTCCTATGTTTAATTCTTTTACATTTTTGCCTACTTTTTCAACAATGCCTCCTGATTCGTGTCCAAGAATTAAGTAATCTTGATCTTTTGGTGGTTCTCCATATCCTCCATCATTAATCTCAATGTCTGTTCTGCAAACTCCTGCTTGATAAACCCTGACAAGAACTTCATTATCATTTATTTTTGGTATTGGTTCATCTCTTAGGTGCAATGAGTTTGGTTTTCCTGGGTAGACTGCAATTGCTTTCATGATTGTATTTGAGAATTGGTTTAGTATTTAAGTTTTTGTTTGTTTTGATGTATATATTATTTCTCAGCAATATTCCAGAGAAATTCAAAATGATGTTTATATGTTTCAGCAATTTCATTGTTCTTAATCATTATTGCTGTTACAGGAGTACCCCATGAAACAATTACAACTTTGTTTTGGTAGATAAAGGTGTTTGTTGGATTGAATTGTTTTTCTTCTAAATATTTGTATTCTGTTGTTGGTGCCATTGTTTTACCGAACTTAAATACATTCTTTTTTTTCAATGTTATTACTCTTTCTTTAATATTCTTGTTTCTTATATCTCTAAAATATTGTTTCATAAATATTGGAATAGTTTCATTATATTTTTGATCATCGATTCCTGTTATCATTACTTGTTTTGCTGTTTTTATTATGTCTTTTAAAAAGTATTTTAATCCTTGCTTTCCTTTGAATATCTCAACAAATGTGTCTTCTCTTGGTAATTTTGTTAATTGTACTAGTTGTGGCAATACTTTGTTTAGTTGTTTTTCTTGTTGTTCTAGGTTTTGTCTTTTATCTTCTAGATATTGTTTTATCTTGTGCGGGTGTGTTGCTTGGAAGTATTTTTTAGCACCTTTATGAACATGTGTTACAAGGCCTTTATTCATCAATTGTTCTAGTTTGTCATATACATGTACTCTGTATATATTGGTTTTTTGGCTTATTTGATATGCTGTTGCTGAGCCTATTTTTAGCAGTGTGATGTAAATCTTTATCTCATTGTCTGTTAAGCCTATTTTTCTTAGTATTTCTGTGTTCATGTATTGATTTAATGTGTTTTAGTATATAATTGTTTGGTTTTCGTACTAATTTGGTACGACAAAGATTAATATATTCATTTTATTACTATTAATGTGTAGTAAAACATCCCTACTATGAGTATTAAAAATTCGAGGTGGAATAAAATGGAAAAACAAGATTTAATAAAAAAAATTCAGGAAGATTACCTTAAGTATGCAGAAAGTGGAAATATATTTGATTTGCTTATGACATATGAGAATACAGGAATTAAACCTGAATTAGATGAAAATTTAATCAAAAGCGCATATGTTAAACATGTTAGGAATGGTTATTTTGGTTTTCCTTATACATTGATACAAATGCAAGAATTAACAGGAGTAAAACCTGAGTTACCAAAAGATGTAAATGGATATGTTCAGATGATGTATTCGCTTTATATGCATAATGGTGGACAAAGATTAAATGTTTTAAAAGATGCAATTGATGTAACAGGAATAAAACCTTTTGATAATATTGTTAAAGATGCATATGTTGAGTACAAAGAACATGGAAGAATAGAAGATCTGAACAAGTTAAAAGAAATAATAGAACTAGAACCAAAAGAATAGTTTTTATTTTTTCTTTTCCCAAAAAAATCAGAGATTTTTTGGGCCCAAAAAGCTTTCAGCTTTTTTGGGTTTTACTTGTATCAATTATTTTTATTTTATGGTCTTTTTCTTTTGCTTCTGTTAAACATACATCAAATATCTCACAATCTAAGTTTTCTCTGATCTTTGCTTTGTTGTATTTTCTTCTTTTAAGTCTTGTTTTTAGTTGTTTTAGGTTGCATTTTGTCACAATGCACAGATTAACATACTTCTTTGGTAGGTAATGTGACATGTGAGAGTCTATGATTATGCCTTTGACTTTATCTTTTTTATTAGCCCACCTTCCAGCCACCCGGCCACCCACCCCTGACTTAGTAAGGGCTGGATGCTTATTACATTTATACATTTTTATTATTTCAATAAGAAATTTGTTAAGTTTTTTAGTATCAACAACATATGTTCTTCTTTTCCTGTCATAATAATCATAAAGTTTTCCATTTTTGACTAGCTTAGATACATTAATGTATTCATAGTGTTTTTGTTTTGCTAGTTTCTTAGCTAGTTTTGTTTTACCAGTTCCTGGTGAGCCTGTTACTATGATTACTTTCATAAACTTTATTTATATTGTTTAGTTTAAATATCTTTTTATAGTTCTGGTTTTCCCAATATGTTATGAGAGAAGATGCTATTGAAGGACTTATTCCAGGACTTGTTTTAAAGGAATTAGATAACTATGATCCTATCAATAATGCTTTGGTTTTTGGATCTGGTGATAGTTTTTTTCCTGTTATGGTTAATAGATATTTAGGAAATACACAAGTAACTGCGTATGATAAAAATCAAGAAAAAATACAATCTATAAAAGAGCGTTCTAATGCTATTGGTGCAATTATAGAGAAAACATCTTCAAAAAGATTTGATGAATATTTTGATGTTATATTTACACATACTAAACCTAGTTTTGTTTTTGATTTTGTTTTTGCATTAGCTGTTTTGCATGAAAACCCTAATGAACTAATTGATGAAGCATTATCTTTTTTAAGATTAAGAGGGTTTATTGGAGTTGTTGATTATGATATGAAAAGCATGTCTTATGATGAATTTTATCAAAGATGGGGATATATAAGAATTGAACAAAGAGAAAGGGAATTATTAGGAGATCTAGAATCATATAGAATGCATACAAGTTTTGGTTTAGATGATTGTATTCAGATCATGCGAAATAAAGGGGTTGATTGTCTTTTTTCTAGAGCAGGATTAAAAAGTCAAAATTGGTCAAGAGCGCCTTTGCCAACAAAACACTTTGTTTATTTGGGTAAAAAAATCAATTAATGCTAAAGAACAAATGATTTAACTATTTCTCAGTAGTAAACAATAGAAACCTTTATATACCATTTCTGTTTACTATATAATAATTGAGGGGATTATATGTCAGATTTAGAATTTAACACATTAGGGGAAAAAATAAAATATTTTAGGAAACAAAAAGGTATTTCTCAGATCAAATTAGGTTCACTTGTAGATAAAGCTAAAAGTACTATTGGTGGATATGAAAGTAATGAATATCGACCTGATGAAGATACATTATCTAAATTAGAAGAAGTTCTTGCAATACCTGATGAATATAGAGGTAACATACAATCTAAAGAAAGTGTTGTTCCTAAAGTTACTGCTAAATCTAAAACACCTGAAAAAAAGGTTGCAATATTAGAAGTTCCTGGTGTTAGTAATGATGAATTAATTTTAAGATTAAAATATATAGCAGTTGAAACAACTCTGCTTGCAGAAAGAGTACAAGGAAATGAACAAGAAAAAGCTCCTGTTGATGAAAGGGTTGCTGAAATCAAGGAAACTTTTTACAAATTAAGAGAACTTGTGTTTAATTATGGAAGGGATGTTACACCTGATGAAATTATGGAATTAAGAAAAGCAATAAATCCAAGAGATGCTGGTAATTTAAATGCAATGATAAATGCTATTTACAAAGATGATGATTTAAGGGCATTTGTTTTTGATTCTATTTATGTACCTAAAGGAGGAGAATAAAATGGGAGAAAAAATACCTTATAGGATTGGAAATGATCTTTTTATGATTGGAGAAATTCAACAAATGTATCCTAGTCCTAAATATGGATTCAAAGAATTTGCTTCAAATGCTATTGATAATAGATTAGAAAATGAGGCTTTGAACTTAGGTATTTTGGTTAGTAAAACAAATAATAAAATAATTTTTGTTGATAATGGATCAGGAATAACTTATAAAACTCTTAAAATGATTCCATTTGAAGTTGGTGAATCATTGAAAAGAGGAGTCCAGTCTGCTATTGGTGAAAAAGCATTTGGAATGATGGGTTTTCCATCTTGTTTTGCAACACAATGTATTGTTTATTCAAGAAGATATGATTCTAAGAGTGATGATTTTAATTATTTAAGAATGAATGCTGATTTGAAAGCTGGTGCATTTCGTGACATAATCAAGCCAAAAGATGTTCCTATGCTTAGAGCATTGCCTAATTTTGGTCATGGAACTATTGTTGAATTAACAGGAATTCCTGTTGATAAGATTGAAAAATATTTTACACCTGGTTCAATAAAGGAAATAATTAGTACAACTTTTTCACCTTTACTAAGAAAAGGCATAATTAGTGTAAAGGTTGGTTATTTAGGAAGAAATCAAAAAAAAATTCCAATAGATCCTGTTGATTATACTAAGAATTCAGGAGTTGTAAAAGTGCTTGATGATGTGTTTCCTGTTGAAATAAAAACTAGGAAACATACTATTAAGGGTGAAGTTGAATTATATTTATTTGTTAATCCAAAGGGAACAGGAGACAAGGTTGGTTATTATAATAAAGGTGTATTGGTTTTAGATGATATAGTTGATTTAGATGAATTAGGTGTTCATCCTTGGGGAAGTGGTAAATTAATAGGAGAAGTAGATGAAAATTTTGTTAAACTTATTCCTTCAAGAACTGCTCCAAAGAGAAATGATGAACAAGGAAGATATTCAAAACTTGTTGAAATATTGACTGATCAAGAAGAATATCTTGGTGATGAAGTAAATAGATTGAAAATAGATCCAAAGAAAGATCAAACATATAAGTTTGCTGATGATTTTTTAAGATCAATTGATGCTGTTTTTAGAGATTTGCTTGATAAAAATCCTGCGCTTGTTCGTGGAAGAAGAGGAGATCCTAAGGAAAAAGTTAAGGATGGTGAAGGTGCTAAAGGTAGTACCCGTGTTGGTGGTACTAGGACTAAAAAACCTAAAGAAGAAGGAAGAAGTACTGTGACTCCTGATCCTGATGGTAAGGAAACTCATGTAAGAAGAGCAAGAAAAATAATTTCAGGTTTTTATACTCCTAATTTTGTTGGTTTTGATGTTGAAGATCAACATTTAAGAAGTAAGCTTGATCATCGTATGGGTTTAATTCATGTTAATATAGATCATGATGATTTTAAAAAATCTTATGATGCAAAAGATGGTAGAATATCAAAGAGATATATTGCACATATGTTGAGTAAAGAAGTTGCATTAGGTGAATTTATGAAGAGTATTGATGAAGGTAATCTTAATGCAAAAAAAGATGCACATGTCTTGACTGAATTGATATCAGAGCTTTATCATAGAGGTTTGCATTGTATGCGTATACCTTAATTTTTTATTCTTTTTTTACTCTTTGTTTATACTCACAAAATCTTTATTAAGAACTAGTTTCTTTTGATAATGTATGGGGGAACTGATGAGAACTGAATTAAGCTTTGAAAAAGCGGTGAAAAAGGCTTTTGATAAGTCAAAAAAGGAAATTTCTTCTAATAATGTTGTTATTGTCAAATTAGGTGCTTCTATTGGCAAAATTAAGTCTGAAATTGATTTTTTAAAACAAAATCAAGCTAATTTGAGCGAAATTGCTAGAGAAAACAGTAGAAAGATGAGTATTTTAATTGATAAGTTGGATAGATTGTTAACCAGGCACCCCTTGAGTTCCAATGGAACTAGTTCCAAAGGAAATGAACGGGTCCCTGTAGAGCTTAGATTAGTCAAACAGTTTCAGCAGAACAAGGCTGCTATTGTTAAGAATAAGATATTGGTACTGCTTGAAACTAGAGAATTCAGTGCTTATGAGCTCTATACCCTTATTGTAGAACAGCAAGGATTATGTGGTAAAACCTCATTTTATAGATATTTAAAAGATCTAGAAAGACAGGATAAGGTTAGTGTTAAACTTAAGAATTCACAGCGTATATTGAGTGTCAAGAATCAGAACTAGTTCTTGTGAGTTTAGTACTGTCTTAGTATAATTCTTCTAAAATATGCTTTTTTTCAGTTACACTGCCTTCTGTGCCACAGTATGGGCATCTGTTGAATGGCTTTGTCCTTCCTTTTTTCCAAGGCTCAAATACATATTTACATTTACTACATCTGAATTTTACTTTACTTGTTTTTTCTTTTTTTTCTTTCATGATTTTATATATAAAAATCTATATTTATAAAGGTTTCTATGAATAATTAGTCACTTTAGAGTAATGAAATAAGCGAAAGGTTTAAATACTAGTATTGTTATCTTAGTCTTATAGGGAGCCCAAGGGTAATCATGATTATAAAATCCCCCCACTAATGACTTTATAATTTCTATAAGCTCTTGGGGTGCTTCCTTACAAATATGAGGTGTTATTAATATGAAGGATAAAGATGTTGTTGATTTTTGTGGTAATGAATTAGTTAAGAGTGAATATGAAGCTTTAGATTCTATTGCAGAAAGACATTTTGATTATCATAGTGCTGAAGAGACATTTGAATCTTCATCAGAGCCTTCTAAAGGAAAATATGTAGAAATTAAAGATAATGGAAAAATCCTATTTCATGCTAAACATTAAGACTTTTATGAATTAACTTAAAACTAAATATAAGGGTGAGAAACATAAAACAAAGAATAACAGTGAAGTCTTTTAATGACTTATTTGAAGAAAAAGATTATAAAACAATAAAACATGAAAAAGAATTCAGATCTAAATTAAAAGATTCTAGTATGATGATGTGAGATCATCTTTTTTTATATCTTTTTGATTCTGTTTTTTCTTACAATACATTTTTAAATTACTTTCTACCTAATCTTATTTATGATATCAATTGTGTTAATAGAGCCTGAGATTTCAGGAAATATTGGAGCTATATGCAGGATTATGAAGAATTTTGATTTTGATAAATTAGTGTTGGTTAATCCTAGGTGTGATCATAAATCAGAAGAAGTTAAGAATAGGGCTAAGCATGCACAAGATGTATTGCGCAAAGCTAAATTGGTAAAGAAAATACCTAAATTTGATTATGTTATTGGTACAACTGCAAAACTTGGAAGTGATTATAATGTTAATAGATTACCATTATTACCTGAACAATTAGCACATAAGTTGATGAAGTTACCAAATAAAGTCTCAGTTGGCTTATTATTTGGCAGAGAAGGAATAGGTCTAACAAATGAAGAAATAATGAAATGTGATTTGATTGTAACAATACCTTCATCTAAAAAATATCCTACTTTGAATCTAAGTCATTCTGTTGGTGTTATTTTGTATGAACTATTTAAGAAAAGTAGTAAAGAAACTAAGTTAGATAGAATTAATCCTGCACTAAATATTGATAAAAAACAGATAATGAAAATGTTGAATAAAATTCTTAATTGTTTAGAGTTTTCAACCAAAGAAAAAAAAGATACACAAAAGTTGGTTTGGAAACGTGTTTTTAATAAAGCTTTTTTAACAAGAAGAGAAGCTTTTGTTGTTATGGGTTTTTTGAGGAAAGTTATTAATAAGGTTAAAAAAAGGTAAAATTAATAAATATACTTGATATTAATACATAATATGACTAAAAAAGAGAGGCATAATCATCATAATCTTGATGATTTTCTGTATAAGTTGCGTATTTCTAAAGATAAGGCTGAATTTTTTAGAAGTATTGATATTAATAAGCAGGGTTTTGTTTTACTAAGATTGTCTAAGAAATATAAAAAAAAGATTCTTGATGAATTAAAAAATAAAGAAATAGTAACTTTGTTACATTACTTAGATCCTGATAAAGCAGTAGATTTATTACATTACTTGGATAATGGTAGAAGAAAAAGAATAATAAAAAAATTAAAAATAGAAGCTAAAGAAAAAGTAGAATTCTTGCTTAAATTTGATCCTAAAAGTGCTGCTGGTTTGATGAGTTTGGATTATATTGAGGTTAATAAAAAGCATGTTTTTAAACATGTTTCAAGATTAATTAAAAAACATGAAAAACAAACAGGCAAGTTTCCTGCTATTCTTGTTGTTGATGATGGATTTTTAATTGGTGAAGTGATAGGACATAAATTTGCTTTACACACAGGAAGAGAAAAAGTTAGTAAACATGTTAAAAGAGTTGCAACAGTTAAATATAATTCTAATCAAAAAGATGTCTTGAATATGTTTAAAAAACATCCTCATAATAAAATAGTTGTATTAGATGATGATGATAGTATATTGGGTATTATTTATTCTGATGATGTGTTAAGAATTTTACATGAAAATTCTACAAGCACTTTGTATGATTTCGCAGGTGTTAGAGAACAAGAAGATGTTTTAGATAGTTTTGCAGTCAAAGTTAAGAATCGGTTTGGTTGGTTGGTTATTAACTTAGGAACAGCGTTTCTGGCTGCTGCTGTTGTTGGTTTATTTCAGAGTACAATTAATGCATTAGTTTTGTTAGCTGTTTACATGCCAATAGTTGCTGGAATGGGTGGAAATGCTGGAACACAAACTTCTGCTGTAATGATTCGTGGTTTAACATTAAAAGAAGTTGAATTAAAAACTTGTAAAAGGGTTTTGTTTAATGAGATTTTAGCTGGTATTATTAATGGTATTTTGATTGGTATAATAGTTGCTTTGATTTCTACTGTGTTTAATAAGAATCCTATGTTTGGATTGGTGATTGGTTTGTCAATGGTTGCTAATCTGTTTATTGCTGGATTGTTTGGAGCAATTGTTCCTTTGATAATGAAATCATTGGGTAAGGATCCTGCATCATCTGCATCTGTGTTTGTTACAACTGCGACTGATGTGTGTGGTTTTTTTGTGTTTTTAGGTTTGGCTAGTATTATGTTATTGTGATTTCTAATTTTTGTTGTTTTGTTTTTATCTTTTCAACCAATTCCCTATTCAAATGAACAGCAGCTTTATCAGCACCTATTCCTAATGTTCTTTTAGAATTATGTTCACCCAGTCTTATGACTATTTCTTTGTCATCGTCAAAGTCTTTGTTTGGTGTGCATGTTATTGTTTCTTCTAAATCATCTACTTTGATTATAATCTTTATCTTATCAAATTTTAAGAATTCTTTTATCTTTTCTAAATCAAAGTCAGCATTGATGCCAACAATGCAATCACCTTTCTTGGTTAAGAAATTATCTTTAGTAAACTCCAAAGTAGTTTTATGTGTAGCTAGAATGTTTTGATGACCTGTGCATGTAAAGATGTACTTCATTATGATGATTAATATTGTAATTTTCTTTTATATTTAATATAATTCTTTTATTATAATATATCTTCTATTTTTCCTGCTTTTGGTTTAGATTTTCCTGACTTTTGTGCTTGTTTAGCTGCTGCTTCTAAATCAACACCTAAATCTTTTAATCCTTTTACATGCATCTGCATTAGTTGTTCAACTATTTGTAATATTTTAATCATTTCTTCTCTTTCTTTTACTAAAGTTGCTAATGCACCTTTATGAAAACCTATTTGTTCGTCTTTTGAAGATTGTTGTTTTTTTGCCATATGTTCCACCTATATTATTTTATCTTATTTTATATTGTTTGATAAACATGTTTTGTTTATAAATATTTGTGATAAAATAATAGATTTTATATACTATTAAATATTTAGATGATATAGATATTATTAAGTTATAAAAATCTAAAGGAGGTGAAAAAATGACACCAGTTGAAATAATGGCTTTGATTATTGCATTAGTTTCTCTTATTAAATTAATTGTAGCAGGAGTGAATCCTAGAATCTGGTATGATAAAGTTGTAAAAGGAACTTGGTCAAATCCTATGATGATGACAATTCTTGGGCTAATATTAGCATGTGTTAGTTGGTATTATTTACGTGTAGAACTAACTATTGTGCAAGTATTTGCAGCAATGCTGTTCTTAGGATTTATAATGATGGCAACAATTGCACCATTTTCAAAAGAATTAGTAAAAGTTGCAGACATATTCTTTAAAAAAGATTTAATGAAAAGAGCATGGTTAGGAATAATCATATGGCTTGGATTGATTATTTGGGTGCTTTATGCATTGTTTGTTTAATTTTTTTTTATTTTTTATTTGTTTTCCTTTTTTATTCTTCTATTTTTACATTTTATTTTTTATTTTCCAATTATATCCTCTAAAATACACATTCAACTCAATATATTGCTCTACAATTATCTTAATAAATAAATGATTCTCTCATATATATAAATACAATTAAAACTAGGGTGATTAGATTAATATTAGGCAAAATTATTGGAAAAACAACTACACATGAATTTGAATTCATAGTAGATAGATTAATGGAAGGAAAAGCTAAAAAACATGAGTTCTTACAAGTTTATCATAAGGATTATGGTTTTGTTCTTTGTCAAATCATAAAATTAATAAAGGATATTGAGAAAACACTTGCAAAGTGTAATATAATTGGTTATAGAGATAAATCAACTGATACAATTAGAGCAATTAGAACACCTTTTATACCTGAAACAGAAGTTTTGATTGCTGAAGATGAATTTATTAATGAGATTCTTAAATATAATATTGGGAAAGGTGCATATATTGGTAATTTAGAATATAGAAATTCTTCTGTTCATTTGGATATTAATAAGTTAGTTACAAAACATGTTGCTATCTTAGCAAAAACAGGTGCTGGAAAAAGTTATACTGTTGGTGTTTTGATAGAAGAGATGTTGGATAAAGGAATTCCTTTATTAATAATTGATCCACATGGTGAGTATGGTTCTTTAAATGAAAGAAATACTAACCCTTTTGAATTAGAAAAAATAAATCAATTTAATATAGATGCCAAAAGTTATGCAACACAGGTTCAAGAGTATGGTGATATTAATATTGATGATAAATTTAAACCATTAAAACTCAATGATAGTTTTACACCACAAGAATTAATCAATCTTTTTCCGAGATTGACTTCAACACAACAAGCTGTTTTATATTCTGCTGTACAGGACTTAGATCTTGTTAATTTTGAAAATTTAACAGAGAAATTAAGATTTGTTGATAATAATGCTAAGTTTATGATATTGTCTGTGCTTGATTATTTGAAAAAAACTGATTTATTTTCATTATTCCCTACTGATTATAATGAAATTGTTTCTGTTGGTAAAGCTTCAATTATTAATCTAAAAGGAATAGAGCCTCAGATCCAACAGATTATTGTTTATAAATTATTAAAAGATTTATTTCAACTACGAAAACAAAACAAGATTAGTCCTTTTTTCTGTGTTCTTGAAGAGGCTCATAATTTCATTCCTGAAAAACATATTGGTGAAGCAAAGTCTTCTCAAATAATTCGAACAATTGCTTCTGAAGGTAGAAAGTTTGGATTAGGTTTGTGTGTTGTTTCACAGCGGCCGGCATTAATTGAGAAAAACGTTTTATCACAATGTAATACACAGATTATTCTTAAAGTGACAAATCCTAACGATCTTAAAGCCATAACAACATCTGCTGAAGGTTTAACTTATAATGCTGATGAAGATATTAAGAATTTGCCAGTCGGTGTTGCAATGGTAACTGGTTTTTTAGAAATGCCATTATTTGTTAATATTCGTCCTAGAAAAAGTAAACATGGAGGAACTTCAATTGAAATTGTTAGAGATCAACCAGAACCAAAGGTTTTGTTAGAAGAAGTTGTTGAAGAGGTTGAAGAGATTGAAGATGAAGGTTTGGTTGAAGATGAAGAAGAAATAATCATGATTGAAGAAACTCCTGAAGATCTTGTTAAAGAAGTTAAGGCTGAAAAGTATCTTACTTTAGATGAATTTCAAGGTGATGATGAGAAAGTTGAAAAGCCAATGTTAAGATTGAAAAAACCAGAAAATGAAATGGATAGTCCAAAGATTGATGTTGTTGAAAAAGTTGGTGAATATCAAGAATTACTGCCACTAATTAAACCAAAATTATCTAAAAAAGATTTAAGAATTATTTCTTCAGATCCTGTTGCAAGAATTGATACACTTCTGATTCCTGCTGTTTTAGTTAATTGTAGAAGAAAAGATCATAATTTTAATTTATTGATTGAATTAATAAGTGGAAATGTTATTGAAGATGTTGATAAGATGAGAACAATGAAGATTGTGGATCTTGATAAATTTTCTATTGCAGAAATACAGGTTTTAGAAACAGGGCTTCACATGTATACATTTACAGAATCTATGATAACTAATAAAACAGGATTAGGTATTACAAAGGTTCAAAATATATTGAATTTGCTTTATAATGAAGGAGTTCTTAACAAGACAAATGAATTCTATACAATATCACACGATACTACTTTGGTTTCGCACCCAATGGATTATTCATATAATGAAGATATTAAGTATGAATCTATTGAGTTTAATGAAAAAGAAGAAAAAGTAAGATCTTTTGATGAAATTAAAAAGAAATTAAATCAGTTCTTGGATATTGTTGATGTTAAGGATTGTTTTATTGTTAGGTATGAGGTTGTTTAATTAATACCTCTACACATCATCTTCTCATTGCTGCAGTTTGTGCATTTGAATACATCGAATTTACTATTACCTGAATCCATTGTTCCTCTTTTTATCATAACACTTTTACATTTTTGGCATATTATGTCTCCCATATGTTTTCACCTTTTTTGTTTTTTTTCTTTCTTATTCTTATTATTCCCACCATCCTCATGATGCCCCCGGCCACCCGCCCCTGTCTCTTTAGGTAGGCGATGATTTGTTTAGTTTGGTAGAAATGCTTTATAATAAATGTATTTCAACTATATCTCCATCTTTTAATTCTCTGCCAAGTTTTTTGAATTCTTGTCCAGGGAACTTAGACGATCCCCATAATCTTGCAAATCTGAACTTATTTATAAAATCTCTGTGTAGTTTTGCACAAAAGTCTTCAATAGTAGTGCCTTTTTTCATGATGATTGGTTCATCAAGGTCAGCAGGTTTTCCAACTTCTTTACAATAAAGTCTTATCAGATTTAATCTTTGAAATATTAATTCTTTTAATTCTTTTAAATTAGTTTTTTTATCAGCTGAGATACAAATGTCTGCTTTTAATTTTTTTTTGACTTTTGTTATTCTTTCTTGTGAGACTGTGTCTATTTTGTTTAAAACTGTGATTCCTGGAATATAAATCTTGTTTTTTTCTATTCCATCTATCATGTCATCTGGTGTTATTTTTCCCCTAATCACAACTTGTGCATTATTTATTCTGAACTCTTTTAATATGCCTGCGACTGTTTGCTTTGTTATATATTTTTGTTTAACTGTGAAACCAATATCTAAGCCACCTTTTTCTTTTTTTGAGATAGTAATGTCTGGTTTTATTTGATTAACACGAAGATGTGCATCATACACTTCTTTTTTTAATATATTAAGATGTTTGGGGTAATTAATATCTATAAGGAAAACAACTAAATCAGCATTTCTCATTACACTTAGCACTTCCTTTCCACGGCCAGTTCCATCTGCAGCACCTTGTACAATTCCTGGAACATCAAGAACTTGTATTTTTGCATGATTATAATTTAGTAATCCAGGAATAACACTCAGAGTTGTGAATTCGTAGTCAGCAATTTTAGACTTTGCATCTGTTATTGCATTTAATAATGTACTTTTTCCTACTGATGGAAATCCTACTAATATAACTGTTGCATTGCCTGTCTTTTTAACAGCATATTTATCATGAACAGATTTTTTAGCTGATCTTGTTGCTTGTTTTTCTTTTAATTTTCTGATTTTTGCTTTGACTAAGCCAATATGGTGTTGTGTTCTTTTGTTGTATTTTGTTGTAGATATTTCTACTTCTAATGCTTTTATCTTGTCTCTAATTGTCTTTCTACCTATTTTCTTTAGTATTCTTCTGTCCATGAAGATTAAAGTAGTGTTTGTATTTATAAAGATTGAGGAAAAAAACATAAATCTTTATAAACTTGTTTTCACCTAAATACATATTATGGTAAATATCTCTGATTTTTCAACAAAAGCATGGGATTATATTCAAACTAATTTAGCGTCAGCTGTGATTATCATATTGGTTGGTGTTATTATAAGTTATTTGTTAGGAAGAATAGTAAGAAAGATTCTAAAAGAAATAGAACTTGATAATATTACTCATAAAACTTTGGGATTGAAATTAAAATTAGAAAATAGAATAAGTTATTTAGTGACTTATTTGTTTTATATAATTACTGTATTTATTGCTTTAACAAAGCTTGAAATAGGTTATTATGTTATGATGTCTATTTTGGTTATAATTGGTGTAATATTAATTGTTTCTTTATTATTGTGGATTTATGATTTTGTTCCTGATTTTTTATTTGGGCTTATTATAAAGAATAAAAGTAATTTTAAAAAAGGTCAGGATTTTGTTTTTGGAAATATAAAAGGAAAAATTAAAAAAATAACCTCAACTAATTTTGTTTTAGAAACATCTGATAATGATAATCTCTATATTCCTAATAGAACAATAAGAAAAAATATTAAGAATATTTTAATCAAGAATTAATCTTTTCCAGCATACTTGTTATGTTCCATATTTGTGTTCTTGTAAATGGCTGCAAATTTGAGTCATCACTTATTTCTTCTAATTCTTGTAAAGCTTTGCTTATTTTTAATGACATCTCTGAATCATCCTTTAAAATCTCTATTACCTCAGAGACTTTGTTTTTAACATTTTTAGGCACTGTAGAATCTTCTGCAAGTTCTTTTAAGACATCTAATATATCATTTAATTGTTCTTGTTTTTTTGTCATTTTTTCTACTTATTTAAGTTTTTCCATTACTTGTTTTTGTATATTAGAAGCTTTATCTTTTAAAACTTTTTCTTGTTTATCAAAATTTTTTATTCTTAAATCAACAATTTCCTTTTTCTGATTAAGATCTTTTTCTAGATCTTCTTTTTTTGCTGATACCATTATATTTCCAACAATTTTGTATGATGTTTTAGCGTCTTTTAACTCTTTTAGAGCAGAATCTATTTCTATCAATTGACTTTGAAATTGTTGTTTTTGAGCTGTTAAATTAGTTAAATTTTGTTCTAACATTTGAAGCTGCATTATTTGTTGTTCTGTTTCTTTTGATACTTTTTTTTCTGTCATATATAATTCACCTGTATTATTTCTTTTCAATAACTTTTTTAATCTTTTCATGTACTTCAAGCATCTTTATTAGTGATAAAAGTGCTGCTTTTAAAGCAATTATGTCTTCTGCTTTTACATGAAGCAGAACATAACCTTGTTTTTTTTCAGCAATAACTGAACTCCTTCTTGTGTGCATGAAATCTGGTTTTAAACTTTTCATAACGATTTCAGGATCTTTATCAATTCTTATTGTTGCTTGATATTTATAATCAACTATCATTTTATCTTGCTTTTACTTTTGTTGTAACTGTTCTTGGTTTGAATAAAATCTTTGCACCACAATATGGACATCTAATCTTTTTTCTTAGATAGTCTTGACTTACTTTTTTATTGCAGTTTAAACATTTGTATGTTGCCATAAATTTTCCACCTCAAAATTTAATTATCCTCTTTTAGTTTTTCTTCTTCTTCTTCTTCTTTTAGTACTTCTGGTTCTTCTTTTTCTATTTCTTTTATTTTTATCTCTTTTTTGACACTATATGCTTTGCCTGTAAAAGTAGCATTACACTTTTTACAATGCCATATCCCTTGTGATTTTCTTTTTACTTTTGTATAATTACAATAAGGACAATCATGTAATTTCCTATGTTCTTTTTCAATAACTGCAAATTTCTTTTTTGTAGTTCTTCCGTATCTTGGACCGAATCTTTTTACAGATCCTAATGATTTTTCTTTTGCCATATAGTTCACCTAATTTACTATAAAATGGGGCTACCCGGACTTTCATGATATTATTTCATTTTGAACCGGGGTCGTCTGGTCCCAAACCAGAAAGGATAGACCAAGCTACCCCATAGCCCCTCTATTTATATATAAGAATTAGAATCCATTTAAAAAGGTTTCTTTTTAACTGCCTTGTAGAAATCCTTACTCATATTCAGCTAAATCTTCATAAACAGGACCTTTAGGTGTTAGTGTGCTTTTGATTAGTTTAAATTTGGTAATTTGGAAGGTTTGTTTATCAATTTCTATGTTATTTATCTCATTCTTAAACATTACTTTGTCTTTGATGAATTTGACTCTTGCTAATGTTATGTGTGGGTGGAACTTTTTTTCTACTGAAAAGTTGAGGTCTTTAAGTTTATTGTCAATCTGTTTTTGTAATTGGTTTACTTGTGTATTGTCTTTGAAACCTATCCATACAACCCTTATATAGTCTTTGTTTGGGAAATAACCTATTTTGTCAAGTTCTAGGTTGAATTTCTTGAATTTAACTGTCTTTAGTATTTGTTTTACTTGTTCTGCTTGTTTTTTATCTATTTCTCCTAAGAATTTTAATGTCAAATGAAGGTTTTTTGCTATGTTTAGTTTGCAATCTTCACTTGGTAAGTGGTTTTGTATATTTTGTATTATTTTTGACACATTTTCTGGTATTGATATTGATATAAAGGTTCTCATATTTGTTGCTATGTATAATATGTATATAAAATTAATGAATATTAGAAAGGTTTTTATACAATACTGCTATAAGAATGTATATGGCAAAAAAGTTTGTGGTAAACCCATATGAAGTGCAGGGTGAAGTAGATTATGATAAATTGATTAATGAGTTTGGTGTAAAGAAGCTTTCTAAAAATGACTTGGATAGAATCAATAAGTTGGCAGGAGAGGTTCATCCTTTTCTTAGGAGAGGTATATTTTTTGCCAATAGAGATCTTAAATGGTGTTTAGATGAATATGAAAAAGGTAATAAATTTTTTTTATATACTGGTTGTGGCCCTTCAGGACCATTACACATAGGTCATTTAGCAACATGGATATTTACTAAATGGTTGCAAGACAAGTTTAAAGTTGATCTGTGGTTTCAATTTACAGATGATGAAAAATTTTTGTTTAATAAGAAAAAGTCTTATGATGAAATACAAAAATGGACTCATGATAATATGTTAGATGTTATTGCTCTTGGTTTTGATCCTAAAAAGACACATTTTTTGGTTGATACTGTTCATGCAGGAATAATGTATCCTGAAGCAATAAAGGTTGCAAAAAAGATTAATTTTTCATCAATAAAAGCTGCATTTGGTTTTACAAATGAAAATAATATTGGGAGTATTTTTTATACTGCAATGCAAACAGTGCCTGTTTTTTTACCAAATGTGTTGAGAAAAGAAGATAAGCCTTGCTTGATTCCTTTAGGTATTGATCAAGATACACATTTTAGATTAAGCAGGGATGTTGTTGAGAAACTAGGTCATCATAAACCAGCAATCATACATTCTAAATTTATGCCTCCATTGGTAGGTGTAACTGGTAAGATGAGTACATCAAGTTCTGAACAAGCTATCTTAACAACTGATGATGCTAAAACTGTTAAAAGAAAAATAAATAAATATGCTTTTTCAGGTGGACAAGCTACTGTTGAAGAGCATAGAAAAAAGGGTGGAAATCCTGATGTGGATGTTAGTTATCAATGGTTAAGATATTTTGAACCTGATGATAAAAAATTAAAAGAAATTCATGATAATTATAAGTCTGGTGCTATGTTAACAGGTGAGTTAAAATTAATATTGATTGAGAGAATAAATGAGTTTTTGGCAGAGCATCAGAAAAAAAGAAAAAAAGCTGAAAAATTGATTGATAAGTATCTGTATAAAATAAAATAATACCCACCTTCCATAACCCCCGGCCACCCGCCCTTGGTTTAGTAGGTGGAATAAATAAGAGGTGAATATCATGGCTAAGAAAAAGAAAAAAGCTGTTAAAAAAAGGAAAATTAAGAAAAGGGTTGTTAAAAGAAAATCAAGAGCTAAGAAAAAAGTTGTTAAAAGAAAACCAAAAAAAGTAAAAATTGTAAAAACTAAAAAACCAATCAAGAGAATACCACTATCGCAAGGTTTTTTTATGTTTGGTCTTCTTGGTTTGATAGTAGCACTTTGGTGGACATACTTTGGTTTTGAAGGAAAAAAATTAGCACTTGAATGGGGAGCAACATTTATAATCTTTTTTATAATAGTGATTATTGCTTCGTTTAGGTCTTTAGAAATCAGCTGATAATTTCCCACCTGCTCCGCCCCAATCATCCCGCCAGTGGCTGTTAAAGGCTATGTTATATTTTTTATTGTTTCTTAATTTTTTTTAAATCACCTAATAGCAGGACCTCTCATATAACTCTTGAAGATTAATGCAGATAATAGGTATTCTGCTGAGTCTGGTATTAATTCTATTTTTTTTGATTTTTGTTGTATTGTATTTAGAAATACAAACTTGTCAATTGCATCAAGGTCATTTATTTTTTCTATATTTGGACATACTGGATGAGATGCCCAAGCCTCAATTCTTTTTGCACCCATATATTTAAGATCTCTTGCATTTTCATTCATTGTTGTACCACTTGAAACCATGTCATCTATTAATATAATTAATGCACCTTCTACATCTTTTTTCTTTACACAACTAAAATTTTTAAAACCAGAAATTTTTACTTTACCAACATCAATTCTTTCTTTTATTATATAACCCAGATTTTCAAATCCTAAACCTACATCTTCTGCAAATTCTTCTGCTCTTGTTTCTGAACTAGGATCTGGACATACTACTAATATTTTTTTATATTTCTTCTTGTATTCTTCTTCATGTTCTTTAAAATATGTAATAAATGGCTGTAGTTTTTCTAAAACATGTTTTGCTTGTTCTTTTGTCTTAAAACCTAGTTTAGGATAAGGTGTGTATCTTGATGTGCTAAAAGGATCTCTGTAATGAAAACCTATATTGTTAAGTTCACAGTATTTTTCTATTTGTGTCGAATGAGGATCAATTGTCAAGATCTCTTTAACATCCTCTAATGCTAAATAATTAACCATCATTTCTAATGTATTTCCTTGGTAAAGACCTTTATTTTTTATATATTTTTCAACACTATGTGATCTTAGATATGTTAGATATGGTGTTACTAATGTCATTTTTTCTGTTTCTATCTGTTTAAGTGTATTGAATAATGATAATACTTCAAATAAACAGTCATTAATCCTTGGTTCATCTTTATCTGGATTTGGTTTGAACATATAGTTTACTAAAAATATACTTTTTCCACTTATTTTTTTTCTTAAAAATTCTTTACCAATCTCTGGTCTTGTTTCACCATCAGGATATTTGTCTAAGATTAAAGGTCTTGATGAATCTCTATGTTCTTTTTGTTCTGGTGTAAGTTCTGAGATTTTTTTAGAAGGAAATAGTTCAATATTTTCTAATCTATAGTCATTTTTTAGGATGTTTTCAATTCCTTTTCCAAGTTTTAAGCTATTTGGAGAACTTCCTGTTACAAGAACTAGTTTTGTTAGTCTTTCTAATTCCATTATGGTTTTAGTTTTGGTTTAGGGGTATATATAGATTTATATGTTTTGGTTTCTATTTTTGAAAATATTATAATCTTGTTGGTAATAATTATATATTCTGTTATAAATCAAACTCATTCTTTTTAACTTGTTGTCTTATAGCAATCGGTGATCCACCACCATGCCATGTGAACCTTGGTCTTATGTGGACTGGATAGATTCTTTCATTCTGGTCATCTATTATTAATGCAGAACCTTTTTCACCTGGAAGATTGTCTAGTTGTCTGTCAAGGCCTTCTCTCATATAACTTTGCATTAATACTGCTAATGCATCTGTGTCAATCTTTGCTGTTAGTCTGTGTGCAACTATTATGTCTGATTGTGTCATTACATCTGTGTGTATCTTTCCTGGTTGTTGTGAAGCTAAGATTAATGAGATTCCTGGTTGTCTTCCTTCTCTTAAGATTGTAATTAGGGCGTCACTTGCAGTTGTTTTTCCTTTGTTTGGTAAGAATTCATGTGCTTCATCAATGACTAACCAAACAAGAGGCATTGTTGTTATTTTTTTTTCTGAGAAAAAGTGGATGGATTTTTCAATGTCTGCAAATTCTTCTGTTTTTCTTTGCTTCATCCTATCAATAAATAATTTTTGTGCAACTAAACCAATTACTAAAGATTTTATTGTCCAACCACCTGGAACAGTTGCATAACAACTTACATCTAAGATAGTTATTTTTCCTGGTTTGACTAAATCAATTAGTTTAACACCTTGTTCTGAAAATAAACCCCATGTTTCTGTGTTAAGAAAACGATTTTCTGCTGCATTTTTTATATTATCCCCTGATTTTGTGTCATCTTTTATTGCCTTTATTATATCATCTATTGAATAATCTTTTTTTCTCTCACCGAGATCATTGATAACTCGTTCTATCAATACACCAAGATCTGAATTCCTATCAATACCAAAACTAAGACACCAGTCGACTATACTTAATTCTGAAGGTTTGATTGAAAAAGGATAATCAGTTGGAACACCTTCTTCTTTATATTTATTATAATAACCAATTGGTGTAAAGATTATGACATCAAGTGGTTTTGGCTCTAGGTTCCAATCTCTAAGAATTTCTGAATCTTGTCTATTTGGATATTTCATTGTCCAATAAACACCCATTGTATCTAGCATCACAATGCTTAGATTATTTCTGACTTTGATTGGCATTGAAGCTAAGCCTTCTGCTATGACTCCCATTGTGTAGGATTTTCCGCTGTTATGGGAGATAATTCCATTTGCTATGAATGAATTATTTTCAAGAACCTGTAAATCATACACTTCTTTAACTCCTTTTATCTTAGAAACCTTTGTAATCTTTTGTTCGAATACATCATTATTAAAATATTTTGTTCTTTTTCTTCTTTTCATTCTCCAGAATTTATGTTTACTTAATTTTTTTTCTTTAGTCGTATCTGTAAATCCTATTTTCTTGAAACTTTCTAAAGAATTATGGTCTGTAATATAAAGCTGAAAATTAGGAAATATTTTGCCATTTAATTTCACAATTTTATCCCTTATTGTTGATTGAATATTAAAATGATTTAACACTAAATTAAGATCTTCTAAAAATCTTCTGGATTTTGAATAATAAACAATATGTTTTCCATCTTTATTAACATAACCATCACAAGAAAATAATGCTTTTAAAAAATTTGCTTTAAATTTATTTGAACTTTCAAATACTACTTTTGGAACTCTTATTTTATGAGATTTTAATCCTAGTGGAATCCCTAATTTATTTAATTTTCTTAGAACTTTCCCTTGTTTTGTTTCAATAACATAGCAGTTTTCTTTACTTTTTTTGTATCTTTTTGCTGTAATATTGAATTCTTTTTCTAAATCTTGTTTTGATGTTTTTAGAACATCTTCTGAAGCATTTATTATTCTTACTCTTCTTTTTGTCCCATTATACCATTTCCCTCTACCATCTTTAAATCTGCCTTTTCTTGCTTGCATTGTTCCATCTGCTAATATAAATCCTAATAATCTTGCAATTCTTAGACTTTCAGAATCATTCTTTACTTCTGGAACTTTTGAAATTCCTACTAGAATATCACCTTTTTTCAGATTTTCTGCATTTTTCCAGATTAATTTTCCTTTTTCTTTAATTAATAAAGGATGTTCTTTTGTCATTATTAATTCTTGACCATCATAATTTTGAATTTTGATCATTTCTTCACTCTTTTTAGTGTCGTATTTTAGTAATTTAGCATTTTCCCATTGAAAACTTTCTTTGTTTTTGTTAAATGATATTACTAAGTCATTTGTTTCATCAAAATCTTTAATATCCTTATATCCACTATTAGTAAATATTTTAGTATCACCTGTAATACAGCCTCTCTTACCTACTACAAATACAACATGTGCACTTGCAATGTCCATGTAAACTTCATTTGCTAATGATGTGACCTGACCCATCTGGACATATTGTTTTGCTAAGAAAATAGTTCCTAATTTACCATATTGTTCGATCTGTTGTTTATTTCTTCCGATTACTATTTCATATGTCACATTGTGTTCCTCGTTTTAATTAATAATAGTTTTGTTATATATAAAGTTTTTCTATTATAATTATTATAATATACAAATCAATATAAATGCAAAAGTTATCACTAAGAACATGGGAAATATCACACTAGATGCTGTTGTTATGGCAGGAGGGTTAAGAGGAAGAAATGCATTGAAAAAGATCAATGATAAACATATAGTTTGCTATGTGGTTGAAGCATTGGTTAATAGTAATTATATTAAGAATGTTGTGGTTGTTGGTAAGAGAAAAACAGAACAGATCATTAATCAAAGTTTTAAAGGAAAAAATGTTGTAGGTGTTAGTAATTATGGAAATATATTGAATAATGCTGAGATTGGTGTAGAGATTTTAGATTCTATTGGTACTAAGAAGGATTATAAATTATTTATCACAGGGGATTTACCTTTTATAGAAGAAAAACACATTGATTGTTTTGTAGATAAGTGCAAGCATGATTTTGGTAATCATGATTTGTTTTTTTCTGTTGTTGAAGATTATTTATTGCATGGGTATGAAAAAGATGGAGCTGTGAAAAAGAAATATTTTAAAACTGTTGAAGGTAATTTTGTTACTGGTAATATGTTGATATGTAATGTTGATAATTTTAGAAATAAGGAGTATGTTAAAACTGCATACATGCTTAGGAATATGAAAAAGTTTAGAACTAAGTTAGCATGGTGTATTAGGTTTCCTTATACTGTTCCTAAACTTTTGATTAAATATTTATTGAATGATGTTAGTTTTGATTACCTTAAAAATGTAATCTCAAGCATCTCAGGTACAAGGTTTTCTTTGGTTAAGCTAGATTGTGCAGAACCTGCAATTGATGTTGATGGTTGGAGAGATTATAATAGGGTTAGAAATTATTTAGAAGATAGTTCTTAGAATAATAAAAACGTCGAGGCGGGGACTTTCATGATATTGTAATCAATTTGAACCCCGAAATCCCGAAGGAAACCAGCTGTCAGCCTTGCAATAGCAGGCTGGCGCAGTACCAGATTGTGCCACCTCGACATGTTATTAATAGAATTGGTTTGTGTTTTTAAAGATTTCTGATATATTGGGTAATATTTATAAATGGGGTTGGTTTCTTGATATATAGAATCCTGGTTATAGCGGGGTAGGGCAGTCAGGAGTGCCCGGAGGGCTCATAACCCTCAGGTCGGAGGAAACAGAGGGAAGCTGTTGCCGAATTCAAATCCTCTCCCCGCTATTTTCTTCCCAAATTTTTATCTTCTCTAAATGTTTTGGACTGTAAAAATTAATTGTAGACATCCATTTCCTAAGATTATCTTTACCATTTAATTCTATTCTGTTTATTATTGTAAATCCTTTTTCATTTCTTTTATCTTTAACTTTGTAATCATATGTTTCTACAATTTTAAATCCTAATTCTTTGAGTATTTTTGATACTTCTTTGATTAATTTTTTACTTTGTGAAGAAACACTTATGACTGGATAATAAGGTTTAAGCTTATACTTTTTTTTAAAACAAATGCAACCATCAGTGTCAAATAACCCTCTTATAAATGGAATTAAAAGGTTTTTATTTTCTTTAATTGAATGAGGAATGTCTAAATTTTCGTCTTTTTTTCCAATAGAAAATCCTATTTTTTCAAAGTATTTAAGTAAAGATTTAGAATGAATTGTAAATCCAAAAGTAGTATTTGAGTCATGTAACTTTATTGCTGGTAATAAACCAAAAACTTTTTTAAAATAAGGAGCAATTATTCTATGATAATATTCTTTTTCATTTTTTGGATTACCAACACATTTGATAATATAATCATATTTTTTCTTTCTTATGTATAAACTTCCGTCTCCTATCAGAACACCACATAAATAGGCTAATTCTTTAGAAATATTGTTGGGTAGTTTTAAACCTTTAATTTTATCTTTTGAACTTAATTTTATATTTACATTATTAGTCATTTTATATCATCAAATTTTATTATCTTAATACTATATAATTAATTTTTTAGTTTATATATCTTACGGATGCAATTTTAGTCAGAGACTAAAATGCACATTTGAGCTTTGCTCAAATTGTGGCCAGTGATAAACAAGAAAATCATAATTTAATAGTTGAAACTATGTTTGAAGTGATATAAAATGTAATATAAAAGAGCTCAAGCATAAGGTTTTTTATAACTAGTATCATTCCTTAGTGTATGGTTGATATGGTTTTCCATGTTTTTGAATACTTTGTGTAATGTTCTTGGTAAGTCCCAGTCAAATGCTTTTGTCTCAAATACTTTGTTGCCAACAGAAGCTTTGACTTTTATTGAGAATTTTCTTTTTCCACCTGTTGCTTTTTGTGTTTTAATGTGGATTGTTAACCTATCCATGTTTGGCAAAGATCTGTCTATCTTGTCACCATATTCTTCTGTTAAACTCTTTACTTCTTGTTTTTCTGAATCTGTTAATTCATTTAGTCCTGCATATTGGATTGTTGCCATACTCACTTCACCTTGTTTCGTTCGTAGCATGCAAATCAAGATTTGCATACATGTTAATTGTATTATTTGTAGTAGGTAGTATTTAAACTTTGCCCACCAAACCCACTTCCACACCACCTACTCCTTTCTCACCATCTACACAAACATTTTTATACTCTTAAATCAAAAGTATCATTATGACAGTTTTCCTGAACATAAAAAAAGGTGATAAAGCATTTCTTATAGAAAAATTAAAGTTAGGTTTAGATGAAGTTAAAACAAAATATGAAACATTCCGCCTAAGAAATAGAGACATTGTCATGGTATTGTTTAAGTCAGGCAAACTTGTGCTGCAAGGAAAAGATGAGAATGTTATGTATTATTCTAAACTGTTGAAATCATCTGGTTTTATTGAACAAAAAAAGACTAAGTTTGTTAAGCAAGAAGGAATCTTTATTGGAAGTGATGAAGCACTTAAAGGTGATACTTTTGGTGGAATTGTTGTTGTTGGTGTAAGAGCTAATAATCTTGAACGTGAGAATCTTAGACTTTTTGGTGTCATGGATTCTAAGAAAATCAAAGACAAAGATATTGGTGCATATTCAGATGAAATAAGAAAGCTTGTCAAGGTTTCAGTGAAAAGTCTTCCACCAAATAGATATAATGATTATAAGTTTGGTCTTACAAAGTTGATGAATAAACTGCACAGGGAAGTTCATGCCGATCTAAAGCAAAGTTCAAAGTTTGGCAGAGCAAAGTGGGTTGTTGATAAATATCCTGGTTGTAATGTTGGTGAAATTGCTGTGACAAAAGCTGAGTCTAAGTATGTCGAAGTTGCAGCAGCTTCTATTGTTGCACGAGACTTTGCATTACAGCAGTTGGCTAAGCTTAGTGCTAAACTTGGCATAACAGTGCCAAAAGGAAGTTCTCATGTTACAGATGCTCTAGAGTTTTTGAAAAAGTCAAAGAGAGATCCAAAACAGTTTGTTAAGATGAATTGGGGTAATGTTAAGAAGGTGTTTGATTAATTCCCTCCAATTCCATCCCCCGACCACCCACACCTGGCTCGGTAGCAGGCAAAGTTTTATAATGTGATTATGCTTTCTTTTCTCTAATATGAACAATACACTAATATTTATCCGTCATGCTGAGACAAAGAAAGATTGGAACACAATAATTACAGATTGGGATCTTACTGATTCTGGTAAACAAGAAGCTGAAAAATTAGCAGATAATCGTGAACTTCAGGATGCTGATATAATTATTTCATCTATAGAAAACAAAGCATTTTTGACAATCAGACCATTGGCACAGAAACTTGGTAAGGAAATAATTCAGGTAAATGATCTTAGAGAATTAGAAAGAGGTGGTGGTGAAGGGATTCCTACTGAAAAATATAAACAAATGAAAAAAGCTTTGTTTGAAGATTTTGATCATAATGATTTTGGATGGGAAACACCAAATCATGCTCTTAGTCGGTTTAAAAAAGCTGTTTCTGATATTGATAAAAAATATAATAATAATAAAATAATTATTGCAACACATGGAACTGTTCTAGCGCTTTACTTTGCTTCTTTATTAGGCAAACTGGATGATATTATGAGTCGATGGAAATCTCTTGGTTTTTGTCAGATTGGTATTGTTAAGAATGGAGAAGTTGTTAAGGATATTGTTTGATTGACCCACCTTGTAATGCCCACGGCCACCCGACCCAGGTTCAGTAGGTAGGCTGTATTTTTTTGTTTTCTAAATTCTTGGGTTGTGGTTTGTTTTTATCTACCAATTCCCTTATAAACAATACCTAATTCTTTTATCTTATCTTTGTCTAAACAGTTTCTGCCGTCGATAATAACTTTTATTCCTTTGTTTTTAAAAGTCTGTGGTAGAATGTTTAAGAATTCTGTGTGAGCTGTGCATAACACAATTGCATCACAATCCAAAGCTTGGTCAAGGTTTGGTATTGTTGATTTGTGTGGAATAAAAGGATCATAAATTTGTAAGTCAGCGTCAAGTTCTTTTAATTTTTTAATTATTTTTAATGATGCACTTTCTCTTATATCATCTACATCTGGTTTGTATGCAAGTCCGAGTAATGTGATTCTTGTGCCTTTTATACTCTTACCAATTTCATTCAATGCTTTTATCAGACGAATGATTGTGTAGTTAGGCATACTATTATTAATTTCTCTTGCAAGTTTCATGAATTTGTGATTAAAACCAACACCTTTGCCACGTTCAATCAAATAGTATGGATCAACACCTATACAGTGTCCACCTACTCCACAACCTGGAAGATGAGGCATAAATGCAAATGGTTTTGTTGAAGCACCTCTTATTACTTCTGTCACATCTATTCCTAGTTTATCAAAACTTTTTGCAAGTTCATTGACAAAAGCAATGTTTATGTCACGAAAAGTGTTTTCAATTATTTTTGTTGCTTCTGCTGCTTTTGCAGATGTTAGTTCTGTAATTGGTGCTTGGATAAATGATCTGTAAAATTCTGCTGCTTGTTTTGTTCCTTGTTTTGTTAATCCACCTACAACTCTTGGTAAATTGATTAATTTGTACTTTTTATTACCAGGATCAATTCTTTCAGGACAATGTACTAATTCAAAATCTTTTCCACCTACTAAACCTGTTTGTTCAAGAATTGGAAGAATTACTTCTTCACATGTGCCTGGAGAAACTGTTGATTCTAAAATGATTATCTGATCTTTTTTCAAATGTTTTTTAATCATTTCTGAAGCAGAAACAATGTATTTAAAATCTGGATTATATTTTGAATCAATTGGTGTAGGTACACATATTATTATTATATCTGAATTTGCTAAATTATCATCTTGTGTTGATGCAATGATCTTGTCTTTTACTTCTGCTACTGATGTCTTAAGCTCTGGATCATCAATATGACTAAAGCCTTGGTTTGTTAGATCAACTTTATTTTGATCTTTATCAATACCATAAACAGTAAAGTTATTCTTTGCAAGAAGGCATGCTAAGGGTAAACCAACGTATCCAAGTCCTATCACAGCTATGTTTTTCATGTTATTTTGCAGGATTGTTGTGCTGGTTTTAAAGTTTTCTATTGTTTAGTTATTATTTTATTGTTTTTTCTACAACCACAATATATATAAATAAAATAGGTTTTATATATATAAATAAAGAAATTTTCCCACCTTCCTAACCCCCGACCACCCACCCCTGAGGATGTAAGGGACAATATTAATAATTATAATAAAAACAAAGGTGAACAAAACTAATGATCAAAATAAATAAAATGTCAATGCTTGGATTTAAGAGTTTTGCTAAGCATACAGAGTTTTTGTTTGGTGATGAATTCAATTGTGTAATTGGTGCTAATGGTAGTGGTAAATCTAATTTATTAGATGCATTGTGTTTTGTTCTTGGTAGAGGTTCAGCTAAATCAATGAGGGCTGAGAAATCAGCGAACCTGATATATAATGGCGGAAAAGCAAAAAAACCTTCTAAATTTGGTGAGGTTTATATTCATTTTGATAATACTCATAAAGTTTTTCCTATTGAAGAAGAAGAGCTTAAAGTTTCAAGAAGAGTAAGACAAAATGGTCAAAGTGTTTACAAAATTAATGATAAAAAAGTTACAAGACAGCAAATTTTAGAGTTGTTAAGTTATGGGGATGTAGATCCAGATGGATTTAATATTGTTTTACAAGGTGATATTGTTAAATTTGTTGAAATGCATCCTATTGAAAGAAGAAAGATTATTGATGAGATCTCTGGTTTAGGTGTTTATGAAGAACGAAAAGATAAAGCACTACGTGAGCTCGGCAAAGTTGATGAAAAATTAAATGAAGCTGATATCATCCTTGCTGAAAGAAAAACTTATCTCAGGGAATTAAAAAAAGAAAGGGACCATGCTTTTAAATTTAAAAGTCTTAGAGACAAACTTTCTGGAAACAAAGCATCATTTTTGCATATTAAAATTAAAAAAAAAACAAAGGAATCAGATAAGCTAGGAACTAATTTGAATAAGAATAAAAGCAAACTTGCAGAAGTAAACAAACAGATTTCAGATCTTAGAAAGGATATTGAACAAAAAAAATCTTCTGTTGATAATATTTCTGGCGAAATAGAACAAAAAGGTGAAAAAGAACAAGTTAAACTTCATAAAGAAGTTGAAACATTGAAAGTCAATCTTGCAACAAACAATGAAAGATTGAATAATGTTGAAGCTGAAATTGATAAAGTTAAGCAAAGAAAAAAGAAATTAAAAGATAATTTTAAAGAACAGGGTGATAAAGTAAAGGATTTAGTAGCTGAAAAGGAAGAATTGATCAAAGAAAAAGAGAGAAAACAAACAGAACTTAAAAAAGTTGAAGATGAAATTAAGAAATTTAGAAAAAAACATCACATGGATAATGAAGATGGAATTCAAAAACAAATAGAAGAACTTGATAATTTTACAGAAGGAAAAGAAAAATCTATCCAAGAATTTAGACAAAAACAGCAATTTTTGTTAAGACAAAAAGACCAAATAGAATTTCAACTAGAAACAATTGATCAACAGCTTGATAAAGTAAAAAAAATTGAAAGTGCTCATAAAGCTCAGATTAAAGAGCTGATGAATAGAAAACAATTATTTAAAAAAACAACTTTAGAATTAAATAAATGTTTAACACAAGATTCTAAATTTGCTGCACAGTTAGGTGATACACGTCGAAGACATCAAGAACAAAGCGAAAGATTAGCTAAGTTGGAATTAACAAATGTTGGTGTAAAAGAAAAATTATCTGGAAATATAGCTGTTCAAAAAATAATTGAACAAAAATCAAATATGAAAGGTATACACGGCACTGTTTCTCAGATTGGTAATGTAAATTCTAAATATTCATTAGCATTAAAAGTTGCTGCTGGTCATCATATCAAAAGTATTGTTGTTGAAAATGATGAAGTAGCATCTAAATGCATAAAATATCTAAAACAAAAAAGACTTGGTGTTGCAACTTTTTTACCTTTAAATAAAATCAAACCACATAAATCAAATCCTAATATTAAAAATATTTTAAATAATAAGGGTGTGCATGGATTGGCTATTGATTTGGTTGATTTTGATAATAAATTTAGAAAAGTGTTTGAATATATTTTCTCGAATGTAGCAGTTGTTGATAATATTGATACTGCAAGAAAAATTGGTATTGGTAAAGCAAAAATGGTAACACTTGATGGAGATATGACTGGTCTTAGTGGTGAAATGCGTGGTGGTTATATTCTTAAAAAGACAAAAGGATTGGGATTTTCTGAAAAAGAGGTTACAGAGGAGTTGGAAAATCTAAGCAAATCTGTTTCTGAGTTGAGAAATTTAATATCTTTATTAGAAAAAAAGAGAGGTGAAAATGAAAAAAGTATTGATAAATTAAGAATCTTAAAAGCAGAATATGAGGGTGAAGTAATTAAATTAGAAAAAAGTTTGCACTTGGAATCTGGTGATTTAGGTATTTCTGTTGATAAGAAAAAAGAATTAAAAGATGATTTAAAAAAAACTAATTCTGATTTGAACAAAATCAATATGGATCTTTCTTCTTTAAATAGAGAATTAGCACAAAATAAGATAAATAGACAAAAGCTTCGTGGAAAGATCTCACAGTTAAGGAATCCAAGGCTTGTTGCTGAATTAAATGCATTTGAAGAAAAGAAAAATGAAGTTAAAGAAAGATTGATACAAATCGAGAGTGAAATTAAGAATTTTGATGCACAAATGAGTTTAATTTCACCTGAACGCGAGAAAATTGAAGACATATTAAAACAGCATGATAAAGAGATTCATAAATTCAAACTTGAGATGGAGGGCCTTAATACAAAAATAAAAAATTCTAAAAAGTTCTTAAAGAAAAAAGAACAAATGGCTAAGGAATTTTATAAAAAATACAAAGCTTTGTTTAATGAAAGAAGCAAATTAAAAGATTCTGTTAATAAAACTGAAAATAAGATTGATTTATTGAGAGAATTATCAAGAAAAACAGAGATAGATATGAATACATTCTCTTTGGAAAACGCAAGAGTTAAAGCAGATCTGTCAGGGTTAAAACAAGAGTTTAAACAGTACGAAGGCGTTGTTATAAATGAAAATAAAACAGAACAAGAATTAAAATATGAAATAGATAAATTTGAAAGGATGGCTGCTAATATGGGGGCTGTTAATATGAAAGCTTTGGAAGTGTATGACAAAGTTGAAAGAGAATATAATAATCTTATAGAGAAAAAAGATAAGCTGGATACTGAAAAACATAGTGTTTTGGGAATGATTGAAGAAATTGAAGGTAAGAAAACAGATTTATTTACAGGGACTTTTGAAGTTGTGAATAATAAATTTAAAGAGATATTTTTAGCATTGTCTAAGAAAGGAGAAGCATTTTTACAGCTTGAGAATCCTACAAAACCTTTTGATGCAGGTTTGAACATAAAGGTTAGGTTGTCTGGACAGAAATTCTTAGATATTAGGTCATTATCTGGCGGAGAAAAAACAATGACTGCTTTAGCATTTATATTTGCAATTCAAGAACATAAACCACATTCATTTTATATCTTAGATGAAGTTGATGCTGCTTTGGATAAACACAATTCTGAAAAATTAGCTAAATTGATAAGACAATATTGTGAAAAAGCTCAATATATTGTTATTTCACATAATGATGCTGTTATCTCTGAAGCTGATAATTTGTATGGAGTTAGTATGAATGAACATGGTATGACTAAAGTGACTAGTTTGAAGTTGTGATTTTGTGTTATGATTAGGTGTTATTAATGAATAAAAAACTACAAATAGGTGGACAAGCAGTAATAGAGGGAGTTATGATGAAAAGTGATAATTATTATTCTGTTTCTATATGGAAAGATGGCAAAATAAAAAATATCAATAAAAGAATTAGAAAATACAGGTTTGGTTTTTTGTACTGGCCTTTTATTAGGGGTTTTTTTCAATTATTGCAGATATTAGTTATTGGAATAAAAACATTGGTTTGGAGTGCTAATCAACAAACAGAAGAATCTGAAGAATTTACTTTCAAAGAATTATTTTTCTTACTATTTACTTCTGCTTTTTTTGGTATATTATTTTTCATTATTTTGCCTTTGTATTTAACTAAACTTTTTAATTTTGAAAGTATGCTCTTATTTAATATTGTTGATGGAATTTTTAGAGTGGTAGTTTTTGTTGTTTATTTATCAATTATTTCTTTTATGGATGATATTAAAATATTGTTTGAGTATCATGGAGCAGAGCATAAAGCTGTTAATTGTTATGATGCTGGATTAAATTTGAATGTTAAGAATTGTAAGAAATTTTCAACAAAACATCCGAGATGTGGTACTTCTTTTATATTAATTGTTTTGGTCATAAGTATAATTATTTTTTCTTTTGTGATAACAGAATCTTGGTGGATTAAGCTATTAGCAAGAATTATTTTAATTCCAGTAATTGCAGGAATTTCTTATGAAATATTAAAATTGAGTGCAAAGTTTTGTAAAAATTTGTTCTTTAGGTTGGTTATTACTCCTGGACTTTGGCTACAAAGTTTGACAACAAGGGAGCCTAATGATAAACAAATAAAAACTGCAATATTTTCTTTGAAAAAGATTATTGATTTAGAACAAAAAGGTTAGTATGTGCTTATTTTTTTCTTTTTTTAGATTTTCTTTTCATTACTTTCTTTTTCTTACTCATCATCTTTGGTTTTTTCATTTTTCCTTTTTTGAATATAGGACAAGATTTGAACATAATCATCTTTTTCATATAAGACTGACTACAAGCATTACTAGAAATCATACAATCCCCTTTTTTTAGTTTTGGACATACCATATTAAATCTGGACACGGTAAAAAAGGTTTGGCAAACTTAAAATCAAATCGATCATAACCTTTTGATTGAATACCAATTATCAAACACATTTTTTATTCATTGACTTTTAACTTAACAGGCGATAGGTAACATACGATGAGGTATAGTCCAGTCATCATATTACTGGCCGAACACCTGAAAGAGGTAATCATTGAATGCCTATTTCCAAAGCAACCGAATTGTCTCTTTAAATGGTATTTTGAAGTAAAGTTCTTTCTTTATTTAAACTTTTGTTACCACTTGCCAGTTTTTTTAAGTTATTGTTTTTTTTGATTTATATCTTGTTTTTCCAATAAATTTATATATAAGTCTAGTTCTATATATATATATTATTATATTAATAATAATAATTATATGGGGGTTGAGTAAAAATGACTGATTTAGTTGCATGCTTATCTGTAGGTAAAGGATCTTGGGGACATGTTGGAAGATTAATGATGAGCCAAGATTGGGGTAAAATTATATTGATTACAAATGATTTTGGAGAAAAGAATTTTAAGTCTGAAAAACAAGCAGAATTAGTTACTATTGATATTAATCTACCTTTAAAACAAATGATTGAAAAGATTCAAGAAGGTTTGAAAGGCAAAGTTGAAGGAACAGAGGTTGCGATTAATTTAGCGTCTGGAACTGGTAAAGAACATATGGCTTTGTTGTCAGCAATTATGAAATTAGGTTTAGGATTTAGATTGATGGCTTTGACAATGGATGGAGCTGTTGAGATTTAATCGATAGCTTTATAAAATAAGTTTTTTTCTTTTTATATATTAATTGTATATGCTTATATATTAATATAATTAATAAACAAAATCATGGGCCTGTGGCTGAGTCATGGCGAACTTTATCAAGTTCGATCAGGATAGCGCGACATTCCGTTCGCTGCGCTCACTTCAGTCCCGCAACAAAACAATTGGGCCTGTGGCTGAGTCATGGCGAACTTTATCAAGTTCGATCAGGATAGCGCGACATTCCGTTCGCTGCGCTCACTTCAGTCCCGCAACAAAACAATTGGGCCTGTGGCTTAGACTGGAAGTATATACTGGTCAATTAGAGCACCCGACTGATAAATAATCAATTCAGAGATCGGGCGGTCCCGAGTTCAAAATCATCAAAATAATTTTGGTGTATGAGAGTCTCGGCAGGCCCATTTTTTTTAGTTCTATCAGTGGTTACTTAAAAAATAAAGATATTTAGATCTCTAATATTTTAGTAATATTTAAAAAGGGCTACATTATTCTTAATATAAGCCAATGGGGATGTAGTATAACTTGGCTAGAAGATTTGTGTTTAAGCACAATCTGTCCTTAATAGTTGGCTCCAGTAATGGAGCGATGAGCAGAAATGCGATGATTAACTATTGGTCTATCGCTTCTGATGAAGAGACCAACGGATCCTGGTATTGTATGATATTAGGAGTTGAAATCTGGGTTCAAATCCCGGCATCCCCATCTTTTTTAGAATTCTATTTATGATTAAGATTGATTGCTATTAATACAAATATAAAAAAATAAAGAAAAAACCAAGAAAACTAAAAGTTTTCTGGGCCCAAAAAATCTGAGATTTTTTTGGGAAAGCTTTATGCTTTTCCTAAAATCCTACATACTTTTGTTCCACATTTAGGGCATAATCCTTTAAGTGCTTTCATACCATTCTTGAAAACAACCTCTTTTCCATCTTTAATTTCAACTTGTTTTTTGCATTTCATGCATCTTCCTTCTGCCATAATATCTTCCTCCTTTGTTATTATGATTAAGCCATATATGATTTATATATGAGTTATATATAGAAAAAAAGGATTTACTATATAAAAGTATCTAAAATTTCTATAGAATTTGTGCTTTTATGCTTAAAAAACTTGTTTTTTATTGTATAAATGTTATGTAATTTTTGCAAGAAATTATGGTTTTTTTACTATTTTTTTGATTTTTTCTATTTTTGTCTTTTTTACTGTTTTTGTTGTTTTTTTACTATTTTTATTGTTTTTTCTGGTTTTTGCTATATTATTTTTTTACTCTTGTTCACCAAAACAGATATATTTGACATTTGCTGTTATATATTTTTTATCTGTTCTATGACTAAAATCATAGTATTCTTTAGTGTTTTTGCTTTCAGGAGGTATTGTTTTAATAGTGTCTTTAAATACTTCTATTTCATATTTTTCAGCAAATTGTTCCATTGCTTTTTCTAGTCTTGAATCATTTGTTGCAATTCTTACTTGTTTGCCTGTTTCCTCATATATGGAATATGCTTTTTCTGCTAAGCTAGAGAATAATGCAATACCATAATCTTCTGACCATTCTCTTGCATACACATTTTCAGCTAAGATTGTAGGGTTATCATACCAATCTATTAATCTTACTATAGTCATACTAATTGCTTTGTCTTCACCATTTATAATATGGTAAAGTTTTTTATTTGCATCTGCAACAAAGCTTAATAATGATGTATTATATGAACTTTCACTCTTCCAATTTTGACAATGTGATACTGGAATTTCACCGAATCTTAGCATTGTTTCAAGATCATCTGTCTCTCTTACTATTATTTTTCTTGAATTTCTATATTCTGGTTGGTCTAGTGTTTCTTTAACACATTGGATATTTTGATATACAGGGTTTTTTGATTTCTTTTTTAAGATCTCTTGTGCTTTATTTAATATGTCTGTGTAATTGTTTATATCAAGATGATTTAGGCTGTTTATGAATTCTAAGTAAGTCAGACGTTCTCTTAATAAAAAAGTCTTATATCCTATTTGTTTTTTATGTTTTTTTGACAAATTTCCTGTTTTTAATTCTTGTTCATTATCAGATATTTGTTGTTTTAAGTCATCTTCATCTGGTTCATCAAATTCATTACCATAATGGTCTCTATATATTGTAAATATTGTTGGTAGCATGTTTTTAACAGATTCTACATGCGTGTTGAGAGCTTTTTCTATTTTTCCTACTATTCTTGTAACTTGTGTATTATTTTTCCATTCATCTATATCTTTACCTAGTACTTTTAATTGTTCTTGTGCTTTGTCATGAGAATATCTCCATTTATTGAAATTATTATCAAGTTCTTGTTCTGTGATCTCTTTTAATAATTCTAATTGTTGAGAATTTTGATAATGTTTATAACTTGCAAGTTTTGTGATTATTCCACTTATTCTTTGAAATCTGTCATCTGTTTCTAATCTTTGAAGATATTTTTCTAATGTATCATCATCAAGGTTTAATCTTTTTATGCTTTTGTCTACTAATTGAAATTTTAGGTTTCTTATTATTTTTTTATGATTCTCTAGTTGAAAATTGTATTCAAAATCAGGTTCGTGGTGGACAAGATATAATCTTAATAAAATACTAGATAATATTTTTGATGTTGGTGTGTTTTCTACTATGTGTTCCAGAATTTGTTTTCCTTTATCAAGTTCTTCTAATGCTGAAAATCCTTTGTAAATTTTTCTTTGCAATTCTCTTCCTTGTTTAAATTCTTTTTCATTGAATAAGTTGACTATCTTGTCTTGTGTTTTTTTGTTTGGCTGTATATTTTCTAGATAAGTTTGTAATGGAATTGGAATCTTCTGATTAAGAAGTTTTTTTATCCCATTTTCTTTTATTGAATCAGCTATTTTTTCTACAGTGTCACCTATTCTTAATTCTTGGTCAAGCATGAAAAGATATTCTATTATGTTTTTGTATAATAATTCTGATTCATTTGTTGTTAGTTTTTCTTTATTTTGTTTTAATGCTTTTACAATAGGGCATAATATACTTTTACTAAATGTTATAAGTCTTGTATCTGTTTGAGCATATGATTTTATCTTGTCAAATGTTTTTTTTACTAAATGTCTTTGGTTTTTTAATTCTGTTACTTTCGACAGGTTTTCAATACCAACAGCAATGTCAGCTTCTGTTTGATTAAGATATGCTAAGAAATTGAATATTTGTTTGTTTGTTTTTTCTTTTTTAAAATAATATGACTTGTTTATGTTGTTCCATGCATGAGCAACAACACCAGGTGTTTGTTTTTGTATTATCTCTTGTCTTTCATTAATTTCATCATCTTCTACATTTTGTGGTATTTGTGCTTTTTTTCTTGAGCCTAATATATGCAGGAGGTTTTTTGTTGATTCTTCATTACTATCATAAAATTCCATAAGTTGTTGTATATCTTTACCAAAATATCCTAATCTTGTCTCAAGAGAATGGCCAAATATTGTCCTGTTGATCTCTAAGCCAAAATAAATATTGTCGCAGAATTCTTTGTTATCAATCTTTTCTATTAATTGTTCAAGGATTTCATGCTGAGAAATGTGTTCTATTTCTCCTTCTGGTCTGAATGCATCAGGGTCTGTTGGTTGTGCTAATGTTAGTTGTAACTGTAAACCACATTGTAACTGCATGTGACAACTTGTTTGCATTTGTAGACCCAAACCTAATCCAAATCCTGGCATTATTATTCACCTGAAACCCATTTGTCTAGCATTTCTATATATTCTTGTCTTTGTTCTGCTCCAAATGTGTATTGATATTTTCCTGATAATTGTGCATCATGTTTAAGTTCTGCTAATTTTTCTTGATCTAAGTCTGGTTTTGCACCTGTGATTGCGCAAAATACATATCCTCTATAGATATTATTCTTATAAAGTTCTTTGTCAAATGCTGTTTTGAATAATTGTGTTGCAAAGTCAATTGCTTTGTCTTGAGCATTTGCTTTTTCATAGATATATGATATGTCTAATGCATTTAAAGATGATCTTGTTATGTCTTCTGTTCTTTTTTGGAATAAATAACCTATTTCAGAGATTATTTGTTCTGCTTGTTGTTTAGACACTATGTCTGATTTATTATATATGTTGTGTAATTCATATGCTATTGGAATCAAATTGATAATCTCTCTTTTTTCAAGATAAAATGTTATGCTTTCTTTGATATTGTCTGTTATTTCATCTGGTGTTTGAATCTTATGATCATGAGTTAGACTTTTTACTAAATCTCTTCCATAAGCTCTTTCACTTTTATATACTTTTTTTATTATTTCTTCTGCTTTTTCTTTGTTAGGTGGTATTTTGTGTGTATTTAATAGTAAATTTACGATTTCATAATTATCATTTCCATTGTATAATCTTTGTAATTCTTGTTCAGAATATCTAAAATCAAATGATTCTGTGAATAATTTAATATATTCTTTTGCTCTGTAATAATCTTGTTTATTTAACCATGTTTGTATAAATATTTTTATATAATCTCTATCTAGTTTAACACCTGTATCTTTTCTTAGTTTTTCTACTTGTTTTGTTGCATCATTTACATACCATTTATCTGGCCAATCATATTTTTCTTTTTTTTCAAGTAAATAAACATATCTGTCTTTTATTTGTTTTTCATCTGGAACTAGATTGAATCTTTTTGAAATATCTGTTGGTGCATTGTTTGAATTGCTTTTGTCAAAATATTGTTTTATTAATTCATTTAATTCTTGTTGTTGTATTTTTGGTTTGATGTTTGCTCTTGAGGCAATGCAATCAAATCTTTTTAATCTGTTTAGTCCACCATATTCCCAACTACTATTTTTAATAAATTCAATTGCTTTTTGTTCTAATGTTTGTTTTTCTTGTTTATTGAATCTTATTTTTTTTGATAAGAATGGAATCAGATTATCATATTTCTTTGTTTGACCGTTTTCTAAATATTCAATCATCTTTTTTCTTATTTCTGCTTGTGTTTTTTCTGAAAATTTATCTTTATTTGCAAAAGCAAGGAGATAATTCAATTTTTCTCCTAAATCTGTTCTTTCTTCATGATACTGTTGTACTGTGATAAGGTGGCCCCCTATTTTGTCTGTAAGTGTATCATTTGCTTTCATTCCAGGAATATAATAAAATGGTTGTTCTAAATCTATGTTTATGTCTGTTCTTGTGTTGATTGTTTTTATTATGTTTTCTGGGTTTTCAATATTCCTATAATTTTTTTCTATAAATTTCCTTATTGCGTCGCTGATTGTTCTATCTTTTATTTTTATTCCTGTTTGTTTTTCTAATTTATCAACTTTTACTAGAGATTGTTCATTTTTTGATGCTTGGACTATAAGTAATTCTAGACATCTTTCATATACTTTTTGCATTTCATGATTGTGTTGTTCAAAAACCTTTTTATTTATCTTTGTTTTGTCTATTTGAGACATTTCTTTGATATATTTTTTAACCAATGAATTAACAGAGGTTTTGTATTTGTTATACATGGTTGTGTTGAATCTGTTTATTGGTTCAAGTGGTGAAATCTTTCTTTGATATTCTTTTTTACTATATTCTGTTTCTTTTCTCTTAATTTTTGAATCTAATTCCCACATCAAACACATGATTTTATATGAGTTAACACTTTCATGTGGTTCTAGATTGAATTTTTTATATACTTTATTTACTTTTTCTATTGATTCAAATGCTCTTCCTTTGTGATCAAGATGATTAAAACATGCTTGGTCAATATATGTTCTTGGTATTTCAAATCCTGTTTCAGTTACCATGTCTGCAAATGATAAGAATTTATTCATATTAAATTTGTCTCTTCTATGTATTGAAGAATCACATAATTGCATTAATCTGTGTTCAATTGTTTGTTTATCAAATTTAGGTTTTATGTTTATGTCTTTTTGCAATAGTTCTATCTCTTTATATCTTTGTTCTTTTAGTAATTTATTGTAAATCTTGTGAGCTATTTTCTTTGTTTTTATTGTTTTTGTTGTTTTTATTATTCTAAGAATTTCTTCTAATCTATCTCTTTTGATTTCTTGTTTTTCTTCATTACCTTGACTTTCATCTTCGTCTATTGCTTTATCTTTTTCATATTCTTCCGATAATCTTTTATATCCATCATTAAGAACTGTTTCTGATATCTTGTGTGTAGTTATATTATATAATCTTAAGAAATTATCTATATAATCATTGCTTAATGCAGTTTCTTGAAGTTTTCTTATGAATCTTGTTTGTTTACTTATTTCAAAATAATTTTCTAAAGAACTTATTTCATCTTCTTCTGCTTCTATGTTTCTCCAACGGTTTTCACATATTTTTCCTTGAAATCCTTGTTTTTTTAGTCTTTGAATTATGTTATTTTTCATTGTTTTTGTCAGCTCTGGTTGTACACCACTTGCACTAAACAATTCATCTATTTTTGAAAATTTGTCATCTAAAACTATTTCTTCATATTTTTCTTGGCATGAATCTTGTGGAACAGGAATTCCTGTTTCTGTTTTTATTCTTTGGAGCTTAATATAATTTTCTTCTTCTATTAGTTCATCATAAATTGGTATGACAACATCTTTTGTAAAATCAACTTCACCAAACTTATTTGTAAATAATACATATGAATCATCATCTCCATCTATAATATTGTCTAGTGCCATTTTTTGAACAGCTTTTGGTTCTAGTTCACCTTCTTCTGACAAGCTTAATATTTTGTCTAATAAATCCCAGGCTCTGTGGCTAATTGCTTTGTTTACATAATCTCTTAATTGGTCTAATGTTGGTCTTATGCCTGTTGGTCTTGTTGTGTATCTTATCTTTTCAATATCACTTTCAATTTGTCTTATTACATCATCTTCATCATAGTACAAGTCACCATCATCATCAGTTTTTTCTTTTAATTTGTCTTTAGAATCAGATTTAATTGTTTCTATTGTTCTATTTAGATAGTCTTGACCAAAAATAGTTGCTAATTTACCTCTTATCTTGTCTTGGTCTAGGTGTTTTTTGATTGTTTCTGGTTTTTTTGCTTTTGATCTTATGATAGTATCAATTAGATCATTGATTGTTATGTCTATTTTTTGTGGTGTATTCATACTCATTCGCCTCTGTCTCATTCGCAGCTTCAAAATCTAAAGATTTTGAAACATAGTTTATCCCCTTAATTGTGTAATTAATCTAAAGAACCCCTTCTTATGACTTATACTTTATTTATATAGAGAAGTAGAACTAGGTTTATAAATGTTTCGATATTATTCACTTCTGAGTAGTATATTCAATCAATCATTCTCTACTCTAGGAGCTAGAATAAAATTCATCATCATCTTGTCAATCACTTTGTATTCTAGTTTTAATGGATAGTCTTTGCTAAAGTTTATCATGACTTCATCACAAAGCTTTGATGCGACAATCATCTTTTTCAAGTATTCAATTGAATATTTTGCTTTTATTTTTTCTGCTGAAGTAGTGCTTATATTTGTTGAATCTGACTTCTTAATCTCAATGTTTACTTTTGATAAATCACCTTCTGCATTTATTGAGAATTTGTCAGCTTCTGCTGATAATAAAACAGATTCTGCAATAATATCTGCATCCTCAATTGCTTCATTAAATGTAGCTGAGTTTATTCTTATTTGTGTGTTAAATGTTAAATCTGGTATTTTTTGTTCTCTTTCGTCTAATTCTATGATTGGTAAAGAGAAAGTTCTTCTTGTGTCACCTTTTAGAGTGATTTTTAGCTTGTTTTCATGTGATTCTAGAGTCAACATATCATTTGGTTTTATTCTTCTTAAAATTTGTTTAAAATTGTTTAGATTTATTGCAATCTCTACTTCATTCTTAACATCATACTCTGTAAAACTGCTTGACAATAGTTTAAATATAATCATTGCAACATTTGCTGGATCCATTGCAACTAGTTCTATTGCTTCTTGTCTTATTTTAAATGTGGCTTCATTTACTAAGCCAGAAATAATTGTTATGCTATCTTTAAGGTATTTTGGTTCTGCTAAAGTAAGTCTCATATATAATCAATCCCCCTTGATTTTTTTAATTATTATTTATATATTTAGGATTAAATTAGGTATTTATATGCTTTTCTATTGTAGTATATATATAAGATATATTATATGTATAGCACATAATATAAGTTAAGAAAAGATAATGTGGGGAGAGGGACTTTCGCAATATAATTATTGGTTCGAACCCCCGTAAGCACTAAGCTAGCAGATTTTGAGTCTGCCCCGTTTAGCCTATCTTTACCAGATACTTGGCCACTCCGGCATCCCCACATATAAATAAAGAAAAATCTAGAATCTTTAAAAATGTATTGGAAAAATCATAAAAAATAGAAAAAAAAGAAATTAATGAATCTTATTCAACCTAGACTCAATCATGTTCAACTCTGCTTCTAATGCATCTAATTCTGATGCAGGTTTCTTTGGCTTAGGTTTTTCATGTTTTTCTTTTTTTGGTTTTTTCTTTTTGATCAAACCTGCTCTTAAACCTGTATCTGGAAGCATTCTTTTTAATTTACTGTTAAGGCTTTTGATTTTTTTAACATCTACTTGTAGTTTCTCAACTTTTGTTGTTATGTCATTTCTTAATTTCATGTAATCTTCATACATCTGAAGAACTTGGACAAACTCTCTTGTTGATTCTAGAATATTTTTTCTAACATCAATTGCGTTTCTAACACCTACATAAAACAGTTCTTTCTTTTTCCTTGGTTTTACTATTTTTTTGGCTTTCTTTTTTGCCATATTATCCCACCATATTACAATGTTTCTGGCTCAAACATTATTCTGTCAATAAAGTCTACTTTTCTTTCAACTTCTTCTATGCTTGTCTGCCAAATCTCTAACTCTGCATCTTCTTCATTTTTTAGTCTATTAATATCTTCTAATGCAATTTTTGCATCTTTTATTTTATTTTTAATGATGTTAATTAGTTCTAATACTTCTTTATATTCTTCAACTTTGACATAAACAGGCATTATTTCACTTGATCTTTCCATACTTTATCCACCTCATTATTTGAATATTAATCTATCAATAAAAATTAATTTTCTTTGAACATTTAGGATGCTTGATTTTAAATTAATAAATTTAGTTGTTTTTCTTTTTTCTATTGATTTTATTTTTTCTAAAGAATCATTTCCTTCTTTTAGATTGTTGTTTATTATTGTGATATCTGTAAGAATCTCTTTAAAAATATTTCCTTCAACAAAAACAGGTTTTCCTATTAAATGTGCATGAAGTTCATGAAACTCTTCTTTTTCTTCTCTAACAATTTGTTCTTCATATCTTTTTGCTTTTGATAAAATTTGCATTGGCTTTCTTATTATTTTTTTGAGCATTGGTTTTCTTTCTTCTGGTTCTATTTCCACTGGTTTTTTTGATCCTATTTCTATTGGTTTTCTAATAACTAGTTTTTTCTCATTTGTTTTTGGTTTAACTCTAATTGCAGGAATATCAATATCTTGTGAAGATTTTATTGGCTTTACTTGTTTATTTAATGAAGGTATTTTACCTGGAAAAGAAAGTCCTTGTCTTTTTTTCGGAATTTGTGGTAATTCTAATTTTTTAGTTCCTGGTAATGAAGGCAATTCTGGTAATTTTGGTAAACTTCCTAATTCTCCTAGACTTGAATCTTTAGCTTTTTTCTTTTTTCCTAATCCAAATAATCCCATATTAGTAACACCCCTTAGTGGTTTTAAATTCAAATCCCTATTAAAACTTTTCTAACTATCTCTTAGTGGTAATGAACATTTATATTGTACTTGTTTTATATTAATTGTTATGGCAAAAACAGCTCTTTTCTATAAAAAATTGGAAAATAATCAGATTAAATGTATACTCTGTCCTAATAATTGTTTGATTAAACCTGGTTCTGTAGGAAATTGCAGGGTTAGGAAAAATGAAGATGGTAAGCTTATTAGTTTAGTTTATGGCAAACCATGTGCTGTTCATGTTGATCCAATAGAAAAAAAACCTATTTTTCACCTACTTCCTGGTTCTGATGTATTTTCAATTGGTACAGTTGGCTGCAATCTTCATTGTAAACATTGTCAAAATCATGAAATTTCTCAAAATGATGAAGTATTTGGTCATTCTTTAGAACCTAAAGAAGTTGTTGTTGAAGCAATTGATAAAGGATGTAAAAGTATTGCTTATACTTATACAGAACCAACTATATTTTATGAATATGTTTTAGATATTGCTAGGTTGGCTAAGCGTAAGGGTTTGAAAAATATAATGGTAACAAATGGTTACATTAATCAAGAGCCTTTGAAAAAATTGTATCGTTATATAGATGCTGCTAATGTTGATTTTAAAGCTTTTGATCCTAGATTTTATACTAGATATTGTGGTGGTAGGTTAGAGCCTGTGTTAGATACTATTAAAACTATTCATAAACTTGGTGTCTGGCTTGAACTGACTAATCTTGTTATTCCTGGTCTTAATGATAATATGGGTCTGATCACAAAAATGGTTGACTGGATTCATGATAAACTTAGTGCTGATGTGCCATTACATATTTCTAGATTTTTTCCTAATTATAAAATGAATGATGTTCCTGCTACTAATGTGAAGACTCTTATGAAAGCTTATGATATTGCTCGTAAGAAATTGCATTATGTTTATGTTGGTAATATGTTGACTGATAAAGCTGAAAATACTTGTTGTTCTAAGTGTGGCAATCTTTTGATTGAAAGAAAAGCTTATACTGTTCTGCAGAATAAATTAAGTAGTGGTAAATGTTATAGTTGTGGTGAAGTTGTTGGTGGTGTTTGGGGGTAGAGAATTTCTTGCTTTTTTATAAAAAAGTTTTTATAGTATGTTGTATACTCTATTAAAATTATATGATAAACCCACCAATCCTTGCCTCCTGGCCACCCGCCCCTGGTAAGATAAGGTGTGATATAATTCAATTAAATAAAAAAGGTGAATAAATAATGGATACAAATGAAAAATTAAGATTGATTAAAGAAGTTGGTGAAGAAATTCTAACAGAAAAAGAATTAAAAGAGTTGTTAGAAACTAAAGCTCATCCTATTGCTTATGATGGTTTTGAACCTAGTGGTCATTTGCATATTGCTCAAGGAGTTCTGAGAGCTATAAATGTTAATAAGATGTTAAAAGCTGGTATTAAGTTTAAGATGTGGGTTGCTGATTGGTTTGGTTGGATGAATAATAAAATGGGTGGTGACTTGGAAAAATTAAGAACAGTTGGAAACTATCAAATAGAAGTTTGGAAAGCTTGTGGTATGGATATTAATAAGATTGAATTTTTATGGTCAAAAGATGTAATGGCCGATGATGAATATTGGAAAAAGGTTGTTAATATTGCAAGAGCAAATACTGTGACAAGAATAAAAAGATGTTCTCAGATAATGGGAAGAAAAGAAGGAGAAACTCTTTCAGCTGCACAAATATTTTATCCTTGTATGCAGTGTGCTGACATATTTCATCTAAAAGCTGATATTACTCAATTGGGTATGGATCAGCGTAAGGTGAATGTCTTGGCTCGTGAGGTGGGTCCTAAATTAGGTTTTTGGAAGCCTGTTGTTGTTTCACATCATATGGTAATGGGTTTAGGTAAACCTCCTGCAACTAATTTAACTGGAGCTGATAAAGGCATAGAAATGAAGATGTCAAAGTCAAAACCTGATACTGCTATATTTATGACTGATAATGAAAAAGATATAAAAAGAAAAATAAATAAAGCTTATTGTCCAGAAAAGGTTGTTATAGAAAATCCTATCTTAGAGTATTGTAAATACATGGTCTTTGAAAAGTTTCCTGTTTTAGAAGTGAAGAGGCCTGAGAAGTTTGGTGGTGACTTAAGTTTTGAAAGTTATAGTGATTTAGCTAAATCATTTTCTAAAGGAGATCTTCATCCAATGGATCTAAAGCAAAGTGTTGCTGGTTATATCAATGAATTGGTTAAACCTGTACGGGAACATTTTGAAAAGAATGCTAAGGCTAAGAAATTGTTAGAACAGGTAAATAGTTTTCAAGTGACTAGATGATCACAACTCAACAAACCCTGTCTTAACTTGCTTCAGAGAAGTCATTGAAACACTTTTTCTAAATTTATGTTTTTTTATAATGTGTTTCATAAATTCATAATATTCATCAATGTCTTTGTTTCTTAATTTGATTATTAATTCATAATCTCCTGTACAAATGTCAACACTTTCAACCTTTGGATCTTTTGCTAATTGTTTTGCAATTGATTCTGGATCACCATATGTTTCTTGTGATAAATTGATCATTACATATGTGCAATGTCCTTGGTCAATCTTTTTATAGTCAAAGACTGCTTTGTATGCTTTTATTGCTCCTAGTTTTTCTAGTTTTTTTATATTGTAATGTATTGTTGTTGATGGTTGTTTTAGTTTTTTAGCAATCCTAGCTATTTGTGGTGTGCAAAATCCTTTTTTGAATAATTCTATTAGTTTTGGTGTTATATTTTTCATATTTTCGTATAATATTCAATTATTTATAAGATTTGTGGTTAATATTGGAATAATCTTCAGTTATTTATATAAGGGTGGATTATGTATTATAGTGTATAGGTGATAGATGGAGGAAAAGAAAATGGGATACATATCAGGAGTTAAATCAGATAAAAATAAATTAAGTAAAGAACAGAGAAAATTATTGGCTGATCTAGTTGAGGGTTTACCAATAATGTATTGTCATTGTCCACCTAGTGTTGAGTTTTTAAATAACATGGATAAGTTAGGACTTGAAGGTGTTATGCAATTTATGGAGGATATGGTACGGTTGAGTAAGTGGAATTATATGTGTGGTTTTGAAATTACTTATGAAAAAATGTTAAACACACTCGATAAACTTGGAGATTTAGATGATATAATTCAGCAATTAAAGATTGATTAAAATGATACAAAAACAAGCAAAAAAACTTGTAATGATCTTAGGTCTTGGCGGACTTAATGGTCATGTAGCATTGGCAGCTTTGGCTGGATTGTTTAGATGGGAAAATGCTTTTTCATTAGCAATCTTGTTCATGGCTGGACCAGCTGCAATACTTACAGCTGTGTTGTTTGAAGGCTCTATGCGAGAAAGAATGATTGCTGCTTTGTTAGCTGGAATCATATCAACAATCATTGTTGTTCTTGCAGCTGGTATTGGACCAGAGTTGTTGAAGTTTGTAAACCTAAATGTTTTGAAGATTATAGGTGGAATTGCAATCTTGTTGATTGGTTTGTTGATAATGGGAATTAAAATTCCTGAAAAAATTCCAATGATTGTAATGGTTGTTGGTTTTGTGCTTGCATTTTTGTTAAGGTAATTGTTTTTTTCTTTTTCTTTTTTATCTGATTTTTGCTTTGTGTTAATTATATCTCTTCATCCTATATTCTGTACTTTAATTAAACTTTTATATTGGTAATCGTTCTTTATTATCATGGTTAGGTTGAAGTTAAGAAACATATTTGCAATTATTGGTTTATTCTTAGGCTTGTTTATCTTTAATTTTGGTATGAAATATAAATTGCCATTGACATCTAATCCTGTTACTTCATTAGAAGCTGTGATTTTTAAGTATCTTATAATTGTTTTTAGTCTTTTGTTGATTTTAGTTGGAATGGTGTTTGTTTTTTTAAGAAAAAAGGTTGACCTGTTTTTTAGAAGACATAAAGATTTTTCAAAGAATGTGTTGTTGTTGTTTGTTACTGTTGTGATCTGTCTTTTGTTTTTGGAGTTTGTGTTATCATTTGTTGTTCCACCTGTTGGTGAAGATAGATCAGACCATTTATTGCATCATAAAAATACACCTTTGTCAGAATCAAGGTCTAAAACAGATGAATGGGATATAAGTTCTAAAATTAATTCAATTGGTCTGCGTGATCATGAAATAGGTGAAAAAGGTGATAAAACAAGAATATTGATGTTGGGTGATTCTTTTACACTTGGTTTTGGTGTTTCTTTAGAAGATACTTTTACAAAACAGTTAGAGACTATGTTGAATGATGATTCTGGTGTTGATGTTGGTGGTGGAAATCTTGGTGATACTTATGAAGTTATTAATACAGGCGTTATAAGTTATTCATCTATATTAGAATATCAATATCTAAAACATCATGGTTTAAAATTAGAACCTGATATTGTGATACTTAATTTTGATATGTCTGATGTTATGGATAATTATAAATATAATAAGTCTGCTCTGTATGAAGGTGGAGAGATTGTTGGTTTTGATGTTGAAAAAGCTAAGCAAGATCGGAGATTGGTAAATGTTTTTCTAAAATCTAATATTATTCGTTTTCTTAAGCCTAGACTGGAAAGTATCTTAACAATGTTTGTTGAAAAAAATATTGTTTCTGACGATGGAAAATATGATGTTGAAAAAGATAAGTATATTATTGTTCGTGATAATGTTGATGTTGATCTAGAACCTCATTGGGATCTTACTCTTGATTATGTTAAGAAATTAAAACAGATTTGTGATGAGCACGACATTGTGTTTATTGTGCATGTTTATCCTTATGGAATACAAGTTGATGGAGAAGAATGGGGTCTTGGTAGAACTAAGTGGGGATTTGAATTAGGAAGTATTTATTCTACAGATCCATTGTCAAGGGTTGAAGAGTTTTGTAAAGAAAATAATATAATTGTTATGAATAGTCTAGAAACTTTTAGAAATGCTGAGACAAAGCCTTTGTTTTTTCCTTTTGATGGACATTTTAATGAAAATGGACATTTGGTTGTTGCTGAATTTCTTTATGAAGAGTTAGTTGATGAAGGTTTGATTTAGTTTATCATATTTATTTTAGATACATTTAAATAAATCCTATATTCTTTTGTTCTTTATGTACAATAAGATAGATAAGTTATTAAAAAATATAGGTGGTGTAAAGTATTGGGACTTTAGAGATCAGACTATTTCTGCGAATAGGGTTACAGGATGGAATAATGAAATCAAAGATATGTTGTGTAGTGAAAAATCTGGAATAAACTTTAGAATATTTGTTGGAAATGGTGTTGGGTTTGCATATTCTTATGATGGAGATATAAAAAAGGTTGTTAATAAAGCTGTTAAGATTGCTAAATTGATGGATAAAAATACTAAAGAGATAAGGGATATATATATTGGCAAAACAATAAAAGATAATAAAAAAAGTAAATTTAAAATAAATCCTAAGAATATTTCATTTGAAGAAAAAAAGAAACTTGTTTTAGAATATAGTAAACCAACTGAAAAGAACATAGTTTCAAGGCAAGCAACTTATTCTGAATATTATAAAAAAAATTATTTTACTAATTCTGTTGGAAGTGATATTAAACAAAATTTAGTTTTTACTTATATTAGAGTTCATTCTACTGCTAAAGATAAATTTATTGAAAATTATGCAGATGCTACTGGTGGAATGGATGGTTATGAAACTACTAAAAGGTTTCCTAAAGTTGCTAAAAAATCTAATGATAATGCTTTAGCAATGTTAAAAGCAAAAAATCCTAAAGGCGGAAAATCAAATATTATTATTGATGGTCCTTTAGCAGAAGTTTTTATTCATGAAGCATTAGGTCATGCGAGTGAAGCAGATCATATAATGGAAAATTTATCTTGTCTAAAAGATTTGCAGGGAAAGAAGATTGCAAATGATTTTGTTAATGTATATGATGATTCTCGTGGCAAGAATTCTTCATGGGGTGGACAGTTTTATGATGATGAAGGTACAAAAACATCTAACACTACTTTAATAAAAAATGGTATTTTAAATTCATATCTACATTCAAGAGAAAGTGCTGCTTATCTTGGTGTTAAACCTACTGGCAATGGAAGAGCACAAGATATTTCTCATAGGTTGCAAGTAAGAATGTCTAACACTTATATTGGTAAAGGAGATTATTCTTTTGAAGGATTATTAAAAAAATTAAAAAATGGTTTTTATTTAGTTGGTTCAAAAGGTGGCCAAGTAAGTCCTGCAAAAGGTACATTTCAATTTGCGTGTATGCAAGGATTTGTAGTAAAAAATGGAGAATTAAAGCAAAGATTAAGAAATGTTGCATTAACTGGTAACATATTAGAACTTTTGAAAAATATCAAAGCAATTGGAAACAAACTTGATGATTCTAGACCTGGTCAATGCGGAAAAAATGGTCAATGGGCTTTTGTAGATGGAAGATGCCCTAGAATTTTGATAAAAGATGCAATTGTTGGTGGTAGTTAAATGGAAAATATTAAACAGAATGCACATAAATTGTTGAAATTCGGAAAAAAGAAAGCTGATTATATAGTTGTTAATGTAAATAAAACAGTCTCAGAAGGTGTGGGAATAAAAAATAATAATCTTGACACATTAGATTATTCAAATTCTTGTATGTATGTAATTAATTTATGGAAAAATGGTCAAAAAGGTGTTAGTTATGGAAGTAAGTTTTCTTTGGACTTAGTCAATAAAGCTCTTAAGATTGCAAAAGCAAGCAAAAAATTAGAATATTTTTATGGTTTGCCTGGTAGAAGTAAAGTTATTTATCCAAAAAACTTTGATAAAAAAATTTTGGAAATAGATGAAGAAAAATTGATAAGTATGGCTAAACAAATGATAAAATCTGTAAAAGCACCAAAGATTACTTTTTCAAAAGGTGGTCTTGAAAAACACCATAGCTTTGGCATAACACTTAATTCACAAGGTGTAAATATTTCAGAAGAATCAACATCGTTTTCAGCTTTTGTGGGTGCGACTGGAAGAACTAATGGTAAAGTTACTAGTAGCTGGCAATGGGATGGTGAAAATTTTCTTTTTAAATATGATTATTTGATAAAAAGAGCAAAAAAAGAATGTTTGGATTTTTTAAAAGCAAAAAAATTAACTACAAAAGTGACTAATGTAATATTAAAACCAGAGTCTTTGTCAGAATTATTGATGTATGCTTTTTTAACTAATTTTAATGGCAAAAGTGTTGAGAAAAAACAGTCTTGTTTTGTTGATAAGTTAGATGAGAAAATTTTTGATCCTAATTTTAGTATAAATGATAATGGTATCTTGAATAAAGGTGTTAATTCTAGTGCTGTTGATTTTGAAGGTTCACCTAATCGAGATACTAAGTTGATTGATAAAGGTGTTTTGAAAAGTTTTGTCTATGATCATAATACAGCTAAACATTTTGGTAAGGAAAGTACTGGCAATGCTTCTTCACAAGGTATTGGTTTTACTAACATTGTTTTGAATGGAAAATATCATAAGATAAATAAGGGTTTGATAGTTGGGTCTATTATTGGTGCGCATACATCTAATGCTTTAGCAACAGATTTTTCTGTAAGAGCTGACAATTGTTATTATTATAAAAATGGTGAAAAGATTCCTGTTAAAGGTGTGATGTTGAGCGGCAAAATGTTGAATGTTTTAGCTAATATTGTTTCTATTGATAAGAAAAAGGTTCAGCGTGGTGGTGTTTATACTGGTTCTTTGGTTAGTGATAAGATTAATGTGATAATACATTGAGATGGTGTTTTTAACTATTCATAAAAACATTGTTCCACGATACTTTTATAAATGAATCCTTACTTTCATATATAAATATGGAAACATTTAATCCTGAGGATTTTACAAAGTATGAGAAAGCTAGAATGATAGGTAGTAGAGCGTTGCAGATTGCAATGGGTGCTCCGTTCTTGATAAAGCTTACAGAAAAGGATATTGTGGAATTAAAGTATAATCCTATCTCTATTGCAAAAATGGAGTTTAAAAAAGGTGTTATTCCTTTAACAATAGTAAGACCATTGCCAAAAGCTATTGTTGATTCAGGGAGTGTGGAAGAAGTTAGTACCTTAGGTAAGAAACTAGTAAAAGAAATACAACAAACAGAAGAAGATGAAAAGTCATTAGAAGATGATATGAAGCAATCTATGGAAGAAATTATGAAAGAAATGAGCTCACAAGATGATGATTAATTTGTATATTGAAGATATAAAAATTTATAAATAAGAAGTTCTAACAAGGTAATATGGCTGAAGAAAAAGTGTTAAATCTTAAGGTTGCAGAAGCTGTACAAGATGATGTTGATAAAGGTATTGTTCGTGTAGATAATTCTTTTATGCAGGAGATTAGTGTTAGGCCAGGTGATATTGTTGAGATTAAAGGTGAACGTGCTACAGTTGGTATTGTTGATAGAGCTTATCCTGGTGATATTGGTTTGAAAATTATTAGAGTTGATGGAACACAAAGAAGAAATGCTGGCACAGGAATTGGAGAAATGGTTACTGTTAAGAAAGCCGATGTTAAAGAAGCAAAGAAAATTACAATTGCACCTGCAAGAAAGGGGGTTGTTATAAGAACATCATCTAATATATTTAAACAAGGTTTGCTTGGGAGAGCTATTATTAAAGGTGATATTGTTTCACTAGGTGGAGCAAGAAGAAGAAGGACTGCTGTATCTAAAAATCCTTTTTTTGATGATATTTTTAGCATGCTTGATGAAGGTTCAATGGGTTTTGGTTTAGGTGGTTTGAAGTTTGTTGTTGCTGAAACAAATCCTAAAGGTGCTGTTGTTATTTCTGATTCTACTCAGGTTGTTTTGAATCCTGAGGCTGTAGAAGTTAAAGAAGAAACAATACCTGATATTACTTATGAAGATATTGGTGGTTTGCAAGAAGAGATTAAGAAGATTCGTGAAATGGTAGAGCTGCCATTAAAACATCCTGAGATATTTGAAACACTAGGTATAGAAGCACCAAAAGGTGTGTTGTTACATGGTCCTCCTGGTACTGGTAAGACATTGCTTGCTAAAGCTGTTGCAAATGAAACTAATTCACATTTTATTTTAATAAATGGTCCTGAAATTATGTCTAAATATTATGGTGCTAGTGAAGAAAATCTTCGTAAAAAGTTTGATGAAGCTGAGAAAAATGCACCTTCTATTATTTTTATTGATGAAATTGATGCAATTGCTCCTAAAAGAGAAGAAGTTAAAGGAGAAGTTGAACGTCGTGTAGTGGCTCAGTTGTTAGCTAATATGGATGGTCTGCAATCTCGTGGCAAGGTTGTTGTGATTGCTGCTACTAATATTCCTAATATGTTAGACCCTGCTCTTCGTAGGCCAGGTAGGTTTGATAGGGAAATTTCAATTGGTGTTCCTGATAGAGAAGGCAGGTTAAATGTTCTAAAGATTCATACAAGGAATATGCCTCTTGAAAAAGATGTTAAATTAGATAAATTATCTGAAATTACTCATGGTTTTGTTGGAGCTGATCTTGCTGCATTAGCAAAAGAAGCTGCAATGGTTGTTTTGCGTAGAATATTGCCTGAGATCAAGTTAAAAGAAGAAACAACTATTCCAAAAGAAATCTTAGAAAAATTAAGAATTCATATGAAAGATTTTAGAGAAGCATTAAAAGTTGTTCGCCCTTCAGCTATGAGAGAGGTTTTTGTTGAGATTCCTAATATTACTTGGAATGATATTGGTGGGATGACTGATGTTAAACAAGAATTATCAGAAGCTGTTGAATGGCCATTAAAACATCCTGGTTCTTTCAAAAGACTAGGTATTAAACCTCCTAAAGGTGTTCTACTTTATGGTGCACCTGGTACTGGTAAAACATTACTTGCTAAAGCTGTTGCAAATGAAAGCAAAGCTAATTTTATTTTGGTAAAAGGTCCTTCACTTCTTTCTATGTGGGTTGGTGAATCTGAGAGGGGTGTTCGTAAGGTTTTTGAAAAAGCTAGGCAAGCTTCGCCTTGTATAATTTTCTTTGATGAGATTGATGCATTAGCTCCTAAAAGAGGAATTGGTGCAGATGGAAGAGTTTCAGAACGAGTGGTTAATCAGATCTTGACAGAGATGGACGGGTTGCAGGATTTGAATGATGTTATAATAATTGGTGCAACAAATAGACCTGATATTCTTGATACTGCTTTGCTGCGGCCTGGCAGGTTTGATAGGATTGTGTTAGCTGGTGTGCCTGATGATGTGTCTAGGTTAAAAATATTTAAGATACATACAAAAGATATGAAGTTAGCAAAAGATGTTAAATTAGATAAATTAGCTAAAGAAAGTAAATATTACACAGGAGCTGATATTGAGTCTATCTGTCGTGAAGCTGCAATCTTTGCTTTGCGTGAAGATATAAAAGCAAAAGAAGTTAAGTTAAAACATTTTGAAATGGCTTTGGAAAAAGTAAGGCCTTCAGCTAGTAAAGATATTGAGCAAGCTTACAAAGATCTGCAGAATTTCTTTAGAAGTTCTAAAGCAAAACAGATGAAAGATGAAAGACCTAGTTATATGGGCTAGTCAGTAGTTGCTCTTTATATTTCATTATTATTATATTCTTTAACTTCAATTATATTTCCATAAACATCTTTAATATAATCTGTTCTATGATCATTTTCATCATAGATAGAGGTTGTATCCCTGTTATATATTGTTCTTGTTTCAGTTCCATCTGGTTTTATTGTTTTTATGTTCCTTCCATAAGCATCATAAACATAAGTTGTCTTTGGTTTTGAAGACAAGTCTTTTAATAAATAATCACTATATCTAAATTTAACTTCAATGTCATTCATTAAAAATAACATGTTTAATTTAATCAATGTCTGAAAATATCTTTTTGTAAAATGTTCTTTATTTAATTTATTGATTATATGATGACCTCCTTTTTCATATCTTTCCTCTGAAGGCAAATATGTTTTCTCAGAACTTATTAATTCATATTCATTTGTTCCCCATTTATGTGCTCTTATTTTTGCCATTTTGGTTAAATCTTCACCATATATATCATTGTATATTATTGTTGTGAAATCAATTTCCTTTTCTTGTGCGTCTGTTAATGAATAATATCTGTTTTTCCCAATACCATCTTTTTCTTCTTTAGCAATATAATGAAAATGATTGCATACTTGTAAATTTCTATTTCCCTCACATTTCTCTTGTATGCATTTTTCTTTTTCTTCCTTTTCTTCACTATTTTGAAAACAATAAAAATTACATTCAGTCATTACGCATTTTTGCATGTCAAGTTCTGGATTTGCTTTTCCTATCCCAGGGATAATTAAATCATTCATAATTATAGGATTTGTAACTGATTCTAATCTTCCATTTGAATCATAATGATTTTGTATAACCACATACTTTATGTTTGTGTTGTTTATTTCTTTAATATCTCTTATTTTATTACCAAGGCCGTCAAAAACTTCATAAAATGTTCTATATTTATTTTTATCATCTTTTATTTTTGTTATCTTGATCCCGGGAGCAATACCATCAAAATCATAAATGTATTCTATTGTTGGTGATTCTTTAGAATCATAAGGAAGAATTTCTTTTATTGTTCTTCCATGTTCATCATACTTGTATTCTGTTTTATATCCATTTGGGTCTGTTGTTGATAATAGGTTGCCTGTTCCATGTTCATATTCATATATTTTTTCCTGACCTAGTACATTTATTATTTTAATTGGGAAAATGTGTGTTGAATCATATTCATACTTTGTCTCATATCCTCTTGAATCAATTTCTGATATTAAATTACCATAAGAATCATAATCATAAGTTGTTGTTGGGTTTTCTCCAGTATTTAGCCATGATTCTGATTTGATCAAGTCTCCGTAATTATTATATTCAAAATAAGATTCAGAAACTTTTGTTGAGTCTTCTGAATTTTTTAAGTAAGTCTTTGTCGGAGTGTTTAAAATCCATTTATCAGTATCATAAGAATATTCAGTATATGAATATTTCTCATCTCCTTGTTTTGAAACATCGCCTAATGAAGAAGTTTTTATCATATTATTATATTCATCATACTCAATATTTGTTTGTGTTATTATTGGGTTTTCAATGGTTCCATCATATAAATAGTTTTTACTTGAATCTAATTTAACAATAAAATAATCATCTTTTTCTATAGAACTAAATGTATTTTCTGTTGTCGTATGAGTTTTGTTATCTTTATCTGTTATTTCTATTTTATATTCTAACCCCTTTTTAGCTTTATCTTGGTGGTAATGGTGTTTAACTTTGCTACCATCAGAGTTTGTTGTTTCTACATAGCCAAAGCCTCTGAATTCTCTTTCTATATGATCATAAAATCCATCTTTGTAAGAATATTCTGTTTTTGTTTTTACTTCTTTATCATTCATTAATCCATTGTGATGTTCAATTGATTTTACAACCCACATAGTGTTTGGGAGATCATTTATTAAATCATCTCCTGTATTATCATATTTTACAGACCTTTCATAGTCAATTGTTGTTGTACCACCATTTTGATTTTTTATTAGTTTTAATTGATAAATAGGATATGGCATTGATGCTCTGTGATCTTTGCATCCTTTATAATCACATGCTCTTCCCACAACCGCGTCAATATAATTATCAGCACTAAAATCTGCTAATCTTGCTCCTTTGTTTTCACCTTCTTTGTTGACAAATACAATTCCTTTTAAAAAGTAATTTCCTTTAATTGTACCCCATGTTCTTCCTGAGTTAAACCAAATACCCTGACATCTTTTATGGTCGCAATCTTGTCCTTTTATAATGTCTGAAAAACCATTGCCATTTATGTCAACTAATCTAATACCATTATCTTTATGTATGTCTCCTGCACTAACAGGATATTTTTTTCCTTTTTCATTTTCTACTATTATGAATGTCTCTTCTTCATCATAAAAACTTATTTCATCTGGTACTTCTAAGTAATCTATTTTTTTAAATCCTCCATGAGTATTAAGCCATACTCCTCTACACCAAGATGAGTCACAGTCTCCTGCTCTTACAATGTCTGTTAATCCATCACCATTCATATCTCCTAAACGAACCCCTCTATCTCTGTGTTCAGAGTCAACAAAGGCAGCAGCTTTAGGAACATTATAATTATTTGATTCTGTCCACCAAGAACCTTTGTTAATATAAGTTTTAGAATAATATTTGTTATTATGTAGTTCTCTGCTTATTAATATATCTGGTAAGCCATCTGCATTAACATCTGAAAGCCTAACTCCATAATCTTTGTAATTTCTTATAAATGCTGCTTCTTTTGGTACTTTAAAATTGTCTGATTTTATCCAGCTTGTTCCTGTGTTTAACCATGTTTTTTGCTCATAATTATCTTCACCATAAATTCTACTTTTTACTAAGTCTGCAAAACCATCTCCATTTAGATCGATTAATCTTGTTCCTTTGTCTTTACCATTTTTATCAACAAACACTGCCTCTTTAGGCAATTTCCATCCAGTTGTTCCAACCCAACCACTTTCTTCAATTAATAATAGTGTATTATCTTTTCTTACATAATCAATATATCCATCACCATTTATGTCTGCTAAACGAGCTCCAAGATCTTTACCATTTTTATCTACAAATATTAATTTTTCCCATCCAGCATTTGATTTTTTTTCATTAATTGTGTTTTCTTTTTTACCTATGAATTGCGTAAAATCCTTATTTTGCATAATTTCAAAAATATTATCTTCTTCTGCTGTAATATTTTCCTCAATTTCTTCTTCTTCTCCATCTTCATACTTAACAACTCTGTATTTAAAATCTACTTTTCTTATTTGCATTAGTAGTTGGACAATATTTTTCATTTCTGGGTTTTTATTTAATAATCTTTTTCTGTATTCTTGATCATTAATAATTTTTATTTTCTTTTCAGGATATTTATCAAATAATTCATCTAAAGCTTTAATTTCTTCTTTATTTAGTTGTATTTCTATTTTTCCAAAATCATTTATTGCTGAGATATAATTTGAATTACCTAATGATGGTGTATACTGGATCCTGTATTTGCCCATTATTTTATTATTTGTTTTAATATTTATTTCTTTTAATTGTTTTGATATTTCTGTTTTCCATCCTTTATGGTATGATTGTATTTTGCCATGTGTTTTTCTTTGGTATACAAATTCTATTGAATGTGTTTTATCATTATTATATTCTATGCTTTTTGGATAAGGTATTCCATCAAACCTTTGTTTTGGTTGTATAAAAATTGGTTGTTCAATAAATGATGGCATACTTTCATTAACTAATTCATAATATGAGTAATATATCTTGTTATCATGTGTATCTGTTATAAGATCTAAACTCCATCTCATTGTGTTGCTATAAGGTATTAATTCAGAATCTTCATTATAACCAAACCTGTATGTTGTTCCATCTTTTGTTTTGATTTCCCAATATTCTTTGTTTTCATTTTCTCCACCTTGTAATTTTCTTATATGAATGAATGTTTCAATATTTGTGTGATACCTATCATCTGACTCATCATATACTAATTCATGTTGTTGACCATTAAGAGATAAAACAAAATTGTCAAACCTTGTAAACCCTCTCTTTGTTTCAAGATTTCTTTCAATATAGTTTTCAGTTAATGTCCATGCACTGCTTATTATTCCTGTTGGCGATTTAGCAGTATGGCTGTTATAATTAATACTTACAATCGGTTGTAAACCATTCACCCCTTTAGGTACTTCTACAGGGTATGAATATGATGCTGCTCCTGTGTTTGGATTAACGTCTAGTTTTCCTGATAAAGGTAAAGCAGCCATGGGTGTTGGGCTATTAACATCTTGACTATAGATCCCTGCATGTATAAAATTTGATAAACTAATTAAAACTAAGAAAATTATTATTATTGTTTTGATTTGGTTAATGTATTTCATTTTTATGGTAAACTATTTTCATTGAATTTATTACTATCATTATCTATTCAAAATTAATAGAATCTTTATTTGTGCATTGTTTAGATGAAAGATGTATATCTAAGATGAGTAGAATAAGAAATATTGTTAGTAATTGGATTTGTTTTTTTTTGATGATTTTAACCACTTTAATATCTTTTTATTAATCTCTATAATCAAATACTAACACCCAATTCTCTAATATTATTGCTCTCATCTTGTTCTTTGACTAAGTTGTTTGGGTCAATTGTTAAGACCATTGTGTATGATCCAGAGTTTTGGTAATTGCCTGTTGAATATATTGTTGCTGATTGGTCTGGTCTTAGTGTTAGTGATTCTGTGCTCTGTGGATCAGATATTCCACCACCTGTGTTAAGTTGCCAGTGAATATCTTGCGCTGTTGTGTCACCTGTGTTTTTTATCTTGAATTCGACTACTGCGATGTTGTTTAGATATCTTTTTACACTGAATCTTGTTATCTCTAGTTCTGGTTTTAGTTCTGGTTTTGTTATGTATTCACATTTTGCATTGCATGTTCTTGCATTTCTACAGATGTCGTATGTTTCTGGTTTGTTGTCATTACAATCTGAGTTTTTTCTGCATTCCATGTTGCAAATATAAAATTTTTCTTCACAATATGAATTACATGTTTTTGGTAAGAAACATACAGCATTATTACCACAATCAGAATCTTTTTCACACCTTACATTGCATGGTTCATTCTGACACTCTGCATTGCATGTGCCTTGGTTTATGCAATAATCTTTTGTGTTTGGTTTGTTGTCATTGCAATTAGAATCTGATCTGCATGCTACATAACAATTATCTAGTTTTTCTTCTACTACGAATTCTTTTGTTGTAGGGAAATAAACATAACTAAATTGGGTATCATCTTTTGTAGATATACATTCTGTATAAGATCTTCCTTTGGTGCATCTTGTATTAAATCCTTTATTGTTATAGACACATGTACCACTACATCCTGGAACTCGTTCATTAAAAGAATAATCTATCTCTTTAGTTGTATAATCTTTTGCTTTAATTTCTACAGGAATTGGTTCATTAAATCTCATCTTAAACAATGCATAAGGATTAGCATGTTTTGTCTTTTTACCAAACTTAATCACTGAATTAATTAAGTTTTCAAAATACTCATCTTTTGCACCTATCTTTAATTTATAGTCTGGTCCATTCTCAACTTGATTAATCATTATTTTTACATCTTGTGTATCTGTTTTACCACTTGAATCCCTTAATGTTAGTTTTATAATTGTTTCACCATATTGGTCTTCGATTGGATAGAATTTTAATTCATCAGTGTTTGTGTTTAATGACATGTGTATAAGGTTTTTGTTTCCACCTCTTACTTTCCACCTAAGTTTTCTGTTTGTGTCTTGTGCATCATTTTCATAGTCTGTTAAATCCAGTGTCCATGGTTCTGAATTCATGTCTTTTTGTATATCATCTATTTTAGGTGAAATGTATGGTGCTGTGTTTTCTTGTATGTCATTGACTATGATTTTTATTTGTTCTTGATCTTGTGCTCCTTTTGAATCTTCTACTTTGAATAATACATTGTATGTGCCTGCATCATCTGATTGTGGTTGCCATCTATATTTTGTTCTTATTTCTGAGCCAGAGTTGTAGTTCTCTGCGATTGTTAATTTAGGGAAATCATGTGTTAGTATTAGTTCATCATCTTTGTCTTCATCACTTGCTTCTACCCATATGTCTAAGACTTTTAGTTCATCTATTTGTTTGTTACCAATTGATTCTAGGATTGGTGGATTGTTTGTTTCACATTCTCTTTCATTTGTTGGTTTGTTATTTTCTGTGCCACACTGATTGAAATCTACATAAGATAAAGTTTGTATTCCATCTATACATTCTGACCATCCACCAGGTATCCAATCTTCTATGCATGGCATTTCACATTCTTGTTGTGTTGTTGGTTTATCTTCTGTTGTTTCACATTGGTTATTGTCTGTGCATGTTCTTGTTTGTGAACTGTCTGTGCAGTCAGACCATTCATTGCATGACCAGTCCTCTATGCATGGCATTTCGCATTGTTGTTGTTCTTGTGGTTTATCTTCTTCTGATTCGCATTTACTATTATCAATACATATTCTTGTTTGTGAACTGTCTGTGCATTCTGTCCAATCTGTGCATGACCATTCTTCTTTACAGTTTTCAATTGTTATTGTTAAGTCTTCTGTTATATCCTCTGTTCCGTCGCTAACAGTTACAATTATATTATATGTCCCTTCATCTTCATGATTTGTCTGCCATTCAAACACATTTGATTGTTCTGTTTTCACAAAGTTGTCATTATTAACAGAATATGTCATAGTATCTTCATCAATATCATTTGCATTTATTGTTATTGTTACAAGTTCATTTTCATCAACTGTTATATCTTCTATTGGTTCAATTGTTGGTGGTGCATTTATATCATTTACAGTAAGTGAGAAATCTTTGCTTGTTTTTGATTTACCATCATCTACATTAACATAAACATAGTATGTTCCCATGTCTTCATAATTTGTTTTCCATGTAAACTTATTTTCTTGATTAGGATCTTGTATAAAAATGTCTGATTTAGGTGCTACTATTGTGGACCTTGTTATTGTTACTGAGTATGTTAATTTATCATTATCTGGGTCTTGTGCATTTATTATTAATTCTGCTGTATCTGTTTCATCTATTGTCATTGGTTCTATGTTTTCTACTATTGGAGCATCATTGATATTATTGATTGTAAGTAAGAATGAGTTTGTGCTTTGTTCTGTTCCATCACTTACTGTTGCTATAATATCATATATTCCTCCATCTTCATATGTTGTTTGCCATGTGAAAATATTGTTGTTATTAGTTTTACTTTTAATATAAACATTATCAAACTCAATTGTAGATGGATGACCTGAGGACACGACTAATCCTGCTTTACCTTGAACAATTGTTGGAACATCTATTGATAATTTTTCTTCTCCATTAATATAACCAATTATTTCAAAATCTTTTAATTCAAGTTTTAATGTGTAAGCAATATCTTCAGAAATAGTTTGAATAGCTCTATCTTTTACAAGGATAGAATTTGCCACATCTCTATAAGAAAGTTCAAAGGATTCATCTTGCCCATTTAAAATTAGGTATGCATTTTTAGTAAATTTTCCGTTTTCATCAGGTTCTCCTATTCCTGCAACTAAGCCTCCATAATCTTTTATATTTGAGAACTTGATATCTGCTTGTATAGAATAATCAGACCAATCAAATTCACCTATTGTTAAAAAAGCTGCGTCTGTTCTTCTAGATGTTATCTTAATTTTGCCATCTTTTATCTCAGCTTGTGATCCACCTATTTGATCATCACCACTATACATAAATTCCCATGCTGGGTTGTTTGTGTAATCATTGTCTGAAAAGTCATCTGTGATTAAGAATCCACTATCTTGTCCATTACTTTGAATAAATCTATCATCATCAATAGAATATGTTAGTTCATCATTGTCAATGTCTTCAGCATTTATTATTACTTCTGCTTTTTCTCCTTCATTTACTGTCATATCTTTAATGGGTTCAATAGTTGGTGCAGCATTTAGGTTTTCTATAGTTAATCTAAAACTCACATCTACAGTATCTAACCCATCACTTACCGTAATTATAGGATAATAAGTTCCTGCATCATTATAATCTGTTTGCCATGTGAACTTGCTCTTTTCAACATTATCCTGAACAAAATTTTCATCATTTATTGAATATGTTAATTCTTCTTCATCAACTGCATTTACATTAAGGGTGATTAAATCAGTTTCTTTTTTTGTCATTGTCCTTTCTTCTGCTGGTGGACCAATTATGGCTGGTGGATTGTTACATGATTGATGTTCACGAGGTTTAGGGATTGGTCTTTCACATTCATTTAATTCAACACATGTTCTTGATTGTTTTCTGCCAACACATTCAGACCATTCACTACATTCCCAATTAGGTAAACAAGGGAATTCATCAGAATCTGTTATTATTGTAGATGGTGTATGTGCTAGGTTTTCATATAAATATTCTAAATCTCCAACATCTGAATTCAGATTAAGCATATTACCAATACTATCATAATTGTATGTAATTTCATAATCTATTTCTTGATTATCTTGTTTTGTTTTTTTTGCTTTTGTCAACCTATCCAAATCATCATATTCAAATTCTTGTTTTTTATTTTGTATTTGATTTTGTATAATTAGGATATTTCCTACATTATCATATTCATATGATAAATCTTGTACATCACTTGTCTTAATACTATTCAGTCTGAAATTTTCATTGTCATAATCATATTGACTTATTAAATTATTTTTATATGTCTTTGATATAGGCATATTAATTTCATTGTACTGAATATCTGTGATTACATTATTTACACTTTTTAAGTTTCCTGCTTTATCATAGTCATAGATTATTTCTTCGTTATTAGGTAATGTCTTCTTTGTTACTCTATCTGCAGAATCATATCCATATGTTGTTATGAAATCTATGTTGTCAATCTTTTTCTTTTCTTTTATTAGTCTTAATCTATTATCATACTCAAATTCTTTTGTAATATCATTTGTTTCTATTTTGGACAATGTTCCTTTTGTCTCTTGATCATAAGTATATGTTTCTGATGTCTCTTCTGATGTTTTTGTCTTCAACCTATTTAACTGACCATATGTTAATATTATTTCCTGATTTTTATTGTTTGTTTGTTTAATGAGATTTCCCATATTATCATATTGATATGTCCATATACCTAAGTCAGGATCATCTAATGTTGTTTTCCTTCCTAAAGTATCATAGGAATATTTTATTTCATTATCTTGACTATCTGTTATTTTTATCAGATTATTATTTATGTCATACTCATAAGTTGTTAGATATATTTCTTCACCATTATATTCTTTGACTTCAATCACATTACCAGAAGAATCTTTTATAAAATCGTGCCGATTATTATTTTCATCATAAGTAGTTGTTATGTACTTGTTATAGTTTACTTTTGTAATAGTATTATCAGGATTATTGACTTTTATAATTCTATTTAATGTATCATAATTATATGTTGTTAGCAATTCTTTATTTGGATTTGTATACTCATTATTGTTTGCATAATAAGGAATTGTCTTAGAATTTAATCTTAACAAATCATCATAATAATAGTCACTTGTTATTAGTTTTGAATCTATAGATTCAATTTTTGATTGGATAAGATTACCAAGACCACTATAATAAGAATAACTATCTAATGTTTGATCTTGGTCTGTTTTTTTCTTAGTGATTGTCTTTTCAGGTGCAATTCCATCAAATTCATAGATATACTCTATTGTTGGAGTCTCTTCAGAATCATATGGGTAAATCTCTTTTACTTTTCTGTTAAATACATCATACTTATATTCTATTTTGTTCTCGTTTGAATCTGTTGTTGAGATTAGATTTCCATAATCATCATATTCATATTCTAATATATGACCTAATGAATTTGTTGTTTTTATCAAATAAGTATGTGTTGAATCGTGCTCATATTCCACTTCATTTTGATTAGGATCTTTTTGTAAAATTAAATTACCAAATGAATTATATTCATAAGTTATAGTTGGATTTGTTCCTGTATTTAACCAAGACTCTGATTTGATTAAACCACCATATTGATCATACTCGAAAAATGACTCAGAGATTTTAGTTAAATCATCAGAATCCAATAAATAGGTTCTTGTTGGTTTGCCAATTATCCATTTGTCTACATCATTCAAGTATGTAGTATATGAATATTTCTCATCACCCTCAATAGATTTATCTCCTAACGAAGAAATTTTTACAACATTTCCAAAATCATCATAGTCCAAATCCACTTGTTTTATGGTTGGATTATTATTGACACCATCATAAGTGAAATCTTTTGAAGCAGCTAATTGTACTACATAATATGGGTCTGTAGTTTGAGATACAAAATGTTTTTCTGATTTTTTGAATAATTTATTGTTTTCATTCATTATTTTTGTTTCGTATTCTAAACCTTTTTTCTTTTTATCTTGGTGGAACCAATGTTTAATTTTGCTTCCATCTATTTTTGTTTCTTCTACATAACCAAAGCCTCTGAATTCTTTTTCATCTCCATTACTGTCATCAAAAAGTCCATCAGAATAATCTATTGTATAACTTGATTTTATACCATGGTCATTAGTCATTCCATTATCAATTTCTATTGAATGAACTACCCATCCATTGAATGGTAAATCACTTAAAGCATCATTTCCTGTATTATCTAATGAAGTTATTTTTTTATAATCTATCTTTGTAGTTCCACCAACATTGTTTTTGATTTCTTTAAGTAAGTATTGTTTTGAATATTTGTTTATATAAGCTTTACCCCAACTAGAATCCATAACTGCTGCATATATTATGTCAGGTGAAGCATCTCCTTCAATGTCTGTTAAACTCCATGCATAAAGTCTGAAATTGGTTTTGTCAGGTAAAATCCATTCTGTATCTTCTGTCCAACCCCTTCCATTATTGATCCATATTTTTTTAATATCATCGTATGCTCTTATTAAATCTGGTAGACCATCAGAATTAATGTCAGTTATCTGAACACCTTGGTTTTCTTTGTCCTTAATTATTGTTGCTTCATATGGTAGTTTCCATGTGGAATCTTCAATCCAATTTTTTCCAGTATTAATCCAGAACTTTCTCACTCCACCATTTCCTTTAATAAAATCTGGTAAATTGTCTCCATTAATGTCTATGAGTATTGTTCCATCGCTTTCACCATAATGATATGTAAAATGAATATTGATTTCTGGTTTCCATTCTTCATTTTCTTCCCAACCATTGTCTGTTTTGAGCCATATTTTCTTTAAATTATCAAAATATGGGGCTTTTACTATATCTGTCTTTCCATCACCATTTACATCTGCTAATCTTACACCCAAATCCCTAACCTCAGTGGTTTTCATACACACTTTATCTATCCAATCAGTTTCTATAGATGTATCAGAAGCATAAACTTTCATTTTAATATATTTACCAGCATGGTTCCATACTTGGTGTCTATCACAATTATCATCAAGTGCTATTGTTGAAATGAAGTCGTGTCCAGGATCATAATAATATCCGGATTGCACATATGCATAAATTCTCTCGTTATCACATCCAAATGCACATGGATATAGGTTTGAAGCAATACAAGTATCATAATCATTTTTATAATTAGGAGCACAATATACCTCTCTGTTATCAGCTGCAAATCTTGGTTCAGCACCAAATTCAAAACTTTCTTCTGTCCATTCATATGATGTAAGGTAGCTGCCTTCGAAATCTGCGTCATTGTATGGTTTTTCTAAATTTCCATACCAACTTCTGTATTGGTCTATTGCAGGGACTTTTTGAAGCCATGAATTACTACCTCTATTTGTAAAAAGACCTGCTATAAATACAACATCTCCATCATCTTCTGCTCCTATATCACATTCATCTTCATATATTCCTATATAAGCTGAATTTGGTGTATCTACTTCAAATTTATAACATTTATCATTACCACTTACATAATAACCATTAGTTATATCTCTATTCTCACTATCATACATTTCATCATATCCATTACCTTGACTTTCATGAACAGATACCCAATTGTTACTACAAACTTTATTCTCATAATAACATTTCCTTCTACAACTAGTATCATAACATTTTATTCCATGATCTTCTCCTCCAGGATCGCAAGGGTCAGGAGTACAATCATTAATTTTAATATCTACAAAAGCAGCTTCTGCTGGAAAATTTGATTCCTCTTCAATAAGATGATCTTGTTTGTTAATCCTGAGTTCTTTAACTGTGTTTGTTCCTTTGACAGATTTTATTACATCAATTTTTGCATCTTCATTAATATTCCCAAATCTTACTCCTTTGTCAACACTTCCGCTAGCTATTCCTCCAGGAATAAAATTGTCAAGTGTCTTTTTTTCTGTAAAACCATTGCCTGTATTATACCATATATTGTGAATATTGCCTCTTGATTTTATAATATCTGTGAGACCATCACTATTAAAGTCTAATAATCTGGTTCCAAGATCTTTATCCCATCCTGTGTTGGCATCATCAGGAAGCACCCAATTATTATCTATTGTCCATCCTTTACTATTTTCATAATATCTGAACTCAACAGGAGGTAATTCAGAAGTACCATCATTTCCAATCTTTCTTATCTTGTTTAAGAATTTTTTATCATCAATTGTCTTATAATCTAGTTTATATTTTCTTTGCAAGACATTGTTTGTTTTTATTTCTATATTGTCTAGTAATGCTGTCTGTTCAATCTTTGTTCCATAGATATAACCATAGAATCCATTGTGTGCATTAAAATTGTAGTTAAACTTGATCTCATTTGTGCTGTAAATTATCTTGTCTAGGTACATTGATTTGTCTTGTTCTGGGTTTTTTAGATAATGATAATTTATCTTGTTTGAATGTGTATCTTCAACCTCTTCTAGATACCAAAGGCTTGTGTATGATTCTAAACTTGATTCTAGACTTGTTTCCTGGTTAATACCAAACCTAAATATTGTTCCCTCTTTTGTTTTTACTGTCCAGGTTTCTCCATCTTGTTTAATGTGTGAATAACTTTCTTGTTCTGTGTGATATCTATCTTCATTTGGAACATAAACAAGTTTTGCTGTTGCTCCGTTTAAGACCAGGTAATAAGTGTCATCATCTGTTTGGGTTCTTGTTCCTTCTGTATTTCTATAGATATAACTTTTACTTAAGCTCCATGCATTACCTAGTTCTGTTCTTAGTGTTGCTTGGTGATGGTTATAGTTAATTGATGCTTTCGGTATAAAATTGTTTGGTGCTGGTGGGACTTTGAATGAATATGAATAAGTTGCTGATCCTGAAAATAGATCATTATGGAACGAACCCTTATCAAGATTGCTGAGAACATTTGTAAATGAATCTTTTGCCCCTGTGTTAAGCATTGCAGGTGGTGTTTCTGTAGGCATGCTCGCTGACAAAGCATTAGTTGAGCTTTTAGTCTTTACTTGTCTACCATCAGATTTAGGGTTTTCCTTAGAATCTCTTTTGACCTCCAATTTTTCTATTTTTTGTTCACTTGCAGCTAAGCTTAATTGGCTAAATACAATCAAAACTATGAAAAAGATTGCAAGCATTTTTATTTTATTGGTTTTTTCATTCATTTTTTTTTTGCACCTTTTGATTATTTGATTTTTTCATTTTTTTATATTTTGGATCAATGTTTCCATATCATATTTTGGATAACCTTGCAATGCATTTGCGGTTTCTTGTGCTGCTACATTTGCAGGGTCTGCATTTTGAATAACTCCTGTAACTGAAGATTTTCCTCCTAATATAGCTGCTCTTGCAGTTCTTCCATGACCATCACCAATAACTAATTTTCCTTTTACATTGTAAACATCTATAGGCCCTTTTGTTGCTGCTCCTGCTATTCTTTGTTCAGAAAATATTGTTTTAGGTGAATCTAATTTATGGATTCCTTGTAGATCTTTTATTGGTATATTTTGTGGTTTGCTGCTTTGAAGATTAACTTTAGGTGTTGGTTTAGAAAATTGTCTAGCTACAGTACTTACTGTCCTAAGTGCCCCCCAAGTAAATACTCCTATGAGTGCTGAATAGCCCATATCCTCAAGATCTCCAAGTCCTTCTGTTACAGGTCTATCATACAATGTATTTTCTGTTGCTCTTGCTGCTTGTCCTGCTGTAATACCTGCGACTGCAGAACTAACACCTTCAACAGCAATCATTCCAGAAGCTGATACACCTGCAGCACCACCTATTGCTGTTCCTACTCCAAATGTTCCAGCTCCTACTCCTCCTGCTACTCCACCTATTGCAGCAGATTTACCAATCGATTTCCAATTAAGAGTGCCTTCAAATAAACTGCCTTCTCCTGTCCAGACTTGTCTTATTGCTTCACCCCCTCCACCAATTGTTGCTCCTCCAACAACACCAATCAATATTACTGCTCCTGCGATACATAATCCTCCACAAACAAAATTTCCACTAGGATCTGAATTTTTTACAGGATTATTTTGGGCATAACTATATCTATTCAAAGATTGAGGATTAAAAGTGTCTTGAATCATAATATCAGGTTGTGTAAAATGTCTTAACAAAGGAGAATAATAACGAGCATTGTAATACATTAATTGTGATTCTTTATCATCTTCTTGGCCAGTGTATGTATATCTTGATTCTCCGCCATCTAAAGAAAGACCAAAAGGTTTGTAAGTTGTTTCTTCAATTAGTTCACCATTTTCATCTGTGATTATGTGTGTGCTTCCTAGATGATTTGGATGATAATATTTATAATTTTCATCTTGGTCTTTTTCAGCAACTAATGACATAGAGTCATAATAATAAGTTGTGTCTTTTTCTCCATTAGAATCTTTTTCTTTTACATAATTTTTGTCAATATAATAAGTTATTTTAGAATTTCCATCTTGATCATATGTTATTTTTTTAATCCTTTGACTTGTTTCATCATAAAAGTATTTTGCCAATGTTCTGCCATTGGCATTATTTTCTTTTATTTCTATTAATTGATTAAGCGAATTATATACATAATATTCATCAATGCCTTTAACAAGATTTCCATTTTCATCATATTCAAAATTTATTGTTCCTTGATTATTAGAAGCAGAATCTGCAAATGAAAAAGGCATACATAATATGATTAGTGCTAAAACTATTGCAATGAGTTGAATTGATTTTGTTTTTTGTTTATTGTTCATTTTATTATCTCTTTTTCAATTGTCCATTGGTTATTTTCAAATTCTTCTTCTATTTTTTTGATAAGTTCTTCATCTTTTGATAATATTTCATAAAAACTGCTATCAACTACTCTTATTTCTATTTTGATATTTTTTATCTGTAAATTATTTGTTAAATCATCTTCACTGGGCATAACATCTGAAATTTGACAATTGTTTAAATTAAAACCAATAAAATTTCCCCAAACTATGAAATCATTGTAACTAAATAAATCATAAAATGTATTGAATGAACACAAATAAATTTTGCTGTCACTGTTTTCAATCATCTTTTTTATCTTTTCAGTATTTTGACTGCCCCCTCCTTCTAAATTAGATAATGTCCATTTTGTTTTTTCTATATCTTTTAAATTTTTAATTACGTCTAATAAATTTTTGAAATTCACTAAACAATTTTCTTCTATTTTTCTTATTTTTAGTTTAATCAACATTTGGTGGAAACCTCTTTATTCCTGCTTTGGGATTCTTAGGATCAACAGGATCGATTTTATGGGTGTGTCCTGGTTTATGATCCCCTCTTCCATGGTCTGTTAGATCTAAATCTTTAGTAGCTCTTCCAAATTCATCATACCAACGTACTTGTGTTATTCTTCCTAATTCATTTACCCTTGTCAAAGCTACTTCTTCTCCTGTTGGTTCAATATAATAAGGAAGGTATGGTTCTGACCAATAAGATTCTGTTCCATCTTCAAATCTTCTTCCGAGCGGATTTTTAACTTGAAGCTCCATTTCTTCGTTAAGATTGGGTGTTGGAAATAATAAAGGTAAATCAGTATCATAAGCTGGCGGAAATGAATAAGGAGTATCAAATCCTGGAGCGCCTGGAAAATTTATTGTTCCTTCCAATGTGGGATTTGGAGGAGGAAAGTATGTGGGGAGCTCTGTTCCTGGTGCAACAGGAAATTCTATCTCTACATTTGGATACTGGTATGGATAATTTGTAGGCATATAATAATCCTTATAATCATTAGAATTTGTTGTTGATAATAATAATCCTCCAAGATATGCAAGACCTAAATAGAGAAGGTAAGTACCAGTTGCAACTTCGCATGGTCCTGCGCAAGCATAATTGCCACTCGGATCAGTATTCTTTACAGGATTATTGCTTACGTAACCATATTTATTCAATTGCTGCGGATCATAAACATTAGGAAGAATTGTATCAGGTTGTGTAAAATGTCTTAGTAAAGGAGAATAGTAACGAGCATTGTAATACATTAGAGAAGATTCTTTGTCATCTTCTTGGCCAGTGTATGTGTATCTTGATTTTCCTCCTTCTAAAGAAAGACCAAATGGTTTGTAAGCTGTTTCTTCAATTACTTCTGCATTTTCATCTGTGGTTATATGTGTGCTACCAAGATGATTAGGATGATAATATTTGTAATTTTCATCTTGATCTTTTTCAGCTGCTAAGCCTAATGGTCCATAATAATAAGTTGTGTCTGTTTCTCCATTAGAATCTTTTTCTTTTACATAATTTTTATCAATGTAATATGTTGTTTTAGAATTTTCTTGTTCATCATAAGATATTTTTTTAATTCTTTGACCTGTTTCATCATAAAAGTATTTTGCTAATGTTCTACCATTTGCATTCTTTTCTTTTATTTCTGTTAATTGATTCAAAGAATTGTAAACATAGTATTCATCTACACCTCGAATTAAATTGCCATTTTCATCATATTTAAAATTCATAGATCCTTTATCTATTGTTTGTGCAGATGATAGAGGTATACCTAAGATAAGCAGAATAATAAATATTGCTAATATTTGGATTTGTTTTTTTTTAAAGATTTTAACCACTTGAGTATCTTTTTATTAATCTCTATAATCAAATATTTCATCCCCCTTCACTATTATACATTTATTAACCTAACTGCTTAATAAGTGTTTATTATATGTAATCGCGATATTTACGATATAATTATCTATATATAGGTAGTTGTTTAGAGATATATTACTTTGGTATATTTAATATATGTTTTTTAATATATATATTGTATTGGTCATCTTTAAGTATGTGCATGATTCGTTCGCATGCTCAATGTTTTTATTATGACTAATTGATCACTAGTTAGGTTTTACAATCCTAATAATTGCTCACTTGTCAGAAATGTGGAACATTTCTGAGCATGATCATAAATCTTCGATTTATGACAGGCCTTACAGGCACCATACACATACTTTTTTTAACAAAGTTTAAAAACACTAATCACTTCCTATATCATATGAAGATAATAAAAGCGTCTGAATTCGAGGATTATAAAGTAGGTGTTATTGGCAAGATATTAGAAGGTGCTGTATTCATATATCCAACAGATACAATCTATGGTATTGGGTGTGATGCTACTAATTTTGATGCTGTTGCTAAGCTTCGGTTGATTAAAGGTTTACCAGGTGAAAAACCTGTTTCAGTGATTGCTCCTAGCAAGCAATGGATACTTGATAATTGTGTTATAAATGATAATGTTAGAGAGTATCTGGAGAAATTGCCAGGTGCTTATACTCTTATACTTAAGTTAAAAAATAAAACAATTATTGCAAAGAATATTAATTTTAGTTCTGATACAATTGGTGTTAGGATACCTGATCATTTCATATCTCAAGTTTGTGCTGAAATTGGTAAGCCGATTGTTACAACAAGTGCTAATATCTTTGGACAGAAAAATATGACTTGTTTAGATGATATGGATGAGTCTATGAAAGAAAAAGTTGATTTTGTGATTGATGCTGGTAAATTGTCTGGCAATGCTTCTACACTTGTTTATCTAGATGGTAAAGAAGTTGATGTTAAGAAAAGGTGAAGTTTTTTAGTATGTGCATGGTTCGTTCGAACTTTCTAAGTGTAATATTATTTAATAGAAAGCCCTGATAGTTGTACAATCTGATATGTTCTCACTGGTCTTACAGACACCATGCACATACCTAT
>CAZHVK010000001.1:0-182842 GCA_964535955.1 uncultured Methanosarcinales archaeon | reverse complement strand
GATTTGCCAGAAACTTGTTTTTCAAAATTTCTTTTTTTATCTTCTTCAGCTTCTTGTTTTTGTTTTTCTTTTACCTCTTGCTCAACAATCTTCCCAATATTTGCAAATTCTTTATCATATTCAGGATTTATAATTTGCCCAATCTTAGCTAATTTACCTCTTTTTTGTTCTAATAATTTTTTTAATTTTTCTCTGATTCTTAATTCTTCTGCTTTTTTAAGTTGAAGCAGTTCACGAAGACCAAGAGCAACATGAGGAATGTATTTTTCAATATAACTTCTTTTTTGTACTTCAGCATGTATCCTTTTTTTCTTATGTATATAAGATGAAAGCTTACGACCGCACTCCTGAAGAGCCAGCCTCATTTCTTTTAAGATAGCAGGATAATGAGCAATTGCTTCTTTTGATTCAGAAGTAAAAGGCACCCATACAGATGCCATATGAACAACAACAGTGCAAGGCCCAATTGGTAATGAACCTTGAGATTGTGATAATCCATAAGGTCTCCAATTAGTTTGAGTAATTGATTTAAACGATGCACACGCACCTTGTTGATATAATAAAGGAACTTTATTTGCATATCTAAAAACATTTATAGAATTATCACCTCTTTGTTCTCCTCCATATGCAATTGCAACCTCCATTTGAAAAGGATTTCCTCTGTAAACATTTGGTGGTCTAGATGCTGCACAATAAAACTCAGCATTTATTTCCTTACGTAAACCTTTTTCAAGTAAAGCTTCTCCAATAGGACTTAAACAATCAGTAGGAGGATTAATTATTCTTGTTTGTTTAATTCCATTCATTAATTTTTCAGACATCTCTCTTGTCATAGCTTTTGGTTTAGTATTAGGAAGCAGAGCAGCATTTTTACATATTTCTTTTGCAGTTCCTGAACCAACTCTTGAAAAATCATTTGATAAAAAACTTTGCAAAGTTCTACTTTCAGTAGACCTTACCATCTTTATAAGAATACCAAGCTCAACACCATAAGGATGAGGTTTTATTTCTTTTGATTCTTTTGGTAATTCTTCTGTAGCTCTTGGAAAAATCAGTTGTTGAGCTTTAGGATTAGTATAAATAATTGTAACATGGGGGTTAGTAATAGCAGTTTGTTTTAGATATTGGTCAATAGATTGTGATCCTCCAAGATAACTTCCTTCAAGATCAATTTCAACTCTTGTACCGTGATCTTTTTTCCATTCAATATCTTCTTCTTTAACAATAACAGGTTTATTAGTTCTTGTATCAATCCTAAGCTCATAATAATGCGAAGGTTTGCTAGGATGAATTTTTGACATAATCTTAGCAGCACGTCCAGTTGTTAATTGTCCATACATGACAGAAGCTGAAATTCCTATACCTTGTTGACCTCTTGATTGCCTCAATCTATGAAACTTACTTCCATAAAGTAATTTTGCAAAAATCTTTGGAATTGTTTTTTTAAGAATTCCAGGTCCATTATCTTCAATAATAACTTTAAACCTATCATTACCCATATCAATTACTTCTACCATAATCTCTGGAAGAATCTTTGCTTCTTCTGTAGCATCTAATGCATTGTCAACAGCTTCTTTTATAGTTGTCATTAAAGCTTTTCTTTTATTATCAAAACCTAAAAGATGTCTGTTTTTTTCAAAAAACTCAGCTACAGATATTTCTTTTTGCTGCGCAGCCATTTCATGCGCTTTTGTTTCAAATTTACCACCTTTCTTTGCCATAAATAAAAGAAAATTATAATTAATATATAAATGTTGAGATTTTTTTAATTAGGTCCATCTATTTATATTATATTTTTTCCATTCTTCTGCTAATCTTATAAGATAACCACTATTATTTCTATAATAGATGGTCTGTTTTCCAAAAAGACATTCTAGTATTTTTCTTCGTACATAATTATAATCTGTTCTAAGACTAAACTCAACATCTTTAATAATTTTACCATCTAAATTATTCTCATTATACAGATGCCTGATTATTTTATCAAGGTTTTTATTTGAATTTCTGTCCATTTCTAAAAATTTTTCTTTGGTTTCAGGTGTAAGTTCAACAAATCCATCATCACTAAATATAATATCACCTTTAACATATTCAACTAAAGGATATCTTGTGTCTCTTCCACTTAAGACAGTTAATGGGTCATGCATAACAGAACAATCTTTTCCAGTATCATTCCATAATTTAAGATGTTTTGCAAATAATTTCATACCACTATTCATATGGTATTGTAATGAAGAATATACAGGATCATTAACATATATTCCTAATTCTTGTCTATTATCTTTTTTATTCTCATAATTACCCCAACTAGTATGGCTCATCAAGAACTTCTTATGTTCAACATTTTCCAATATGTATCTAAAACTATCAATGTCAAGTCTAACATTATATTGTGGAGCATTTCTTCTGTATATATCTTTAAAAGCCATACCCATCTGATATAATCTTATCTTATCAGAAAACTCAGGATATCTTTTTAACACAGTTGCAAGATTAGTTAATGCACCTAATCCATAATATTTTATACGACCATAACTATCTAATACTTGTGTAAGATAATCAATTCCATCTTTGATAAAAGGATAATTTTCTGTAATCAAACCTTTTCTTTCAACTAAAACATCTTTCCTCTTTTTTGTACTTGGCAGACCAGCTGCAACAGGAATTCTGTCCCATGCATTAATATTATTAACAACCTGTGCTAAGAACCTGGCCCTCCCAAATGATTCAGCTTCATCATTAGTGATCAAAAGTCCAGGCTTAAATCTTCGAGGTGCAAGTGCAACCATCACAGCCACACATGTATCATCAGGATCTTTTCCAATGTCCATATCATATACATTTATTATTTTTTCATTATCCATTTTCATTCACATTCAACCACTTACAACAATCTCTATTTCCTCTTTAAACTGTTCCAAGAATCTCTGTAGAAAATTAGTTCTTGCATCAGCAATCTTTTTACCAATTTTTGTATTCATTGTTTCTTTTATCTTTAACAATCTATAAAAGAATAGATCTAATCCATATTTATTTCTTTCAGGAATCCTATTTTTACAAAAAGGATCATTTTCATGATAAAATACTTTTCCCATTTGTCCGGCAGAACAAAATGTTCTCATAATAGATATTGCACCTACTGAATCTAGTCTATCAGCATCTTGAATAATCTTTGATTCTAATTCTTTAGGTTTAATTCTTTTACTAAATCTGTGCTCTTTGATTGCATTGATGATCATTGGAATTTTATCTTTAGGAAACTCATTAATCTCTGACAAAATATACTTAGCAATCTTAGCACTTTCAATTTCTTCAAACTTAGATCTAGGACAATTCTTAGGATAAACAACCAAATCATGAAACAATGCAGCTGGTATGATTACATCTAGATCACCTCCTTCATATTTGGCAATCAACAAGGCATTATCTAATACACGCATTGTATGTCCAAAATCATGTGAAGGATCTTTATTGCTTATTCTTTGTTTTGCAATTTCTATTAATTTTTGTTTAAGTTCTATTTTCATATAATATAGATACTAAACTAACTATATCAACCTTTTTACATAAAAAGTAGACATTATTAACTAAATATCAAAACATTTATATATAATTTAAACATAATTCAATAATATGTACAAATTAAACAAGTCAGAAAAAAAAGTAATATCTTTGTTAGAACAAGATTGCAGAATATCATCAAGACAGATTGCAAAAAAAGCAAGACTTTCAACACAAGGAGTTATCAAGATAATTAATAGATTAATTAAAAAAAAGATAATCATTAAATTCAATACAAAGATAAATTATACAAAAATAGGTTATAGTATTAATCCTGTTCATATAAAACTAAACAAATTAAACAAAGAAATAGCAGATCAGATAAAAAACACATTAAAAAAATACAAATGCTGTGTTTGGAACACTTTTGCAGAAGGTGAATATGATCTTTTATTAAGTTTTAAGATTCTTGATCACAAAGAGAAACTAGATATGTATGATGCACTTCTAGAACTCTCACCACATATTCTTGAAAAAGATGTTTCAATGGTCACCAATGCATTTGCAATTAGCAAATCTTTTTTAGAACAAACAAAAGATAGGGAATTTTTTACAACAGTTAATTTAGACCATGTAAAAGAATCATTATCAGAGAAAGATTTTAAATTAATTGAACTATTAAGAACTAACTCAAGAAACAAAATTATCACTCTAGCAGCAAAGCTCAACACAACATCAAAATCAGTAATCTTGAACATAAAGTCATTAAAACAAAAAAAAGTAATCTCTGGGTTTAAGACAACACTTAACCTAGCCAAACTCAATCTTCAACCATGCACAGCACTTATCACACTACAAAAACATAAACAAGAAGATTACAATAGATTAGTAAATTATTGTAAAAACAAAAGACAAATAAATTATTTTATAAAACAAGTAGGCAAATATGACATCCATCTAGACTTTGATGTGAAGGATATTAATGAATTTTATGAACTAGTCGATGATATTAGAAATAATTTTGATTTTATTAAAAAGATAACAACATTGATAATAAAAAAGAATTATTAAACTTTATCTTCAAACTCTCTTTGCTTCAACTGTCTTCTCTTATTCTCCAACCACCTAAAAATATTAGAATGATTCGAACCCTTCAACAAACTTTCAACAGCTCTTTTTGCATTTTTTGATTCTTCAACCTTACCAATTATACCAATTGTTTTTCCAAAAACACTTATGTAACAATCTGTTAATTTTTCAATTGTTTTTCTTGACTTTCCTTCCTTACCAATAACTCTCCCTTTTAATCTTTTTGCTGAGCTCTTTGATTTTGCAAATTTTCCTATATCAACTAATTCAAATGCATAATCATGTTTTAATAAAAATAAAGCGATTTCAGGATTAAAACCTCTCCCAACTGCTCTTATTATCTGCTTTGCAGTAAATATATTCAAACCATCTTTACCAGTAATAAAAATATCTCCTTCTTTAGAATCAATTTCCAATGTTGTTTTTGTAGATTCCTCTATCTCTTTCTTTATCTCGCCATTCTTACCTATTAAAACAGCTATTCTTTCTTTTGGTATCTTTAGTTCGAATATGAATTCTTCCATGATATAGGTAGAAGTAGGATGTTTTTTTAAATCTAACTATTATATCCTAATAATCCTTATATATTGAATATTAAACCAATTCTTGATAATGCCATTAAAAGGATTAACAATAATAGGTGAAAAAATCAATGCAAGTCTATCAAAAATAGAAAAGATTCTAAAATCACATGATTATGCAAAAATACAAAGAATTGCTAAAAAACAAGCAATAAAAGGTGCACATTATATTGATGTTAATGTTGGATTATCACCTAAACAAGAATTAGAAATAATAATTAAATCAATACAATCAATAACAACAATACCATTGTCAATAGATGATGCAAATCCTTTGAAACTACAAGCAGGCTTAGATGCATATAATATTGACAAATCAAATGGTTTACCAATCTTAAATTCTGCAACAGAAGCAAGATCAGATGCTGTATTTTCTTTAAGAAAAAAGAAACCTTGTCAAGTTGTTATTCTTATTTCAGAAAGATTAGAAAATTCACGCCTTCACACAAACACAACAGCAAAAGAATCATATCAAACAGCAAAAAGATTGTATAATAAAGCACTTGACTATGATTTTAAACCAGAACATATATTCTTTGACCCAGGCGCAATAGTTCTTGCATCTGATTATGAAAACAAGATAAACATTGTTTTAGATACAATAAAAATGATAAACTTAGATCCAGAATTACAACAAACACATATGTTAGTAGGGTTATCAAACCTAACACAACAATTACCTAAAAAAACAAAATTACCTTTGCAAAATGCATTCTTAACATTAGCAATGAAAAATGGTTTAGATACAATAATTGGCAGTGCTTCTAGAAAACATGAAATATTAAACAAAGACAATGAATATGTTAATTTTCTAAACCAATTCTTAGATGCAGATGGTTATAAAAAATTAAGAGTATTGAGAAAATTATATGAAATCACTTAGTGATTTTTTTATAAACCTTATCAACATCAACTTTCAAACCCAATCTCTTAAAATGGTTACATACATTCTTTATATCTCTTTTCAAATACATATCAGCTTCAGAAGCTCTTAATGTAGTTGCTTGAGAAAAGTCAATAAAATAAGGTTTATTTCTACAATTTAAAATGTTAAACTTTGATAAATCAGCATGAACTAATCCTTTTTTATACATCTTTTTCATATTTTTAACAACTTCATCAAAGAATTTCTTTTTATTCTTAACATGAGAATCTTTTAGCATAGGTGCAGGATTATCATCACCTAAATATTCTTCAACAATAACATTATTCTTAAAAGCAATTGGTTTAGGCACATTACAACCAGCATCACGAGCAATCAACAAATTCCTAAACTCTCTTTGCACCCAGGAAAATATTATCTGTCTTCTATGCTTTTTCAATCCAACATATCTTACATCTTGTTTAATATAATTATACATCTGGTTAAAATTACAACTTTCCAACCTATAGATCTTAACAATAACCAAACCCCTTCCCTTCGAAGCTGTAAATATATTAGCTTCTTTACCAATTGAAATCGGCGACTTTAATTCATCAAAATGTCCTTCAGAACTAAGTTTAAAAACAGTCCTAAGTGTAAACTCTGAAAATACATTTTTGTAAACTTTCCATATTTCTTTGGTTTTCTTTGTCATACAAAGTTATAATAGAATAAGTGTATTTAAAGGTTTGTTAATAAAAATTCATTCATCTCAACTTCCTCTTATACCTATCAACTAATTCCAAAGCACTTATTATCTTTACACCAGCACCAGTTAATATTTTCTCATGGCCACCACTTAAAATACCAACCAATCTTCCATCTTCACTAACAATTATCCCTCCTGAATCACCAGGTATAGCTTCAATATCCATTGTAAACTGGTTAGGATACATAACAGCTTCAAGACCACCTTTGTATGTAGGAGTAGGGTTCCATTCTCTTGTAACAAAACCATACTTTACAATCAGTTTACCATATCTTCTGGTCATTGTAGCAACAGCCATTTTTCCTAATTTATTAGTATTATAGATTCTGTATTCCATTGGAATACATTTATATGGAATATCTGCTTTTGCAAGAGCAATATCTTCTTTAGGAACATATCCACAAATCTTTTCAACAGGATACAGATTACCATTAAACAATCTTATCTGTGCACCTACTAATCCATCTGTAACACAATGTTCAGCAGTCAAGAAATACCCATCACCAGTAATCAATATTCCATTTGAAGAATGCTGTCCATATTTAACAATCTCTACCAACCCTTTGCCAAGATTCTTTCTAGACTGTTCAACTGTTAAATCATCTCCCCAATATATTTGTTGGATGAATCTGTCTAATGTTTTTTTTACTTTTTTACTTCTTTTTGTGTTAAACAATTCACTAAAGAACTTAGAGATTTTGTGTTTTTTAAGGAAGAGTGGGATCATTTTTATCTTCCATCCTTCATCCCTTATAATCAAAATTTCTCTGGGGTTTTTCCTTAATTCTTTTTTGCCTTTTCTGTTTAAGCCTTTCAGTAAGACTTATATCTTTTTTATCATTACTTTGTTTCTTAGGCTCAACCCTTCTTTCCTGAAGAATCAATTGATATATCTGTTCTTTCTCAGAATCACTAGAATAATCAATCAAACCACTATCAACAGCTTGTTTAGCAATATCAAACCTATCTGCTCCATCACTATGCTCAATAATAACACAAGAACATACTTTATCACCATGTTGAATTTCTTCTTTATAGATTTTTATTTTGTCTGTCATTTTATTACAAATCTACTTATACAACTCAGCATGTATTAATGCATAATACCTTGAATCATCAACACGAGCAGGTATCTTTTGACTATCAAATGAAAACCCTTTTATAACAGCAATCCTTGCTCCTTCTTTACTACCTTGTTGAACAAGATCAACTAAACCATCAACAAGAGCACATTCATATTTATTATCTTCATCCATTACAACACAATTTTTTTTAGCCCATTTTGAAATCTTTCTCTTTAGATTAGGTTGATTAAGACCAAAATTATATGCAGAACCAACATTAGGTTCAGAATCTTCAGCATAAGCACCTTTTGCAACAACTGTGCCTATTAATCCTCTGTGATTATTAGAACCTTCATTTACAACATCTAATTCATAACTACCAAACTTCTTAAATCCATTTTTTATTATCATTTTCTAAAAACCTCCTAACTACAACCCAAAAATAATCTTTGGCAAATTTTCTAATATTTGTGCACCATCTTCACCAACTTCTTTTTTCATAGAATCAATTGCTTTTCTATAACCACTCTTCTTAAGCCATGAACCAAGAATACTGCACCATTCAGCTGGTAATTGTTCCCTTAACTTAGGACCTAACTTATCATAAGCAGCTATATACATTTGTAAAAAACTGTTACCATCAGAATTCTGCATAGGTTGACTTTCATCTGCAAATACTGCTCTTGTACTTTGTTCAACTCCACCTTTATACAAACCAACTTGATAATCACCATTTCTTTTTGTATACATTATCTCAATAGTTTTACCCTCATCACCTTTAACAAGCCTAGCACTTAATGTTTCACCATCTTCATTAACTCTATATGTGTCTTTCATCTTCAATTACCTCACTATATAATTATATAGTAAAAAGCAACACACACCACTATATAAATCTTTCTATAAGTCATTACCTTCAAGTGATGACAAAAACCACAAAAAACCAAACATTTATTAACCACCTCTACCTACCATATATCATCGCACAATTTATGCAAATGGGTCCTTTTATGAGCTGTTCAACAAAGAACAACAGTGATTTAAAGATACTCTTGCATAATACAGCCTGACACGAGAGTGCTCAATGGAGCTAACGCATAAGGCGAGCAATGAACCCTGGGAGTTAGTGCTTCAGGCAACAAACCTTTTATGCTTATTAAATCATAAATTAAGTTTAAAAAGAACAAAGAAAGTCAAAATAGGCTTAAAAACAATAGAACAAGTCAAAAAAACCGCAAATCATATTCATTTAATCATTTAAAAGCAAAAAAAGAGTTGGAAATTAGTTAAAATTACGGTTTAAAACTTGTTCTTAAATAGATAGAAAAGGCAAAATCATGTTTACTTATTCACAAAACACATTATTTGGAATCAAGTTAGAGAGCTTTTTCTATCAAATTTGTCAGAAATCAAGGATTTCTGATCATGATCAAAAACAAAGTTTTTGACAAACTAGGAGAGTGATAAAAATGGCTAAAATTAGCCCAGTATCAGCAAAATATATTGTTCATGCAAACATCCAAATAGAAGGAGTTGTAGACAAACCAGATGTAATAGGAGCAGTATTTGGTCAAACAGAAGGCTTGTTAGGAGCAGATTTAGAACTTAGAGAACTTCAAAGATCAGGTAGAATCGGTAGAATAGAAGTAACAGCTGAAACAAGATCAGGTAAAACAACAGGTACAATATTAATTCCGAGTTCTTTAGATAAAGCAGAAACATCTATTGTAGCTGCTTCATTAGAAATTATTCAAAGAATTGGACCTTGTAATGCTAAGATTCAAGTACAAAACATTGAAGATGTTAGAGTTAGCAAAAGACAGTTTGTTATTGACAGAGCAAAAATATTACTAAAAAACCTAATGGACAAAGTAATGCCAGATTCTCAAGAACTAGCAGATGAAGTAGCATATTCTGTAAGAGTAATGGAAATACAAGAATATGGTAAAGACAGGCTACCTGCAGGTCCTAGTGTTGATGAAAGTGATGATATTATAATTGTTGAAGGAAGAGCAGATGTTCTTAATTTATTAAAACATGGTTTTAAGAATGTAATAGCAATAAATGGAACATCAATACCAGAATCAATTATTGGTCTAAGTAAAGAAAAGATTATGACTGTTTTTACAGATGGAGATAGGGGAGGTAACCTTATCATAAAAGAAATCTTAAATGTCGCAGACATTGATTTTGTAACAAAAGCACCTGACGGAAAAGAAGTTGAAGAAATAACTAAGAAAGAAATTCATAAAGCATTGAGAAGCAAAGTAGCAGCAGAACAAGCAAAAATGGAATTCAATCTAGATGCAACAACAGAGTCAATGAATGGTGGTAAAAGACAGTCATACAGAAGACAAGATTCAAGAAAACCTTACCAAAAATCAAGTTATCAAAGATCTAGTTATCAACAAAGATCTCAAGCAGGACCTCCAGCAGCTAAAATTAGTTTAGATGATAAACAAAAAAAATCATTTAAACAAATGCTAGAAGATTTAATAGGTACAAGGGGTAGTTACATACTTGATGATAAGTTAAATATTTTAGGTAAGGTTCCTATATCAGAAATCTCATCTACAATAAGTAACTTAGGTACAAATGTTTTTGCAGTTGTATTTGATGGTAGCATTGATAGAGCTTTAATAAAAGGATTAGAGCAGAATAAAAACATTAAGTTTGTAGTAGCAATGGACTCAAGAATCAATAAGAGAGATACTAGACTGAATATTGTTACATTAAATGAATTGTAGATCTTATTTTTTTTACTTTTTTTTCTTATTTTTTCTTACTTTTTAGCAATAATTTAAGTTAATTTTAAATATACTTGCCACATAAATTAAACAATGTTTGGTTCAACCACACCTTCAGACAGTAAATTCACATGGCTTGAGTTTATACAATTTATTATCCTAGTTTTTACAATGTGCATTATGTTATCAAAACATTATACATTCTTCACAAATATATTTTCATTTTTTTACGAATCAGAATTTTCAATAATATGTGTTATATTTGGAGGTTATTCAGTACTTCATGGTTTGTTCATGATGTTCAAATCTTTTACAAAAAAGGCATAAAAATGGTTGAATGGAGAGAAACAATAGAGTCTGTAATTGTAATTTGTTGTGGAATTATACTACTTTCACCAGCATTTAATACAATATTTGAGATTCCTTATATCTCATTTATAGAACACATTCCTCACGATGTTATCAGCCATCTGGCTTTTGGCCTAGTTCCAATTATTCTAATTTATTTGATCGATGCATTCAGAGCAAAGACTAATTAATCTGATGGTATAATAAATAAAAATCAAATAAAAAAAAGAATAAATAAAAAATTAAATTTCATCAGAATAAAAGATTTCAACATCATATTTTTCTTTTAAAGCTTCTAAATATGTTATTAATGCTTCTTCCTTTTCTTCATTTTCTATCAAATCTTTAATCTCATCCTTAACTTCTTCTAATTCCAGTGTTCTAGCATCTTCCTTACCTAATAATTTGATTAAATGATAACCATAAACTGTTTTTACAGGTTCACTAACTTCCCCAACATTTAAATTAAAAGCAGCTTGTTCAAACTCTGCAACCATTTGACCTTTTTCAAATACTAAAACACCATTATTCATTTCTTTGCTAGGATCTTCTGAATATTCTTTAACAATAAATGTAAAATTATCTTTCTCAGCTCTTTGTTTTAATGCTTGTATAATTGCTAAAGCTTCTTCTTCACTTCTATCGCTTGATGAGATTAATACATGCGCAGCTGTTACTTCTTCATTTTTTTCAAAAAGATTTATATTTTCATTATAATATATTTTTATTTCTTCATCTCCTGTTATAATCTCTTTGAAAACAAAATCATCCAGATAATTTTCAATAGCAATTATATCTTTTGTTTTTGCTATATATTCTTCCAGAGCTAGGTTTATTTCTAATAATGCTGCTTCAAATTCTTCATCATTTAAATTATTTGTTTGCTTGATTTCATTAATTCTTTCATTGATTTTTTCATCATCAACATTAATTCCTTTTTCTTCAACTTCTTTTAACAACATTTTTTGACTAACCATACTCTCTAATATCCTTGATTTTGGTGTAAACGCCTGCACCATTTCTGGAATCTTATTATATTCCTCATTAAGTTCATCCATTGATATTATTGCATCACCAACAATAGCAGCAGTATTTTCATCACCTTCTACCATAGTTATTCCTGCTAATCCAGTTGTTTTCATTAATTTATTAGCATAAGAAACAGTTTGATCATAATAAACTCCTGCAAATAAAATCAATACAACCACAATAACCATAAGAATCCTACTAACTTTTATCTTTCTTTTTCTTTTTGGTTTATCCAATACCTGTTTAGGTTCAACAGAAACTTCTGTTTTGTCAGAAACAGTCTCTGTTTTTGGCATTATCTCAATATAATCTTCCATCAAATACACCTCCTAGCATAATAATAGTTTAATATATATCATATATGATAAATTTCACACTAAATAAAGCTTTTGTATGTTTTTTTATTATAAGTAGGGGACAATTATCTTAAGAAACCTTTATATATATAGACACTAAAATATATATTAGATTGAAACAGAAAAGAAAAAAGAGGAATCTTAGTAGTAGTAATTCTAAAAAGAAGTCTAAAACAAAACACAAAAGATTAAAAACTAAAAAAACAAAAAAAGAAACAAAAAGAAATCGTAAACAAAACAAAACAAAGAAAACAACACTAAAAAAACAAACATCAAAAGCAGACAAAAACATAATAATCAAAATACAAAACCTAAACAAACAGTTTCATAACAAAGAAATTCTTAAGAACATCAACTTAAGCATTAAAAAAAAAGAAATCTTTGGATTAATCGGTATGTCTGGTTCAGGTAAAACAACTTTGCTAAATCTTATCATAGGTTTTCATTATGCAGATTTTGGGAAAATATATTATAATCACGGAAATAAACTGATTGAATCAAACAAGGATTTAGCATTAATGCGGCAAAAAATAGGTTTTGCCCCTCAAGAACCAAGTTTTTATCCTAAACTAACAGCATTAGAAAATCTAGAACATTTTGGTTCTTTGTATAATATTTCTCATTCTGTTATACTAGCAAATGCAAATGCATTACTTAAATTAACAAGATTAGAACAAAGTAAACATACTTTAGCACAAGAACTTTCATTTGGAATGCAGAAACGTTTAGGTATAATTTGCGCTTTGATACATAAACCAGAACTTATTATACTTGATGAACCAACTGCAGATCTTGACCCAATCTTAAGAGAGGAAATTCTTAGTTTAATATTAAAGATTAAAAAAAAAGGGATTACAGTCATCATAGCTTCTCATTTCTTGGACGACATGGAAGAGATTTGTGATAGGGTTGCTATTATTAAGAATGGAAGGATCATAAAATGCGCTTCTGTTAAAGACATAAAAAAATCATTACCATCCAAACATGCAAATTTAACAACACTTTTCAAAGCTTTAGAAATGTCAAAATGTCATAAGAAGTAACCAATACTTCTAATGGAATTTTGATCATGATCAAAAACAGATGTTTTTGACAAATCAAAATGAAACAAATCACTCCACTCATCAAAATTATTCAAAAAAACTTCAAACTACTTTTAAGATCTAAATTTTCATCACTTATTATAATACTTGGCCCATTATTCTTAATATTATTATTAGGCATTGCATTCAACAATACAAATTCAATGGCATTGAACATTGGTGTTTATTCAGAAGAGTACACAGATACTGTTAATATCTTTACTGATAAATTAAGTGAAAAACAGTACAATGTTGAAAAAACATCTTCTGAACTTGATTGTATAAATAAGATAAAAATAAACAAACTAAATGCTTGTGTTATTTTTCCACCAAACCTTGACTTAGAAAAAGGTATTGGCAACAATACTTTAACATTTTATGTTGATAATTCAAGAATTAATATGGTCTTTATTATAATTGAAGCATTATCAAGTAAATTTTCTGAGAAATCAAAAGAAATCTCAATGGATCTTACAAATACACTTCTTCAAAAACTTGAAAGTACAAGGGTTGAAATATTCAATAAAAAACCTTTGTTATCTGAAATAAAAAAATTAAACAAAGATTCCACAGATAAGCTAGAACAAATAAAAATTGATCTTAATTCTTTGGACATTAGTATAAACACAAATGATTTTAAGACAACTGAAACAAGCACAAAATTAGATGAGATAGAAAAACAAAATAATGAAATAGAAAAAGCAGGAGCATATTTTGTAGATATATCATCTCATCTAGAAGATATAGAATCAGATGTAGAATCATTAGAATCAGAAGAAAATTCAGCATCAATTTCAGACATAAAAGATCTAATAAATACTACTCAATCAAAAGTCAATGAAGCAAATACATTAATAGAAGATCAACAAACAAATACAGACAAAAAAATCACAGAACTAAAGTTACTTATAAAAGATATCAATCTAAACATTGAAAAAACAAAAAATAAGATAAATGATGTTGCTTCATCAAGAAGCAAAATTACTGACAAACTAGATAAAATTAAAGAAAAAATAAATTCTGTAAATGAAAACATCAATGAAATAGATAAATCTTTTAAAAAAATAGATGAAAATATAGGAAGCATCCAGATAACAGATGCAGACAAGATCGTAAGTCCTATAAAAACAGACATCAGAGGGGTTGAAAGTGAGATCACTTATTTAGAAGGATTATTTCCAAATCTTTTAGTGATAATTATTATGTTTATTAGCATTCTTCTTTCCACTAGTTTAGTCATGATGGAAAAGAAAAGCCCTGCTTTTTTCAGAAACAAGATTACTCCTGTTGATGATATTATATTTTTATTGGGTTATTACTTAACATGCCTTCTTATTGTATTATTACAGATCTTTGTTATTGTAATTATTTCATCTATATTATTTAATATTCAAATAATTATTCCTACTTTAAAGATGCTACCTTATATTATTTTGATAATCTCTTTATTTTCTTTTATAGGGATTATTATTGGACAAATGTTTAAAACAGAAGAAACATCTGCAATTGCTGCAGTTTCAATCAGCACGATATTCTTATTTTTATCAGATATAATAATTCCTATTGGTATGATGCCTGAAGCAATAAGAAATATAATAAGATATTCTCCTTTGATATTGAGTGCTAATTTTTTAAAGATAGGATTAAAGTATGGAATTCAACCAGTATTGAGCCAATTATATTATATTTCTATTTATGTAATTATCTTATTGGTCTTAATAATAGTTTTACAAAAATTAATTTCCAAAAAGTTTTTAACTAAATTAATACTTCTACAGCAAAAGAAGCTTTTAAAAAGAAGCAAGATAAAGGAAGACAAACAAAAAGATAAACTATTATTTAAAAAGGGTTAATTATGATAAAATTTAAAAAATCATTACTTTTATTTATTTTAATAATTCTATTAGCTTTAGCCTTATCAGTTACAGCAGAAGAAGAAGCAGAAGCATATGACTTTGAGAACTCAATTATTACCTCTAACTTATATATTTATTCATCAATAAACATTATTCCTGAAAAAGAAAACCACAAAGTTTCAGAGTTAAATGCTATATTAAAACTAAAACCTTATGAAAGTTTTCAGCAACTAATAATTAGTTCTGATATACCTTCTAATGGTAAAGAATCTGCTGATAGTATGGCTTTTACTTGGAAAGATACTAAAGAAAAAGAGCTTGATTTTTATATAAAAGCAAAAATAAGAACAAGTAATCAAATAAAACAAATAACAAAGAAAATAGATTTTCCATTGGACCAGGATGATATACAAAAAGAAGTTCATATGTATTTACAGCCAACACAAACAATTAAATCAGATAACAAGTTGATAATACAAAAAGCATCAGAAATAATTGAAGGTGAAGATGATTTATACATTGTTTCTGTTAAGATTGCAGACTGGATAAAAGACAACATCAATTATGATCTTGACACACTAACTGCAGAAGGAACACAAGATGCTTTATGGGTGTTAAAAAATAAAAGAGGTGTGTGTGATGAACTAACTACCTTATTTCTCTCAATGTTAAGGTCATTAAACATTCCTGCAAAATATTCATATGGTGTTGCTTATTCTAATCTTCCTCAGTATGAAGATTTTGTATCTCATGCATGGGCAGAAGTTTATTTCCCTGAATATGGTTGGGTACCATTTGATGTAACTTATGGCCAATTTGGTTATATTGATCCATCTCATATTAAATTAGGAGATTCTGTTAATACTAACAAATCATCTGTTTCTTATTCATGGTTATCTTATGGCTTGGATATTGAGACAACAAAACTGAATATAGAAACAGATATTGAAAATATAGAAGAAAATCATCTTAATCTTTTTTATATGGATGCTTTACCTGAAAAAGAAAATATTGGTCCTGACTCATACAACCTTGTGAGAGTTAATATTAAGAATAGAAAAAAATATTATGTTGCAACAGAATTATTAATCTCAAGACCAAAAGAACTTGAAGTTGATAATGATAGAAAAACAGTCATTCTCAAACCATATGAACAAAAAACAATCGGTTTTGTAATGAAAACCCCAAAAACAATAAAAGCAAGAACAATCTATAAATATCCAATAACAGTAATTACAACAAGTGGTAGCAGTTCTTCAACATATTTTGAATCAACAGAAGACGATCCTGTTTTCACTAAATCAAAAATACAAGAAATAGTAGATGAATTTGAAGAGGAAAAACAAAAAACATATTCAACAAATGTAGAATTACTTTGTGAATTGGAAAAAGATAAATTTTATAATGATCAAACAGCAAAAGCAAGTTGTAAAATAAAAAACATAGGTAACACAATTCTGAAAAACTTAAACCTTTGCCTAGAAAAAGATTGTAAAACCTTTGACCTAGGCATTACACAAGAACACACAGAAGAATTCATACTTAATAATGAAAACAAAAAACCAGGTAATAAAGAATTAACAATAACATTAAGAAATAATGATGTTTTCAAAAAACAAGATATAAAATATATTTTATTAGACAAACCTCAATTAGAAATCACTAACATTGAACACCCCACAACAGCAAACATTGATGATGTATTCAACATCGGGGTCTCGGTGAAAAAGATGTCATTTTCAGACCCAGAAGATGTTAATATTTTCATCAAAGGAAAACATCTAGAACGTGAAACACAGATAAACATAGCAAAAACAGATATAAATATGAATTTTAATAACATCTTAGCAAAAGAACTAAGTGCAGAAGAAAACATAATCAACATCATTGTCGAATACAAAGATGATAAAGGCAATGTTTATAAAACTCAGGAACAAATCACTATTAATCTAGAAAATGTGACAGGTTGGGGCAAGTTTAAGTTGTTCTTTGTGCATTTGTTGAGGTTGTATTGAAAAATGAAAAAACAAAATCAAAACAAGAAAATAAAGATAAAATGAAAAAAACAAAATCAAAACAAAAAAACCAGAACACAAAACAAACTAAAACTAAAAAACTAATCATAAACAAACTAGTTCCAGATACTTCGGTCATAATAGAAGGAATTCTCTCAAAAAAACTAAAAAACAAAAAGATAAAGATAACAAACCTAATATTTCACGAAGCAGTGCTAGCAGAACTTGAACACCAAGCAAACCAGAACAGAGAAACAGGTTATTTAGGGCTTGAAGAGATAAGCAAACTAAGAAAACTATCAACAAAACACAAATTTAAGATAATATATAAAGGCAAAAGACCGCAGGAGTTTGCAATCAGCAGAGCAAAGTCAGGTGAAATAGATGCAATGATCAGAAGCTTAGCATTTGAAGAAAAAGCTACATTGATCACAGCTGATAAAGTCCAGAGCAAAGTAGCACAATCAAAAGGAATTAACACAATATTCATAGAATTTGAAAAAACAGAAAAACCAATCATACTAGAAAAATATTTTGACAAAACAACAATGAGTATTCATATAAGGGAAAACCTGCCAACATATGCAAAAAAAGGTATGCCAGGTAATTGGGAATTTCTAATAGCAGACAAAACAGTACTAGATAGAGACCAAGTTAAAGAAATAGCAAATGAAATTGTTGAACAGACAGGCATGAGAAAAGATGGTTTTATAGAGATTTCAAGAAAAGGTTCAACAATAGTACAGTTAGCTAATTATAGAATAGTTATCACAAAACCTTCATTTTCAGATTCATGGGAAATCACTGCAGTTCGGCCAGTAAAAAAACTAGAATTAAAAGATTACAAACTAAGTGAAAAATTAAAACAAAGAATTGCAAAACAAGCAGAAGGTATGTTGATAGCAGGATCACCAGGAATGGGAAAATCAACATTTACACAAGCATTAGCAGAATATTTTGCATCAAAAGACAAAATAGTAAAAACAGTTGAAGCACCTAGAGACTTAATGCTTTCAGATTCAATAACTCAATATTCCATAACAAGAGGAACATCAGAAGAAATACATGACATACTTCTCCTCTCAAGACCAGATTACACAATGTTTGATGAGATGCGTAATACAAAGGATTTTGCATTATTTACAGACATGAGATTAGCAGGTGTTGGCATGGTGGGTGTTGTTCATGCAACAAATCCAATTGATGCAATTCAAAGATTCATTGGCAGAATAGAAATGGGTGTTATTCCTCAAGTAGTTGATACAGTAGTGTTCATAAAAAATGGTCAAGTAGAAAAAGTACTAAACCTTAAGATGACTGTCAAAGTACCGTCAGGTATGACAGAAGCTGATCTTGCAAGACCAGTAGTTGTTGTTAATGATTTTGAAACAGGCAAACTAGAATTCGAGATATATTCATATGGTGAACACACAATGGTTATACCTGTTCAAGAACAAAAACAAAAATCAGGTGTGACAAGGTTAGTTGAAGATTCAATAAAAAGATATATCTTAGCATATGTAGATGATGCAGAAGTTGAACTAATAAACCAAAATAGGTGCCAGATTTTTATACCTAAAAAAAATATTGCAAGAATAATTGGCAAAGATGGAAAAAATATTGAAAAATTAGAAAGATCATTAGGACTTAGCATAGATATACAAGAACTTGCTGGGAAAAAGAGAAAAGAAAATAAGAATAATAAACAAGTAATAGATTTTGAACCAAGATTTGCCAAAAGAAACTTAGTTTTAAAAATAGATTCTGATTTTTCTAATGAAAACATTGATGTTTATGTTGATGATGAATATGTTTTATCAGTAAAAGTCAATAAAAAAGGAATAATAAGATTAAAAAGGAATTCAGAGCCTGGTAAAATAATTTCACAAGCAATCAAGAATAATGACAATCTTGAGTTAAGGGTTTAGATTTACCTTTTAACATAATACAATGCATTTTTTCATAGTTTTCAAATAAATGTCTTATTTTTTCACAAAAAGGAAAAAATTCAGGTTTTTTAAAATTTTCAACAATAATATCTTTTTCAGCAAGAATTTCTTCAGGATCTAAACAATTATGAGTTGTAATTTCACAATAATCTCTTTTCTTAGAACCATTATAACATTCTAAAAAAATAGATTTTTCATTTCCTATAAACCTAAATATAATTCCTTTAGATTTTAGACCATCTTCTACATCTTTATAAAAATCATCACCATATGCTAAAAGCCAGTTTCCAGCAGCATATACCCATCCAACATCTCCATATATTTTTGATAAAAAGTATCTATTTTTTGATATATGTTCATTTCTCATCTGAAATGCTCTTCTAAGAACTTTAGTTCTATCTCCATTATTAAGGATCTGATAATTTTTATTTCCATTTCTTGAACCTTCAAATGATTCTGCAAATTCATTATCAAGTGTTTTCTTTGTCTCAAGTTCAACAGAACGATGTTTACCATAGGTGACAAGAAGATGAACACAGAAATTACTAAGATCAAATCTAGAAAAATTATTTAATTTTCTATTAATCTCTTTAAAATCATCCCAACACAATACTTCTTCAAGTTTTTTTACCATTTTAATAGTAATTTAATAGTTTAATCAAATTTATAAACATTCCTAAAAAACAATGGTATTTTCAATACAAACAAATACAAATATGCATATTATAACAATATACTATCAATAAACTACCAACAAACTGTACAAACACTACCAATACTACCAACACACTTTCTACAATAACATTTATATATAATAGCATACAACATAACATTGGTGATAGATAAATGATTGATATCAATCTTATAAGAAATACTCCTAAAACAGTTAAAGACAATATTAAGAAAAAGTTTCAAGATGATAGACTTCCTTTTGTTGACAAAGTACAAAAATTAGACAAAGAATGGCGTTCTTTAAAACAAAAATTAGACAAATTAAGGCATGAGAGAAATAAAGTCTCAGAACTTATCAATAAAGCAAAAAAAGACAAAAAAGAATCAGAATTTCAAAAATTAAAAAAAAAAGCAAAACAAATTCCAATAGAAATAGAAAAAATAGAATTCAAAGAAAAAGAACTAAGGACACAAATCAAAGAATTTATGTATAAAATACCAAACATAATACATAAAAGTGTTCCAATTGGCAAAGATGATTCTCAGAATGTAGAAATTCAAAGGTTTCTGGAGCCAAAGAAATTTTCATTCCAAGTAAAGAGCCATGTAGAATTAGGAGAACAATTAGGCATGCTTGACTTTGACACATCAGCAGAAACATCTGGCAAAGGTTTCTATTATATGAAAGGTGATATTGCATTATTAAACATGGCATTAGTTAATTTTGCAAGAGACTTTATGCTTAAACATGATTTTTTATATGTGGAGCCTCCATTAATGATAAGAGAATGCATTTTAACAGGTGTATATTCTCATGCAGAGATAGAACAAATGTCTTATAAGATTGAAGGTGAAGACTTGTTCATGATAGCAACATCAGAACATCCGCTTATAGGACAATTCATTAACAAAACTTTAGATAAAAAAGATCTTCCAGTAAAACAAACAGCTTATTCTATGTGTTTTAGAAAAGAGATAGGATCACATGGTATTGATGAAAAAGGAATATTTAGAACACACCAATTCAATAAGCAGGAGATGATTGTTATTTGCGAACCAGAAGATTCTTATAAATGGTATGATAAAATGCTTAACTTTGTTATAGACCTTTACAAAGAATTCAAAATTCCATTCAGAATATTAGAAATGTGTTCAGGTGATTTAGCAGATTTAAAAGCAAAATCATGCGATTTAGAAGTTTGGTCACCAAGACAAGAGAAATACATAGAAGCAGGTTCATTAACAAACATGGAAGAATCACAAGCACGAAGATTAAACATAAAGATCCAAGACAAAGACAATAAATATTATGCACACACACTGAACAATACAGTGATTGCAACATCCAGGGCTTTAGTCTCAATACTTGAAAACAATCAGCAAAAAGATGGCTCAATAAAGATTCCAAAAGCTTTGTGGAATTATATGAATGGAAAAAAAGTTATTAAGAAAAAATAACAAAATAGTAATGAAACTCCTGCCAGTATTACTGGCCAGCGAAAACCAATCTTATTGTCAAAAGATCAGGACTTTCCAAGCAAAGAATACAACACATGGAAAGTTTGAGCGAAGGAGTTTCATAAAAGATTATTAATTCACACTTACCTCGAGGTAATTTTTTAAAAAAAAAGGTGATGCGCATAGACTTCTTCGGAAGTCTGTGCGTTTAAAAAAAAGAGGAAAAAATATATGGTCTCAATCCACCCACTTGCATTCATAATAATAGGAGCAATTGTTACAATTATTTCTCACTTTATTACAACAGATCAATTTAATTATTCTGCATTTTTCTATTTAGGGATTATTTTTGTTGTTTATGGGATTGCAAAATGGTTTATAACAGGCATGAAAGAATCCAGAAGACACAAAAAAGAAAAATCCAAAAAACCACATAAACCACACAAAGCACATTTAGCAAGAAAAAAAACAGTATATTGCTATGACTGCAAAGTTCACATGCCTATGAACTATCACTTCTGTCCATTTTGTGGTAGAAGAGTGCAATAATTCTAATAAAACCCTTGCTTGTTAAGGCCAGTGAGCATGAGTTCAATTCATAAGAATATAACAGTTGCTCAAATTATCATAATAATTGCATTGAGCATGCGAACGAAAGGGTTTTATTATTGCTAAATCACCAAAATTATTATAAACCATAAACTTCTACCAAACATAAAATGGGCTTATTCGACAACATGTTAAAGGACAATGAATCACTTTTCTTAAACACAGTTGCACTTGACTATGACTATATTCCAAAACTTTTACCATACAGAGAAAAAGAACAGCACAAGATAGCAAATTCAATAAAACCATTATTTCAGAAAAGAAATGCAAGAAACTTAATGTTATATGGGTTACCAGGTGTTGGCAAAACAGTTGCAACAAAACATGTTCTCAAAGAATTAGAACAGGAAACAGATGAAATCATACCAATTTACATAAATTGTTGGACACACAATTCATCACATAAGATAATCTGCCAGATTTGCGACCAACTAGATTACAAATTCATACAAAATAAAAAAACACATGAACTTTTTAAAATTATCAAAGAAAAGCTAAACAAAGTAGGTACAGTATTTTGTTTTGATGAGATAGACAAATTAGATGATTTTGACTTTTTATACTTTATATTAGAAAACATCTACAGATCATGTTTAATATTGATAAGCAATTACAAGACATATCTCAACAACTTAGACTCAAGATTAAAATCAAGATTAACAGGTGAATTTCTTGAATTCAAATCATATAATGAATCAGAAACAGTAGGCATATTAAAAAACAGATTAAAATATGCATTTGTAAGCAATGTTTGGAATGATGGTGCATTTAATTTGATTGCAGAAAAAACATGGTTAATGCAGGACATAAGGTCTGGTTTATATCTAATGAGAGAATCTGGTAATTCAGCAGAAGACAAAAGTAGTAAAACAATAACCATAGAACATGTCAAAGAAGCAATAAGAAAATTAGATGAATTTTCTGTAAAAAATAAAAAAGATTTAGTTGACAACACTCAGTTCATATTAAACATTGTAAAAGAAAACCCTAATTCAAAGATAGGCAATCTATACAAGATCTATGAAGACACAGGTGGAAACTTATCTTATAAATCCTTCACAAGACACATTGATAAACTAGAAAAAGGTCATTTCATAAAGGTTGAAAAACTCCAAGGATATGGTGGCTCAACAAAGATAATCACTTTTAAAGAGAAGGAAAAGAAGTTGAGTGAATTCTGAGTTACATTTATAAACCAAACCCCTCTACCAACATACATTAGCCTATCTTAAGTAAAGCACATACGTGGACTTAAGACAAACACTGTATTGGCTGATAATAAATACAGTATGAATATGATTCTACTGTAATAAAACATGTGTATGGTGCCTGTTAAGGCCTGTCATGAATCGTAGATTCATGAGCATGATCAGAAATGTCCCATTTCTGACAAGTGAAAACCCACACAAATTGTAAAACTACAAGGCCTTCCAAGCAATGATATGACACATGGAAAGTTTGAACGAACCATACACATGTAATAAAATATAAAAGGTGAAATTAACATGGCAGCTCAACAACAAAGACAATTTTTAGTACCATCTGATCAATACCTAAAAGCAGGTATTCATATTGGAACAAAATTCAAAACAAAATATATGGAAAAATTCATATACAAAACAAGACCAGATGGTTTATCAGTTTTAAATCTTCAAAAAATAGATGAAAGAATTAGATTAGCCATAAATTTTCTAACACAATTTGAACCAAATGAAATAATGCTTATTTCAAGAAGAGAGAATGGTTGGAAAGCTATTAACAAGTTTGCAGATTTAATAGGCACAAAAGCTTATCCAGGCAGGTATCCTCCTGGAATCTTAACAAACCCTTTATTAGATGGATTTACAGAACCAAAGATCTTATTCTCAACAGATCCTTGGCCAGACAGAAATGCTGTCGAAGATGCAGTTAGAATGAGCATATCAATAATTGCATTATGTGACACAAATAACCAATCTAATAATGTTGATTTAGTCATTCCATGCAATAACAAAGGTAAAAAGTCATTAGGATTAATATTTTACATAATTGCAAAAGAATACATGACAAGAAAAGGTTTGATTAAAGAAGGAGACAAGTTTCCAGGATTGGAAGAGTTTACTGAAGAGTAAGGTTTATATATTTTATTTATTTTCTTTTATTAAAAAGAGGTTCTTAGATTATTTTGGAGGTTATTAAAATGGAGCAAGAAACAGAAGCTAGAAAAATAGAAAAAAGACAAAATGGTTATGGAATTACTTTAGAAGATGGTAATCGTATGTCAGTGGTTCATGAAGAAGTAGATGGTCATTATGTTTACACTTGGCATTATAGTAATTATGGTGGTGGTGAAGGCGGTGAACATTCAAAACTAGTTGCAGTAGTTGAAGGAATAAAAGATCCTGACAAACTTGCTTTAGGCATACTTAAAGCAAAACTAATACTTGATAAAGATAAACTAAAACAAGGACCAAAAACATTAAAAGATTATATGCTTGAAGGCGGAGCAAAAGGAAGAACTTTTCAAAAAACTATTGCTGGTTCTCCAATTTTTATTTACACTGTTCTAGATTTTTATGATGAAAGAGATTATCCTTATGATTGTGTTAGGATAAAAGCAGTAGCACAAAAAGCATATGAAGGAGTAGAAGATGCATCAAAAACAGAAGCCTCTATAAAACTTCTTGAACATATGGATGATTTGGAATTCATTGTACAAAAAGAAGATGACTTAACTGAAGCAGTCACAGAAGCATAAATTTATAATGGAATAAACCCCTTTTCAACAATCTTAAATCCTTTTTCTTTTTTTTCTTTAATCACATGATGCTTTCTTAACACACAACAACGATTACCAGAACTCAACTTAACCAATTGAATCAAACAATCAACATTATTCTTAACAATTTTACCACCAACAACTTGCACACTTTTATCTTTGGGGTCAGTATAGATTTGGTTAGTGATTAACACTGGAATTTTTTCATCAGCGATCTGTTTTAATATATTGAACTGATGAACCAATTGTTTATTAGCAAATATATCCTTAACAACCTCTTTACGATAAAAATTACCAATAGTATCAACAATTATCAAACTAAACTTAGAAAAACTTTCACCCAATAACTTTAATTTCTGTAATTGATCATAAAAAGATTTAATCTTAACAACAAACACATTCTTTAATAGTTCCAAATTATCACAGCTTAGCTGTTTAAATCTTTCAGTACTAAACCCATTTTCAGAATCAATAAACAAAACTTTGCCTCCTAAAGCAGCACACTCAACAGCAGCTAATATTGCCAATGTTGTCTTGCCAGCAGCAGCTTCCCCATACACACAAGTAATCTTATCTTTATCAAGACCACCATCTAACAAATCATCTACCACAATACTTCCTGAAGATATTATTTTAGTATAAGACATACATAAAAAGAAAAATCACTACTATTTATTGATTTCTATAATCAAAACCTATATAAATGATAAAACAAAAAATGTTAACATAAAATGAAAAAATACAAAAAACTCTTACAAAAAGCACTGCCATACTACAAAAAAGGCAGAAAAGGTGATATTGAACACATTAAATGGTTATACAAAACAGTGCCTAAGTTCATAGACAAACATGATAAACAAATAGATCTTGACATCCTTATGCCAGTTGTAATATTACATGATGTTGGTTATTCAAAAGTTCCAAAAAATTCAGACCCATTCAATTTAAACATAAGAAAACTACATTCTTTAGAAGGAGCAAAAATAGCTGAAAAAATCTTAACTCAACTAAAATACTCTAAAAACAAGATAAAAACAATAAAAAAACTAATAAAAAGGCATGATGATTGGGCATTTGGTAAGAATTTCTTAGATGAACCTGTTCTCCAAATATTCAATAATTTTGATTTTATTTGGATTTATACAAAAAAAGGTTTTGATATTGTAAGGAAATTCACAAAACAAAATAAAAAAGATTTTTATAAACAGTCATTGATCTTTTACAAAGATTTTAAAGATAGTGGTAGGAAATTCTATTCAAAAAAAATAAAACAATATTTCAAACATCTAATAAAACAAAGAAAAAGAGATATATCTTAAAAACCCAAAAACTATATAAACTCTCAACCTTATTCTCTATATATATGGGGGAAAGCAACCATTTCAAGAAACACAAATATAAATATATCTTACTATTCTTATTTCTATTATCATTAAGCTTAAGACTTTATTTCTCATTCCAGAATCCTAACTTTGATTATGATTCATACCAAGACTTAAGACAAATAGAACACATAAAACAAACCCTAAGACCCTTGATCCATGATGATCTTAGTTATTCAGGCAGAATAATCATTTCAACACCTTTGTATTACTACTTTCTAGCTTTATTTGGTCTAGTTATACCAATTACATTAGTAGGCAAGATAATACCAAGCATTTTACTTTCCATCATTGTCTTTATTGTTTATTTAATCAGTTTTCATTTAACAAGAGATAAAAATATTTCTTTATTAACAGCTTTTATTTCAATTTTGATTCCTATTTTTTTCTCATTATCTTTATTTACATTATCACCAGAATTAATTTCTTTTTTACTTATTCTTCTTGCATTTTACTGTCTGATGAAGATAAATCAAGAAAAGTATATTAATCTTTTTCTTATCATAACAATAATTCTTCCTTTAGTGCATGGAACTTCTTTATTATTAGTAATTGGATTATTATTTTATCTTTTTTTAACAAAGATAGAAAGCATCAAACTTAAAAAATCAGAAATAGAAATAATTTTATTTTCAGTATTCTTTATTGCATGGACTTTATTTCTAATATACAAAAAAGCAATCCTCCTTCATGGTCCTTTGATTATATGGTATAATCTTCCTCAAAATATACTAAATATTAAATTTACAAGCTTAGATATCTTGAAATACATTTATTATATTGGCATAATTCCTTTGATTTTTGGTATATGGTCAATATCAAAACAAGTATTAAAACAAAAGGATGTAGATTCTTATAAACTTATAAGTTTTGCCATTTCAATTTTCTTATTGCTTGTATTCAAATTAATAAGTCCTGCTTTGGGTGTTTCATATATTGGAATTATTATGGTGATTCTTTCAAGTAAAATCTTACTTCACATATCAAAATATATAGATAAAACAAAAGCAGCAAAATTTAAGAAACAAATTTTTACATTAATAATTCTTATTTTTCTTTTAACTTCTTTAATTTCAACAATAAATCTTTCCAACTCAAAATTGAATAACCTTCCATCTGAGGAGGAAATAAGGCTATTTAAATGGGTAAATAATTCCACTAAAAGCAGAGATATAATATTATCAGGCTTAAAGTTTGGTCATGCTATTAATTCAATTTCAGAAAGAAAAAATGTGTTTGATAATAATTTTCTTTACATAGAAAATCCTGAAATAGTAATAAATGATATAAAAACAATTTATCAAACAAACATGGAAATAGAAGCGATTAGATTAATTAATAAATATAAAATAAAATATATTATTATTACATCAGAAGAAAGGGATAATTATCAAATTAAGGATATCCATTATAAAGATGATAAAGAATGTTTCGAACTTGTTTATAATGAAGATCAAATCAAAGTATACAAATTTTTAAATTGCAGGCTAACATGACAAAAGAAAATACAATTCCAAAAATTATAGAAAATCATTCACTTAAAATAATTATCCTATTTCAGGTAATTATATCATCTATTATTTTTTTAGTAAGATCAATAAAATATGAAGGCATAATGATTGGGAACAGTTCTTATTTTCACGCAATAAAAGCAAAATCATTCAATCCATTATTTATATACAATTCCTCTCCTTACCAGATTTTATTATCAATTGTAGATAAAATATTCAATAATCTAGAATTCACATCCCAGATTTTACCAGTCATTTTGGGTTTAATAACAATAATAATCTTTTTTAAAACATTAGATTTAATAAAAATTAAAAGATCTCTTAATTTCACTACTTGTATATTGGTTGTTCTATCTCCTATTTATATCTTTATTTCAACTATATCTAATCAATATATTTTGTCTACACTAATTCTTCTTCTTTTAATATATGTTCTTATAAAATTCAATAATTCATTTTTACCATTAATATCATTCATAATTGTCCCTTTTTTAGGCATATTTGAAACAATTTTAAGTATGATAATTCTATTATTATATTTTATATATTACAAAGATGATAAAAGAACTAAGAAAATCATTTTCATTTGTTTTATAATGTTCGCCACATTATTTTATTTCCCTGTTAAAAATCTAGATATTTTAGAAAATAAAATATTCATCTTAAAATTTATAATTGGGTTTGGAGCAGAACTAGGCCATAGTATTTTTATATTATTACTTTTTGCAATAGGACTCACCTTCACTTGGAAAAATAAAAAAAAATATCTTTCTTTATATTTTGTAATTTTCTTATTATTTTTAAGTTTTATTTACTTAGGACAATATTCTAATATTTTTCTTAACTTCATTTTATGTTATTTTGCAGCAATTGCCCTAAACGAACTAATAAAATATGATTGGAACCTTGAAATTGTTAGGGATTTAACATTGATTGTTTTAATCTGTGGTCTGCTGTTTACAACAATCTCTTATACAAATAGGCTAAGTCAATCTTTACCTAACCAAGAAATAAAATCAGCAATATTTGAAATTGAGAAAAGAACATCTGTAGATTCAATAATACTTTCAGATGTTGAAAGTGGTCTTTGGGTTCAATATTTTGCAGAAAGAAAAACAATTAATGATCTCTACACTTTGAATCCAGATACAGAAATTCTTTTTTTATCAAGAGACTTTTCAAAAGTATCTGAATTATTAGATAAAAATGATATTGATTATATTTATATTAGTTCCAGAATGAAACAAAAGCTTTGGACATCTGATGAAGAAGGTTTATTGTTTTTACTTCCATTTCAAGGAAAATTTAAAAAAATATATGTAACAAATGAATTTGGTATATGGCAAGTAATACAAGAAATAGAACAACCAGAACAAGTATAATTAGCATAATAATCAGACCAATATTTAAAACAACATTTTTGGCAATTTTGCTAATAACTTTCTCAGTAATTTTTTCAGTAATTTTTTAACATTTCTAATTTAGCCCATTCTTTTCTATAAAATCATCAACAATCCTATTAACAGTTTCACTTGCTAATGTAATTATAAAATGTTCACCATTTTTTATAATTTTAAATTTAGAATTTTTAATCAATTTATGCATTTGTCTTGATCTTTTTTTACATGCTATTATGTCATACTTTCCAACCATTATTGTTGTAGGAACATCCACATTTTTTAGTATTTCTTCATAATTACAATCAAAAGACTCTTGAAGCATATTAATCACAGTTTGCCAATGATTCCTAAATTCATAATATTTTCTTTTAGTTCTTGACATTTTCAAAGGATTATATTTTACTTTTTTTCTAAATAATTTACCAACAAATTTTAAGATTATCATTATTTTTTTTCTAAAAATATGAGTATTTATACCATACATACTTTTTAATACATGTTTATAATCACTAGAACATAATATTAATGCTTTAATCTTTTTACTAAACATCTTATGAAATTCAAATGCAATAAAGCTACCATAACAATGAGTTACAAACACACCCTTTCCAATCTTTTCCTTTTTCATGATTTCATTAATATCTTTTGCACAAGCAGAATAACTATAATCATTAGGATAATTTTCAGAACTAAAGTGCCCTCTTAAATCAAGAGCAATAATTCCATAATCTTTGTTGATAAAATAAGGGATAATTTTCCTCCATGAATTAAAACTACCTGTCAAACCATGGATAAATATTAAATATGATTTTTTATTCTTACTTTTCTTAAACAAATAAGAAATTCTGACATTATCAAAACTAGTTATTTCTTTTCTGATTATTTTTTTATTATTTATTAAACATTCCAAATTTGTATCTAAATATGTCATTTTTTATGTCTCCAAAAAGTATTCTATATAATCCTGCTGCAATCAATTTAATTGGTAAAACTAATTTACCTTCATGATCAAATCTTCTTATTGATGTTTTTACCACTAGATTATTCATTAATTTGAATTTTGAGTTTCTGATTAATTTCTTTGTATATTCATAATCCTCTGCAAGTACTATTGATTCATCAAATCCTCCAACCTTATTATGAATTGATTTCTCGCAGAAAATTAAGCCCCCATTTACTCCATCAAGTCTGTAAAAAATAGTTGTATAGATTCTAAATATAAAATAATATAATTTATATAAAATCTTGTTACTTAAAGCGTAAGTATATGCTGCTCCAGAACTTATTTTTTTATATTTTACCTCTTTTACAATATTCTTAATAACATTCTTTTTTAAAATAGAATCAGCATCTACAAATACAAGCAGGTCATACAATGATTTTTTAGCTCCTATATTTCTTTGAAAAGAAGTGTTTTTTTTTGATTTAATTATCTTCAATTTAAAGAATTTTGAGTATTTTTTTACAATATTGATAGTTTTGTTATTATCACTTGAATCAACAACTACAACTTCGAATTTTTTAAAACTCTGTTTCTTTATTGATTCTAATAATCTTTGGATAAATCTTTCTTCATTTAATGTTGGAATAATTATTGATATCAATTAATCACCTTATAATATTTATTTTAATAATTTCCTTTTAAATAACATTCATTCTAATATCTATTTTGCAAACTCTATAATTTAATGTCCCTAATCCTCTATATTTTATACTTATGAAAACAAAACACCTTATATAGATTTATGTAACAAAGTTTATATGTCATGAATACTTCCATCATAAATAATATACATTTTCAATAAAAACAGGTTGATAACATGGAAATAATTACAATTATATATTTATTTTTCATATTAGTATCATTATATCTTTCTTTTATATTTTTAATTTTATTTTTCCAAAGAAAAGATCAATTATTCGACGATCCTGTTGCCAAAAAAACATTTCTAAAAATCACAACACTTACAACTGCCTATAATGAACAAGATACAATAGTAGGGACAATCAAAAACATTCTTTCATGTAATTACCCTAAAAATAAATTAGAAGTAATTGCCATTGATGATGGTTCAACAGACGACACTTTAAAAAGAATACAAAAATTTAAAGATCAAAAAAAAATAACAAATCTAAAAATAATTTCAAAGAAGAATAGTGGTAAAGCAGATTCTCTTAATCAAACAGCAAAGATTGCAAAAGGTAATATTTTAGCAGTAATTGATGCAGATTCTTATGTAGATAAAAATGCTTTTTTAAAGATGATACCTTATTTTGAAGACCCAACTGTGGCAGCTGTTACAGCATCAGTATTAGTTAAAAGTCCAAAAAACATTTTAGAAAAGCTTCAAGCAATAGAATATACTTTAATTGCGTGGGGAAGAAAATTATTACAATATATTAGTAGCGTCTATGTTACTCCTGGTGGACTTAGTATGTACAGAAAAACAACTTTTCTGGCTTCTGGAGGTTTTGATTCAAGCAATATCACTGAAGATATTGAGATAGCATGGCGTTTGTTAAAAAAAGGTTATGATATCAAGATGTGTTTAAGTGCAAGATCTTTTACAATTGTTCCAAAGACAATAAAAAAATGGTGGAACCAAAGAATTAGGTGGGATATTGGTGGTTTGCAAACAGCATATAAACATAGAGATTTAATTTTTAGAAGAATATATGGTATGATGGGAATGTTTGTAGCTCCTTTTTTTTTAGGGTCATTAATCTTAAGTCTAATGGGCCTTTCAGTAATAGTTTATATGTTTTCTATGAAATTTGTATCAATTTATTTTTTAACAAAAAATTCAATAATCACACAGAATAATCCTTTTTATTTTGGTGAGTTTGTAATCTTGCCTAATAGTTTTACTTTTTTTGCAATTGTATTTTTAATAATTGTTATTATAACACTTTATTACGCACTAAAGACAATGAAGGTTCATACAAAGATTCCTGTAATAAGCATGAGCTTTTTTCTATATCTTTTTATATATGTTGCACTTTTCCCAATTTTATTGATTCATTCAATTTACAAAATAATAATTAGAGACATAACCTGGTGAGAACAATGACAAAAAATTATAAACCAATATTCATCAAAGCTGCCATATACACTTTAGTAATTTTTATGTTAGGTATTTTATTGGGTTATATTTTAGAGGAGCAAAGAATTTCTTCTATTGAAGAAAGATACCAGGATATAGAACTTCAATGGCAGGATGCAAGAATCCAAAGCATGTATTATCAAAACATAGAACAAGAAGAGTGTGGTCTCGCAATAAAAGAAAACATAATATTTTCAGATGAAATATATGAACTAGGTAAAAAAATAGACTCTTATGAGGATTCAAATGCTTTAACAGGTGAAATGACATTTGAAAAAAAAAGACATGCTTTACTAAAGACGCAGTTTTGGCTTAACAACATGGTCTTAAAAGAAAAGTGCAATCCAGATTATATTAATCTTGTTTATTTTTTTAGGAATGAGCCTGACATAGAAGAAAAACAAAAACAATTCACACAATCAGACATTTTAAGAGAAATCAAAGAAGATTATGGGCACCAAGTTATGTTAATACCTTTGCCAATAGATATGAATGTTTCTATGATTAATATTTTTATAAAACAATTTGAAATAGAAGAAACACCAACAATCTTGGTGGATGAGGAAATAAAACTAGAAGATGTTCAATCTTATGATCAAATTCAAGGTTTAGTCAATAGATTAATAGAACAAAACAAACTACAAATAGATAATGAAGAATGTGGAGAAGAAAAACAATAAACAAAAGCACAAAACACACAATAAGAACAAACAAAAATCAACATAAACAAAAACACTAATTATTTACTTTTTCTTAATCTTGATCATATCTCCTATTGTCAATCCTTCTCCTGCTTCAGCTTTTTTAGTTTTTGAAGCATGAATCTCTTCATGCTGTTCAATTAGTTTAATTCTAAAAAATCTTTCTAATTTCTCTGCAAGCTTAATTGAAGGTTTTAGATTTCCAGATTCTATCTTATGAATAACAGATTCTTTTTCATTTATTAGTTTTGCAATTTCCTTTTGTTTCAACCCTTTTCTTTCTCTAGCATTTTTAACAAGTACACTATAATTAGAAACAACCATTTGAATTAGTTCTATTTCTGGTTTTTCAAATCTTTCTTTTTCCAGTTTTTTTTTCTTTTTTTCTTTAACAACAGGTTCAATAATTGTTTTAATTTTTCCATAAGAACTACAACCTTTACATACTTTCAAATCACTTCCTTCTAAGGAAATAACATATAGCATTTCAGCATTCAAACCACACATATTGCATGTTGTCATATATTTCACCCACTCTATTTCACTTGCCCTTTAATCAAATCAATAATAACTTTTCTTTTTCTTCCACCATCTAATTCAATTAAAAACACATTTTGCCATGTTCCTAGCACTAATTTCCCATCTTTTACAGGAAAAGTCTCACTAGGCCCTATAATAATTGCTGCAATATGAGCAGCAGCATTATTATCTATTTTATCATGCAGATAATTATCATTAGGAATAATCATCTTGTTCAAAGCCACAAAAAAGTCAGAGGCAATATTTGGATCAGCATTTTCATTAACACCTATCGCAGCTGTTGCATGCGGTGTAAAAACATGACAGATTCCTGCATCTATTTTAGAATCTTCAACAAATTTCTGAACATGAGAAGTAACATCAACAAACTGCTGTTTTTCTTTTGTATTAATACTGATTGTTATTTGCATTTTCACAAAAACTAAATTTTAAAAAATGGGGCGGCAACCGAGACTTTCATATTAATCTTCATTATCTGATTATTTATTTTGAACTCGGCCTAGGGGATATCTATCCAATGATAGTCCACAGTCCCCTGTGCTGTTACCCACCAATACCTTAGATAAGGTCAAAGGCAAGGTCCCAGGCTACACCATTGCCGCCATGTGATTGTTACTATTATAACCCACCAAACCCACTTCCCCTCCACCCACTCTTGTTAGTTAGGCAGAAGTTTGTGAGTTCACTACTCCTTCTACTTTTTCCTCATACTCCATGCATAAGGCAATAAAAACACTACTGCATACAATAAACTTATCACAAATGGATTATGTCTAATACCCAAACTCAAAACAATATCCATCTTATTAGCAATGACTGTCATCAAAAACAAATTAATAATTGTAACTATTGGAATAAATACAACAGCTAACACATGGTGACTCTTTTCAATATCAATATCTCTTATTATCAGATTAAACAACAAACCAAACACCAATGCAATAGATACAACTAAGATATACATAGGCCATTGTGATAATAACATCAAGAATGGAACCAAGAACATTGCTGCTAACAAATTACATGTAGTTATTACAACAAGAGCACACCAGTAAGTTACTTTATTTGCTTGTTGTTTATATTGTTTTAATGGTGTTGTCTTAAGTTTTACTTTAAAATCACTTTTGACTTTAAAAGGTTTATTCATCTTTACTATCTTTGTTTTTATTTTTTTAGCCTTTTTCTTTGTTCTTATTTTTTTTGATTTATTTTTTTTCCTCTTTTTTTGAACCATTTTTTATCAACTCACTTGCCATTTTCATATATTGTTTTAATTTTGTGATATATAATTCTTCTAATTGGTCTATACCTATTTGTATTTCTTCTATTTGATTATTGTGTTTGATTTGAGTCACTAAAGCCACATGCCTTTTAAACTCTTTAACTTTATCATGTTTAGCCCTTAATATTTTTCTTAGCCACATATAAAAATCAGTCATTTCTATTATTTTTTTATCTTGAGAAAAAGTATTTTTCAATAACTCAGCTTTTAATGCTTTATTTTTAGGAATCTTTTCATCTAACATATTATTTTCTTCTGCATATTTAAGATAAAGAGAAATCAAAGAATCGGTACAATTAATCATTCTCCTTATTATATTAACAATTACATCCATGGTCCTTGTATATTTTAAACTAACAAAGATCATGTGATCTACTCTTTTTAGTTCTTCATTTGCATCTGAAAATGATTCAATCATATTGCATACCTCTAATAATACTCTTTTTTATTGTTTTTTTGTCTTTTAATAATATATTTTCTATTCTACCATAAAAAACTTTTGCTTTTTTTAAGAAGATTTTCACATCTTCATAACTAATTGACTTCATGTTATAATCATTCGAACATATGACAAATTTATCATTTTTAACAAATTCGACAGGACTTTTCCTATGTTGTACTATTATTCCTTTCACATCCAAAATAAATTTAACATAATTTGGATCTAAGTTATAGTGCAGCAGACATTTTCTTCTGAATATATCCATTTTTGAGTCAAAAGTATCTTTGAATTCTGGAACTCTATTTTTCATCTTTTCATAATAAAGCAATGCAGCAATTGTTTTTGTAATGCCTAAAAAGATATTATCCATAACTTTTAGTAGTAACTTAGGATCATTAACCAAGGGATAAGTAGTAAACAAGATTCTATCAGCAGACTTAAGATACTTTTTTGCTTCTTCTTTTGACAAATTATGTTGTTCCATTATCTTTATTTTTTTATTTAATCTTTATTTTCTTTTCTTTACTTATCATCCTTTTAGGCTCATAATTGCTTTAGCAAGATCACCTTCAGCTTCTTTAATTGCATTCTCAGCATCTTCTTCACTACAACCACATTGTTCTATAACAACCTTTATATCATCTTCATTAATTTCAGCTTTTGTATCTAAACCACGTTCCTCAAAATCACCTGAAACTTGGTACGATTCCTGCCCCATAACATTCACTTTACTCACACTTGGATTATGAAATACTAATTCTTTATCTTCTAATTTTATGATAACTTCTTTAGCATCAACTTCTTCTTGCTTCATACCCATCTTTTTCATAGCTTGCTTCATCATACGTGGATTTATATTCATTCCTGGCATCATTTTTGTCTTCCTCCTTGTGTGGCTGAAGCAAAGCGTAATGCCTCACTACCTTTGATCAAACTTTGTAAAAGTTTGTTTATATTCATTCCTGGCATCATTTTTGTCTTCCTCCTTTAACTCAACCCCTACATATATTTATTCCAAACATCTAATTAATACCTATACTATATAGTATGTGTATGTTATATTTATAAATTTGCCTATATTTCAAGATTTTTATCTTTATTGGCCAGTAGTGAATATAGAAATATTTATAAACTAGTACATATTCCCATATGATATTGTAATATTAGTATTCTACAAAATAGGTGTTAGACAATATTTAGGTTTAGTCTAAAGACTGAATAAATAATAAATAATTATAGTGGGAGGGATTAATATGTTAGGATTAGGAAAGAAGAAAACAAAATATGCTTCTAGTGAAGCAGACAAAATTTTAAAAATATTAAAAAACACAGATAAAGATACACAAAGAAAAGTAGCACAAGGTTTGGGCACACCAGAAAGAGAACCATACGACAGAATCAGATTCAATGAATTATTTGCAAAAGCTTTGTACAAAGATGCAAATGTTGATGAAGTTATTCAAAAACAAGTTGCAAATGCAATTAGCATGCAATATTTTCCAGAAGAAAATTTTATAGACATGGAAAAAAGAAAAAAACTTTGTGAAAGTGCTGATAATGAAACAATATTAAAAACACTTAAAACAGATCCTTGGTATAAAGCACTTAAATTCTTAGCGAGTAAATTTAAAGGCATTGGAAAAGATGAAACAGGATTAAGAACAGCAGTATCATTACTTCTTTATAGAAAAGAAAATGGATATACAGAAGGTGTTAATGATCTAGTAAGTGATTATGCACAATTATATAAAGACAAAGGATTAAGCAAATTAGCAAGTGATCTAACTGTTTATCTTGGTGATGAAAAAGATCCAATGAATAAGCCAGGTCTTGTTGATATAATGGAAAGAGATAAAACAATTGATGATCTTCGAACAGATTTCTCTGGATTATATGAAGACAATCTTAATAAAACATATGTTAAGGTTTATGATGGATTTAAAACAGATGAAACACAAAGACTTGAAGATAAATTCAAAGAACTTAAAAAGGATAACCCAGAAAAAGCAGAAGCATTAGTAATGTCTGTTGCAGAGATCTTGAATCCTGGCCAAGAGATAACAAAGAAAATGGTTAAGGAGATTAAAAAAGATCCAATCAAACACATGATTGATGCATTTAAAACATCAAAATATAAGTTTGATGACAGATTAAAGCTAATCGCAAAAAATCTTCCACAAAACAGTACAAGTAAAGATGGAGTTGAATATTTTGAACAAGATAAACACAAGATAAGAACACATCAGAATTTAGAAGTTTTAGAAGATAGGTTTGGAAGATTAGCTACAATTAATATGAATTATGTCCAAAAAAAGCAATTATTAATTGAACAGATAACTGCACTTAATCAAAATTTATTAGAATATGATGGACAAGAAGAAACAGAACAAGTAAAAAAAGAAAAACAAGGCAAACAAAGAGAAAAAGAATTCAAACAAGCTAGACTTAATGGTTTAGAAGATCTTGGTGGATTAGTAAATGTACTTGGTGAAGTTTCTGTCCAGGAAGAAGAAACAAAAGAACAAGTTATTGATTCTGAGGAAAAAGTTGTTGGAGAAGTTAAAGAAAATAGCACAATTGTTAAGTATTTTGGAAGAGCAGGTTTGGTTCTATCAGGAGTACTATTGACTGCTGGTATAATCTATGGTCCTAGTTTCTTAAGTTCATTAGGAAAAACAAAAACAGAACTAGCACAAGGACAAAAAAATGTTCAAGAAAAAGTTGTAACAACTGTAACAACAGAAACAGGAAAAGTTTCTACTGCAGTTTCTGGTGTAGGTACTAAGGTTGAGGGTGTAGGTACTAAGGTTGCAGGTGTTGGTACTGCTGTTACTAAAGTTGGAACTGGAGTTGAAGGTATTCAGAAAACACAAGAAGAAAAAATTGATGTTTTACAAACTGACATAGATGCACTAAAAGAACAAGAAAAACAATTAGCAGCAAATGTAGGCGAACTCCAAGGAGCAAAACAAACACTTGAAAAACAAACAACTACATTAAGAAAAGAAAGAGACAAAAATAGAAGATTGTATGACCAAGGAAAGATTAGTTTACAAGAACTTGAAAAAAGAACAGAGGAAGTAGAAACAGAACTTGGAGAAACAACAGTAGAACTACAACAAGTAAGCACTGAACTAGAACAGAAAAAAGCAGACAACAAAGAATTAATCAATGAATGTGAAGAAGCTTACAAAGCTTTAGAAGAAAGCATTATGGAGTAATTTTTTTATTTTATTATTTTATTATTTTTTTTATAATTTATTTTTGATTAACAAATAAACAAAAACAATAACTAAAAATTACAAAAAATGTCAAAAAAAAATGTTAGACTATGCATCATCACAAACAAATACTGATTATATTAATTCTAATGATGTTAAAGTTACAACTGTTATTATTGCTGGTGATGGTGATAAAGGAAAAACAGTTACAGCAGAAAACACTGTTAGGACAATAACTTCTGATTGTTATAATTATTGTCTAAATAATCCTGATTTTAAAGATGCAGGATGTAATGTAAGAAAAGAACTTCTTCCTTATTTTGTTTCAATTGATGTTGATTTAGCACATCTTGATTTAGACAATCCTAATGCAGAACCTAAAATAGAATATATTGCAGGTGCAAAGACAATTAGGATGGGCAATTCAGAAAAATTAGAAAGTATTATGCAAAAAGAAATAGAATATACAGCTAGAGAAAGAAAAAATAAAAACATTACTTTTTTACTAACTTTTCAAGGTGGTTTGCCACCAAGTACAGATATTTTTGCTGATTTATACTTTGTTTTTGCAGACAGAAAAGATAAAACAATAACTTCTATTATGGGAACACATAAGAAACATTATAATAAATATTGTTCATCTGTTTTTGACATTAAAAATTACAAAGACAATCAAAGATCAACACTTGAGGAACTTGCAAAAAAAGAACCTTTGAAGGATAATTATTGTTATTTTCTACATAAAGATAAATCTCTTTTTGATAAAGAAAAAGATTCAATAAAAACCTTAATTCAATTATTTATGATTTCAGAGATTAAATCTTATTTAATGATAAACAATGCTCAATCATTAACAGATTTTTTTGTTCACCATTATAATAAGGTTTCTGAGAATGAAAATCTAAGTGCTGAGTTAGAAATTTCATCACTAGATGAGATATTATTAAAAAAAACAAAAGCAGTTTCAAAGGAATTTTTTGATCAGACAATGAATACTGTTAAATCAGTGGATTATGATAATTCTGAAAAGATTGAAGCTTTACTCGAACTAGGTTTTTCTACTAAAATCATCAAAAAGTATTTAGGAGATTTTGATAAAAAGAATTTGATAGTAAAAAATATATTTAGATTGCATGAAAAAGAACAAACTTATGAGGAATCGCCATTCCTTATCAGATTTTTGCTAGAAGAATTTCATAAAGACAATATGACTAAATTATCTAAAGTAATACAAAATAGAAATTATTCCTCTCAACTTCTTTCAAAGATAATTATTTATCTTAAATCAGTAATTGAAACCAATAATAATAGTAATAGTAATGCCTATTATGAAGAGAATAATTATGCCTTGATAACTACACAAAATGACCCTGAAAAAAAATATCAAGATTTTAAATCAAATTTAGTTAATATAATAAAACAAGATGGTGAAATTGCTTATAAATATTCCAATAATATAGTCAATCTTAGTTTGATGTCTTATTTAGAAAAATCAATAAAAGGAAGAACAATGATAAATACCATACTCAAATTAAGAAATAAATTTGATCCTAAGTTTCTTATCATGAGTGGAAGGGTTGAAGAAAAATATAAACCTGATTGTGAAGAAGATAGAGTTTCTACTATTGAACACATTAAAACAAAATTAGGATTTTCAGCTTTTGATCTTGGGGAAATTGAATACTGTGAAGAAATTAGAAGATTGTCAAAAATTTCATCTTCTTATTGGCATAAAGCTCTTCCAATAATAAATAATTTGTTTAAACAAAAACAGACATATTTAACAAATTTAAAAGACCTTGTTGAAAATAGAGAAGAATCAAAATTTTTTAATAAAATCTTTAATGTGTTTAAATCAAAAAAAAATCAAACAAATTCTTCAAACAATAATTTAGATGATGAACAAACAAAACAAGAAATGATAGATGAAGCAAAAAAAAGAATAAAACAAACAGACGAACAAATCATTGCAATGAACAGAGTTCTTGGTTCAGATAAATTCGCAGAATTATTAAAAACAACAGATCAAGATGAATTCAAAGGATTATTTTTTGAATTAAATAAACAAATAGACTCTGATGTTTTAAGAGAATTATACCTTGAAGTAAAAAAACAGATTGATCCAAAAGAAGTAGAAAGAACATTTTCAGAATTACCATTTACAAACATCTTTAGAAGATTTTTATCAAAAATATTATTCTTTTCAAACAATAAAGATAAGGATTATGAATCATTATCAGATTTATATTCAATTATTCTTGATGACTATAAAGAAAATCCTCGTGAACATGGAATTAGATTATTAGATCATTACAAAACCTCATTAGAAAAATTAATCTTATCTTCACAAGAAAAAGTAGTTCATATTGATTTCACAAAGCCTTCATCTAATAAAAGGTCTTCAATAGCTCTTTAAATGGCTTTAAAATGGCTTTTTAAGCTGCTTTAAATCACATTTAAATGGCATATTTTCATAGTGTTACATGATTTCAGTAATAAAATTTAACCACATATTAACTACTCTTGCATACTAACATACCGAAAGCTTTATATATTACATTTGATTTACTTCCTAAATAGCACGTTTCAGCATATATCAAAATATGTTCATGCTAATTTTATAAAAGAAGGGGGAGTTATTAAAAAGAGATTTGAGATAGAGAATATAGTATATTGAAATAGTAATTTATGTGGAGGGGAAATATATGGAATATACAAAAGGAATAAAAAATACAATATTAGGTTATGGTCTAGCATTATCAATGTTAGTAGCTCCTATGCTTGGTTATATAACACCAGCAAAAGCAGCAGAAAATGGATCTATTAAGGTTGAAAACCAAACAAGAGAAATAGAAGACAAAGAAGAAAAAGTTCTTCAAGGAATTGTTGGATTAATGTCTAATGCTAAATATAGAACATTTGTAACAAATGCACAAGGAGCAAGAATACCTCATTATTTAGGTTTGAAATTAACAGATTTTGCTAAAATGAAAAAGAAAATTCTAAGATCAAGAAACTTTGAATATGATGGTGAAGAAATCAATGTTTCATGTTTAGAAGATGATAAAAAAACTAATGCTCCAGGAATGTTTTCATATACTTTTGAAATCGGTGAAGATTTTCAAGATGACCTTTACACAGAAATGGGTTTATTAATAAAAACAATGGGCTATGGTACAAGTGGTTCATCTGCTTCAACAAGTACTCCAGGACCAGACAAGAAAGGTTCATTTTGGGATAATTTGTCAGATGGAGAAAAAATAGGAGTAGGAGTCCTAGGTGCTTGGGGTATTTATAAAATATTCTTTGATAAGGATAATGACCCAGGAACAACAACACCTGCAACAGTACCAGATTTTGGTTCAGATTCAGGTAAAGGAGATGGAGACTTAAAGTATCCATTTTAATTTTTTTATTTTTTTGATTTATTTAATATAATAGTATTATTATAATATAGCAACAACAGAACAACAAAGAATAAAAGCAATAACATAAAATTTAAATAAAACAACAAAAATCAACACAATTTACAATCATAAATTAATATAATGAAAAACTATGAGAGGTAATATAAAAATGGCAAAACTAAAATATATGATTTTTATGTTTCTTGTGATTTCAATAGTCATTGCTTCAGGTGCATTAGCAGCATACTCAACTTTTACTGTTAAAACATCTGCAAAAGACTATAACACAGAACAATTCATTAAACCGTGTGATATTGATTTAGGTGGAATTAAAGCAGTAGGAAATCCTAATGCAAATTTCGCTGTTAGTGCTGACAGAGCTTATGCAGTCACACACTCAGCAGATAATTATAAATCAGACAAAGATTATTTCTTTTTAGACAGTGATCTTGATACTTGTGATATACAACAAGCAACTTGTTCATTAACAGGTAATGATGATCATAATCATAATTATGTTACTTCTTGCAATTACAATGCAGCAGTAAAACATTGGGAATGCAAAGTTGTTAATAATGATAAAACAGAAAGATTTGAATATGCACCTGACCAAGGCGCAGTTGTTTATGTAACAAATTTCTTAGTACCTTTAACAGGAGAAGAAACAGACGAACAAACAGACGAACAAACAGATGACCAAACAGAAGAAGATACACAAGAACCAACAGATGATGCACAAACATCAGTTCCTGCTATAACACAATTCACTGTTAAAACATCTGCAAAAGATTATAATACAGAAGCATTCATAAAACCAGTAACAGTTGATTTAGGTGGTATTGTTAAGACAGGAACACCTAATGCAAACTTTGTAGTTAATGCTAATAGGGCTTATGCAGTTGAACATTCAGCAGAAGGTTATCACAAAGACAAAGATTATTTCTTTTTAGATGGAAATTTAAATGTCTGTGATATAGAAAAAAGTACATGTACTTTATCAGGACAAAATGAACATAATAATCAATTTGATACTACTTGTAATTATAATGCAGCAGTAAAACATTGGGAATGTGAAGTTATTAATAATGGTAAAACAGAAAGATTTGAATATGCACCTGATCAAGAAGGCGCAGTTGTTTATGTAACAAACTTTCTAGTTTCAATTGATCCAGATAATCAAAGACCAGAAGTTACTGCAACAGCAGGTCCTTTAGAAGGAGATGCTCCTTTAGAAGTTTCATTTAATGGTCAAGTTACAGATGATACATTAATTGAGGCAGTTATAATTTATTATGGAGATGGTGAATCAGAAGAATTTACTCCTAACTCAGCATCATACAACTTTGATAAATCTCATTATTACACAAAAGCAGGCACACATCTTTTGCAAATAGTTGCTTTTGATGACCAAGGTTTAGCAGGTGTGGCTGAGTTTAATGTTGTAGTTACAGGTGAGGATGCAATTAACACAAGACCTGTAGCAGATGCAGGAAATGATAAAGAAGCTGTAGTTGATGTATTGTTTAAATTAGATGGTACAGGTTCATACGATCCAAATCCTTTTGATCCAATGTTAACTTATGAATGGACATTTGAAGATGGTCCAGAAACAGTGACTATGAACAATGTTGACCAAGCTCGTGCATCTTTTACACCAGAAAGAACAGGAGAATATGTCTTTAAATTAACAGTTTCAGATGGAGAATTAACTTCTTCAGATACAGTAACAATCACTGCTGTTGATTCAGCTAAAAGAGATTTATTTGTAGGTAGAATAAAGACTAATGATAATCAAGTTTATTTCAAACCTGGAGACAAAGTAGATGTTTCAGTTAATTTTGCAAAAGAAAGAGCAAAAGACATTGATCAAGCAGTTCTTCACATTATAGCACCAAAATTAGGGTTTGTAGAAGAAATGGGTCCATTTGAAATAGATGATGACGACATGTTAACAAAAGAAGTTGTCCTTAAAATACCTGAAAAAACAATGCCAGGAACATATGAAATGAGGATAATTATCTCAACAGGAACTGATCAAAGAGTTAAGATAAGAAGAATAAAAGTTATTTAATTTCATTATTTTATTATTATTTTTTCATTGATTACACAAAAACAAAAAACAAAGAAAAAATAAAAAAAAGAGGAAAAGAATAATCAGAATCATGATTATCAATCACACAAAAATGAGGTGTAAGATAATAACTATATATTGCCAGGGGATTATTAATTGATTGAAAGATCAAATAATACATATTATGTCAATAGTAACTCCTAAATGGTTATTAAAAGTAATTACTTTAAAATAGAAAAGTTTAAATATTGGGTATGTTTACTTTTATAATATATGGTTTGAAAAGATTTAAGATCTTTAAAACTCGTGTTGGAGGGATATTAAAAATGAAGATAAAAAACATTTTAGGATTGACAATTTTGCTAATAAGCATTTTTGTACTAAGTGTTTTTGCAATCGCTGATGAATCAGCTGCAGAAACAACAAGTCTATCCGGAAAATTAATTTTAGATGAACTATTAATTGACGGAGTAGATATGAAACTAGGATCAGATAGAGAACGTACTGCACACGTTGATAGAGGGGAAGAAATAGAAATAGAAATGACTTTAGAAAATACTGACAATGTAGACGTAGAAGATGTAACTATGAGAGTTTACATTTGGTATGATGATGACGAAGAAGGAATTGAAGACACAATGAAGCTTGATATAAAAGCAAATGGTGGTGTAGAAAACGTAGTAGCAAGATTAACTCTACCAGATGATTTAGATTTGGAAGTTCCAGAAGCTACATTATTTATTGATTTGTTCCAAGAAAATCAAAAAATGGAATTATTCAATAATGAAGGTAAAGCACTAGACGGAACATTCAAGATAGTTGTTTCACCAAAAGAAGATCACATGATAAAGATCAAAGATATCATGTTACACCCTGAGTCAAGAGTAATGGCAGGAGATCTATTAACTGTTCAGGTGAGACTAGAAAACATCGGTGAATTTGATTCAGTAGAAGATGACATCAAAGTTATTGCAAGAATACCAGGTTTAGATAATGCAATGGATTCAACATGGTTATTATCAGAACTTAAGTATGATGAAGATGCATCAACAGAACCACTTACATTCGAAGTTGATCCATGCACAAAAGCAGGAGAATACACAGTAGAAGTTGAAGTTAAGTTTGATGATGGTGATGAATCAGAAACAGAAGAAAGAACAATCACTGTTGTTGAGTCAGACTTAGACTTGTGTAAGGAAGAAGCTCAAGCAAAAGAAACAGCTGTTAATGTTATCAGTGGAATGCAAGTTTTAACTGAATCACAAAGAGTTGCAACATTCCCAGTAGTTATAAGCAATAATGCTGATACTTCAAAAGCATTTGTTATAAGTACTGAAGCATTAGGAGATTGGGCATCCGAAGTAAAAGCACAAGAAACTTCAGTTGTTGTTGAAGCTGGAAAAACAAAAACTGTTTTAGTACTTGCAACTGCAAGAGAAGATGCACCTTCAGGAAAACAATTAGTTTCAATCAAAGTAAAAGACTCTGAAGGAAAAGTTGTTAAAGAAGAAGCAGCTGAACTAAGTATTGCTAGTGCAGCTAAACAAAAAGTAAGCTTCAGAAGAGTGCTAGAAATAGGATTAATTGTTTTAGTGATTTTGTTAGTGCTTTTAGGTTTAATCATTGGTTTCAATAAATTAAGAGAAGATGAAGAAGACCTAGAAGAAGAAGACAAAAGTTATTACTAAGCTTTGATCTTTTAATTTTTTTTTTATTTTCTTTTTTTAAACATTTTTATTATTTAATTATTTGATAAATCAAAAAAGAATGAAAGGTACAACAAATGAGTTATGGGGTTGGTAGACTAAATAGAATTTCTAGTTTTTATTTAATTATAATCCTATCTTTTATTACATTAATTTCATTTTCTTCACTAATTTTAGCATCAGAAGACTTCTTATTAACCTCAAAGGACAAGGAAATCAACCTCTGCCAATGTTCAGATATAGTAGAAGAACTAAAAATAAAAAACAAAGGATATTTAAGCCATACTTATAAAATTTCTAATCAGAATAAAGCTGCTGAATTCTCAAATATTAATCCTAAGACCATTTTGTTAGGGTCAGGAAAAGAGCAAATAATATATAATGTTATACAGGCCCCTTGTGACAAGCAAGGATCCTTTATATTAGATACTATTGTTTCAGATGAGAATAATTATAAAAAAAGGTTGACTAAAACTGTCAATATCAACAGATGCAGTAATATAAAAGTAACACCAATAAACTCTAATCAAACAATCTCTTCATGCGGGTCTTTGATTTATGAGTTTAAAATCAAAAATATTGGTTCTTTTTCAGAAAATTTTGATATTCAAATAAAACCTCGGTGGTGGATAAAGGAATATTTTTCAATAAACAAGAAATCTTTCACCTTACAACCAGGTAAAGAGGAATCATTAATAGTCTATTTTAAACCATCTTGTGATTATTTTGGAACTGAAACTGTTAAATTAATTATAAAAACAGATAAGACAAAACTAAAAGCGGCCACTTATTTTCAGACAAATGTAATCCCTAAGTTTGATTTTTCAGCAGACATTGATGAAGAATACAGTTTTTGTGAACAACAAAAATACACAGAACTCATACAAATAAAAAATAATGAAGATAGTGAAGCATCATTTATTCTTTCTGTTGAAGGTCCAAATTTTATAGATATACCATTTAAAAAAATCACTTTAGGCCCTAAAACAGGATATGAACTTAATTTTACTTCTCACCCAAGTAAAGATTCAAAAGGAGTATATCCTACAACATTCACAATTAAATTAGATAAAGCTTCTTTTAAAAAAACATTTAATACAAATCTAACCATAAATGAATGTTATGATTTTAATATTATTGTTCCGGAAGGTCTAAAAGCTTGCAACAAGGTACCAACAAGTATACCAATAAAAATAATCAATAATGCTGATTTAGATACTGATTTTGAATTAGAATTAGAAGGTGACAATTCATCTAAACTTGAAAAAGAATCTATTTCTGTTCCAAAGAATTCAGAAGCAGAATTTAACATAATAACAACTCCTGAAGAAAATTATTATACTTCTAATAAAGTCATAATAAAATCAAAATCAAATCCAGACTTAGAAATAAAGAAAAGCATAACTATCAAAACAATTTCAGATGATCAATGTTATGATATTACACCTCTTAAAGATAAGTTCATAATAAATGAAAATACAACATCTTTAGCATTAGATATTCAGAACACAGGTGTTTTAAAATCAACATATGATCTTGCAATTGAACCAAGTGATATGTTTTCATTAGAACAAGATGAAGTAACAATAAATCCTAATGAAAATTCAACTGTTAACATAAATGTCATCCTTCCTACAAATACTTCTCAAGACAAGTTTGAAGCTTTATTTTTAGCAAACACAAACAATTTCACTTATTCAACTAAATTAATTATGGAAAAAGAAGCAGGATTAAGTAGAGCAGACATCTTGGTTTTAATAATAATTATTGTCATTATAATCCTGATCATTATAGGTTCAACAACATATTTTATTAGAGAAGAAAAACAAAAACCAAAAATAAAAGGAAAAGGTAAAGAAAAGGAAAAAATAAAAGGAAAAACAAAATCAAAAGAAGACAAGAAAAAATTACAACACAAAGCAGGAAAAACACAAAAAAGGAAAGGAAAAAACATAATCAGCCTAATAATAGCTAAACTGAAATTAATGTTTAAACAAAAACCCAAACAGAAATTAAAACCTAAATCAAAACTTAAACAAAAACCCAAACAGAAATTAAAACAGAAATCAAAACAGAAACCCAAACAAAAACCAAAAGGTTTTATGTCTGACCTAGAATTAAGTTTTAATGACAAACATCTTGGGCAAGGATATAGATTAGAATTAGAAAAACCTAAAAAAACAGGAAAATTTTGGAAATATCTTAAGATAATTCTTTTTTTTGTAATAATATTACTAATTCTAATTGGTTTGTATTTTTCTAGTTCCCATGTAATAGTTAATATAAATAAAGTGTTAAATTTTTCTTCTTATACTCAGAAAGGATTAGGTATTGCCGACAATGTTACAGACGATGTTACCAAGGATGTCTTTGAACCAGACACAGGTGAAGAATTAGACACAGGTGAAGAATTAGACACAGGAGAAGAATTAGACACAGGAGAAGAATTAGACACAGGCGAAGAAACAAAGACAACAAAAGAAACAGAGTTTGGACAATCTCTAATAAGAACAACTGAGCCTAAATTAAATGCAACCTCTATTAAGCAATTCTTTTTTAAATATAGTTCTTCTTACTCATCTTATCTTTATTATGTTATTCTTGGTTTTGTTATTTTGGTAGTATTAATCTTAATTATTAATTTTATTACAAACAAACAAAGAAAAACTTCAAAGACACAAAAAGGCAAAAAAAGTAAAGAAAAAGAAAAAAAATCAAAAGAAAAAGTAAAACAAAAGAACATGAAAAAAAAAGCAAGAAAAGAATTAAAAACAAAAAAAATAAAAAAGTCAAAAAAAGAAAAAAAGCCTGAGAAATCAAACAAATCAACAAAAAAAACAAATTTGTTTAAAATTCTTATTTGGATAATATTACTTGCAGCAATTATCTATACTATAATCTATTTTATTGATTACATTAAAGAATATTTATATTTTATAGGACTTGGAATTACTATTCTGATTATTCTGATTATAATAGATAAAAAAAGAAGTAAAATAACAAATAAAGAGAAATAATTATATATTCTTTCTTTTACCCATGCTCTATGTATAAAAAACCATTAAAAAAACCAAGAACAAGAATATCTAAAACATTAAAAACAGATGTAGCAATTATTGGAGCAGGACCTGCTGGATTGTATACTGCATATTTACTAGCAAAAAATACAAATCACAGGATTTCAGTATTTGAAGAACACAATAATATTGGAATTCCTGTCAAATGTACTGGTTTGGTGACGAATTCTATTAATAAAATTATAAAATTACCAAAAAACTTAATTAAAAATAAGATTAAATTTGCAAAGATTGTTTCACCAAACACTCAATATATCACAATTAAACTAAATCAACCAAATTTGGTCCTGGATCGTGCTAAATTCGACCAATTTTTATCTAAAAAAGCACAAGATTTGGGAGTAAAAATTTACTTAAATCACAATTTTCAAGGGTTTCATCGTCTACAAAATACACATCATAAAACAATTGTTCTAAAGACCAAGAACAAAAATCTATTATGCACAACCAATCATCTCATTGGAGCAGACGGTCCACAAAGTATAGTTTCAAAGGCAATTAATCATAAATTATATCCTAAATTCCTCATAGGTATCCAAGTTAGGATAAAAATAAATATAAAAAATAAGAATACTCTTGAATTTTACCCTCTTAAAAAAGGTTTTGCATGGTTTGTCCCAGAATCAGACACAATTGCAAGAGTTGGAATTGCTTGTTATAAGAATCAAAAAAAAGTCTTCAATGATTTTATCAATAAAATTGAGAAAACACACAATATCAAAATCAATAACAAAAAAAGATTAATAAACAACAAACAAAACAAACAAAACAAACAAAACAAACAAAATAGTATAATCATAGACTACCAAGCAGGGCTTATACCTATATACAATCCAAGAGCCCTGATTTACAGGAAAAAGAGAAATCTACAATTATATCTTATAGGAGATGCAGCAACCCAAATCAAAGCAACCACAGCAGGTGGTATAATTCAGTCATTATTAGCAGCACAAGCTTTAGCAAAATCAATCAAAAATAATAAATCCTATCTAAAATTATGCAATCAGCTATTAAACAAAGATTTATTACTTCACCTTATCATAAGAAAAACACTTGACAAATTCACAAACAAGGATTATGATTATTTATTCAAACTAACAAATCAGCCTAAGATAAAGAAACTATTAAGTAAATATGACAGAGATTACATAACAACTCTGCTGATAAAAATACTATTAAAAGAACCAAAGTATTTATATTTTATAAAAAACATATTGTAAAAAGTATGTGCATGGTGTCTGTTAAGACTAGAGAGTACCTGCTATTTCGTAAGACTGTCAGGACTTTCTATTGCAGATAGTATCACATTGAAAGTACGAACGAACCATGCACATACTGTAAAAAGTAAACTTTATAAAGAAATCATACTTCCAACACTTAACAAATACTTTATTAGGTGGAAAGAATTTGGGAAAAAAAAGATTAATCTTAAGAAAAGAGAATGTTGCATTATTTATTCTAATTCTTATGGTACTTAGTGTTTTTGGAATGTGGAAAGCATCAGGAACTAATGAAGAAGAATATAATGGTTTTAAATTCATCCCTTCACAAAATGGTTGGGATGTGACAATAAACAATCAAAAGATGGTATTTAACTATCTGCCAAAAGATATTGAAATGATGAACTCAACTCCTATTTCAATAACAGGACAAAAAATATATCTTGCTTATGATCAAGAGGACAAAGAACTTGACAAAAGCTTTACAATGAACTATTTAGCTTCTTTGTTTTACCAAAACAATATTCGGCCACAATTTTCATGCATAAAAGAAAAGGCTTGTCCAGATAATGAACTTCCTTTGGTTAATTGTGATGACGCTTCTGCAGAAGTTATTTTAATCAGAAGTGGAAATGAATCAAAGATATTTAAACAGAATATGTGTTATATTATTCAAAGTCAAAACAATTATGATTTAACAGTACTAAGAGAAAGATTTGTTTATCAATTTTTAGGTGTAATGAGTTGATTTTATATGGAAGAAAATAAAGAAATAAAAACAGAAAATATGGGAAATATACAAGAAGACAAACAAGAAAACAAAGAAAAAGATACAATCATAGATAAATCAGACCAAGCAATAAACCAAAAAAAAGAAAAACTTGTCTCTTCAATCAAAAACTTCTTTACAAAAGAAGTTGAAGAGGAAATAGTCCCAACGATTGAGTCATCAGAAACATCACAAAGCCAAAAATCAGGCAAAGAATCAAAACAATTAGATTTTAATCAAAGAAAAGCACAATTAGTTGAATTCATCAAAAAAGACTCAAGAAATTTATTTTATTCATTATTTTTTCTAATTATCTTATATGGTTATTATTTGTATAAGTTTCAAAAAACAAGTTTATTTTTTTTTGATATCTTTATACCATTACCATTAACAAAATTTAGTTATATTTCATTTTTTATTATATTGCCAATAATATCATTTATTCTAATTTATTATAAAAAATATTTTTACATTGCATTATTATACATAATTAATTCAGGACTTGCAGTTAGACTACAGAATCTTCCTTTATTAAGAGATATAACAACAAATAAATATATACCTTTAGCTTTAGATCCACACTTATTTTTAAGATATGCAAAATATATAGTAGAATATGGACAACTTTATGCTATGGATGTAATGAGATATTATCCTTTTGGTGCTGATATGAATAGAGAAACAGTATTTCTTTCAAAATTTATTGTTTATTTATACAAATTTCTTAATTTATTCAATTCAAATATAACAATTGAATTTGCAGATATACTTTACCCACCTATTTGTTTTGCTGTTAGTTTAATATTCTTTTTCTTAATTATAAAGAATTTATTCAACAAAAAAGTAGCACTTATTTCAACATTAATACTTACAGTGATTCCAACTTATCTTTACAGAACAATGGCTGGTTTTTCTGATAAAGAATCTCTTGGTCTTATGCTTATGTACATGGCATTTTATTTTTTCATTATTGGTTGGAAATCTAAGGTTTTTTGGAAAATAATCTTATTAGGACTATTTTCAGGTATAGCAACAGGCCTTATGGGTTTAACTTGGGGTGGTGTTAACTTTACTTTGATGTTATTTGCAGGTTTTATTCTTGTTGAGATTTTATTAAATAAATTTACTAAAAAAGATTTTTATTTATCAATGTCTTGGGTAATACCAATGATTATATTGATGGGATTTATAACAAACAAATTTGGTGGAATCTATGGATTAATAAAATCATTTAGTGCAAGCTTTGCCATTTTTGTTTCATTAATTGCTATTCTTGATTTCCTTTTGTTTAAATTAGATCTTCTCAAAATAAAAGAAAAAATAAGCAGAAAACTACCTGTGGGTATTTTTAGTATAATAATCTCAGCAATATTATCAATAATAGGCACTTCTATTATTTTTAACCCTGCTTTTGTCTGGATGAAAATCAATGCTGTTTTTACAGACATGATAAACCCTTTTGGAAAATCAAGATGGGGATTAACAGTTGCAGAATCTCATCAGCCTTATTTTACCAATTGGATCGGTGAATTCACTTGGCCTTTCATACTTTTATTTTTTGTAGGAGCATTAATTTTATTTTATTATACTTTAAAACCTATTCTTAAAAAGGAATCATTATGCGTTCATTCATTAGTTTACACAACTATCTATGGTTTATTTTTAATTTTATTTACAATGAGTAGATATAGAAGAGAAAGCCCTGTTTGGAATGGTGAAACCTATTTATCAAAAACAGTTTATATTGGTTCTTTTATAGCATTTGTGATTTTAATATTATTATCTTATTTTTATTTATTCTATTTTGACAAACAAAAATATAGTAGAATTAAACTCATTGACAAAAAATATATTTTTATTATGATTTGGTTTATTATGATGTTAGTTGCAGCAAGAAGTGCTTTAAGACTTATTTTGATGCTTGCACCAATTACTTCAATCTTGGTTGGCTATTCTATTTTCTTCTTAATATCTCAAACAAAAAAATTATTAGAGAATAGTAAGGATAAGGTATATAAAATTACTGCAGTGATTTTTTTAGTTGTTATATTAATCATAGTATTTTGGCCTTTTGCATCTACTGTTAATGCAATCCCTCTTATTAACAAAGCACCTTTTATTAATAAAAATGGTTTTGTAATTAATTATGCAGCACAAAGCATGGGCCAGGCAAGGATTACAGGACCAAGCTATGATCAACAATGGCAATTAGCAGGAAAATGGATGAGGGAAAATACTTCAGAAGACGCAGTATTCACACATTGGTGGGATTATGGTTATTGGGTTCAGACAGGTGGTGAAAGAACCACTGTAACAGATGGTGGAAATTGGATTGGATATTGGAACCATCTTATGGGTAGGCATGCATTAATGGCACAAGATCAAACAGAAGCATTAGAATTTTTAAACATGCACAATGCAACACACTTCTTGGTTATAACAGATGAAATAGGAAAAATAGGAGCTTATTCATCAATTGGTTCAGATGCAGATTATGATAGATATACTTGGATACCTACTTTTAATAATAATCCACAATTAACAAAAGAAACAAGGGATGGGGTAACAATGATTTATGAAGGAATTGCAGCAAATGATGAAGATATTGAATGGAATGGTTTCAAATATTCGGCAAGAGTCTCTGCAGTGAAAGATGTTTATATTCCTACTAAGAGTATTAAATTAACAACAAGTGATGGACAAACTAAAACAGATATGCAAATTCTTCAACCATATACATTACTTTTTCAAGATGGTCAACAGCCTGTTCAGGTTCCAATACAATGTCTTTATTATCAGGGAAACATAATTTATTTCGATGAACCAGGATTAGATAATTGTTTTATGATTATCCCAACTATAAATAACAATGGATTTAATCCTAATGGTGCTGGTCTTTATCTTGGTCATGATGCTTTGCATTCATTATGGGTTAATCTTTTCTTATTTGAACAACAAAATCCAAGATATTCTACAGATGGATTCAAACTAGCTTTAAGCCAACAACATCCAGCAATTGAAAGCATTAATCAACAATCAGGAATGAATTTGGGCAATGTTGTTTCATACAATGGAAGATTATTAGGCCCACTAAAAATTTGGGAAATTGATTATCCAGAAAACCTGACTCAAAGACCAGAGTATTTGTTAAAAAGTTATGTTCATGCTAATCTAACAGACGTTACTGTGATATGATTTTAATGATGAAATCTAAAAATAAATACAAAAACATAAGTAAAAATCAATTTAAAAATCTAGATAAAAACATAGTCAATAACAAATCAACATACTATGATAATTATGATAGTTTAGTAAGGTTTATTTCTTATTATGACCAAATTAGGTTGATTCTAGAGACAAGAACCAAACAAAAAACAAAACTACAATCCAAAACAAAACCAAAACACAAACTAAAAACAGTCTTAGAAATAGGCTGTGGAAATAAAACAGTTTCAGATTATTTAAAAAAAAGAAATATAAAAGTAACTACAGCAGACATCAATAAAGTTTTAGATCCAGACATTGTTTGTGATGTAAGAAATATTAGTAATACAAAATTAAAAAATAAGAAATTTGATCTTGTTTCATGTTGTGAAGTACTTGAACATATACCATTTTCTGATTTTTCAAAAGCATTACAAGGGATAAAAAAAGTAGCAAAAAAATATGTCTTAATTTCATTACCTTATTCTCATATTGGATTTGTCTTTTTCACAGATTTGCCAATTATTGGTAGGAAATTTCTAAAATTCCAATTTGCCCTCTATAAAAAACACAAATTTAAAGGAGATCATTATTGGGAAATTGGTAGAAAAGGGAATTCATTAAAAAGAATAAAAAAAGAATTCAAAAGACAAGGATTTAATATAATAAAAACTTACAATAACCCTTTAAACAGATATCATTATTTCTTTTTGCTTGAGGTTTGAAAGGGTTTTGCCAAGCTTTGACTTACTAAATATTTATAAACTGTTTCTTATTCTCTAGCAATATTATGACCAATACAAAGTATAAACAAAAGCACAAGCAAAGCAAAGACAAGCAAAGCAAAGACAAGCAAAGCAAAGATCAACATAATCATGCATCTAAAACCATTGCTAAAGGAGCTTTTTATGTATTTATTGGAATGGTTATTTCTAAATTATTAAGTTATATTTATCGTATGATTGTTGCAAGGATAGGCACAGAAGAATATGGTCTTATTTCTTTAGCATTAGCAGTAACAGGAATTGTAAGTTTTATTTCTTTGTTAGGCTTAGATGAAGGTGTTTTGAGATATGTTTCTTATTATCTTGGCAAAAAACAAATTAACAAGATCAGAGCACTTATTATCAATTCACTAAGAATATCTGTAATTTTTTCAGTAATAATGGCAGGTATAGTATACATTTTTTCTAATGAAATCTCTATTTATTTTTTCAAAAACTCAAATCTAATACCTATTTTAAAGATTCTTGCTCTCACAATACCCTTACTAGTTATAAGTAATGTATTTTTAGCAGCAATCAGAGCTATCAAAGACGCAAAGTCATTTTCTTTTACAAAAAACATCAATGAGAATTTTGTTAAAGTCTTGTTTACATTAATATTATTATTTTTTGGTTTAGGAGTAATTGGTGCAGCAATTGGATATGTAGTTGCAATTGCCTCAACAGCAATCATTTCATTTTATATTATTAAAAACAAATTATTAGATCCTATCTCTAAGAAATCTAAAAAAGATTTAAAATCAATAAAATCAAATAAAACACAAACTCATTTCAAGATAAAAGATTTTAGAATGAATCCTATTTTATCATATTCTTTTCCTTTAATGATGTGCACATTAATAACTCAAGTAATGGTTTGGACAGCTACACTTATTATGGGTTATTTTAGAACAGAGGCAGAAGTAGGAATATATAATGCAGCATTACCTACAGCAACATTAATCTCTATAATTCCTGGAGGAATTGTCGTGCTATTTTTGCCTGTGATGACTGAATTATTAGCTAAAAAAGATTTTGCTTCATTTAAAAAAACATTCAAAACAAGTATTAATTGGGTGTTTGTTTTTAATTTACCACTAGTTTTAATAATAATAATTTTTGCAAGACAAATTATAAAAATATTATTTGGTTCTGAATATATTCCCGGTTATATTCCTTTAATAATCTTAGCAGCAAGTTATTTCATTTATCATATTTTTAATATCTCTGCACAAACATTAAAAGTTCTTAAAAAATCAAAACATTTAATGATCAATTTAGCAATTGCTGCAGTAGTAAACATAATCCTTAGCTACTGGTTGATTCCAAGAACAGATTCATTTGGAGGTATTGTTGGAGGAGCAATTTCCACATCTGTTAGTCTGTTAATTTATGGATTCTTGTGTGGCATTCAATCTTATTATTTTACAAAGATAAGTCCTTTCCAAATAAAACAGATTAAAACTATATTTGTAGGTGCTGTTACATTCACAATTGTTTATTATTTATTTACTATGATTGATCAAAGAACTGTTTTTAATCTTTCTGCATTATTTATACTATTTTTATTTCTTTATGTAAGCTTTATTCTTATATTTAGATGCTTGAATAAAGAAGATTATGAAATACTAAAAGATGTTAAAAATAGAATTAAAAGTTTATTAAAGTTCTGAATCTTAAATCAATCCCAGATCAATCATAATCATAAGTCCTTATACTCAACAATTTCACCAAAAGTTTTTTTATTGACTAAATCACATTCTTTGCAGAAATCTAGCTTGCCGTCAACAACAGATCTCCTGATCCTGCGCATTTTCTTACCCCAAAGTATTTCTTTAAAACTCTGCTCAAAAACATTTCCAAATATAAATTCACCTTCAAAATCTAAACAACATAAACAGACATCTCCATTCCAAAGTATAACTATTTTATCAAATACAAAAGGACACAGTTTAACAGGATCTTTTATAATCAAATCCTTATTATATCTCCAAAATCTTTTATCAGATGGAAGCCATTTTTCAGCTAACTCTTCTCTATTATCATCAGTTAATGTAGTCCACAAAGCAGGACTTTTAAAAAACAAATAATCCGGTTTTATTTTTTTAGATAATTCCCTCATAGCCTCTACTTCATGCTCATTATGTTTCATAACTAAAAACTGCAAAGTAATTATTGGATATTTTAAACCTCTTTTTCTTTTTTCATGACAAAGTTTAGTAACATTTTCCAGAACTTTTTCAAAATTAGATCCAACTCTATACTCTTCAAATGTTTTTTTAGATGCACCATCAAATGAGATATTTGTACCATATAAACCAGAATTCAAGACTTCATCAACACTAAATTTATCAAATAGTGTAGCATTTGTAGGTATACTAACTTTTATTCCTTTTGAAGATGCATATTTAACCATCTTAAAAACATCTTTATTAACCAATGGCTCACCACTATTGCCAATAATCATTCTTTTTATTTTTCTAGGATATTTATCAACAATATACTTGAATTGTTCATAGGTCATTGAGCCTTTTTTTCTTTTCATATCTTTATTAGAACATAAAGGGCACCTTAAGTTGCATATACTAGATGGTTCAACCATTAGATCATCAGGATACCATATTAAATCAGGATATTTTAATAGAATCTTATTTAGGTAGACAGATACAAATCTTTTACCCGTCCCTATTATTCCTCTATCCTTAACACTTGAAACAATATTTTTTATCATTTTTCATAACTTTTATTGTTTTTATTCTTTTTTATTACTTTTTTTCAAAAGACTTGAGCACACTATAAAAACATTTCTATTATAACATATACATTTTTGACTATAAATCTTTATATAACCTAATCAAAGCAATGAATTTATTATGAAATCTCTGAAAAACAACAAAAAAAGAAAAAAGCACAAAAAGAATACCAAATTATTTTTATCATATTTGCTGATTATCCTAATCTTATTCTCAATTTATTTAAACATAATTTCAAACAATAATGGCATTGGAAGCGATCCAGGAATTTTTTCAGCAACAGCAAAAAACATATTATCAGGAAAAGGCATTACTAATGACTTTATTTTATATTACTATGAAGATTATGACACCATAACTCACCCAGAAGATGTAAGAGTTATCTTTTTCCCAATATTAATCTCATTAAGCTATTTAATCTTTGGAATAAGTGTTTTTTCTACAAAAATTATTAATATTATTTTATTTCTCATATTTGCAATCCTCTTTTATTTCATTACAAAAGACATTTTTGGTGAAACAATTGCATTTTTCTCAAGCTTAATTATAATCTTTAATCCTTATTTTTTATTTAGTTATTACTTTCTATACGCAATGACAGAACCTTTGTTTTACATTTTATTATTATTAAGTGTTTATTTTTTTGTAAAACTTGTCACAACTATTGGCACAACATCATCCAAAACAACAATACCATTCATATTAGGAATTATATTGGCATTTACTTTTTTACAAAAATATGCAGGTATCTTTGCAATCTTTGCAATGCTATGTCTTTCTATTATGTATTTATTTACTTTATCAAAGTTTAGAATAAAAACAACAAACAAAACAACAAACAAAACAACAAACAAAACAACAAACAAAACAACAAACAAAAGAACAAACAAAACAACAAACAGACACAGATTCATAATATCTTTAACATTAACATTACTAACATGTTTTCTTATCTTGCTTCCTTTTTTTCTAAGAAACTCTCTTTTATTCAATACTTTTGTTTCATCCCCTTATTCAGGACTTCCTGATTTAATCTATAAATGTTCAGGATTTAGAACTCCTTTACAAGAACATATAATCAGATATTTACCTCATACAAATCTTTCTTGTTCATGGAATAATATAATTATATTCACATTACGCCAAATTTATCTTTTTTTTACAAATCTTATAACATTATTTTTATTCATATCATCATTAATCTTGTTAAGATTAAGAAAAACCTTTAAATTAGGAATAAGAATATATCTTGACTTTTCAATCCTCACATTCTACTTATTATCAATTTTTTTCACAATAAGATCTCATTATGAACCAAGATATTTTACTCCAATCCTGATTTTACTTACTCCTCTAATAATTTATACCTTATTGAGATATTGCAAAAAATCAAAATCAAAAATAGTAAACACAATCAAAACATTGATTAACAAATCTTCATATATCATTCTAATAATCACAATCATTATAATTATTGTATTTAGTCTTTATTTCATAACATTTATGAATTATAGATTATCAACTCTTCCATCATACCAAAATTATTCTCCTGAAGCAGATTGGGTATTACAAAATACAAATCAAGATGATATTATCATGACATCTCTTCCTGCTCAAGTTAATTTTTATACTTCTAGAAAAGCAGTAATGCTGCCTGATAACGACTTACAAACAATCAATAACATCATAAAAAAATATAATGTAAATTATATAATCATAAACCAAAACATATTCAATAATAAAACAAAGAAGTTTATATATCTTAATACAATTACAAAATCAGACTTTAACAGTATAGGTTTCTTTACAATATATCAAAACAAAGAACACAATTTTGTAGTGTTCACCAATCAATCCCACCTTTCTCCCACATATCAAATTTAGAAAAACCTAATCTTTCATGTTCAAGTAGTTCAAACAATGGCCCTTCACTCATTATACCATTAACAACATCAACTATTTTTTTACCAACATCCTGACCATAAAGTTTAGGACTATTTGCCATTTTATTGTTAAGTTCCCTATTTTCATGAATTTCTTTTATTATTCTGTAGACAATCTCTTTTTTCATAGGAGGTGCAATTATATTTGATCCTGCAAAAACAGTCTCAGGTCTATCAGAATTAAACCTTAAAATGACTCCTGGAATTCCAAGTATGTTAGCTTCCTCTTGTATACTCCCAGAATCAGTTGCAATTACACTACATTTTTGCATAGCAGCAATCACATCAATATAACTGGGCCATACAGGTGAATAAATAAAATTCTCATATTCTTTGTTCAATTCCACAATCTCTTCTTTTAATTCAAATGCTTTTAATGCTTTTTCAGTTGCACCTAATGAGATAAAAAGAATATTTTTACCTTCTTTAATCAATTCAATCATTGCTAGTATTATTGACTTAAACCTATGCTTAGATGAAACATTTTCTCTTCTATGAACACAGAATCTTATAAAATTACCTTGCTTTAATATAGGATATTCCTTGAATATCTGACTTTGATCTATTCTTTCTTTTGCAAATCCAATTGCATCTGAAACAGGATTTCCAACAACAAATATTCTTTTTTTATCATATCCCTCATTTATCAAATTATTTTTATTAAGCTCAGTAGGAGCAAGATGCACTCCAGCTGATGGTGCAGAAGCTCGGCTGTCAAACTGTTCAGGATAAGGTTCATAACTTCCTTTTTTCCATCCTTCAGGATTTTTTAATTCTTCATAATAATCAACAATATTCCTATTATATAATAAACTTGTAAGGATTTCTCTTGGTGGACTCATTGTCCTAAGTCCTGCTTCAACATGAGCAACTGCAATCCTATTTGCAAAACTAGCAACACCACCAGCAACAGCACTAGTTGTATCACTATATGTATAAGGAACAATTTTTTTATTAATCTTCTTAATTTCATCCACTATTTTTCCAAACCTGCCTATGATTTTTGACTGTTGTTCATATAATGTCTTTCCATGAACATTTAGATTTACATCAGGGTGAATATCAAATTCTTGTTCCATTCCTTTGGATAAGTTCCAATCATAATGCTGCCCAGTATGGACTATTACAATATTTTCATTCCTTTTTCTCAATTCCAGAATCAATGGAGCTTGTTTAATTATGTCAGGCTTTGTAGCTATTAAAACTAAATGGATAGCCCCTTTCATTTGCTTTATCCTGTCAAATAAATCTTTTTTAACACTTATTTTATTTTCCTGTTCTCTTTCTCCTATTTTTGGATTTTGGTCAATTATTTCATTCATTTTATTCTTTCTCATTTATTTTTATTTATTTTTTTTCATCATGTGCTTTAATATCAATTTACTTAATTTTTTTGAAAATAATGTGCTTACCTTTAAAAAGTTAAGCTTTGAATCAATTCTTGTTTCTTTATATGTTACAGGCATTTCCTTGATTTTAAATCCTTTCATATTTGCATAATAAAGAAATTCTATATCAAAAAACCACTTATCATCTTCAACCTTACTCCAAACATAATTATTTACATCTTTATTCCAAACTTTTGCTCCCATGTATATATCTTTGACAGGTAATTTCAAAAATGTCCTAGCAATAAGATTAAACACTTTAGAACCAATGATCCTTTTTAATGGTCTTTTATAAAAAGATCCTTTAACATATTTCGAACCAATGCATACATCAGTTTTACAGTCAACAACTTGCTGAACAATTGCAGCATATTCTTCTAATTTAATTGGCACATCAATATCAATAAAAGAATAAAAATCCGATTTGATTCCTAATGATGCTTCTTTAATTGCAATACCTTTGCCTCTTTTAGGATTATTCAAATATTTGATATTTTTATATTTCCTTCCTAAATTCTTTGCGATTTTTGGTGTATTATCCTTGCTATTACTATCTAAAATCACTATTTGGTATTTCTGTCTCAAAGATTGAAAATGTTTATTAAGAAAATTATTAAGATATAGTATGTTTTTTTCTAATATATTCTCCTCATAATATACAGGAACAAAGATAGTTATCATTTTGTATCTTGGAAACCCTATTTGTTTATTAATATTATGCTTATCAATATCATGTTTTATAGAGTATATGAGTACTGTAATCTCTATTTTAGAAAATAATAATAAATAAACTACACAAAATTTATAAACACAGGATAACTCTTTTTTTCTAAAATGCAAAACATACAAAAAAACTTTGCTTTTATAGGTGTTGCAGGTTATATTGCTCCAAGGCACCTAAAAGCTATAAAAGAAACAGGGAATAAACTAATCGCAGCACTTGATACTGCTGATTCTGTTGGAATCCTTGATAGATATTTTGATGATGTGCATTTTTTCTCAGAATTTGAAAGATTTGATAGACATGCTGAAAAATTAAAAAGACTTGGTCATGAAAAAAGAATACATTATGTTAGTATATGCTCACCAAATTATCTTCATGATGCTCATATTAGATTTGCTTTTAGAATTGGTGCAACACCTATCTGTGAGAAACCTTTGGTTTTAAATTCTTGGAATCTAGACCAATTAGAAGAATTAGAAAAAGAATATGGTCAAAAAGTCTACACAGTGCTTCAGTTAAGACTTCATCCTTCAATAATTGCATTGAAAAATAAGATTGACAATGAATTTAATGAGATAAAGTATAACATAGACCTAACTTATATCACACCAAGAGGAAGATGGTATTTTACTTCATGGAAAGGCCATCTTGAAAAGTCAGGTGGAATTGCAACAAACATAGGTATTCATTTTTTTGATATGCTGGTCTGGATCTTTGGAAAACCAGTTAATTTAGAAGTACATTATAAAGATAATAAAAAAATGTCAGGATACTTAGAACTAGAAAAAGCAAAAGTCAAATGGTTTTTATCTTTAGACAAAGATGATCTTCCAGAACAGAATAAAAAACAAAATCAGGAAAACAAACAAAACAAAGCCTTCAGATCAATCAAGATAAACAATGAAGAGGTACAGTTTTCACAAGGCTTTACAGACTTGCATACAAAGGTTTATCAAAACATCTTACAAGGGCAAGGTTTTGGAATAAAAGAATCCAGGCCTTCTATTGAACTAGTCTATAACATAAGAAAAGCAGTTCCTATAGGAGTGAAACCAAATTCACATAAATTTTTATTAAAAAATATAAATTTTAAAGGAGCAATAGATTAAAAATGGAAAATCAAGATTACTTTGTCCATAAATCATCATGCATTGATGATAATGTAAACATAGGTAAAGGCACAAAGATATGGCACTTTTCTCATATACTCTCAGGTTCAACAATAGGTAATAATTGTGTCATTGGTCAAAACGTATCAATCGGACCAGATATAAAAATAGGCAACAGGTGCAAGATACAAAACAATGTTTCTGTTTACAAATGTGTGGAACTAGAGGACGATGTTTTTTGTGGTCCTTCAATGGTATTTACAAATGTTATTATTCCAAGATCATTTATTGAACGTAAACATGAGTTCAAAAAAACACTAGTAAAAAAAGGAGCAACAATAGGAGCAAATGCAACCATTATATGCGGCAACACTTTAGGCAGATATTCATTGATAGGAGCAGGTGCAGTTGTCACAAAAGATGTTCCAGATTATGCATTATTTTTAGGTACACCTGCAAAACATAAAGGCTGGGTCTGCAAATGTGGCATTGTTTTGACAAAAGAAACATTTTCAGAACAAGAACAGATACTAGAATGCACAAGTTGTCACAGCACATACAAATTCGTAGGAATTAGTTTTACACCAATTGAAGAAAAAGTTTAGAAAGTAAAAATGAAACTGCCGCCAATTAATCGGTAGAGCAAAAATGAAAATCGAATTTTGCAATCTCAAAAGACAGTACAAATTTCTTAAGCAACACATAGATGATAATATCAACAAAGTACTTCAACATGCTAAGTTCATCAATGGTCCAGAGATAAAGATTCTAGAACAAAAATGCCAATATTTCACAAACACAAAAAATGCAATCGGTGTTTCATCAGGCACAGATGCATTATTAATAGCACTTATTGCTTTAAACATAAAAAAAGGAGATTATGTAATCACAACACCTTTTACATTTATAGCAACAGCAGAAGTTATCACATTATTAGGTGCAACACCAATTTTTGTAGACATTGATCCACAAACTTATAATATTGACCCAAATAAGGTAAAACAATTTCTACAAAACCCTACAGACCAATTGACAAAACAATTAATTCAAAAAAACAAGATAAAAGCAATCATTGCAGTCGACTTATTTGGACAATGCGCAGACTATGATAAGATAAAAGAGATAGCCAAAGAATATGATCTGTTTGTTATCCAAGACGCTGCCCAATCATTTGGAGCAGATTTCGGTGGAAAGAAGTCATGTTCATCAGGTGATATCTCAACCACATCATTTTTTCCAGCAAAACCTTTAGGTTGTTATGGAGATGCAGGTATGATCTTTACTAATAATTATGAATTCGCAGAAAATATTAGAAGGATCATCAACCATGGACAGATAACAAAGTACAATCACACAATGATTGGAACAAATGCAAGACTTGATACAATCCAAGCTTCAATCTTATTAGCAAAATTAGAAACATTCACAAATCAAGAAATAGACAAAAGAAACAAAGCAGCAGATTATTACAATACAAAACTAAAACAATTATCAGATAAAGAATCAGGTAAAGATATTATCATACTTCCATACATAAAAGAAAACAATAAGTCAGTCTGGGCCCAGTATTCAATTCAAGTCAAAGATAGAGATAATTTGGTGTCATATCTTAAACAAAAACAGATTCCAACATCAATCCATTATCCAAAACCACTTCATCTTCAAAAAGCTTTTGAATACTTAGGCTATCAGCAAGGTGATTTTCCAATTGCAGAACAAATATCAACCAAGATCCTAAGCTTACCAATAGATGCTTATATTACAGAAGAAGAATTAGACTATATAACAAATGCAATTATTGAATTCTATGAACAGCACAACAAGATAATTAATCCTTAACAACATCCTTATAAATCTCATCCAATCTTTTCACAACAACAGAAGCAACAAGATTATTTTTTGCATACTTATATCCATTTATTGCAATCTTTTTTCTAAATTTATCATCATCTAACAGCTTGACAATGCCTTTTTTCAATGCCTCAATATTTTCATTCACAAAAAGAGCTTCTTTATTAGGAACAAGAAAATCATTAGGACCACCACGGTTCTTAACACACAATATAGCACACTTATGCATTATTGCTTCAACCCACACTCTTCCAAATGCACCAGGCAATAGACAGATGTATCCCATAAAATCAGCATTTTTATAGAATAATTTCATTTCATCAAGAGAAACTTTACCAGTAACAAAAACATTTTTCTTCATATAAGGTTTAAACACAGACAAATCAACATATTCATGTTTTTTACCGATCACAAAGACCTCAACATCCTGCACTTTACTTTGTTTTTGTTTTTTTTCTTTTTCTCCTTCTTTTTGCAATTCATTAAAAGCTTTAAGAAAAACAAGAGCACCTTTTTCAACAAACAATCCAGCACCCAATATTATTTTCTTTTTTTTTGTCTTAAAAAAATGATTAATTGCCTTTTCATTCCTCTGAAGTTCTTCACCATCTGCTTTTACAACCTTCTTAGACACTTTTAAAAAATCATCATCAATAGGTTGAGGGCATACATAGATTTTATTCCTGATCCCTCCTCTGATCAATACTTTTTTCAATGTTTCATCAATTGCAATAATAGCATCTACTTTATTCAAACAATAAATTCTAAGCTTTATCTTCAACCACCTATACACAACACTTAATATTTTTTTAATTTTTAAAAAAAGATCATCTTTAATTCCTTTCTCACCAATTATACTGCACTTTAGCATTTGATAAACAGAACATCTTTTACAGACTTTTCCAAACCCAGACTTATCAGGCATATAATGAAACCCTCTGCCGCACGTTATCAATCCATTCACAGTAATAATCAATGGAATCTTATATTTCTTAGAAATTCTTAGAACAGAATACATATTAACAATATTATGATGAAGAATTAGATCTGGTCTTTTCCTGATAATTGCAGACCTCAGCTCATTAATGTTTGTAAAAGACAAACATTCATGTCCAAATAGATTAACATATTTCTTAGTTGTAAGACTACTTATCACTCCTCCTCCTCGTAATCCCAGGTTTCTTGAATATAAATATATCAACATTTTAATCAACCATTACCATTTAATCATTCAATTATCTAGATAATTGTTTAGATTAAATCTATCACTTCTTTTCCATCACAAGATGTAAAGGAAAAAAATAAGCTTTACCAGCCATATCTTTAAAAGTAAATTTCTTAAGATATCTACAATTATTAGGATCTTGCAAAAATGCAGTCTTTATTTTAAACCCAGATTTTTTTAAAATAACAGCCATCTCTCTTCTTTGACTTTTCTTTAACATATATGGATGGAATTCTAGGAATATAATCAAATTTTTACAATTTGACAATACTTTCTCAGAACCTTTTATCATTTGATACTCATATCCTTCAATATCAGTTCTAATAAGGTCAATTTTTTTATTTGCAAAAAGAGAATCAAGTGTTTTTATCTTTACTTTTACTTGTTTTAACACATCACTTGTATTAGTTTGTTTCTCATTTTGAAACCTACTCAGGTTCCATTTTTTAGACATTAAAAATGTCATTTCACCCATCCTATCACTAACACCTATATTAAATGTCTTTACATTTTTCATAGAATTAAGTTTAACATTTTTCTTTAGATACTGCATTGAAAGAGGATTAGGTTCAATTGCATATATTGTCCCACTATTACCAAGTATGATGTGTTCTTGAAGCACAAAATAACCAATGTTTGCACCAACCTCAACAATGTTCATACCTTTTTTAATAATTGTTTTCATTATTTCAACACAATGTGGTTCTCTGATTCCATGTATGATTAGATCTCTGGACAAACCTTTATCAGATACAGGAAGTACCATCTTCTTACCAAGTACATCTCTGATAACTTTTTCTTTATCTTTTATCACTTTTTTATATTTGCTACTACCAGCATCTCTTACAAATAGATTCATAAACTTTCTTTTTGGAAGAGACAAAAACCTTCTCATGATAAATAGAACATAACCTAGAAAGATCCTCATATCATCTTTATAATAAAATACAAAATTTTTCTTTACTTCATTTAATCCCATTTTTTAGTTTTACCTATTATAACAATGAAGAACTAATCTTCCTTGCTTTTTGTTAATATCTTTAAACTGTTTTTCATTAGTATCAGCATGACTCCAGGGTTTTTCTATAAGATTCTTTGGAAATATGCTCGGCCAAAATATGATTCCTCTTTTAAAATTCCTCAACCAATTCCTCAAAAATATAAAATTACCCCACTTCTTCAACTGCTTATCCCTTATAGAAGAATCATACAATCCATATTTGACTAATATTTTAAGTTGATTATTTCTAAAACTAAAACCAGGAAATCTCCAACCAATAATTTTAATACCACATAGATCAAAAACATTTATTGTTTTCTTAATTATTTTCTTAGCTTTTCTATAACTAAGTTTTGCAAAATCTTCATGATTATAACCATGCCCTCCAATAATGTGCCCTAACTTTGCTATTTGTTTGACTTTGCCAGGAAATTTTTCAACTAAATAACCACAGACATAAAACTCTCCAATTATTTTCTTTTTAGCCAATGATTTAGCAAACTTAACACCAGCATTAATTTCTTTTTCAACATCCATTGTAAAGATTTGTTTCATGATTTATTTTGCACCTAGATATCTATAAAATGCATTAATATATTTATTAGCAGCAATTTCCCATGCACCAGCTTTGTCTAAAAACCATTTTCTGCTTTCTTTACCTAATTTTTTCTGCATTTTTTTGTTTTTTAATAATCTTTGTATCCCTTTTATCATATCTTTAGCATAATAAGCAGGAAATCCAATATCTTTTATCATATTTGGACTAATAGCAACAACAGGTTTACCCATTGCAGCATAATTAAATAATTTAAGACTAGAATCCCATGAAATAGGATAAACACAGATCCTTGACTCTGCAATAAACTTTGGGACCTCATTAGTTGGAACACCTGTAACAACTTTTAAAGAAATTTTTTCTTTATCACACCCTTGTTTAACCTTGTCCATACCATAGATAGGGTTAAGTTGTCCAACATAACATACATCATACTTAATCTTTGTTTTTATTGGTTTAAAATCATTTCCATGCATTACATAATCATCTGCACTATATTGTTTAAAATTATGATAAGAAGAAGTTGTAACATGATCATGAATCTTACAAAAAAACCAAATATTTTTCTCAGACCTATAAAGTTGAGGATGATCAGTAAGATCAAACACAATTACAGGTTTTTTCATAAAAAACATATCTCTTACTAATTTATGTAGTCCAGTTATATAAGGCACTGTCTTACCAATACTAATGATAATATCAGGTCTCAAAAACAAACATCTAAAACCATATTCATACATTGTATTCAAATAAACAATCTCAACCTTATGTCCTAATTTTTTAAAGTAAATAGGTAGATATTCCCAATTACTTAAAATATCAAGCTTACCTTTTGGTTTTCTTCCATTCTTAACTACAAGAATCTTAAGTTTTTTAAGATGTTTTATTTTTTTTTTCATATCCATTTCCTCTTAATCTTGAATCCAACATTCACTCCAATATATACTTTTGATTATCTATGTCCCTCCTCTATAACTCTTGTAATCATTATACTGGAATCAGATAATATTTTTAAACATATGTGTATTCCCCTATATAAATGAACATAAACAAAAAAAACACAAAAATAAGAACAAAAAGACCAAAACCAAAAGTTTTAATCATATCTCGTTTCTTTCCAGAGGATTACAAGGGAGGAGGAGAATCAGTTATCCACAACATCTGGAAAAGAGCTAGACAACACTATGATGTAAGATTAGTTACAGGCTGGGTAAACAATCCAAAACTCCTTCCACAAGGAACATATGCAGTAGATCTTAGATCTAAGAACAGGTTTGTTAGATACTTTAAACTATATTTTGCAGTAAAGAAGTATGCAAACAAGATAAAGCCAGACTTGATACACAGCAATGCAATAGAAGTGCCAAAACTCAAATTCCCTACAATAGTAACATCACATCACTTAGGCCATATGCTTGGAAGAATAAAAGAATCACCTATTCGCAGAATTAGGACAAAGATTCAGAAGATATTCTTAAAAAAAAGATACAAACAATTCAAAAAAGTATTAGCAGTAAGTCATTCGACAAAAAACGATCTAATAGAATTAGGAATAAATCCAAAAAAGATCAAAGTAATATACAATGGTATAGACATAAATAAGTTTAAACCAAAATGCACAAAAACAAAACAAGAAAAAAACAAATTTATAATTCTATACTTATCAAGAATAAGCAGGGAAAAAGGCCAACACATTGCAATAAATGCAGTAAAACATTTAAAACAGACCTTGCCTAAAGAACAGATGCAGAACATAGTCTTATACATAGTTGGCTTTGTATCAGACAAAAAATATCTAAATCAATTAAAAAAAATGTCAAAAGATCTTCCTGTAAAGATTTTGTCAAATGTACCAAGCATTGTTGATTATTATAATAAGTGCGATGTTTTCATATTTCCAACAATGATGACAGAAGGTTTTGGTTTGGTTTCTGCAGAAGCTTTTTGTTGTAAAAAACCAGTCATAGCAAGTGATTACCCAGCAATAAGAGAAGTTGTAAGACAAAATGGAATCATGGTTCCACCAGGAAGATCAAAACCATTAGCAGATGCAATCATAAAGCTTTACAAAAATCCTAAACTAAGAAAAAAGTTTGCAATAAACGGAAGAAAGTTTGTTCTACAGAACTTTACATGGGAAATTGCATTCAAAAAGTATAAACAAGTTTATGACTCTATACTTTATAAAGAACCCACCAAAAACCATCCCCCAACCACCCGCCCATAGTAAAGTAAAACACAATCAAAATCATAAATCAATTCATACAAAATGAAAACACAAAATAAAACAAAAATCATACAAATGACACCATTCTTTTACCCTGTCAAAGGTGGAATGGAAGACCATGTATTTGACACTTCATTAATGTTAAAATCATTAGGTTATGATGTACAAATATTTACATCAAACAAACTAAGAAAAGGCAAGATCAAGAAAAAAACAGACACATTCAAAAAAATAAAAGTCAGACGATTTAATTCATTGTTTCATGTAACAAGACTAGCACCTATTTGGCCAGGTGTGTTATTCAGAATAACATTTGAAAAATATGACATCTTACACATGCACTCATACAGACACCAACACAATCTCTGTGGAATAATAGCAAAATTAAGAAGAAAAAAAGTAATCTTAACACCACATTGGCCAGAATATCCTATGAACCTTAGAAACAGAATAATACAAAAAATAATACCAATCTTTGACAAGACAATTGGAAAAATCATATTTATGTTCACAGACTTAATATTTGCAGACACAGAACCAGAAAAACAATGGCTTAATAAAAAATTCAATATAAAACTTGAAAAAATAAAGATAATCACCCCAGGAATATCAAAAAAAGCATTCATAAAACACAATCCCAAACATTTCCTAAAAAAATACAACCTTATAACTAACAACAAAAAGAACCACAAAATCATAGTTTCAATGGGAAGAATCCATAAAAGCAAAGGTTTTGACCAATTAATAAAAATATCAAACAAGTTTCCAAAGACAAAATTTATATTCATAGGTCCAGATGGAGGAGACAAACAAAGACTCATCAACTTAGCTAGTAAACTTAAAGTACAAGACAAGATAATCTTTACAGGTTTTTTATCAGAAACAGAAAGATCACAAACACTTGCATCAGCAGACATTTTCTGTCTACCTACACAGTATGAAGCATTTGGAATTGCACTTGCACAAGCAATGGCACAATCAAAACCAATTGTAGCATCAAACGTTGGTGGCGTTCCATGGGTTATCAAAGAGTGTGGCTATACATTTGAGAACCAGAACCTTAAAGATCTTGAAAAAAAGCTTAAGCTTATACTTAACAATACAAAACTTAAAAAACAATTTTCAAATAATGCTTTGAAAAGAGCAAAACTCTTTACATTTGATAATATTAAGAAAGAATTACAAAAAGCATATGAAGAACTTTTAACAAAATAAAACCAAATAAAAATTATTCAACTCTTGCCTGTAAGGCCAGTGAGTACCTAGCAGATGGTCACACTATCAGGACTTTCCAAGAATCATTGCTGAACATGGAAAGTACGAACGAAAGAGTTGAATAATTTAAAGGAGTGGAAAAAAGAATGAAAAAAGGAGTATACGAAGGAAGAATAAGTGCAGTTGAGAAGATGCTGAAAAAAACAAAGCCAGACTTTGTCTTAGATGTAGGTTGCAGAGCAGGACTACAAGATAGACTTTACAGACACATAAAAAAAGTAATTGGAATAGACATTGACTTGGATGCATTAAGAAAAGTAAAAACAAAAGCAACAATATTCCATAGAATAGGAGGAGATGGATGCAGACTACCATTCGGTGAGAAGAAATTTGATGCAGTTATCAATACAGAAGTTATTGAACATGTCAAAGACCCGATTGCAATGTTAAAACAATTTAATTATGTTCTTAAAAAACATGGTTATCTAATGCTCACAACACCAAACAGACACAGAATTGCAAATTATATTAGAAGATTAATTGGTAAGGAGTTTAAGATCCCATATTATATTCATTCAGGACCAGGTGGTTATCATCTCAGAGAGTATACTCGAAAAGAATTAACAAAAGACCTAAACAAAGCAGGCTTCAAAGTCATCAGATTTTATCCAACATATTTTGGCATAAGTTTCCACGACAATCTGCCGATTGGAACAAACAAGTTTGCAAAATTCTTTCCAAAATATCAGGTTAGTTTGGCTGTTTTGGCTAAGAAAGAGTGAAGTTTTGTATTTCTTTATTCAATATAAATCTCACTACCTGCTCCTACTTGTTGTCCACAAACCTTACAAAGATATTCAGCATATAAACCATCATCTTTTTCTTTGTTTATAACTACTCCCTTTACAATTCCACAAGTATGACATTCATATGCTTTTCTTGGTCTAACATCTTTTAAGACACCAGTATCATGATCAGGCTCCCAATTATGTCCAATCTCAGGACACTCTTCACATCTATATCTGTTAAGATCTCCAATCTTTTTTTTGTGTATGTATAAATAATCTGAAGAACCAGGTATCACACCAACAACTACATATTTAGCACCAGGATGAACCTCACAAACCAAATCTTCAATAGAATCAAAAACCTGCCCTTTATCTTTTCCAATCTTTACTTTTTTCTCTATTATATCTTTTTCAATTTCACGTTTCTGTGTTTCTAATTCTTTATTCAGTTCATTATTCTTTTTATACAATTCTTCTAATGCTTTTTCATCTTCACTCATTTCTTGTTTTTCATATTTCTCATCATCAGATCCAACAACTTTTCCTTCATACTTTTCATCATCAGCTTGTTGTTTTTCTTGTTTAGGTTTTCTCTTTTTTTCTTCTTCATCTAATCTCTCCAACATAGCTTTTGCTTCTTGTTTACTCACAAGTCTGTTTCTCTCTCCCAAAGGTTTTGTTATGTTTGTCATTTTTCCACCTGTACTTTTCTTGAAATTAATTTATCATATTCTTTTTTATTATCAGGATCATTATAATCAATATTATTCCCACTAAGATGAACATATGTCAGTTCAAGATTATTATCTAGGTTTTCAATCTTAGATATATTATTATTACCTAAATATATCTCTTTGACCTTGGTGAGTAGATTAAGATGTATTGGGATTTTATCTTTATTAATTCTTCCCATTTTTAAAATCGAATCTAATCTTAAATATTTAACATGTTTATTTTCAATTTCAAGAAATACAGGTCGTTTTTTATCATTAAAATTAGTAAAATAATCTTCAGCACTTTGTTGAAAATATCTCCATGCAAAGTCTGTCAATGCCATGTATTCAGAAAATACTAATGTATGATTATTTAAGTCAAATGACTGATTCTTATCTTTAGCTTGGTGTTTTAACAATTCTTTTAATTTCTTTCTTTCAGTTGCTTCATCACCATGTTCTGCTTCAATCTTTTCACATAATTCCTCAAAATTTTCATCACCTGTAAATTCTACTCCACCAACTTTTCCTTTAACTTCTTTTTTCTCTTTAACAACAACTTCTTTCTTAACTTCAATCTTCTCTAACATAGCCTTTGCTTCTTCTTTAGTGCATAACCTGGTTCTCTCTCCAATTGGTTTTGTTATGTGCATTGTTTTCATTTATTTAAATAGGAAATATAATAATCTATTAAATATTACCATACTCCAACATCTATCTTATCAATTATATGTTTAAGAAAATATTTAACAAAACCACATATATCTTTAAATATGTTAGACTAAGCCTGCTATATATATGACAAAGATCTTACTTATCTACCCAAATATTGTAGAATCACCTAAAGATATTTCTATAGGCTTGGCATCAATCTCAGCATTACTTAAAAAAAACAAACACAAAGTACAATTATTAGATTCAACATTTCACAGAATAACAAAACAAGAGATAAAACACAAACTAAAGGAATTTAAACCAGATTTAGTAGCAATAACAGCTGCAACTAATGACTTACACTATGCAATTCATATATGTAAACAAATAAAACAAATATCCCCAAACACAAAAATTATCTGCGGTGGTTATCACGCAACTATTGCTCCAGAAGACATAATTAAACAAGATTGCTTTGATGCTGTGTGTATTGGTGAAGGTGAATATCCTATGCTGGAACTTGCTGAGAGTATTAATAGGACAAAAGTTAACACAAATATCAAAAACATATGGTTTAAAACAAAAGACAAGAAAGGAAACATAAAAATAAAGAAAAACTCTTTAAGACCATTACAACAGAACTTAGACAAACTTCCATTCCCAGATAGAAACCTTTTCAACTATCAAACATACTTAAACTATAACAAAGGAATTGCAACTTTTATTGCATCCAAAGGATGCCCTTTTGGCTGTGCATATTGTATTAACAACTACCTTCTCAAAAAATACAAAGGATTAGGTAAATACTTAAGATTTAGAACAGCAGATTCAATTATTAAAGAAATAAAGCAAGTCAAAGACAAATTTGGTGAAAAGATAAAGGAAATAGAATTCTATGACGATACATTTACATTAAACAAACAATTAATAAAAGAATTCAGCACAAAATACAAAAAACAAATTAACATACCATTTAATATCAATGTAAGAGCAGGTTCTGTAACAAAACAAGATTTCATCCACTTACAAAATGCTGGGTGCTACAGAGTTTCTATTGGAATTGAATCAGGTGATGAATTCATAAGAAATACAATTATGAAAAGAAACCAGACAGAAAAACAGATAATAGACACATTTACTTGGGCAAGAGAAGTAGGATTACAAACATATTCATTTAACATGGTTGGCTTACCATATGAAACAAAAAAAACAATAAAAGCAACAATTGAACTGAACAAAAAATGCAAACCTGATTTTGTAGGAGTGTCAATATTCAATGCATACAAAGGAACAGGATTATACAAACTCTGTGAAAAAAATAACTGGATAATAAAAGATATAGCAGCAGAATCCTATTTTCAATCAACAAATATAAAACTTCCAACAATCTCAATAAGACAATTAAAAAAGATAAGAGATAGGTTTGGATTTGAAGTATACAAAGACACAAGACCATTAAGAGCATATTTAGACTTATTTGACAAAACCTTTATAAAAATACCATTTTACCTAAAGTTAAGATCATTGATAACTAAATTAGGTATGAAAAGATTATTAAAAAAATTATAAAAAACTTAATTCAAAATATCCGTCTGTGCCGTCAATGACAGCAATAACATAGTTATTGATGGCATGGCCAGATGAAGTTTTGTGAGCAAAGCGAGCAAAACGTAATAGGATTTTTGAATTAAGTACAATAAGAGGGGATTAAAATTCAAGAAGAAAATAATAATCAAATAAAAGAACCAGAACAAGAACAAAAAAAAGAACATATAGAACATCAAGAAAAACTGCATGAGACAGATGACAAACCAAAAGAGCACAAGGAAGATAAGTCAGAAACACACAAACCAGAAAACAAAGAACACAAAGAAAAACCACAAACAACAGAACACAAACCAGAAGAACACAAAACACACAAACCAAAAAAACAAAAACTAAACTTAGACAAACTAAAAAAGTCAACAATAACCTGGCTAAAGAATCCATGGAATATTGCCTTCTTAGTTCTACTAATAATCTTTTTTTTCATTTATTGGAACAATCTATTCATAGATTCAATCTGGCTAGATGAGACAGCTTATAATTGGGATGCTCAACTATTGAAACAAGGAATCTCACACATCACTAAAATGAGCAACTGGGGTTCTATATTTCCTGTTACAATAACAGCAATACTTAATTTTTTCACAACAAGTTTTAAAGCAGGCAGAATAATGGGTTTACTATTTGGACTATTAGGAATCTTGTTTACATACTTACTTGGAAAAGAAATAAAAAATGACTTTACAGGATTAGCAGCAGCTGCATTACTAGGTTTTAATCATTGGTATTATTTCTTGACAATGAAAGGATTACTAGATGTACCAGTCGCAGCATTAATGATTGCTTCATCTTATTATCTGGTTAAATGGATAAAAAGCATTAATAATAATGAACCAATGCTAAAGAACAAACACTTATTATTATTGATAATCTTTGGTATATTTACAACATTATCAAAATTATCAGGTTTTTTTGTCTGGATATTGGCTGGTTTAGTCTTTGTTATTAACATTTTTTTAAACAAAAAATTAAGAAATTATATCATAACAAAATTAAAAAATAAAACTATTTTATTAACAGTAATAGTTTGTCTTATTGTAATCACATACTTATTCTTAAAAAGTCCTATGGGTTTTTTATCAATAACTTTTATCAAGCAAGGCAAATATAGTTTTATAATACCAACATACAAAACAATGGGTAATTTATTAGGAGGAACAATCATAACTTTATCTTTAATAGGGACATTGTTAGCTTTTTTCTATAATAAGATAGAGTATTATGTTTTATTGATTGGTGGACATTTATTTTTGTTTTTTTCATCTATATCTGGTGCAAGTGGAGGCATTCCAGAAGTAAGATATATGATGTCCATCTTACCATTTTCCTTAATACTATCTATGATCATATTAGAAGAAATCAAAGATTTTGCCTTATTATTTTTTAAAACTAGTAAGAACATTAAGATTTCTAAGATTATTATGATTTCAGTTCAAATCTTGTTAATTTTATTAATTCTTTTTGGAGTCCCAATTTCAGAAAATGATACTGATGAAATTAAAATGGAGAAAATAAAAAGTTCCTATTACAGGTTTGGAAATAAGTTAGTCGAAGACAGAAGATTTACATACTCAGGTTACATAGAAGCAATGGACTGGGTTTATGAAAATGTAAAACCACAAGGTGATAATATCACAGGCCATAGTGCAGAAGACTACAAATACAACTCAGATACTTATGTCAATGATTTAGTTGTTAAGAATTATTTTGCATGCTGTAATTATAATGTTGGTTTAAACAAACCAGATATAAGAAGAGTTTCTAGTTTTAACAAGTATAAGACAATCCAGGAATTCTCTGACTACATTGATTCACAAGACTTTGAAGTTGTTTATCTTAACCCTGATTTTTGGGAGCCTGGTCAACCGCAATGGGCTAATTTAAGAACATGGCCATTTGCTATATTAATCAATCCACAAACAAATCAAGCAATTGAGCAGTTAGATTATACACAGTTCCAACAATACCAGGAAATCATCAACCTTGGTTTTAAAGAAGTAAAAGTCATAAAAAGACTAGCTCCAGTTACTGTATTTGATATTAATCAAAACAAAGTTATTGGATCTCAATTAATGGAAGATATTCCTATCAATATTATTTTTAAAAAAGTGAGAACAGAACAGGACACAAAACAAGAAGACAAACAAGAAGACAAACAAGAAGACAAACAAGAAGATAAACAAGAAGATACAGAACAACAAGACAATGTTGATAATGAACTAAATCTAGAGGATGATACTATGCAAGATGAAACAAAACTCGAAACAAAACAACCAGAAGAAACAAAAAACAAAATAGCATTGATCGAAACAAAATTAGGAAATATAAAGATTGAACTAGCACAAGATAAAGCACCAATTACAACAAAAAACTTTATTGACTTGGTAGAAAAGAATTTTTACAACAACCTTATTTTCCATAGAGTTATCAAAGACTTTATGATTCAAGGTGGAGATCCTAGTGGTGATGGTAGTGGAGGACCAGGATATACAATAGATGATGAATTTCATCCAGATCTTAAACATGATAGAGGAGTAATTTCAATGGCAAACTCTGGACCAAACACAGGGGGTTCACAATTCTTTATCACTGTAATTGAAACATCTTGGTTAGACAATAAACATGCAGTATTTGGTAAAGTAGTTAAGGGTATGGATATTGTTGATAAGATTGCAAATAGTGAAGTTGATGGAAATAGCAAACCTGTTGAAGATATTGTGATTAAAAGTATAACAATAATTGAATAAGATAATGAAACTGTTGCCTGTAAGGCCAGCGAAAACATATCAGATTGTGAAACAATCAGGGCTTTCAAAACTCCATAACAAAAACATTGAAAGTTTGAGCGAGACAGTTTCATTATGAAAATGAAAAAAAATGAACCAAACAATATCAATCTTAATAGCAGCATACAAAGAACCAAGAACAATTGGTAAAGCAGTAGATTCGTTTCTTCCACAGTTAAAAGGTTTAAAATGGGAAATATTATTGATAGCACCTGACAAAGAAACATTAGCAGTTATGAGATCATACTCAAAAAAACACAAAAACATCAGAACATTCAAAGATCCAAGAAAAGGAAAACCAACTGCACTAAACATTTTATTCAAAAAAGCAAAAGGTAATATATTTATTCTTAGCGATGGTGATGTCTATGTAAGTAATAATGCAATAAAAGAACTTCTAAACAAACTAAAAGACCCAAAAACAGGAGCAGTCACAGGTAGACCAGTATCAGTATCACCAAAAACAAAGATGCTCGGTTATTGGTCTCATCTTTTAACAGACATTGGTGCTCACAAAACTCGTTTGATTAGGTCTAGGAAGAAGGAGTTCATACTAGTATCAGGTTATCTTTTTGCAATGAAAAAACTATTTACAAAGATTCCAGAAGATGCATTAAGCGATGACGCAGTAATGGCTCACATGGTATGGCAAAAAGATTATAAGATAGATTATGCACCAAAAGCAAAAGTATTTGTAAAATATCCTACAACATTTGCAGATTGGATTCTTCAGAAAAGAAGATCAACAGGTGGCTATATCCAAATAGAACATTATTTTAAACACCCACCTAGGATGCGAACATTTTGGAAAGAATTATGGTATGGAAGTATTTGGGTCTGGTCATATCCAAGATCAATAAGAGAAATGTGGTACACACTTATGTTGTTTCCTGCAAAACTCTACTTATGGTATAAAATAAAAAAAGAAGTAAAAAAAGATCAGACAAAAACATTACTTGATATATGGAAACCAATTGAGAGTACAAAGTGAAAAAAAACAAGAAAAAAAAGAAAAATAGTAACATGCATTGTGGTATTATGTGCAGTGGAACAAGATTTCAATTGTGGAAAGCAAAATGTATTACAAACCTTTTAAAATTAGAAAATGTAAAGGTTAAATTATTAATTATTGATGAGGAGAAGAGGGAAAAAAGGAGAACACTTCTTGAGAGAATATTAATTGTGATAAAAAATACGAAATTTAAAAATTTGATCACTACTTTTTATTGGCATTTTTTCTTCAAACCTCATTCAATTAAAACAATAAGTTTAAGTAAACTATTATCTGACGTTCCAAGATTAAGATGTAAAGTTGTGAAAAAAGGAAAATATTCTCAATATTTCAAAAAGAAAGATTTAAAAGAAATACAAAAATATGATCTTGATTTTATACTTGTACTAAGTTTTGGTATAATTAGAGGAAAAATATTAAAAATACCTCGTTATGGTCTTTGGTCATTTCATTTTGGTGATGAAAGGAAATATAGAGGAATTCTTGCCGCTTTTTGGGAAATCTATTATGATGATCCTATTACAGGATGCATTTTGCAAAGACTTACTGAAAGACTTGATGGAGGAATTGTTTTAAGAAGAGGTTGTTTTAAGACAATTAATTTTTCTTATAACAAAAACAGAGAAAAGGGTTTTGTGGAATGTGCTAAATGGCCAGCAGAAGTGTGTTTGGATATTATAAACAATAAAGCAGATTATTTAAATAATCAACCTTCAACTACAAACGCACCTATCTATTATTCACCTAACAATGTTCAAATAATTGTTTTTGTGATGAAATTAATTAGAAATAAATTGAAAAGATTTTTAAAGAACATCTTATATTAGAGTTGTAAAGCATGATGAAATTAAAATATGATGAAAACAAAGTATTGATTCTATTAGGATTGTTTGTAGTTTCATTGGTTCTTGCAAACACATTAGGAACAAAGATAACAAATTTGTTTGGTGTAAGGATTTCTGTTGGAATTTTCTTCATACCTCTTTTATTTCTTATAACAGATATTGTTAATGAAGTATATGGTAAGAAAAAAGCAAAATTCTTTGTTTATATTTCTATAGTTACACTTTTATTCACTTTATTAATGACATATGTCGCAATAAAACTTCCTGTAAACGAAATATGGAACAATCAGGCAGCTTTTATATCAGTATTCGGGGCTAGCTTAAGAATGACAATTGCTAGTGTAATTGCTTTTGTAATTAGCCAATTTCACGATGTGTGGGTATTTCATTTTTTAAAACAAAAAACACATGGTAAATATTTATGGCTAAGAAACAATGTTTCAACAATGGCAAGTCAGTTAATTGATACAATAATTTTCATGTTTATTGCATTTTATAACATAACACCAGAATTCAACACAATGTTCATAATTAGTTTAATAATTCCTTATTGGCTATTCAAGGTAATCTTTGCATTGATCGATACACCTTTGTGTTACTTAGGTGTTAAATGGCTAAGAAAACCTTAACTCCATCACTTCAAAGCTTGCTTTGCTTCTCCGACAACATAAATAGAACCAGTTATAATAATACCATCATTCTCATCAGCAATATCAATTGCTTTTCTAACTGCAGATTTAACATCTTTTATACATATAATTGTATTTGTATTATGTTTCTCTGCAATTTTCTTTAACTCATCAACATCACTGCCTTTATATTCAGCTTGGCACACAATAATTTGATCAAATATTCCTGCTATTAATTTAATCATATTTTCTTTATTTTTATCTTCTGATATACCAATAACTAAAATCAACTTATCAAATTTATTAACAATATTCTCTTCTAAAAATTTTCTTAAGGACATCATTCCTTGAACATTATGGGTTCCATCAACAATTATTAAAGGGTTTTGACCCACAACTTCAATTCTACCAGGCCAATAAGTATTAACAATCCCTTTTTCAATAGAATCTTTATTTATTTCTAATCTCTGGTTTATAACTTCACATGCAACAATCGCAGTTGCTATATTCTGGAGCTGATGCTCACCAAGCAATCTTGTTTTTACATTATATTTATCTTTATTAGTTACTATTTCAGCTTGTTGAAATTTCAATTTTGTTCCTTCTGATCTAATTTCTTCTGATTTTTCTTTAATTAATTTAATTTTCGCTTCATCTTCAACAACTAATAGTTTAGATTTTTTTTCTAAACAAACTTTTTTAATAACATCTAATGCTTTTTCAACACAACCAGTTATCACAGGAATTCCTTTTTTCACAATCCCACATTTTTCAAATGCAATTTTCTCAACACTATCACCTAAATGTTTTTCATGATCAAATCCTATGTTTGTTATAACACTTACTACTGGTTTTACAATATTAGTTGCATCCAATCTTCCACCCATTCCAGTTTCAATAACAGCAATATCTATCTTTTTTTCCATAAAATAAATATAAGCCATTAATGTAGTAAATTCAAAAAAACTAGCATCAATTCCTTTATCCATAATCTTTTTATTAATAAAATCAATCAATCTCACAATATCTTCATCATTAATCTTTTTACCTCCCACAACAATACGCTCATTAAACCTAACCAAATGTGGAGATGTATAAAGACCAACATTATATCCTTGCTCTTTTAAAATAGTATAGATAATCTTTGCAACACTTCCTTTTCCGTTAGTTCCTGCAATATGAATACTAAGAAAATCATTTTGTGGATTTTCAAAAACTTGAGCCAACTTTTTAACTCTATCTAAACCTAATTTAATACCTTTTCCCTGAAGATTATACAGCCATTCAAGTTTTTCCTTAATTAACATATTTCTACCAACTCAACCCAATGGAAACCTTTTACACAAATCAAGAACATCTTGTTTAACTTTCTCCTTAATAACTAAATCTTCATGATTTCTAACAACCTTTGCAATCATCCCACCTATTAATTTCATCTCTTCTTCTTTCATACCTCTAGTACTAATCGCAGGTGTTCCAATTCTTATACCACTAGGATCAAAAGGAGATCTTTTATCAAAAGGAATTGTATTTTTATTAACAGTTATTCCTACTTCATCAAGAGCAGTTTCAGCCTGCTTACCAGTACAAACACCAGTCAAATCAATCAATATAAGATGATTATCTGTTCCACCTGTAACAAGTCTCAGTCCTTGATTAATTAATTCATTAGCCAATGCTTTTGCATTTTTTACAATTTGTTCTACATAAACCTTAAAATCAGGTTTTAAAGCTTCACCAAGTGCAACTGCAATTGCAGCTGTTGCATGATTATGTGGTCCTCCTTGCATACCAGGAAACACAGCCCTATCAATCTGTTTAGCAAACTTTTCTTTACACATAATCATTGCCCCTCTTGGACCTCGCAAAGTTTTATGTGTAGTAGTTGTTACAACATCTGTAAAAGGAAAAGGAGAATTATGAACACCACCAACAATCAATCCAGAAATATGAGAAATATCAGCCATATGAATCGCTCCTACCTCCTCTGCAATCTCTTGAATCTTTTTAAAATCAATAATTCTAGGATAAGCAGTACATCCCGATACAATTAATTTAGGCTTTTCTTTTATAGCAAGTTGCCTTATTTCATCATAATCAAGTAATTCATCTTCTTTCCTAACACCATATTGAACAAAGTCATAATTTTTCCCAGAAAAACTAACTTTATGCCCATGAGTCAAATGTCCTCCATGATCAAGTTTCATACCCATTACCTTATCACCAATTTCTAAAAAAGCAAAATACACTTCAAGATTTGCAGGTGAACCAGAATAAGGTTGAACATTGACATGTTCTGCACCAAACAATTGCTTTGCACGATGCACAGCAAGATTTTCAATTTGATCAATAAATTCATTCCCACCATAATACCTTTTTCCAGGATAACCTTCAGAATATTTATTTGTCAGCACAGAACCCAATGCTTTTAAAACTTCTTTACTAACATAATTCTCAGATGGAATCAGTTCTAATCCAGTCTGCAATCTATTTTGTTCTTTTTCTATAAGCTCGAACACTTTTTCATTACTTATATTATTATTCATCTTATCACTATTCTCTTGATTATCCATTTTTTCCACCAATTATTTTACTATCTTTACTCACAGCATTTATAACATTTTCAATAAGCATAGCAACTGTCATTGGCCCTACACCACCAGGAACAGGTGTAATCAATTCTACTTTTTGTTTAACATTCTCAAAATCAACATCACCAACAATTTTATTACCAAGCTTTGATATTCCTGCATCAATAACAATAACTCCCTGTTTCAGATAATCTTTTTTTATCAAATGAGGAACACCAGTACCGGTTATCAATACATGTGCTTGTTTTGTCTTATCTTTAATATCTTTTGTAAACTCATCACAAACCTCAAACTCAAAACCTCTATTCTTAAGCATTAATGTCAAAGGTTTTCCAACCAATCTTCCATATCCTACAACCACTATTTTTTTATCACCTAAACTAACTTCATTCTTATCCAATAATCTTATTATACCTTTTGGTGTAGCACATGCTAATGTTTCATCACCTTGTGCAAGTTTTTCCATATTAACCTTTGTCAACCCATCAACATCTTTATCAGGATCAATGGAATTAATAAGATTATCAACATTAATATGTTTTGGCAAAGGTAATTGAACTAATATTCCTGTCACAGATGAATCATTATTTAATTCTTTTATCTTAGAAACAAAATTATCTTCACTCACATTATCACTAAACCTTATCAATTCAAAATCAATACCAACAAATTTACATTTTTTTTGTTTATTCTTAACATAAGCTTCAGAACCAGGATTATTTCCAACAAGTATAACACAAAGCTTTGCTTTTATTCCCATACCTTCTACTTGTTTCCTCAGTTCATCTAATATTTCATTTGCAATCCCTTTACCATCTATAATCTTAGACATAATACAATTAACCACACTCTTCTCTGTAACAACAAAATCAACACTTTTATCAAATTCATCAGTTTTTATTCTATCAACAACTTGAAAATCATAAGCCAGACAAACAACCATTCCTCCAAAATCTGAAAGAAACTTATCATAACAACCCTTACCTCTACCAATCCTATTTCCATGTTTATCAACACCAACACATGGTATTATCAACAAATCAATTTCATTAGGATTTATTATTCGACAATCTATATTAGGCTCTAGTATATCAAAACTTCCTGTTTCTAAGTCATCTAAACTCTTAATTTCTCTAAACTCAATATGGTCTTCAGACATCTTTGGTAAAAATACTCTTTTACCAAGATTTAAAATCTCTAAAATTAAATATTTAGTCAAAACTTCATTATCCTTTGCAAAATACAAACCAATGTTTTCACACTTCTCTTTTCCACCAATTTCCAAAGATTCTAATTTCTTTAATACTTTACCCATAATAATTTTAGAAATATTATTAACAAACTGATCTGTTAGCTGCTTTCTTTTTTCAATAAGTTCTTTTCTTATATTCTCTTTCATTGAATTCATGTACATAGGAACCTATATGTTCTTTAAAAACCTTACTTTTTATATAGTAATAAACACAATTAACTTTATAAACAGAACACACAACCACAAACACAATGAACAAAGAAAAATTCATGAAAAACATAGTATATATTGCGATTGTTACAATAATCTTAGGACTCCAAAGGTTCTTATTATTACCTTTATTAACAAAAAACCTAGGACCAGAATACTATGGAGTCTGGGCAAACACAATCAATACTGTTTTATTATTGACAGCAATTGCAACACTCGGCATGGGCCCGACAATAACAAGATTTTTATCATCTGAAAAAAACAAACAAAAGATCAGCAAAGACTTTTTCATGATTTTTACACTACTTTTTTTATCTAGCTTATTATTTTCAATTATATGTTTTTTTCTTTCAGACACAATAGCATTCTTTATTCTAAAGAACCTGGATTATTCAATATTCATCAAGATAGCATGTTCTTTAATAATCCTTGAAACATTGAATGCAATATTAGTTGTATTTTATAAAACATTAAGAATGTTTAAAACATATGCTTACCTTTATATTGTATATGCAGGAATCGAATTATTTTCTTTTTGGTATTTGCTTTCAAACAGTTTTGGATTAACATGGATCTTTATCATAAGCATTATTATAAAAGCATTATTAATGTTTATTGGCTTGTCTGTTGTAAAGACAAAAGTAGGCTGGCATTCACCAAGTTTAGACAGGATCAAGCCATACATCTCATATGGTTTTCCATTAATACTCCTTCCTTTTTACCATTGGATTATAAGGGTCAGTGACCAATATGTAATAGGGTTTTTTTATGGTGCAAAAGAAATAGGTGTTTATTCATTACATTACTCATTAGCATTTATTTTATTAAACTTCACTTCAATAATAATGTTTGTCTTATATCCGACTATCACAAGACTTTGGGATGAGCATAAGATAAAAGAAGTCAAAGAATTCACAAAATTTTCTTACAAATATATCATGATGCTGTTTATTCCATCCATTATTGGATTTTTTGTATTATATGAAGGAATAATCAGAAACATTTCAACAAAAGAATTCTTGTCAACCTCTTTATTATTGATTATTCTTGCAATTGCCACTATTTTCAACAGTATAGCATCATTATTACAAACAATCTTATTATTATTAAAAAAAACCAGATTCATAAACCGCATAACCTTAATATCAGCAATAACAAATATTATTCTAAATATCATATTTGTTTATTATTTTGGAATAATCGGAGCTGCAATCTCAACTTTGATAACTTTCCTAATGTTCACAATATTAAGCTTAGTTTATACACATAAAGAATACAAATTTGACTTTATGCCAGCCTCAATCATAAAATTTATGGTGGCAGCAATCATCATGGGAATCATACTTTTCTTTTTCTCAACAAGCATAAACATTTTTTATTTAATAAGCCAGATATTGGTAGGTGCAGCAGTTTATTTTATTATTTTAATTCTTTTAAGAGCAATAAGCAGGCAAGAAATCAGATTTTTTTTGAGTATTTATAAAAAGAGATAATTCACATTGTCTTTCTTTCACATTGTCTTTCTAATACTTTTAACAATTCTATCACTAACTTTCCCATCTAACTTATAGAAATTAGATTTTATATACTTTTTAACTAATTTATCCTTAGCTTTTGTTTTTCCAGTATAGATATTATTAATAGTATCAACTAACTCTTTTTCATTTATCACATTATGCACGATTTCAGTAGGCACATATCCTAGTTTAATATATTTATCAGAAGGATTAACAGATATAACCGGCTTGTTCATAATCACTGAATCAAATATAGTTGTTGATGCAATTGCAATCACAATGTCTGAGCAATGAATTATATTCAACAAGTCATAATCCTTAACAATCTTAATCTTAAGACCACAATCATGTGCAATTTTCTTATTGATCTTACCATCTTCTTGTGGATGTAGTTTTACAATAATATTTATATCACTTTCTTTCTCTAATTCCTCTTCTCGAATTTTTTTCAACCCACTATAAATGATTTTCAGAAGCTTTGTTTTATATTCTATGTCAAATGGTTGTGACAGAAAACATATAACTTTATTCTTTTTCTCTTCTTTATTTCCATTACTAATATCTAGATCAGAAAAGATCTTTTTCTTATCATATTTCTTAGAAACAATAACATCAGACCTAGGCATTCCAACCAAAACAACTTTTTTAGGATCACCATAATTTTTCACAAGAACATTCTTAAATTTATCACCATATACAAGAAATTTGTCAGTAACAATAGGTGATAATTGTGGCAAATCAGCCAGCATACCATGTTGAATTGTCACAGACCTAATATTCAATCTTGATGCAACTCTTGCAATTGTCCTGCAAAAACGTTTATTATATTCTGTCAATAATATAACATTAGGTTTTTCAATATCTAAAATTCTATTCATCACCTCAATATACAATATTGTTTCTTGAAACTTTTTCATAAACAAATATTTAAACACATAAGAAAGATTTTTCAGAATATTTACATCTTTATATTTTATTTTTCCACCTAAAGCATACTTCTTAAACCAATCATGCTTTGTTTTATTCCATCCAGCAGCTTTTTTATATTTTTTATAGATTGTAGGCGATATATAGTTTGATATTTTTCTGAACTTAATCCCATATTTCTTAAATATCTCCTCACCTATATCATTTAAACCAATTATAAGTAGATCAAACTCTTTATCAAGCTTTGATTCTAAGTCAAGAAGCACTTGTACTTGGCTTTCATAATATATTTCTGCAAATAATATTAACTTTTTCTTGCCTACTTTATTTGTTTTATTAGTGTTGGTTTTATTTGGATTGATTTTATTTCCTCTACTACTTTTATCCTTTACTTCAACCTTTAAAGGAGGCTTAGACAGGCACAATCCCAAAGGCAAAACCATATTAAATACATTTTTCCACTTCTTTAGCAAAAAAGAAACATTATTCCTAAACCTGATATCTTTAACACTACAGATCTCATGAATAATCTCAGAAATTATACATTCTGATGATGAATAAACAATATTAGGCTTTTCATTCTTAATAACCAGATCAATAACATCAATATTTTTCACAACTTCATCAGCATATCCATCCCATATATCTTGTTCATTAAGATCTAATAAAGAACATGATTTGTAATTCAATAATATACTCAACCCATTATCATTTATCACCATCTTTCTTATTAATTCAAGTGATTTTTTTCTAGAATACTTAGTCTTTTTTAAGACACCTGACCCTTTTTTAAACTCAGCTACATTCAAATGTTTAGACAAAAAACATTCAGCTTCATTATCAAGACCATACACAACCACATCATACTTTTTATTTCTTTGTAATCTTTTGATAAGTTTCAACTGTTTTTTAAGATTTGATTTATTTAATTTTGACATGAACTGGTCATAAAAATAAGAATATCTAGTAGGAATCTTTGGTTTATAAGTATCTATAAAATATACAATCTTTTTCATATTTAATACTGCAAATTCTTATTCCAATTAAATAGATTTATATTCTCAATTATAATGTTTCAAACTTTATTCACATACACTACCAAATAGTTCTGATTCTAGAATCTCACAGATTATATGTATTATCATAATATGTGCTTCTTGTATTCTTGGTGTATCATTTGATCCAACTATGATATTTAGATCACCCATATCTTTCATCCTGCCACCATCTTTACCAAGCAATGTTATTGTTTTCATACCAATTTGTTTTGCAGATTCAATTGCTTTTATCACATTTTCAGAATTACCACTTGTGCTTATACCAAGCAAAACATCTTCTTTTTGACCTAATGCTTGTACTTGTCTTTCAAAGACAGTATCATAACTATAATCATTGCTCCAAGCAGTCAAAATCGAAGTATTTGTAGTCAATCCAACACAAGCAAGAGGTTTTCTTTCCATCTTAAACTTACCAACTAATTCACCAACCATATGCTGTGCATCTGCAGCAGAACCACCATTACCACATATTAATAACTTTTTATTATTTCTATAACAATATAACAATATATTAATTGCCTGTTCAATTTCAGGAACAAGATTTCCTTGAACATATTTTTTACATTCCATACTCTGGTTAATTGCAGAATTAATTTTTTCCTTCATTTCAACCACCTCTTTGTTTATTTTACTGGCTCTGGTGAAACCCTAGACTGTCATAAATGCAAGGCATTTATGATCATGATCAGAAATTTGTGAACCAACAAATTTCTGACAAATTGGCCAGTGAACCCTGGTTCAATTCGTCAGACAGTACAGCACTCTATTTTTCATCATAATCACATAGAGTGGGTGAACGGTGGGTTTCAGCAGTGCCACTTCACCAGCACGTCCTTCCACCATCAATACTAACAACACTTCCAGTCATATAAGATGAAGCATCTGACACAAGAAATAAGATAGCTGATTTATATTCATCATGATTTGCCATCCTACCTAATGGAATTAGATTAGTTAATTTTCCTAAAAATTCTTCATCCTGATTATTATAAACACCACCAGGACAAACAGCATTGACCCTAATACCATGTTTTGCCCAATAAGTTGCTAAATACTTTGTCAAACCTAATAATGCATGTTTAACAACAGAATAAGTCACAGGTTTAACACTCTGTTCTTCTTCAGTCAACCCAGCTTTTCTATAAATCCTTTGATCAGGACCAATAATTCCAAGATCAGATGATATGTTTAGTATAACTCCTTTTTTCTTACTTGCCATTACTCCACCAAACACTTGGCTGCAAAAAAAAGCACCTTTGATTCCAACATTTAGATCATCATCCCATATATTTTCAGGAAAATCTTCAAAATAAGCCCAATTTTTTCCATCCTTTTCTTCGACTTTAGGATTATTAGCAGCATTATTTATCAAGATATCAATGCTTCCATAATTGTCTAATATTTTATCTCTAACATCTTCTAAAGCTTTTTTATTTGTTATATCAACTTCATACCCCTCTACTTTAATCTCATGCTTTATTTTGTATTTCTCCTTAAGATCAGAAACAACTTGATCAATCCTTTTTTGATTAAGATCAAGAAGAACAGCAACTCCATTTCCATCAAGAACAGCTTCTGCATGTTTTACTCCTAAAAATCCAGCACCACCTGTTATAACACAAACTTTTCCATCTAACATAAAATAATCTAAAGTATCTTTTTCCATTTTTCACCACCCAACCCATTTTTCATTTTTCATTGACTCTTTTATTTTTAATGCAAGTTCAAGACTTTTTCTTCCTTCACTTACATTTATTGATGTATCTTTTTTAGTTTTTACACAATCCAGAAAATAAGTAAGTTCTTTCACAAACAGCCCATTTCTTTCAAAATCACCTTTGTATTGAAAAACAACTTCATCATTTTTTCCAAACAAGATATAATGATTTTTATCCATATCCACTAACAAAGTATTTTCAACAAACTGTATCCTAAAATTCCTAGTCTCTTTTGTCTGTGCATATGAAAGGTTAAGGTATACAGGCACTGATTTTTCATAAAACCCACAATCAACTTTATACTTCATTATACACATCAAAGTATCATCAGCATTCATCTTAAGATCACTAAGTTTTCCACCTACTGCTAATAATTTGTCAGGCATTCCAAAAACATGATATATCAGATCAATTTCATGTATCAATCCTAAAGCAACACCTCCACCTAGATCTTTTCTAGCAGCATAACCTTTTGAATAATTTTCATATTTATGGTGTGATGGTAAAAAAGTATTCCATTCAAAACTCGCACTTATTACACTATCCAAGTTTTTTTTGACAACTGTTTTTAATAACTTATCAATCATTGGATTAAATCTTGTTTGATAACCAACCATTGTGACAAGTTTTTTATCACAAACCATTTTCTCTAGTTCATCCAGACCTTCTAAAGAATCACATAATGGTTTTTCTATAAACAAATGACTACCTATCTTTGCAAAATCCATAGCACTTTTCACATGACACGAACTAGGATTAGTCACAAATACAATATCAGGTTTTATGTCTTTTGCATCTTCCAGAGTTTCTACAACCTTTATTCCATAGTAATCAGCCAAACTCTTTACTTCAGTACACTTGCCATTTTTTATCACATTATTTTTATTACTGCTTCCAGCATGCCTTAATGCATACAATTCCATACTCTCATCTATCTCTTTTAAATTCTGTAGATGTCTTTGTCCTATTGATCCTAATCCAATAAATAATGATTTCATTTTTTATCCCCCTTAATACCAATGAAACTGTCGCTATTGTTTTTTAAATATTTCTTAACAGTTCCCAAATTCTTTCTTGCTTCTTTTAATGGGTATGGTTTGATACAAGTTTCCATGATCATAGCACCTTCATAAGAAATTTCATCCAAAGCTTTGAATGCAGATTGCATCATAGGATTCTTCTGTCGTATCCTTGAGTTTACACCCTCAACCTTGTCTTTTATATGCACATGATTAATATACTTGCCTAATAACTTGATCTCAGCATAAAGATCACGACCATGTCCAATATTATTCCCAAGATCATAACAAAAACCAATATTTCTAAAAGAAAATCCTCTTAATGCTTGATACACAATCTCTGCTGGAAGGTCAATCTCTAGTGAAAAATAAAGTCCTTTGTCAAATAAAAACTTATCATACCTTGCCAGCTTTACTAAACAAGAATACAGTTCAAATTCATTCTTGATCTTATTATTATCAAAAAAAGGAATAACAAACTTAACCTTTTTATCAAACATATTTTCAACAAGCCATTTTAGTTCATTCAGAAAATTATATTCATCATTTAATAAAGAAAAATCACACAACCTGTCCATGCATACTGAAACACATCCAACTCCTGACTCATTGATTTCATTGAACAATTTATTCTTATCTTTGATCAGCAGTTTTCTAAACTCACACTTTTTATCATCTAATAATTCCACATAATCAAAACCAATCTTTTTTATTGCTAATAGTTCATTACTCCATTCATCAGGAAATACTTGCAGTCTGTCAACAGACACAGGAAGAACTCTTCCCTGCATTATACCTATTTTGTATTCTAGTACATGCTTTTTATTTTCCATATTGATTTTATCCTTTGGATTTCCTCTCTTTTTCTTATATTTTAGAACTTTTTTTAGTTCTTGCTTTTTCACTATATCTTCTATTGCATCATCTATTCCCATTTTTAACACCTTTAACACCTGCTACAAGCAGCATTTTTTCTTTTGAAAATCTTATCAATTTTCTTGGATTACTCTCTTCTTTATCCCCCCATTTAAGACAATCAGGAAGAAATGAAATAATAAAAATAAATGGCTTTAACCAGCCATGCTTCCACAAAACAGGCAGCTGCAAAAAATATTCACAAATTACATTTGAAAAATTATTCATCTTAAACGCATTTTGCAGACTTTTTCTTGTGAATGCTTTCACATGTGTATAATCATCCCAGAAAAAATTCATCTGACTTTTCCAGTCAGGAGTCATCATAACAGCTATTCCTCCAGGCTTTAACACTCTTAATGTTTCACTCAGAAAATTATCCGTATTATTAACATGCTCTAACACAGATTTAGAAAACACAAAATCAAAATAATTATCCTTAAAAGGAAACTTATCTTTTTCAATATCACAATCTCTTATATCAAAATCTTTTAGAACATTTACACATTCATCTCTTTTGTCTATCCCATATGTCTCAATTCCTCGTCTTGAAAAACCAACCAAATGGTTTCCTTTGCCGCTTCCAATATCTAATAATTTAAATCCTGCAGAACTTTTAGAATTTCCATTTCCATTTAAATCATTTTTAATGGCATTCCTAATTATATATCTTCTAAAGAATCTCCTATATATATAATTGCACAATTTTTGAGGATATTCTTTTTTACCATATTCATTTGTAAAGTAAATTGTCTCCAAGTAGTTTCCCATTTTTAATTCCCTCTAACTTTTTGATTAATTCTCTGAATTCCTCTTTTTTTACAATTGTTTTAGCAAAATCAAAATCACTATAAACATCAATATCTGCAATTTTTTCTGTAATAAATGCTTTGATAAATTTTCCATGTAGTAAACCTGTTTCTTTCAATGTTTTTGGGATTATTATGTCTACATACCCATTAGGATTATATGTTTTTTGTAATGCTTGTCTGGGCATATTATAATATTCTATAATCTCATGATCAGATTCTCCAAAAAAGTTACAAAAACCATTATTCATTCTAAACAATTTGTATCCTGTCTGTTCTGAAACATGAGCACTTCTTAAAGAAGTAGCTTTTTTATCATTGATAATCTCTCCAATTGCTTTATCCATAATTTTATAATCTCTTAAAGGAGTTGTTGGTCTTAAATGTATTATTAAATCAGGTACATATCCTTGTTTTTTCTCAAGAAAATCTAAAGCATGAACAAAGAAATCAATATCTAAAGAATTGTCTTGTGATATTTCCTTAGGCCTTAGAAAAGGAACCTCTGCTCCATATTCTTTAGCAATACTAGCAATTTCTTCATCATCTGTTGTGACAATCACTCTGTCAATATATTTTGATAATTTAGCAGCAGCAATAGTATAAGCTATAAGAGGGTATCCACCAAGATTTACAATATTCTTTTTAGGTATAGACTTAGATCCACCCCTTGCAGGTATTAATGCAATTATTTTCAGTTTTTTTTCCATTTTTCATCACATTGAGAACCTCTTTTTTTCAAAAAGATATCAAAAGGCAAATAACAAAACACCAAACATACAATTAAACTAAAAACAATCAATTTCCTAAAAAATACTTCAACCCTTCCATTGTACCTTCAAAATATGGTTTTGTTGAAACATATCCTTTTTCTCCCCTAGCTTCAATTGTTAACTTCATCCTGCTGTCAGAATTAGCAGGACAAATCCAAACACCATTTTCCACTGCCTGCATCATTTCTCCATCAGAATGAAATGAATCACCTGCAATAATTACATGTTCTGGATTGATTCCTAACTTAGTCAGAATATGCCTAAGACCCTCTTTTTTACTGACTCCAGGCATTATATCAAATGCCATATCACATGTTTTTAATAATAAATGTTTTTTCTTCAAATCTTCTTTGATTTGTTTAGGAAAAAACTTATCATGTATGTATTGATAAAGTTCTTTTGCAAACTTTTTACCTTTTGGACTTTTAAACTCATAAGTTAAGATATGTAGATTATCTTGTTTTCTATCTATTTTTTCTTTTGGAAACCTTTGTCTTAATATTTCATCAAATTTGTTAGCACATGATATAAATTTTTCTAAATGCTCCTTTGCTTTTATCAAATCTTTAAACTTTTGTTCCCTGTCAATAAGATGGTATGTTCTGCCTTCTTCTTTATCAACAATCATTGTTCCATGTTCACACACAGAGTGCCCATTCATACAATAATCTATTATTGGCTCAGTTATCTTTAATGATCTTCCTGTCACTACAATAGGGATAACTCCTTTTTGATCTAAAAAAATTCTACATTGGTCAAGATTTTCTCTTTCACCGCACAATATGTCTGTACTAAAATCTTTGGAAAACTGTTTACCTTTGCTTAATACTCCATCCAGATCAAAAACAGCATATTTGATATTCATTTTCCCTATCACCTATTTTAATATTGATTAATAAATAAAAAAATAAAAAACCAAAACATTAATCAAATAAATTGTCTACTCTTCTAAGGTCTTTAAGTACTGGTATTTCTGACTCTAATATTCTCTTTTTATGTGATCCTCGCATTGTTGGAATTCTTTTAACAGTTCTAGTAAGTACTCCTAGATTATTATAATCTATACTTGCAGCATGATCCCATCCAAACATAGATCTATCCATTGTAAAATGTCTTTCAACTACACAAGCACCTAAAGCAACAGCAACAATTGATCCCCAGATTCCTGGTTCATGTCCACTATAACCAATTGGGCAATTATAATATTTCCTCAATGTATGGATATTGTTGAGATTCAATTCTTCATCTTTTGATGGATAAGTTGATGTACATTGCAATAATACCAAGTTCTTTTCACCAAGAATCTTAATAGCAGCACTTGTTTGTTTAAGTGTACTCATTCCATTAGACAATATAATTGGTTTTCCAGTTTGTTTGATTCTTAGCAATAGATCTTTATCAGTTAAACTAGCTGATGCAATCTTATAACATGGAACATTAAATTTTTCTAGAAAATCCACACTTGCTATATCCCATGGAGATGCAAACCATATTATTCCTTTTTCTTTACAATATCTATCAATTTCTTTATATTCTACTTCACCAAATTCTAATTGTATTCTTTCATCTCTATTTGTTTTTCCCCATGGTGTTTGTCTTGGTCCATCTAAAAAATCTTTAGTATACACAACATCTAATGATCTTTTTTGAAGCTTTATAGCATCACACCCTGCTTCAACTGCAACATCAATCATTTTTTTACAGAGTTTCATATCTCCATTATGGTTGATTCCAAGTTCAGCTATTACAAAAACAGGCTGATTATGTCCTATCATTTTATTTCCTATTTTTACAGGTGCTGGATTTTTCTCTTTAAGAAAAAAATGTTCATATAATTCCCATGCTTGAGAAAAAGCTTGCGTTCTTGTAGAAACAATTCCATCACTCTCCTCAACAAATCCACTTACTTTATCATACACTTCTTTTGGTATTGTTATTGACTCATATCCCTCTTTTGGCATTTACACCACCCCACTATTTTTATATTTTTTAAAAATATTTTTCATATATTTTTAATATTTTTGTCCTCTTTTTTGTACTATCAACAAAATTCTGGTACAGTATGGGTACAAGAACTAATATATAAATTTTTCTTTTTTTTAACCTAAAACAGAGAGAGGTACGGTACAAACAACAAATAATGATTATAAATTGTTAGCATTTCTTAAAATTTGCAACTACAACTAACTCCTTATTTTTTTCAATAGATAATAAATTTCTTGAATTATTTTAAAAACATGGATCTTTTTTAAGAACTTCATAAATGATTTTGTTAATTTAAATCTTATCAAATGAAAATTTAATAATTTTGATTTTTCCTTTTCAATCCTTTTCAAATATCTTATACAATCTTCATAATCATTTTCAAGTTTCTTTCCACCAACCATATCATCTTTACTAATCTTGCCAATCTTACTAAACTTGCCAAACTTACTAACATTCTTCAATCTAAACACAGCTTCTATTGTTTCATCACCTTTTACTAATTCATACTCAGCTTTATTCAATATATTTGTCAATGTCTTAAGAGAAAAATAATATGTATGTGCATTTTGTAATGAGCTCAAAAAATCCATATTATAACTATTATATAGATTTTTAATACCAGGAACAGCAATAAACACTAAACTCTCACGATCCAAATACTTTTTCAATTCTTTCATTTCTTTTAATGGGTCAAGAGTATGTTCAAGAACATCTGAATATATTACAATGCAAGGTTTTTTTCCCACAACCTTTATCTGATCCTTAATAACATTACCTAATGTTTTTATAGTACCTATCTGTATATCAATTCCTTTTTTCCTACCATACTCAGCATATTCAGAATCAAGATCAATTCCAAAAACCTTATTACCTTTATTTTTAAAATATTTAAGTATTCCTCCTGCACCTGTTCCGACTTCAATAATGAATTTATTTTTTATTTCTCCATGTAATACAGAACTTAGATGATTATATATCCTTTTACCATGAAGATATTGTTCTTTAAAAAAATCTTTTCTAGGTTTATCAGTACCAAGATATAATTTTCTATATATTTTATCATAAAAATCATTATAACTCTTTTGATTCATTCTAGGATTTATTTGCACTAAGCCGCAATTCTTACACACAACAATTGAAACATTTAACCCATATCTATCTTTTTCAGACAAACATCTGAAATCATTCCCCTTACAATAATTACATCTTATCTTTTCAAAAACATATTCACCACTACCAATCTTTTTATTAACCAGTCTAACCATAGACTTCTGAAGACTATTTAATTTAAGTACACTTTCTCCATCATTTTTGTATCTTTTATTTATTACCATTTATTTATTTATTAATTAATTAATTAATTAATTAATTAATTACATATACACATTACTTCTCATCATATTCCTCACAAATGAAATTTCGCAAACTTTATAAAGATTCCTTTGTTCCAGAATCTATTAAAAATGATACTAGCAGGACAACAACCAAGGTATTTGCCATTTGTAGGACAATTTTATAAGATTCTCAAATGTGATAAGTTTATAATAGTTGACCATGTGCAGTATGAAAAAAAAGAATTTCATAATAGAAATAAGATAAGAACAGCACAAGGTTGGATGTGGCTTACAGTTCCAGTTATCACAAAAGGCAGATTCCATCAGAAAATGAATCAAGTAGAGATCAATAACCAGATACCTTGGCAAAAAAAGCATTGGAAAGCAATCTATTTCTCATATAAAAACACACCCTTTTTTGACAAATATGCTGATTTTTTCAAAGATACATACGAACAAAAATGGAGTCTTTTATCAGAACTTGATAATTATCTACTAAAAAAAATGTTAAAATTAGTCAACATAGACACAGAGATCCTTCTAAGTTCTGATTTCAACTTCCAAAAAGGAAAAAACCAACTCTTGATCGAGATGTGCAAAGCAACAGGTGCAGACACTTATTTATCAGGAAGTCAAGCAAGAGATTATGTTGATGAACAACTTTTCAAAAATGCAAACCTTAATCACATGTTTTCAGATTTTGAACCATTGCCATATAGACAGAGATTTAAACCATTTATTCCTTATTTGTCTTTTATGGACTTAATGTTTAACCATGGTGATAAGAGTAAAGAATTATTACTTACTTTTAATAAAGATAATAAAGACAATTTAAAAAGTAAACAAGAACAACAACCAGAAAAACAGAATCAACAATAAACACAAAACATTATTTAACACAAACATAATAAGGAGCATTATCAAAAAATATACTTCCTACCAAACCTCCTTTAGAATTTCTTCCAAACAACCTGACATTTCTAAAACCTATTTTCTTTAGAACTTTTCTTTGCTTAAAAGGATTAATATAATGCACATATGATCTGCTCTTTCCTTCAAAAGCCCATTTATATGTGGAAAATATGTTTAATTTTGATAAATTATAAAGTTTCATTTTAATCATTTCACTATAATAAGGCAGACAAAACGAATTACTCGTGCTAAAAGCAAACACACCACCTTTTTTCAATACACGATATACTTCTTTTAAACATCTCCTCCTCTTTGATTCGGGGAATATATAATCCAAACCAATGCAAGAAAACAAGACATAATCAAAAGATTCATCTTTAAACTCAGATAAATTAACTGCATTCACAACCTTAAACTTGATTCCAGGGTATAATTTTTTTGCAGCTTTGATCATTGCAGGCACAATATCAGTACCAAGAACATTTAATCCTTTTTTTTTAAGAAAATAAGTTGTTCTTCCTGTACCACAACCAAGATCTAAACACTTGGCTTTTTCTTTAACAAAATAATTATTAAATATTTTTTTTCTCAGCAAGATTCAGATAACACCTATTACTAAAACTATTAACAGCCTGTTTTGATGAAAAAGCATTAAAATTTATGATTTCTTTTCTATTTAATTCCTTTATTATTTTATTTTTATTATTGTTCATATTATTTCTATTTTTTATTCTTTTGTTTATTTTCATTATCCATCTTAATTAACCAAACCAACCAAACTCTTTATAATATGGTCTGCTTCTTCATCTTTAAGCAAAGGATAAATAGGTATAGAAACAGAAGTTTTATGCAAGTTCTCAGCATTTTCAAAACCAGACAGATTAAAATACTTATGCAATGGTTTAAACACAGGCTTTATTGCCCTGATTCCTTCCTTAGCCAAACAATTGATTATCACATCAGGATCTTTATGCTGTATAATATATCTATAATAAATATGTTTTTTATTTTTACCACAAACAGGAACTTTAATTTTATTCTTCTGGCAAAGATCATATAAAGCATTATTATATGTTTGTGCAATACTTCTTCTTTTTGTGATAAATTCATTTAACTTAGCAAACTGACTCAAACCCATAGCAGCTTGTACATCATTCATCTGATAATTATGTCTTGGCTTATAATCTTGTTTATCATATGAAGTCATATCTTTAAAATTGTCAATAATTTCTCTATTATCAGATAATATCATGCCTCCTTGTACAGTTGTCATTAATTTTGAAGCATAAAAAGAAAACACACTCAAATCACCAAATGAACCAACTTTTCTCCCATTTAATTCAGCACCAATTGCTTGAGCACAATCTTCTATAATTGGAATATTATTATCAGCACAAACTTCAACAATCTTATCAACATCAGCAGGCAGACCAAACATATGTGGGACAATAATTGCCTTTGTATTACCAGTCACAGCTTTTTTAATATTCTCAAAATCCATATTTCCTGAACAAGGTGAAACATCAACAATCTTGATTTTAGCTTTCACATAACTAGCAGCATCAAGCAAAGCAGTACACACATATGTAGGAATAATCACTTCATCTCCTTCACCAATACCTAAAGCTTTTAATGAAAGATGCAAAGCAGACGTACCACTATTTGTACCAAATCCATATTTTTTACCTATATAACTAGAGATTTGTTTTTCAAACTGTTGAGTCTTTTCTCCTCTAATAATCCACCCAGATCTAAGAGTCTCAGATACAGCACTTATTTCTTCTTCATCAATTGTAAGTTTATTATGAGGTATCATTCTATATTTTCTATTATTACTGGAACCATAGCTTCTGAAGCAATAACATGTCCTCTTTTATTCCAATGCATATCATAAGTATAATAATTCTTTTGTTTACTCTCAATAAATTTCTCACTTATATCTAAATAGGTTAAATCTTTTTTTTTGCAAAAACTCATTATTCTTCTTTGTGGATTAAGTGAATAAATTTTATTTTCTTCGAAACCAAATGCTTTTCTACCTTCTGACCACTCATCTTTGCTAATTTGGTGCCCCCAAGGATAAGTTACTATTATTAAATCTACATTATTAGTCTTGGTAATATTTACAATTTGTTCTAAATATATAAAAGTTGTATCCCAATATTCATTTACTTCTTTGATGTTAGAGACTAAATAATTATTATTTGTGATCATAATATCTTTTTTAGGATATCTTGTTACTGTTTTCATTTTGATACCTAATTTAATAATTATTTTATCTGCAATATTATTTAATAATTTAAAGAATTTCACATTAAAAATATTTTCGATTTTATAATCTTTTTCTGTTACACCACAACCATTAATAGCCATTAATTCCATATTACTTGAAAAAGTAGCTTCCTTAAGATAAGCAGAATCCTGCATTATATCACTTATATCTATATTTAATACGACCATATCTGGTTCTAGATTAATTAATTTATATTTTAGCATTAAATATTCTAAAACTACACTATTTGAACTAATTCCAGTATTTATGACTTCTATTTCTGTATTATATAACTTATTTAATTCCACTTCAATTAAATTAGAAAAACTTTCGTTTTCCTGTACCCCACCTCCTTCTGTAAATGAATCTCCAACCATTAATATCCTAAAACAATGTTTACATTTTTTAAAGTTATACTCTTTATCTCTAAAACCCATACTATTAATTACATAATTTGTTTCAAATTCCTCAGCAGAATTAAATTCAACTCCTTTTGAGTTTGGAATAAAAGAGTGGTGAAATAATTTATCACATTGTCTATGTGTAAAAACCATAGAATCTGGGAGAATAAACTGTAGGCTAATTATCATTATTATTACGCACACAATAAAAATTATTATTGTTAAGCATATATTTTTATAAAAGTTTTTTATATCCTTAATTCTTCTTAAAACAAATATAATAAACAATTGATGTATTATTATAAATAAAATAAATAAATATATTAGGAATTTAATTTTGATTTCAAAATGCCCTCCACCAAGATTAGAATATAATACTACCAATAATAAGTAGAACAAGATACCACTAATGAGACTTCCTATTAAGGCATGATATCTTTTAATAGAATCTTTTAATTTAACATCAACAATCATCCTAGGCTTTTGTGTATTTTGCCTATTATATTTCTTATACTTGTTTTGTCTATTATCTCTTTTCATTATTTTCAGACTTCGAAACTAAGTAGAGTATATAAACATTTCTTTACTTTGGCACAATATAAAATCTGAGTGATATAATGCAGGATTCCTACTTCAACTGTGCTGGTCGCATATACCCCAAAATTCAAAAGAGCTTGCTGAGAATTACGGAGCTAATGGAAAATATGTTCATAGAAAACTTAAGGAGATATATGCTCTTGCCAAAGTGTTGGAGCATAAAGGAAATCCTGAGATGGTTGAGCAGATTAAATGAGAAATATTTCAGCTTACTCAAATGCATTATAAACATTTGACAGTCTGGAAATTTGTTAAAAATTTGTACAATTGTGATGTTGAGAATTTGTTTAGGTTTGTAACTAACCCTAATATTGACCCCACAAATAATATAAGTGAAAGAGAATTAAGAGCATTAGTAATTATAAGAAAGATAAGCAATGGTTCTAGAAGTACAATGGGAGCAAATGCAACAGCAATGTTGCTATCAGTAATTCAAACATTAAGGCTTAATAAACAGAATGTGCTCAAAGGAATGCATAGTATCCTAAATAATCCTTCAGGATACTAAATAATTACTTTAAATAGAAACATATATAAAGAAGATATACATAAATTTACATACCTCAATAAAAAAAATTGTATCTATTGTTGTACAGTGAAAGTAATAGAAACAGATAATGGATATTGTTCTGATATGTGTTACAAAAAAGAACAAGACAAAGGAGGTGAAAAATGATACATAACAATGACCAAGCATACAAGAGATATGCAAAGATTAAAGAATTTAACAGAAACAATAGAATTAAAACCAAAGAATGGAAAAATGATAATAAAGTAAGGATTAAGTGTGGTGGACAAGAAAGACATGTAGGAAACTGGTTAAATATTGATAAATATGATTTAGATGAAACAGACATGAAAGTTGATTTAGACGAGTTACCATTACCTTTTAAATCTGATTCAGTAGATGAAATTAAGTGTTTGAACGTGTTAGAACATATTGTTCAACCTTTTGATTTGCTTATGGAGTTTCATAGGATATTAAAGAAAGGTGGAAAAATAGAAATACAGGTTCCTTTTTATAATCATCCAAGAGGGTATTCTGATATGACACATATACATTATTTTAGTTATGATATTATAGAAGGGATATTAGATTTTATGGTGACACTTAAAATAGAGCCATTTAAAATAGTATACAAGAAAATACATTATTCGAGGTTTGCACCTATAAAATGTAAATGGATAGGACATTTTATACCTAATTATATAACATTCATAGATTGGGTAATTGAAAAATGAAAAAACAAGAAGATAAAGATTGGGACTGTCCAACAAATATATGCAAAACATTTACCCATGCTTTTACAATAGATGAATACCAAGGACATAGAGGTAAATTTAAGATAGGGTATTTAAAAGATGCATTATTATCATCCACATATTCTTGTACAGTACTTTTTAGATTAAGTCAATATTATCTAAAAAAATCTTTTAACAATTCAAGTAAATTAAAATTAAAATACTATAAATTATTAGAATGTTTATGTTTTAGATTAAATTTCATTCTTAACGGTGGAGCAGAAATATCATTGTACGCTGACATTGAACCAGGAATATTTATACATCATTGTCAGGGGTTACTTATAGGAGGAAATACTAAAATAGGAAAGAATTGCCATGTCTTTAAAGATGTATTATTTGGTCTTAAAACAGGATTAGACCGTAAATTTCCTGTAATTAAAGATAATGTTACAATTTATACAGGAGCAAGGATTATGGGAGGTATTACAATTGGTGACAACGCTGTAATCGGTGCTAATTCTATTTGTTTAAAAGAAGTATTACCTAATGAAATTGTTGTAGGAACTCCTGCAAGAGTTGTGGGAAAAAATGATTTGATTTGGATACAAAAAGGAAGGATTCCAGTGCAAATAAAAGAAATCAACAAAGAAGGAAAATGATAAAAGACATTTACATAATTATTAAAAAAATACTTTGTATTTAACTCTTCATTTTCTTCTTTTTTTATTTAAAATTTATATTTTATAATAATCGAATAAAATAAACAACACCACCAGAAATAACAAAATTATCATCAACTACCCAATTCCAATCATCAGAGTTTTCATTTTCTTCTAAATCTCCATCTTTATTTATTTTAACCATTTCAAATTCAACCTTGTCTTCAAACACAGTAACCTTAGAATAATGATAAATATCACCAGGCTTATTATAGAGATCATCAACATCTCTATCAACTTTATATTGCTGTCCACCACCACCACCAGTCACAATATAATTAATATCATTAGAAACATATCTTTCATAATTATGATTATGCCCTGAGAAAACAATATTAGGTTTTATTTGATTATTTTCAGTATAACTTTCTAACAAAACACCTAAATCTTTTTCATATTCACGAACATCATGCCACCCTTTTGAATAAACAGGGTGATGAAGACTTAGGAATACATGCTTAGGAAGAGGAGATGCATCAGGATTAAGAGAATCATCAGATTCATAAGATTCTTTTGCCAAGACATCAACCAACCAATTATACTGTTCACTTCCTTCAGAATAATCTAAATTACTGTCAAGCATAATAAACATACTATTTCCATATGTAAAGTAATACCATCTTCTTTCTTCTAAAAAATCAAACCTGTCAAAATAATATGATAATGGTTCTTCATCATATGTAGTACAATAATCATGATTACCAAGAACAGGGTAAAGGTCAATATCATTATCTAATATCTGTCCTTCAGACAGATCAAATATTTTCCATTGATGTGCATCACCATTCTTAACCATATCACCTGTATGTATAACAAATAGAGGTGCTTCATCCACAATCTTATCAATAATCATATCTTTTTCAATACCAGCTGGTTCTGAAGTATCACCAAACACAATAAAAGTATAAGGGTATTTTATATCAGCATCATCTCTATTACTATCATCAACACCTTTATCATTATCATTACCATTATTCAAAACATCAATAGCATCTGTTTTATGATTTTCAGGAACACTATGGTCACATATTTGTTCAGTATTTGGTCCTAATTTATCAAATCCAAATACAGATCTGACATAATCAATCCCAGGAACACTTTCTTTATTTCTATAAACCATTGCACCTAACAAAAACACAATTATGATTATAATAACAAACACACTAATAGAAAACTTTAATTTGATTCTCCTTTTATGAGCTTTTTTTGATTTGATTGTAAATATGATATAGAATTTGTTTATATATAAATTTTATTGTTATTATTAGTGTGTATGTGTATGGTGTCTATATTTCTACATTTCTATATTTCTATGTATTTCTATATTTCTATGTATTTCTATATTTCTACATTTCTATATTTCTATGTATTTCTATATTTCTATGTATTTCTATATTTCTATGTATTTCTATATTTCTATGCATTTCTATATTTCTATGTATTTCTATATTTCTCTATATTGTTCTAGAGTTTAATTAAATTTATATACCCATTATTTATTCAAATTTTTATGAATTCAATAATAATATTTGGATTAATCTCATTTTTTGTTCCATTTTTATTAGCTATTATTCCTAGATGGATAAGCCCAGGCACAAGAGAAAGCGATCCAATGGGACATTATCTTGGTATTAAAGAATTCAAAAAAAACAAACACAAAATACCAAAAAAATACAAGCAAACAATCTGCCCTGGCAAATTTGAATATCCATACCTTATGTATTACATTCTTTCATATTTACCAAAAAAATCTCTTAGAAAGATTGGTGACTATATCAGTCCATTTTTCTTTTCATTAAACAGTCTTCTTATTTTTGTATTCACATATTACTATATGAATAACCCAACAACAGCTTTGTTAGCATCTCTTATTTATTCAACAACACCACTTTTGCTTATGCAAGGTGAAGGAATTTTTAATATTAGCCAAAGACCTGTTGCACGTTTATTTTTTAATATCTCCTACCTTTGTATGGTCATTTTTATATCTTCTAAAAATTATTCATTTTTCTTTATCTCTATATTATTTGCTTCATTAATCTTTATAACAGCAAGATTTGCATTACAAGTCCTAGTATTTACTTCAATCATAATTTCAATCATGACACTAAAGATCTGGTTTTTATTATTATTGATATTATCATTTTTAGTAGCTATTGCAATTTCAGAAGCAAGAATAATCACATTAATCAAAGCATACATCTTAAACTCATATTTTTTTTACAAAGTCTTGGCAAAAGATTATTTAGGAAAAAGAAACAAACTTAAAGATGTCCTCATACTACCAATTGATTTGATAAAAGATCCTAAAAAAGCAGCACACACATTTTTATCAAACAATTCATACTTGATCTTATTAACACATATGCCTACAATTATTTTATTTTTTTGGTTAATAAATAAAAATATCATTATATTTAAATCACAAATCTTATTCTTACTATTAATCTGGTTTGTATCAACATTAATTTTATTTTTATTAACATCACTAAAACCATTGCTTTTCTTAGGCCAAGCAGAAAGATATGTTAATCATGCACTTGTCCCATTTTCAATCATACTTGCATTCATGATATCAAACTCATTAAACAAATCAATTGTCATTTCCATTATAATAATCTTCTTATTTGAACTAGCATTAATAATATTATATTATTACATTGTAATCACAACAGACAAGTACCATAAAGATATATCTGATGGAATAACTTGGCTATCAAAACAAAAAAAACAATTAAAGGTTCTCTCTATACCATTCAATCTTGGTGCTGAGATTGCTTATTTTACACATCACATTGCATTTGATTTTCATTCTTATCCAAGACCTCCTTATTTTAATAAAAAGATTTGGAGACATTATTTTACTAAATACCCATTTCCTAATCTAAAAAAATTCATAAAAGAAGACAAGATAAACACAATATTGACATACAATGACAGCAACAAGTCACTAGACAAACTTAAGTATAATTTTTCAAAATTCAGAAAAGTATATAGCAAAGGAAATGTAAATATTTATTTTGTTAAGGGGGTTGGCAAAAGATGAAACAGTATCCTGTAAGACAACCATTGATTTCAATTGTTATTGTATTTAAACAAGAAAATCCTTATTTATTAGAATCTATAACTAATTGTTTTAAACTAGATTATAATAATTTCGAGATTGTACTTTTGCCTGATACAGGTATTTCACATACATTTCAAACACAGATAAATAAGTTAAACAAACACATAAGAAAACAAAAAAAAAGAAAAACAATAAAAATAAAAATTATACCTACAGGCAATTTTAACATTCCTATAAAAAGAAACATAGGTGTCAAAAGTGCATCAAGAACAGCAGAATTCATTGCTTTTATTGATGATGATGCATTTCCAAAAACAGATTGGCTAAAGAATGCAATACCTTTTTTTTCAAAAAAAAAGATTGGTGCAGTTGGGGGTCCAAACCTAACACCTCCTAAAGATCCATATATCCAAAGAATAGCAGGAAATGTTATGAAAAGCAAGCTTGCCATGGGCAAAGCATATGTTCGTACTAGAATCTGTTCTCAGCAATTCATCAATGAATTACCAACATGCAATCTTATTGTAAAAAATTCATTATTCAAAAAAATAAGATTTGATGAAAACCTTGTCACAGGAGAAGATGCAAAACTCTGTGCAGACATTATAAACCAAGACCTAAAGATAATTTATTCACCAAAAGTAATTGTTTACCATCACAGAAGAAAGATATTCATACCATTCATGAAACAATTCTTTTACTATGGACTCTACAAAGGCAAATTATACAAAAGAAAACAGACTCTTAATTTATATTATGTAATTCCTAGTGAATTTTTTTTATTTGTGGTTTACGGATTTATTGCATCTTTTTTACATCCATTTATAGAAGCAGCCTATATATTAATACTCGCATTTTATTTTTTAATAATCTTATTAAGTGCAATCAGAAACTCAAAATTCTTCGAGATTCCAGCAACATGGATATGCATATTCTTAACACAATTTAGTTATGGCTGTGGTTTTACATTAGGTTATTTGTTTAAGTAAATATTGGTGAAACCTCCGCCTGTTAGGCCTGTCATAAATGCAAAGCATTTATGAGCATGATCAGAAATTTTCCAAATTTCTGACAAGTGAACCACTATTAATCCTCATTAGATTATAGTAGGTGCTCTATTAGTGATTATAGTAATTAGAGTAGGTGAACGAGGGGGTTTCACCAAGGCTAAAATAAAAGGGTTATAATCCTTGCATCTTCAACTAATAATCTTCAACAGTGCCCTAAACCCATGCCAACCAATCTTAATATCCTGCCATGTTCTGATACTCAACAAACGCATAAGAATAAATCTAGGCCTTGTATAATACCTTTTAAAAGCATAATTTCTTACTTTTTCTAATTCTTTTTTTGTCATAGAATGAGGTGTAAAACAAACATGATGCATTGTAAGTTTTGTTATATCTACTAACAATTTCCCATACCTGTTAAGATCTTTGTAAAGATCTGTTCCAGGAAATGGTGTTAATGGAAAAAATTCAGCATAATATGTATTAAGCTTGCATGCAAACTCTATTGTTTTTAATGCATCTTCATAAGTCTCGCCAGGTATACCTAGTATGTATGATGCAAAACATTTAATTCCTGCTTTTTGTGTCATCCTGACTGCTTTTTTTATTGTTGTAACTTTAGTACCTTTCCGTAATGTAATAAGGTTTTTTTGTAAACCAGATTCAATTCCAAAATGCAAACACCAGCAGCCAGCTTTTTTCATTTTTCTCAACATTTCCATATCAACAGTATCAACGCGAGCAGTTGCAGACCACATTATATCCAATTTTCTACGTAAAACTTCATCACAAAATGTCATTACAAACTTTTTATTTATTGTAAACAGTTCATTCCACACTTTTACTTCTTTGATTCCAAACTTTTTAATATAATATTCTAACTCATCAACAACTTTGATAGGGTCTCTGTCTTGTGTTTTACTTCCATGGATTTTTGAACAATAAAGACAATTAAAAGGGCACCCTCTTCCTGTCACAATCTCCCCTGACGGCAGTTTTTGATAATGTCCAATTGAGGGTCTGTATTTATGCAAATCAATAAGATCAAAAGCAGGATATGGTAATTCATCAATATTTTTTATCATTTCTCTTGGTTTATTTTTTTTAAAACTTTTTCCTTTTCTATAGACAATACCTTTTATTCCACTTAAATCAAGATTGTTTATCTTTCTATTATTTATCTTTTTATTATTTGTCTTTCCACTATTTTTTTTCCAACTTTTGTTTTTCTTAGACAATACTTCAACCAATTCTTGAATAGTATATTCTCCATCTCCAAATGCTAACGCATCAAAATCTTTACTTTCAGAAAACAATTTTTCCATCATCACATTAGGATGAGGCCCTCCAATTATAATAAAAACATTAGGATTATTTTTTTTAAGATCTTTCATAAGCAGTTTTGAATTTTCCCAAAGCATTGTAACAATAGAAATTCCTACAATGTCAGGATTAATTTTTTTAAATCTTTCAATTATTTCATCATGTGAATAAAAAGCACCATCTATGACAAAAGCTTCATGTCCTTTTTCCTTTACCATTGATGCAAGATAAAGTATTCCAGTTGGTGCACTAACACCAGCAACATCACTTTGTAATTCTTTGATATGTGTATCCTTAAAAGTCCAAGGAGGCATTACAAAAAGACATTTCATTTTTTTTTTCATTTCTTTATGATCCTCATTGTTTTCATTCTATAGACCTCAGTAACATAAATGCTTCAGCATAATAAAGTCCTACTTCACTTCCTCTTTTTTTTGCTAAAGTGATTATTGCTTCACCAGACCTTGGATTTGGAAAATCTCTTATCTCACTTTTATAACATTCTATAGCCTTTATTTTTTTATCTATAACACCATTAACATCAACATAAACATTTGGCCTAAATTTTCCTAAAAAATTCCATTCTGTGCTGGATAAAACTTCCATAAGAAAAATCTTTTTCACACAATGATTTGGAAACGGCCTGGTAGCTGCTAAAACAGCTTTAAAAACTACAGTATGGTCATTATTAACATCATAAGGACTATGCGTATAGATGACTTCTGGTTGAAATGTTTGTATTTTTTTCTCAATTATTTTTGCAATATCAATCATAGGATATTTATCAAACCTGCATCCATATTTACCAATTATCTGTATAGAATTTATATCTAAAACTGTTGACGCTGTATAAGCATCTTGATTAACTTTTGTAGATTTCTCAATAACTTCAGGATTCTTTAACTCATGTTCTTCATACCTTGCAGTCACTCCATCACCGATTATTAAAACATCTACTTTATCTCCTTTTGCAGTGTGTTTTGCAATAGTAGCACCACATCCTAAAACTTCATCATCAGGATGAGCAACAATAACCAATATATTCATTTTAAATCCCTCCTTATATCACAATCTTGGTGTATTTTTAATCTATTTTTATAGTTTTCTATATAATTTCTCATATAAGTCAAAATAAGCATTAACATTTATTTGATTAAAATCCTTAAACTTTTTCCAATAATCATTATAAAATTTCTTTTGTCTGTGTAATTCTTTTATCATTTTTTTCATATCCAGACCAGATGAATGTTTAAATATTAATTTATACTTTGCTCCAAAATTATTCACAAATAATTCTTTATTACCACCAACATCAGCAGCAATAACAGGTTTCTTAGCACCAACTGAATCATAGATAACTCTTGATAAGGATTCCTTTATAAGAGATGGAACAACAACTAAATCACTTATTGCATAATAATTTTTTATTTCATCATGTGACACTTTTCCAATAAATTTAACATAATCACTAACTTTTAACTCACTAACAAGTTTCTCAAGCTCTTGTCTGTAACCACCATCACCTGCAATCAAAACTAAAATATCTTTCTGTTTATTAACATGATCAACATTAACAACCTCAGCAACAGATTTAATCAAAACTTGAAAACCTTTATTTTTCACAATTCTGCCTGACGAAAATATGATAAATTTCTCTTTACCATAGTTTTGTCTTATTTTCCTAACTTCAATATTATTAACTTTCCAATCAGGAATAAGATTATAAGCAGTCATAATCTTATCATTACTAACACCCATCTTAACTAAATTACTTTTTACATAATCACTCACACTTACAAGTTTATCACACTTTTTCAAACTTTCCAATAAAACTTGTGATCTAAACCTCAAAAACCAATATAAAAAATAACCCACGAATCCAAATCCAAAAGTTTGTTTTGAAGTCTTTTTCAAACATTTCATATACTGTTTATTAGAACATCCAAAAAACAGTTGTGCATCTTCTCTGCATGTTGCTAAATTACATACAAATCTATCATCTCTTATAGTATTAATAACTTTTATACCTAAACGATTTGCAGCCTTTACAACAGCAGGCAGCCATAAAACCTCTTGAACATGCACAATATTTGGTTTGATCTTCTTAAATAACATAACTAATTTCAAACTCAAATAATAATCAAACAGATTAGTATTCAATAAAAAAGCACGCCACCCAGAACTAAGAAAATTAAAAAACTTAGTTTCAACAAGATTATATTTAGAATATTCTTTATTAACTTTATTTGACAAAACAAAAACTTTAATATTATTAGAATATCTTTTATTTAATTCATCAATAAATACTTTTGTTGAAACATCTCCTCCACCTACTGATTCAGCAAAGTAAGGACAAATCATTGCTATTTTCATATTATCCTCCTAATCTCTATGATTATTTTGGATAATAATTAACTTTATAAACATTTATGTATTGCGTTATTCAAAAAAGAGTTTTAATAGATATATAATAGAAATATAATAGGTATATATTTGGGGTTTATTCATATGAACATACTAGAACTAAGTGCATACTTTTACCCAAACAAAGGTGGGATTGAAGAAGTTATTAGAAACCTTAGTAGTTTATGGACTCAAAAAAAGAATAAGACTAACACAACTAACAAAACCAACACAACTAACACAACTAACAAGACCAACAAAATCAACAAAACTAACAAAACCAACAAAACTAACACAACCCAACAGCACAATGTTACAGTCATCACATCAAACCAAGGCTCAACAAAATCATATGGTTATCTTAATGGAACAAAGATTCATTACCTTAAATCATTTACTTTAATGAGAGATGTAATTATCCCATTATTATCAAAAAAAGTAAGGCAAATCAACAAAAAGAACAAATTTGATATTGCTTTAATCCATCACCCTCATGCATTTCTTTTATTTACCGCAGCATATGCTTGTAAAAAAAACAAGATTCCTTATTGTATACATATGCACGGAAAAGAATTAATATTGCCTGGCTGGAGAAAAATATTAACATCAATATATAATGCAATCTTTTTAAAATATGTTTTATCAGGTGCAGAAAAGATCTTTATCTGTGTAAACAAGATAAAGGATCAGTCAAAGATTTTGAAGAAGGAAAAATATAAAAAAAAGACAATTACTATTCCTCACGGCATAAATCTAGAAGAATTTAAGACAAGAAAAAAAAATATCATAACTCATACTAACAACACAATCCTTTATCTAGGTGTACTCAGAGACTATAAAAGACTCGACATTTTGGTCAAAGCAATGCCAAGAATAATAAAACAAGTCCCCAACACAAGATTAATCATTGCTGGTACAGGTCCTGAATTAAAAAAACTAAAAGATTTAGCCAAAAGATTAGGAGTAAAAGATTTCATACAATTCCAAGGCTTTGTATTAGATAAAACCAGGCCAAAGTATTATAATGATGCAGATATTTTTGTTTTACCAAGCCCAACAATCATGGAAAGTTTTGGAATTGTTGCACTTGAATCATTTGCAATGAAAACACCAGTAATAGTAACAAGTGGAGCAGGAATAAGTGAAATCTTTGAAAAAGAAAAAATAGGAATGATTGTCAAACCATATAATGCACATGATATGGCAGAAAATGCAATAAGATTATTAAAAAATCCTAAATTATCAAAATCAATAGCAGACAAAGCATACAAAATAATAAAAAACAAATATCAATGGAAACACATTGCAGAACAATATCTTGATGTATTAAAAGGGGTTGTTGAAGATCATAAATAATCAACAATAAATATAAAATGAACAACAAATGCAAAATTTACATAGCATCTGAATCAGAATGGGATGAATGGAATAATTTCAATTCCATGTTTGGCAATATTTTTCAAAGTAAAGAGTTTGCAATAGCATATAAAGAATCAGGAATGAAAGTCAACTTAGTTCTTATTAGAGAGAACCAAACAAACAAGATAATAGGTGGATGTTATTATATGATTCCATTGCCAAAACTAAACAAATTCTTCAACCAACTAAGAATAGTGTCAGGACCAATAATCCTAAATAATGATCCTGCGATTATCAAACTTTTTTTAAACAAGATTACAGAAATTGCAAAAAGAGAAAAAGTAATAACAATTCCACTAAGAACTGAATTTATAGTTGATAAACAAATTTTCAACAACAATAATTTCACTGTTTCAGAAAATCCACCAACAATGTCTTATGTCAATAACCTTGGTTTACCAAAAGAAGATTTGTGGAAAAAAATAAGCAAGACTCAAAAGAAAAAAATAAAAAGAGCAAAAAAGAACAATCTTTTCATCAAACAAGTTGAATCAATAGAAGATCTAAAGACATTCAACCATCTCTACCAAAACTTTGCAGCATCAGTTAGAGGTTGGGTTCCTATTCCATATGACTTATTTTTAGCAATACATAATAATTTTAAACAAAATGCAAAATTCTTGATTGTAATGAAGAAAGGAAACAAAGAAAACAAAAATAACAAAAATAACAAAGAAAACAAAAATAACAAAAATAACAAAAATAACATAAAAGATAAAGACATCCCTCTTGCAGCAGGATTATTTCTTTTGTTCAACAAAAAAATAATATACCTAGCAAATGGTTCGGATATCAAATATAAAGATTATCATGCAAACTCAGTTTTGATTTGGTACATGATGGAATACGGCCATCTTCATAATTATGATAATTTAGACATTTATGGTGTTTTTCCAAAACCCAGCAATGATTTTGAAAAAGGGATGAATTTTTTCAAGAGCCAATTTGGTGGAGACTTGATAGAAAAGTTCATGTACACAAACAAAACAATCTCACCAAAAAAACTTTTTATATTCCAAAAAATAATCTCACCAATTGTGCTTCCTATTTACAAGAGGATAAAAAAGTAAGAAAAGAAAATAAATAAAAGAATAAACAAAATGATACAACCAATTGCGCAATCACTAAGATTGTATGAACTGTTGACAATACCTAGAAAAAAACATTACAATAGAATTAAATTCATTCTAACGACAATGACAGACAAACAACATATGGTTATGACTTACAAAGGCAGAGATGCGATTTACATAGCACTAAAAGACACAAACATAAAAAAACAAGACCAAGTTATTTTGCCAGGCTATACTTGCTCAATTGTTAGAGAAGCTGTTAAAGCAGTTTCAACACCTATCTTTGTAGACATTGACCTAAAAACACTTAACATGGATTTAAACAAATTAAAAAAAGCAATAACAAAAAAAACAAAAGCAATCATAATTGTTCATTCATATGGCAATCCAATGGATATGAACATAATAACAAAATTAGCCAAAAAACATAAATTAAAGATAATCGAAGACTGTGCTCAAGCAATGAAAGCAGGATTCAATGAAAAATATGTTGGTTCATTTGCAGACTACACAACTTTTAGTTTTGGTTATTCAAAAGATCTTACAACTTTTAAAGGTGGTATCTTGTTAAGCAAAAGACCAATAAACCAAAGCTTAACAAAAAATATTCATAAAGAGGATTCATTTAGAGCTTTTATTGAAAACAGCTGTGTATTCTCTGGGATGAAATTCATTGAATCAATGCCTTTATTCATTAGAAACATGTTCACAAAAATATTAGTCAAACCTTATGTAAAAGGAAACCAAGAAATATTTACACCAAGCAGTCTAAAACCTTCAAACTATACAGTTAGTTTAATATATAAACAATTTAAAAAATTAGACAAAATTATCAAAAAAAGAAAATTAAATGCAGAATATTATAATTCTATGTTTAAAACTACAAAACTAAAACAAAAACTTATTAAAACACATTATTTATCAGAACCAACTCATTTCAGATACAATCTATTAGTAAAGAATAGAGAAAAAATCATGAAACAGTTTCTAAAAAAAGGGGTGAGGTTGGGTGCATTGTATGATTTTTTTATAGCACCTAAAGGAATGTGTCCTAATAGTGAAGTTTTGTCTGAACAAATAATCAATATTCCTGTTCATCAAAAACTAACAAAACGAAAACGAAAAAAGATAGCAAAATTAGTTAACAAGATCATAATCCAACATGGTAAATGAAAAAACAAAGCAGATATATTCTAATGAAGGTGAGATCAAGTTATTTTATTCACCTGGAAAAAGGTCAATTGTTTCAAAAATATTAAATAAAGAATATAAAATTGTAATGGACACTATAAAAAATATAGCCTTGCATAGAGGGACAAAATTATCAACCCTTGACATAGGTTGTTCATCAGGAAGATATTGTTTTGCACTATCAAAACTAGGTTTTAATACAATAGGCATTGATATATCAAAAAAAGCTATTGATTTTGCAAACAAAAAAAAGAAACAATTCAAACTTCAAAACTTAAATTTTAAAGTAGGTGAAGCAACAAACTTAAAATTCAAAAAAAATTCATTCGACTTAATCATTTGTATTGAGGTATTACACCATTTGTCAAACAAAGAACTAAAAAAAACATTCCAGGAAATACATAAAGTTCTCAAACCTAATGGAATCCTAATAATTGATTTAAAAAATAAACTAAATCCTATCATAAACCTAACATATAAACATCACACAAATAAAACTTTTAAAAATACAGGCCACTTAATGCTTACAAGAACACCATACCAGTATACCCAAATCTTAAAAGATATAGGTTACAAAATAATCAAAACAAAATCCATTTTCTCGCCTATAAAAACTTTTGCTCCAATCATTATTTACACTGTTAAGAACAAAAAAACAAGCTTCTGAACAAAGGATGACCTTATTTTTAAGTATATCTCTCAAAATAAAAACCCAACCCCTCATTGTAAAAAAATCATCAAAACCAGGACATTGTTGTTCTTTAATACTTTTAAAATTCATTTAATAACGTCTATAACAGTTAATGCATTTTACATTAAACATATTATATTAAATAGATTACATAAATCACATTACATAAAACATATTACTAAATATAATGATTTTTATATGTCAGGAATACCTTTTGTCTATTAAGGAAGATTTAAGGAAGGTCCTCAAAATTGATAATATTTTTAAATAATCAAGGTATTCCTGATCATGACCAAGAATTCTTTGGAATTCTTGACATATAATTAAATATTTTATACTTAAAAACATGCAAATAATAAATCTAGACCAAAACAATGAAACAATACTTGATCTGTGGGAAAATTTCTTAGATAATCATCCTCATTTGATCATACACACACCAAAATATAAAGAATTTCTTGAAAAAACATTTAAAAAAACACAAATCCAATATTTAGCAGTAATCATAGATGATGAAATAAAGATTATACTACCGATTAGTATGATTTCTCATTCAGACTTTATAAGTAACATACTTCTTGACAAAAAGATAGTATCTTCAGCATTTTTAGAATATGGCTCATTTGCAGGTGAAGAAAACCAAGTTTATGTTGATGAAATTCTCAATCACATTCATCTAAACTATTCAAAAGGTTATAATTATTTAGAGATTAGGCAAGGATTGGCAAATTTCAATAAATTACTTGAAAAAAAATTAATAAAAAAAACAGAATACAAAAGATTTGAATTAAAACTTATTGACATAGAAACTAATTGGAGACTTATTCAAAAAGAAAAAAGAAAAGCAATAAAAAAAGCACAAAAAGAAGGCATAATTGTAAAAGAAATAAATAATCAAAACCTTGATGAGATGTACCATATCTATGCAAAAAATATGAAACAATTCGGCAGTCCATGTTTTCCAAAATTTTATTTTGAGAACTTTTTCAATCTAGGACTTGGAAAAGCATTTGGTGCATATTATAACAAAAAACTAGTCTCATTATTAATAGGTTTAACACATAAACAAACAATCCATTTGATCATAGCTGTTTCAGACCAGAATTATCTTTGGTCAAGATGTAATGATGCTGTTCATTGGCAGTTTATCAGATACGCAATCACACACAATTACAAGATAATGGATTTTGGCAGGGTAAGGCCTGATAGCGGCCAATTTTCATACAAAAAAAAATATGGATGTGAATTAAAAGATCTTGATCATTTTTATGATTTATACAACATAGACCACTTACCAAGTGAAGATCCAAGCAATCCTAAATTCAAATTATTAACAAATGTTTGGAAAACTTTACCTTTAACAATAACAAAGAAATTAGGCCCATGGGCTAGGGAAGGTACTGGTAAGTAAAGGTACTTATAAATTTTGTATAATATAAATATAATATAAAGTTTATATTAACGAAAGCTTTATAATTAAAATAAAAATTCCATAATTTAGGTGATTGATATGAAAATACTTGTTACAGGAGCAGCAGGACTATATGGTATACATTTGGTTGATGAACTAGTTAAAAGAGCAGATGTTTCAAAAGTAATTGGATTGGATAATTTTTCAAGAAATTATTTATTCGCAGAAAAATTTGTACATAAGATACAAGAAGATAAATTCAGAGTAATCAAAGGCTATTATAAACATTCTAATACAGTTATTGATAAAGTTGATTTTGATGCAAACTTTGTAGTTGTTGACCCATTTATAAAAAGTCCAGAATTTCATAAAAAATTTAAATTAATGGTTAGAGATTATCAAAGTCTGACAAAAGAGGAAATTGATGAGATGAATGTTGATGCTATCATCCATTTAGCAGCTTCTATCTCTATTCCAGAATCAATGATTGACAATCATAAATATTTTGAAAATAATGAGTTTGGAACATTTAATTTAATGCACACCTTGGTTCAAACAAAAACAAAACCAGTTATTATCTATGCATCATCTCCTGAAGTTTATGGAAATCCTGAATACATTCCTATGGATGAAAAACATCCTATGAAACCAAGAAGTACCTATGCTGTAACAAAACTAGCAGCTGAAAAACATTGTAGAGCAATGTACAAATGGCATAAATATCCAGTAATAATCATAAGAAATTTTAACACATTTGGTGAAAATCAAAATCTTTGGGACGATGCTGCAGTTGTTTCTAATTTTATTTCAGCTGCTCTAAAAGGAGAAGATCTGATCATAAATGACGACGGGCAGCAGACAAGAGATTTCCAATATGTAAAAGATGCTGTTAAAGCATATTCTTTGGTTCTTGGTAAACCAGACATTGTTGGAGAAATTTTCAATATTGGAACTGGTATTCAGACAACAATTTTAGATCTAGCAAAAAAAATAATAGAATTAACAGAAAGCAAGTCCAAGATAATATTTAAAGGTGCAAGACCAGCAGATGTTCGACATCTTCATGCTGATTTTTCAGCTATCACAAAAAAAACAGGCTGGTCACCTCAATTTTCTTTGGTTGATGGTCTTAAAAGAACAATTGAATGGTACAAAATTGCTTTAAAGATAAAATAGGTGAATTTTTAATGAACATTTTAGTTACAGGAGGAACAGGGTTTATAGGAAGATGGGTTGTCAAAAAATTTCTTGACAAAGAACACAATGTTTGGATAATTGATAATCTTGAAAATAGTTCTGAAGAAAACATTGCTGATTTTAAAGATCGTGAAAATCTTAAACAAGTAATGATTGCAAGTGTCACAGACAGCCAAGCATTAGTTGAATTATTTAAAATAAAATTTGATATTATTTTGCACCTCGCAGCACAGATTAGTGTACAAGAATCACTTGATAATCCAAACAAAGCTTTTAACAGCAACATAGTGGGAACATATAAAGTATTAAAACATGCATTAAAACAAAAATCCAAAATAGTTTTAATGGGAACATGCATGGTCTATGACTTGTCAACAAATGAACCAATTAATGAAGAACATCCTGTTAAACCATTATCACCATATGCAGCATCTAAATTAGCAGCAGAAAATATTGCAGAATCATTTTATTATGCTTACAAACTTCCAGTTGTTATTGTTAGACCATTCAACACTTATGGCCCTTTTCAAAAGACAAACATGGAAGGTGGTGTTGTAAGTATTTTTATAAATCAGCATCTTAAAAAACAAACATTAAATATTTATGGTGATGGAATTCAGACAAGAGATTTATTATATGTAGAAGATTGCGCAGATTTTATTTATCAAGCAGCAACAAATGAAGGCGCAGTTGGACACATTATAAATGCAGGTACAGGTAGAGATATTAGTATAAATGAACTTGCAAAATCAATTGAACAAAACACTGAAATGATCAAACATGTACCTCATATCCATCCAAATGCAGAGATACCAAAATTATTATGCAACTCAATAAAAGCAAACCAATTATTAGGTTGGTATCCAAAAGTTTCACTTGAACAGGGTATTGAAAAGACCAAACAATGGTTGATGAAACAATGAAAATCACAATAACAGGTTCAACAGGTTTTATTGGAACACACCTGATACAAAAATTGAAGAATCATGAACTTAGATTAATAGACAGGAATTCAAAAGAAGAACCAATTCCAGGATCAAAACAAGAACAAGTCGAAAACAAACATCAAACTTTAGTTACAGACCTTACAACAGTCAATATTAATACACTAAAAGATTTTATCTCAGGCTCAGACATAGTAATTCATCTTGCAGGAAAATTTACAGACAATCCAGAAGATTCATTCAACACAAACACATTCACAACCTTAAAATTAATTGAAGCATGTAAACAAGTAAATGTAAAAAGATTTATTTTTTCATCTTCATATGCTGTTTATGGAAATAATACAGACAAAAATAATCAATGCAAAGAGACATATCCAAGAAATCCTACAACAATGTATGGTTTAGCAAAAATGATGGCAGAGGATGTTTTACAATATTACTCTAAAAACTCTAACATGCAAATCACTGTGCTTAGATTTCCCACAGTCTATGGTCCAGGAATCAAGAGTGGAATATTGTATTATCTTTTTTCAGCAGCAAAGAATAATTCAATTTTAACAATTCATGGTCAAGGCACACAATTAAGAAACTATGTATTTATTGAAGACATAATACATTACATAAACCTAGTTATTGATTACAATCAAGAACAAGATTTTGAAATAATCAATTTTTCAAATAATCAACCTGCTTCAGTAAATGAATTAGCATCAATTACTGAAAACATCACTCAAAAAGAGATACAAAAAACATTTTCAGATAAAAAACCTTTTAGCTTGGTAATAGATGGAACAAAAGCAATGAATCTTTTTGATTATAAACCACAGATTTCTTTAGAACAAGGTATGCATAAGACTTGGCAATGGTTTTTTGAACAAGGTCCTTCCTTTTTCTAACAACACCAATATAGCTAATTTATCCCCATAAACTTTAAAAATAGGAAAAAAGCCCTACTTATAAAATGAGAGATCCAAGAATACTAATTTCAATTCCAGCATATAATGAAGAAAAAACAATTACAAAAGTAATTACTGAAATAAAACAAGTTATGGATATGACTAAATACAAAGACCATTATAAAATTGCTGTCTTAAATGATGGAAGCAAAGACAATACAAAAGAAGTAGCAGAAAAAGCAGGCGCAATTGTTGTTTCTCATAAGAGAAACAAAGGTTTAGCACACACATTTATTGATGAAGTTAAAGTTTTTCTGAGTTCAAATGCAAATATAATGGTGCATACAGATGCAGACGGTCAGTATCCTGCAATCTTTATTCCAAAAATGATTAGGAAAATAGAAATAGGTTATGATTTGGTCTTGGGCAGCAGATTCAGAAAAAAAGGTGAAAAAATGCCTTTAATGAAAAAATTAGGCAATCTTGCATTTGCTTTTGTTTTCACAATCTTAACAAAAAGAAAGATAACAGATTCAACAACAGGTTTTCGTGCTTTTACAAGAGAAGTAGCTGAATCAATTGAATTCATAAACACATTTACATACACACAAGAACAAATTCTAAAAGCATCAAGACTAAATTTCAAAATAAAAGAAATATCTATAATCAGAAGAAAGACAAGAGACAGCAGATTATTCAAATCTTCATTCCAATATGCAATAAAAGCATGGATAAATTTATTCAGGATTTTCAGAGACTATGATCCTTTAAAATTCTTTGGAAGAATCGGTTTAATCATGTTTTCAATTGGATTTATGATAGGTCTTTACTTCACATACCTTCATCTTACCACAGGCATCACAGGTCATTTAGGTTTATTATTTCTTATGCTTTTGCTTGTATTTTCAGGAATCCAAATAGTTTTGTTTGGATTTTTAGCAGATATGTTGAAAAAATGAAAAACATCCAAATAAAGAAAATAGCACTCTACACAATAGGAGGAGTCATAAACTACAGTCTTAAATCAGGTATAACTTTCTTTTTCACAGAATTTATAAATCTGAAATATTATTATTCATACATAATTGCACTTATTTCAGTAATTATCTTTAGTTTTTATTACAATTTCCACATAACATTCAAAAACAAAACAGAAAAAACAAAAAAATTCATAACATATACTTCATCATTATTTATGTTTATGATCACAGATTATTTATTAGTTATATTTTTAACAAGCTATTTAAGATATCATTACCTCTCTTCAATAATCTTTGTAACAATTGTTTTATTTGTAGCAAAATACATTGTTTATAGCAATGCTGTCTTTAGAGAAAGATCAAAAACACAAGAACAGGCAACAAAAAACAAAACAAAAAAACAAAAAACAACAATAAAACCAACATACAAAAACATAGGCGGCAATGTATTCAAAAGACAAAAAAGCAAACACCCTTTAATACAGTTTGCAGATAAACAGTTTCTCCTACACCTAAACAGATTAATCAATCTAACACATTTTGCTGAAAAAGAAAAAGTCTTAGATATTGGTTGTGGTGAAGGCATGATAACAAGCAAACTAAAAAACAAATACAAATTTCAGATAACAGGCGAAGACCTTGACAAAGACACAATCAAACTAGCAACAAAAACACACCAAAACATAAACTTCAGAACAGGATCTATCCTAAATCTCAAACATAAGAACAATTCTTTTGACTTAGTTATTGCCACAGAAACATTAGAACATGTTGACAAACCAGACAAAGCAATCCAAGAATGCAAAAGGGTTTCAAAAAAATATTGTATTTTCACAGTACCTAATGAACCTTGGTGGAGGATTGCAAACATATCCAGAGGCTACAGATTAAAATATTTAGGAAATTCTCCAGGGCATATCCAGCACTGGACAAGATCAGAATTTAAGAAATTATTAAGAAAACATTTCAAAAAAGTCAAAATAATTAATTGTTGGATGCTATGGAACATGGCACTTTGCAGAAAATAATATTCTTTATCTTATTTTATAATTTTATTCTACAACTTTATAAATCTTTAAATACTGTGGCTCTTCTGTAAAATAAACAACCTTGGTATCATAGTTTTCAGTAATATATGTTTCCCCTTGATTCTCAATAAAAACTTCATTCTCCCCTATTCCTTGTAACTCACGATTAATAAACACAACATAAATTCCATTAACATCAAAATTATCAATATAATTCTCAACAAATGGCAACCTAAGCTCATCTTTAGCATCATCATATCCAGCAGCAATAAATCCTCTTTCACCAAACACATCATCAACAAACATTGACACAAAATAAGAACCATAGATTAACGAACCTTCTTCAGTATTTTCATAGATCAAATCCTTTATCTCATAAAGATCATCTGTATACTTATTTTGAACACTGCTGATATACAAACATAGAATAATTAATAACAAAATCACAAAATACATTATGGCATGAAAAAATTTTTTACTAATCCTAAACCAATTAAACATCTTTTTATAAAGATCGATACTTGTGATTATCAAAAAAGGGATTATTGGAAAAAAATATCTAGGACCAATCACAACATTCTTTAAAAAACCATAATGAAAAGGTCCCCAATGCAATAAAACACCAAAAACAAGCAAATATAGAAAAGTTACAATCCTTATCTCATTCTTTGCTTTGTTTTTATAAAAAATAGGAGAAACTAGCATCAAAGGATATAAAATCATCATATACAATATATATTTAAAAAATATAACTAAATGAGATAATGATAGGTTCATAATCCTTCCAATAGTGTCACCACTTCCATAACCAGTAACAAGAACATTACCAAACATAAGATAATTATAACACAACACAACAACAACACAAGGCAGAAAACCTAAAATCATGTAGTATAATTTTTTTCTATTCTTAAAAAACATAATGATTGCAAAACTTCCAAACACTAGTATATTAGGATATCTTATCAAGAATGCAATGCCAAAGAACAATCCAGTATAAATATAATTTCTAAAAACATTATCATCATCATTAAGATAAAAATAAAAACCCAAAAGAATAAACAATATAGAAGGCATTTCAGACATAATTGTCCTGCTAAAAAACACAAACCCAGGAAATAATAGATAAAGCAATCCTAGGTATTTTTCATAACCTAATCTCTTCAATATCTTAACAAAAACAAAAAAACTCAGTAAATGAATAATTAATCCTGATATAAACACGCCTTGCCATCCAAATAAAGTAAAAGGCAAAACAATCAAACTATTTCCAATAGGATATTGAGGATAATAAAACTCTCCATTATAATTAAAATCATGAGAATCAAATGCTTCAGTAATCTTTAATGATTTACCATTCTTAATAAGATGACTCATATACATGTACTCATCTTCGTCTGCAAATGAATAGAATTTTGGAAAAAGTATGATATAAATAAATACAAATATCAGAACTCCTATAACCAAAAAACTATTTTTTTTATTTATTTTAACCATTTTAGATCAACTCAGTAAATCAATAAAACCAACAAAATTTATCAAATTCACCAAACACCTCAAATTCACCACTTTGTCTTAAGAGTAGCTTTTAACTTATAACCCAATGTTCTATCTTTGAAACTTTTCCATCCAACCTCTATCATTTTAGAAGGTCTAAAATAAAATCTTCTATGGAATAGACTATGGTAGTAATATATTTTACTCCAGCTTAGGTTAGGATGTCTAAATACTTTTCTTACATCAGAAGAATGATAATTATAATTTGTCCAATTTTTTGATAAAATGTATCCTCTTTTCTCTAGATCAATAAAAGAAGGTGTTCCTGGAAATGGCATAAACACAGTAGCTTTAGCCATATCCAATCCTTTTAATGATAATGCAAACTTTATTGTTTGTTTAATTGTTTTTTCAGTATCAGCAGGAGCACCGATTATAAAATATCCAATACTTTCAATACCACTTTTACCAAACAATCTAACAGTCCTTCGAACCATATCCAAAGTAATTTGTTTATTCAAACTATCAATAATTTTTTGAGACCCTGATTCAATACCAACTCCAGAACTATGGCATCCTGCTTTTTCAGCTTTAACAAAAAATTCTTTATTAACCCTATCAACTCTTACACCATTAGCAAGATTCCAAGGAAATTCAAGCTCCCTATTAATTATTAAATCACATATTTTATTAGCACGATCAATATTTGTTGTAAAACCATCATCTTTTACATGTATTTCTTTAAACCCCGCATCAAGCATATGCTCAATTTCATCAGCAACCCTTTTGGGTGACTTTGGCCTGAATGTGATTCCATGTATTGATTTATTACAAAAAGTACAACTAAAAGGACACCCTCTGCTTGTTTCAATAGGTCCAACAGGATTTTTCTTAGCTCTTAGCCTAGGAACATAATATTTCTTAAGGTCAAACAAACTCCATTCTGGTAATGGTAATTTGTCCATGTCTTTGATAAATTCTCTATGTTGGGTAATATTAATATCAACTTTTCCACCAACTTTTCCACTGATCTTTTTTTTCTTTTTATAAGCAATCCCTTTTATCTTACTCAAACTCTTTCCACTTACAATCTCAACAATTGTATAATCACCTTCACCAATAACAACAATATCAAGATCACTCTCAATCAATGTTTCTCTTGGTAAAACACTACTATGAGGACCACCACCAATAACAATAATATTTTTATCATATTCTTTTACAAGCTTTGAAAGCATTCTCATCTCATCATAAAGCGGAGTTGTAAACGAGATACCAACATAATCAGGCTGAAAATCATCAAGCATTCTAAACAATTCTTTCCTAGGATTTTCAAACAAAGAAAGATCAAGTACCTTTACCTCATGACCATGCTTAATCAGCATTGCACCCAAATATGCCAGAGAAAGATATGGCATGTGTTCTAGTGCTTCTTTGACTTTTGCTTCTTTATATACAGACACAGCTGATGATGGGCTTATTAGCAAGACTTTTTTCTTCTTTTTTCCAATACTTTTCTTTTTTTTCATTTTTTTTAGAGTTTATCTATTTATTTTAAAATCTTTTGTTTTTCAATTAAACAAAAACCCAAAAACACTATTTCTTAACCTTTGCAATAAATTATCAAGCTTTTTATTCTGTTTGATTTGTTCTTCTAAACCAAAATTCAAATCATGAATATTTCCATATTTTTTATCAAATAATTCATCATATTTTTCAATATTTAAAACAACCTTATCATCCAAACCATCTCCTTCCTTAACATAGACCCTCATAACAGACTCATCATCAGACCTTATCTCAGCAATTTCATAAAATTCATCTAAAAAATCAATCATTAACAAATAATTTTCTTGTCTAAATACAACAACATCAACTTGTTCACTTATTGAATCAAAATACAATGCTAATTCATCATCTTCCATATCAGTTGAACTAATCACAGGCATTTTAAAATAATAATGTGCAGTCGCAGGCCTTAGATCAGTAAATATTGCAGTATGAGTATAATCATCATTACCATCTCCACCATCACCACTACTTTCACCCAAATTACTCCTAATAAAATAACCAGCAGTCTTAGCACCTGTATTAGGCAGAGTACTTCCCTGCAAAAGAGGATATTCTTTAGAATTATTATGAACAACCTCTGTCATTATAAATAAAGTCAACACAAAAACAAGAATAATCATTAAAACAAAACAATATTTTCCAATCTTAAACACTTTAAACATATAACTTGTTTTTTCACCATTATCCAAATATATAATAATATCATAGATAAATATGCAAGAAAGAATAATGAGTGGAATGATTGCAGAATTCAGATAAGTACTGACAACAGTAACGCTTGGCTCAACAAACAAAAGAAATGGCAGTGTAAAGATTGCAGCCCATATCAAAAGTATTGATTGTTTTCCATATCTTTTATATTTTTTATTCTTATCCTTATTAGAACCTATACCATCAAAATACTTTGTCAGATTCATCAATCCATACAAAGCACCAAACATAAACAACACAACCATAAAAATACCAGAATCCATTCTAAAATCATTAAACAAAGCATTTATGTAAAACCCTACTCCTCCTCCTGATCTGTTAAAAATATGTCCTATAAATCCAAAACCTTTAAATTCAAAATACAAAAAAATTAAATAACTTACTACAGGGATGATCAAGAACAAGACAGGCAGTATAAAATTCTTTATTTTTAATATTTTTTTCAAACCGATTATAATTCTATCTTCTATTTTGTATTGCATTTTATTTTTTTTACTGTCCTGTATCTTATCCTGTGTTTTATTTTTTTGACAAACAGATAAGATCGCAATAAAAGGAATCAATAATATTAACCCTCCAAACAAACTAGTTGATATCAAATACAAAGATAGAAATAATGAACAAGCAAAACCATATTTGCCATGATAAAAATATTTCATCAATAAAAAAACTGTTAAAGTCAATAAAAATGGAGAAATAATCCATGTCCCACCAACATTCCTTGATTGGGCAGCATGCAATGGCAATATTGCTAAAAATCCAGCAGATAACAATCCAACATATTTATTTTTAACTTGTTTTCCAAGTAAATAAACCAATCCAATTGTCAATGTTCCAATGATTACTATTGGCAATGTGATAAGTTTTTCTGTAATCCCAATCTTAAAAAGGTTCAAGATAAATATATTGATTGCTAAAACAAGTGGTGTTACAGCACCCCATCTAAAGTTTATTAATTCTAAAAAGTTTTGTATAGGATTTTCTAGACCAGCCATTCTTATTGAAAATGTTGCAAAAAACGGAGCATCATTTCCATCAAATGTATAATTTTCATAAAGATTATAATATCTTATACCAAAACCAATTAACAGAATAAAGATTAATACCAAATATTCCCATTTTATCTTAACCTTGGCCATTTTAAAACTACAAAACCTCACCGCTTTAAAAGAATTATTATTCTCTAGTATCAATCAAAAAATCTATATTTTACTAAACAATAAAGTGCTTTAACACCATCTTTCCATGTAATTTTTTTACCTTCGTCAAAGTCCCTTGAAAAATAATTAATATCCACTTCTTTTATCTTGAATCCATTTTTCAATATTTTAGCAGTCACCTCTGGTTCAATTGCAAAATCATTAGAACGTAGACTTGGTTTTAGTTTATCATACACTTCTCTTGTAAACATCTTATAACAAGTTTCCATGTCAGTAATCTTTGTACCATACAATAATGTTGTTGTTAATGATAAAAACATGTTTCCAAATTTATGTATTCTATAAGTCAAATGATTATGTTCTTTTAAATGCCCTACAGCAGACAAATATCGAGAACCATACACTACTTTTGTTTTCCCACTAAGAACTTTGTCCAAGAGTTTAACATAATCATTAGGATCATATTCAAGGTCAGCATCCTGCACAATAAACAAGTCACCAGTAGCTTTTTTAAAACCAAGCCTGATTGCAGACCCTTTTCCATTATTTTTTTTATAATAATAATCTATACTTAACTTTCCACTCTTTGTTTTATTCATTGTTTTACTCTTCCTAATAAACTCCTTAATCAATTTAGCAGAACCATCTTTAGAACCATCATCAACACATATAATCTCTTTTTTTAGAGGAATCTTTACATTAACTACTTGTTTTAATATCTGTCTAATCGTCTTTTCCTCATTATACACAGGTATTATTATTGATAATTTTGAAAATTTGTTAGTATTCATTTTTGCCTCTTGATTTTTAGGTAGTATGTGGTTTTTATTTAAATCTTTTTATATCTACAATGGAATTAATAGACTATAATCCTTTATATCTACTAGAGAACAAAAATCTTTATAAACCATTAATTATAATCCAGAGAATAAAATGGCAAAACACTACTCAAAGAACAGCAAAACCTATAAAACAGGTGAAAGGATAGGTTTCTTATTAGGTTTGCTTGTTTTCTGCTCAATTATGTTTTTTATAGCAACAAAAACAGGATGGATTGATTATAACATAACATATTCTACATTTATATTATTAATCTCAATCTTATTCATAATCTACATCATAATAAAGAGGATATTCAAATGAAAATCTTAAAAACATTCATCATAGGAATCAGAGATGGTTTTGGTAATTTCAGCTACACAATTATGAATATTGTTAATTTTATTCTCTTAGCTTTAGTTTATTTTACAGCAATAGCATTAGTATCAATAATCTCAAAATTAGCAGGAAAAAGATTTTTAGATTTAAAGAAAAACAAAAACAAGAAAACATACTGGCTTAATAAACCAATCACAACAAAATCATTAAAAAAATATTATAGGCAGTTTTGATTAAAAAAATTAAAAACAAACAAAACAACAAAACAACAAAACAACAAAACAACAAAACAACAAAACAACAAAACAAAAATCGGTGAAACAAATGTACATACTAGGAATAAGCTGTTATTACCATGATTCATCAGCAGCATTACTCAAAGACGGAAAATTAATAGCTGCAGCTCAAGAAGAACGTTTTACTAGAAAAAAGCATGATATAGATTTTCCAATAAATGCAATCAAATACTGTCTAAAACATGCAGGAATAAAGATAAAAGATATTGATTACATAGGCTTCTATGAAAAACCTTTATTAAAATTTGAAAGAGTGATATCTCAACATATAGAAATGTTTCCAAGAAGTTTATACACATTCTATAAAGCTCTTCCTTCCTGGATAAATGAAAAACTACGTGTGCCAAAAACAATCAAAAAAAAACTTAAATACAAAGGAGACATCTTTTTTGTAGAACACCACATGGCACATGCAGCATCATGTTATTTATTAAGTCCATTTAAACAAGCAGCAATTTATACAGTAGATGGAGTTGGTGAATGGACAACAACAGCTTATGGTATTGCAAAAGATAATGATATAAATCTTCATAAACAATTAGAATTTCCTCATTCAATAGGTTTATTATACAGCACTGTAACAGCATATCTTGGATTCACAGTTAATAATTCAGAATACAAAGTAATGGGTCTTAGTCCATATGGTGATCCAAACAAGTACTATGATAAATTCAAAAAAATAATTGACATCAAAGACGATGGAAGTTTTAAATTAGATATGTCTTATTTTGTATTTCATTACAAAATGAGAATGCCTAGTAAAAAATTCATAAGATTATTTGGTCCAGAAAGAGATAAAGAAGGTCCATTAGAACAGCGTCACAAAGATATTTCAGCAGCACTTCAAAAAATAGCAGAAGAAGTCATTATCAAATCATTGAATCATATTTATAAGGAAACAAAAATAGGTAATCTTTGCATTGCAGGTGGCTGTGGATTAAACAGTGTTGCAAATGGAAAAGTATTAAGCCAAACACCATTTAAAAAAATATTCATGCAACCAGATCCTGGGGATGGTGGCACCAGTGTAGGAGCAGCATTTTATGTTTATAATACAATTCTTAAAAAGAAAAGAGACTATGTATTAAAAGACGCTTACCTTGGTCCTGGTTACACAACAAAAAAAGTAAAAATATTTTTAGACAAAAACAAGATTAAATATAAGAAATTCAAAGATGACAAAGAACTTGTAAAAACAGCTGCAAACTTAATCCATAATGATAATGTTATAGGTTGGTTCCAGGGAAGAATGGAGTGGGGTCCACGAGCTCTAGGTAGTAGAAGTATTTTATCAAATGCAACAAACCCAAAAATGCAGGACATTTTAAACCTAAAAGTAAAGCACAGAGAAAAGTTCAGACCTTTTGCACCTGTTGTTTGTGAAGACGACGCATTAAGATATTTTGAATGTGACAAACCTGTTCCAACACCAACAGATTTCATGTTAATGGTTTATCCAATTAAAAAACAATGGCACAAAAAAATACCATCAGTAACTCATGTGGATGGAAGTGGCAGACTTCAAACAATAAGAAAGACTCAAAATAAATTATACTACCAAGTTCTTAAGGAGTTTGGCAAATTTTCAAAAATCCCAATCCTCATAAACACATCATTTAACATAAGAGGAGAACCAATAGTTTGTTCACCATACCATGCATATAAATGTATGATGGGCACTGGTATTGACTATCTTATCATGGACAAGTTCCTTATCAAACGTTCAGACAATCCTAAGCATATGTGGGATTCTGAGGTTTCAGCTAATGATTAAAACAACAATAATGAAACTGGCGTCTGTAAGACCAGTGAACCAAGGTTCAACTCGTAAGAAAACAATGTTGCTCAATTAAACAATACAAAAACATTGAGCAGGTGAACGAGCCAGTTTCATGAAACTAGTACAAAAGAGGTAAAAAAACAAAATGACACACAACAAATCATTATTATCAGAACTATGGACTTTTATGAGAGTCAGAAAAAAATGGTGGCTTTTACCAATAATATTCATGCTAGTCATAGTAGGAGTATTAATTATATTTGGTCAAAGCAGTACATTATCACCATTTATCTATGCATTATTCTGATTTTTTTATTATTTTTATTTTACTATTCAAATTAATCAGTAAGATCTCCTGTATATGAAAACATCATAACTTTATCTATATTAGGCAATCTTTTTAGACTAGGCAATAATGCTCTTTCATATTTTTTTCTTATCTTTACTTCATAAACAACCTCATTACCAGACCCAGTCATTGCTTTATTTCTTAACTTATATCTCTTGCAACATTTTCTAACAATATAATCAATCTTATTTTCAACAGCTCCTGAATAATTGATCACAAGCACATATGGATCATTTAAAACAATTTTTCTTGAAAATAAGACCAACACAATACCTATTGCAATAGACGATATAATTGACAATTTATAAAATGCAATCCCATTTATAATTCCCAAGGCAATTGCCCAGAACAAAAAAGCAATATCTTTAGGATCTTTTATAGCAGTTCTAAACCTGATTATTGACAATGCACCAACCATGCCTAAAGAAAGTGCTAGATTTCCACTTATAGCCATCATTACCACATTTGTAATCATTGAAATTGCTACAAGTGTTATATTAAAACTTCTTGAATATAAAACTCCTGTAAAAGTCTTTTTATAGACCCAAAACATAAACATTGCAATCAAGAATGTAATTACAATACTCTGTATAATATCACCAGTAGTTATATTTGTTCCAGCTCCAATATATTCTCCAGTCGGAAACAGATCCTTAAATGTTATAGCCATTTTTTATTCCCCCTATTTCACAATGCCATTCTTCCTAAACAATATTTACTTATAGCACACCTCTTGAATCTTCTTATTTGCATCAGATCCCTAATCCAAAGAGGTAAAAAACCATTATACTTGATTTCCATGATAACTAAGCCTTTATTTAAAAACTTTCTCATACTAGCATTCTTATCAAATAGCTCCAGCTTAGATGAATTAGATGCCAAACATTTATCAAAAGTTATTCTTACATCATTAAATTCATATACATATGGTTCTCTTATATAATCAATCAATACAATGGGATGAAACTTTTGACTTTTAAAAGTACAATAAATTTTATTTAAAATAGGATTTTTATATTTTAATAAAACATCAAGTTCACCTTTTCCAACTTGTAATGCATCTTTTCTTGAGATTACTGCAGTTTCTTTCTTGATTTGATTATTATTTTTATTTTTGATTTCAAACTTTACCTTATTATCTTTAAAATTATATATTCTTAGTCTATATTTTTTTCTATTTTCAACACCAGCCATTTTTTCATGAAAAGCTTTGTTATTGACACTATCAAAATAAAGACTTCTTATAAAATATCCTTCTTCATTTTTGCAATATTTATCTTTTTTTAAGATTTTTTTTAATTTATTTGACAGTATTATATATTCTCCAAAACTAATATAATATTTTAATTCATTTCTTTTGACTCTAATAATTTTATTCATTATTTTATTTCCTCTCTGCTACTTTCCTCATTTTCATAGTCACTAAAAAATATAAACAAACCATTAACATCATCTGTTTCAATCAAATCCAAAATATAAAAATATTCATCTTCTTTAATATCTATATCATGCTTTTCAGATAATTTATCCTTTTGATACTTATCATTATTATTTTCATAAACATTTTCATACAAATAAGAATTACCTCCTCCAAATAATTGTTTTTTTTGATAAGAATTAATTGCAATCTCATTATTTTTAAACTTATTATTTATAAAATACACATTTGAAAGATCTTTTACAGCTGTTCCATTACTATTATCATTGATAAGATTATTATAAACAACAGCATTTGTTTTTTCACCAATACTAAGTCCTTTATCCTGCAGACCAGAAAATTCATTATTCATTATCAATATATTAGAACCACTCAGGTCTAATCCATCTCCACCACCTACACCTTTGGCATAACTAAACACATTATTTTTCACAATACCATCACAAAAGTCAAGATCAACTTGGTCAGCAGGATTATCATAAAATTTATTCTTTTCAAGATAAACATCACCATACTTAATATTCATTCCATCATCAGCATGATTCTCAAAAACTTTAGTATTTGTCATATTTACATCTGAATGATATATTGATAATGCTCCTGAAAAATAAATCCCATTAATATTTTTCTCACTTCCACCTGATAATCTTAGCCAATGTATTTCTGTAACATCATCAGCATTATCCTCAACACTATCACCAACACTGCCACCTTTGCCACTGCCAACAATACCAAATACACCAAATGGTTTATCAGGATCTGATGCACTGATCACAACAGGCTCAGTTTCAGTTCCAATAATCTTAACAGGTGAATAAGAGATTATTGATTTACCTTGATCAATCTTAATCTTAACACCAGCATCAATAACAAAAACATGATCTTTTGGTATTATAATATTTTCCTTGATTTCATAATTTCCTTTAACAAGCTTGATCTCATTACCATCAACAATACCAAAATCAGAATCTCTTTCTTTTTCATAAAAATCATTTTTATCAGCAATTGTATAATAAACATCAGTATCATCAATCCTAGCACCACTAACATCATTTATCATATCAATATTAATGTATTTAATATTTATCTTATCAACATTTTCAAACACAAACTCAAGATAATATTTTCTAACACTAGGATTCATATTTTCATCTAGACCAGCTGCAAAAAACTTGTCATTAACAAGTTCAGAAACATCAACCATATTCACATCATCATCAATATTGATTAATTTTTGCACATCACCACCATTAATCATTCCATCACTTAAACTAATCTTCCCACTATAAACAGAACCATCATCCAACACAATATCAATATCATCAAACCTGATAAAAGAAACAGAATCAGGTATAATTTCAAATACTAACGAATTACCATCAGAATATATGTTTATATAACATTTAGCATATTCTAGATTTTGTTTTATCAAATTAAAATTATAATTTAACACATTTATGTGAGAATTTAGTTCTTTTTCAACAAGCCTTCTACTGTATGCATTTGTTTTATATGACTTTGCATATGGTGTAACATCTTTTACAAGTGCATCAACTTCTTGAATAACAGATTTGTCTGTAACAAAATCATAAACTTTTTTATATTTAAGATGTCTAAACTCATCATTAGTATTCCAAAACTTTATCATATCAATGATATAACCATTTGATATAGACAGATGATTTTCCAGACCACCTTTGTTTAATCTTAGTTTTGATACATATCTATTAAGAGGTATTGGATAGAATTTGGAATTTGTCTGACTATATGCCATCTTAAGATTATCACCAGTCACCATATGACTATTTCCAATCACCATTCTAAATGCTTCAAACGAGCTTAACTGTCCAATATCAAAAAACTCTTCAATCTTATTTTCACTATCAACATAATCACCATTATTATTCTCATCACTATTTTCCTTAACACTTTCAAATAACCTATCAATTGCATAATTAACTTCATGTTCAAATACATCATTATCAATATCAAGATTACTTACCTCATAATCAAAAGGTGTATAGTGTCCTCCTTGAAGAAAGATACCATATAGATCATGATAATATGGATGATCATCAAGAAAATTATCAGAGATCTGTACAACAACACAATTTGAACATTCATTATTCTCAAGAAATGTGCTATCCAACTTTTCTTGAAGATAATACAAACCTTGAACAACACCATTTATTTTTAAGACAACAATATCATCTCTTATATCATACAATCCAAAATCATCTGCAATCATTCTTGCGATCTTTGAACTCAAAAACCTATTTTCAAATATGATAAGATTAAAATTTCTTTTTTGCTCAATATACTCTTTTTTCTGAGACTTTATTTTATATGATTTTAGTCGAGAATTCCAGTGACTAAAAACATCACCATGAAGTTTTATCTTTACATTATATGCTTTATTATTATGGTCAAGATTAGCTTTTATCCATGGGTTGTATTCACTTGATATATATCCTCTTTTAAAACCTTCATCTGAAACATTATTAAGATGTTTTAGTTCATCACTTGTAAGCTTCAGATTATAGACTTCATATTTTCCATCTAATAAGTCATTTTTAAAATATAAAAAATTTAATTCATCTTCTAATCTAAAAACAGAATTTATTTTCCTTTCATATCTTGGCCACAGCCTTATATTACTCTTTTCATATATCCTCTCTAGTAGTTGTTCAGGATAATCCAACATGATTGTATCAGATTTATATACTCCAATTATTATAATCAAAAACAGCAATATAATTATTATATTTCTGAATCTTTTCTTATTGATTCGTCTCCTGATCTTTATTTGTCTTTCCATATTCTTAGCAAATTCTTTAATATCTTCCAAGCCTTTTCCCCTTGATTCCTTCTATACATTTTCTTTACAACCCAACTTTTAACACCAACATTACCCTTATCTAAAAATTCGCATGGATGCAGATAAATCATATAAGGTTTCTTAAAGAAATATGAAACAGGATAAAATAATCTATAATATGAAAACCCAGCAGAAGGAAACCTCAACATGGTCCAATTAGGTACAGGATATTCTATTAACACATTCTTCCCAAACTGATAACTCTTCAACCTAAACTTCTTCTCACTCAACAACAGATTATTATATCTTCCAGGAAAAAATGAACATTGTAATGAAGAATCATACTCATATCCTGCTTTTCCAAGCATCTTAAACAATCTAGGATGGATTACAAAGAACGGAGCACGAAAACCTTTACATTTGACACCCAAACTTTCAATTATCTTTTTACTCTCATTAACTTGATACCATAACTCAGAACTACTAAGTCTATCCAATCTCACATGATTATAACCATGGCTTGCAATCTCATGTTTTTTAGAAATCTTCTTAATTAATTTAGGAAATTTTTCAACAATTTCACCAAGAACAAAAAATGTAGCTTTTATACCAAGCTCATCAAATAAATCCAAAAATTTAGGAACAATTTCAGTAATAGCTCTAGTTTGATCTGTTTCAAAATCATATTCCAGATCAACAGTTATCCATGTTTGATTTATTGAGTTCTTTGAGATCATTAAGTTCACGTTTAAAATAATTTATTGTTTGTACCAAACCTCTTTCCAAGTTAATCTTAGGCTCCCAAATCAGTTTTTGTTTTGCTAATGTTATATCTGGTTTTCTTTTCATAGGATCATCTTTACGAAATCCTTGGCTACACACTATTTTTGAATCAGAATTTGTTAATTCTTTTATCTTGTTTGCAATCTCTAGTATACTCCTCTCAATAGGATTTCCCAGATTAACAGGACCTATAAAATCATTAGTATTCATCATCCTATACATACCTTCTATCAGGTCAGAAACATAACAAAAAGATCTAGTCTGTGATCCATCACCATGAAGTGTAATAGGTTCATTCTTTAATGCAGCAATAATAAAATTAGAAATAACTCTTTCATCATTCAAAGCCATGTTTGGTCCATAGGTATTAAAGATTCTGACGATCTTTATATCAACTTTATTTTGCCAATGATAAGCCATCATCAATGCTTCTGCAACACGCTTTCCCTCATCATAACATGAACGAGGTCCTAGTATGTTCACATTTCCAAAATATGTCTCTTTTTGAGGATGTTCCAGAGGATCACCATATATTTCTGATGTCGATGCTTGTAATATTCTTGCATTACACCTTTTTGCCAACCCAAGCATATTAACCATTCCAACTGTGCTTGTTTTTATTGTTTTGATTTTATTTATTTGATAATGTACAGGATCAGCAGGACAAGCAAGATTATAAATTTGATCAACCTCAACAAACAAAGGATGAACAATATCATGTCTTATAATTTCAAAATTTTTATAATCCATTAATCCTAATATGTTTTTTTTTCTTCCTGTAAAAAAATTATCAACACATATTACTTCATTATCTCTGTCTAACAAAAACTTACACAAATGACTTCCTAAAAATCCAGCTCCTCCTGTAACAAGTATTCTTTTCATATAAAACCCCTATTAAACCTATTTTTGTTTTTTTTCATCACTTTTTACTTTCTTTAGTGCAATAATCCTTACCAATTTCTCAACTCTTTTACTATTTACTCTAACACTTCTATACAAATAAAATATAACTATAGCAAAAAACATAAAACCCAGTATAGTAAACAATTGTATTGCACTTATCACATTAAATGTTTGTAAAAAAAAGTCTAATGTCTTTGGAAATGCCACTCCTATTAAGAAAACAATCCATACAGGCACCCATATTAATACATCTCCTGGATTAAGATCTCTTCTTCTAAAATAAAGTATAGTCAAATATAACATAAACAATCCAAATAATACACCCAATATTTGTACTCCTAAAAAATTTGCAAAAACCATTTTCAACCCCTCATTTTCCAAAACAACATTTGTAAAAATATTCTTATTCCATCTACTATTGTTGTACCTTTGACCTTATTTAAATATACTGTCTTGATAGGTATTTCAGCACATCTTAATTTATGTTTTCCTGCTTTTGCAAGCATCTCTGTTTCAACACCATAACCAGTACTAAACCACCTTATTTTTCTATAAACTTCTGACTTAACAATTCTAAATCCAGATTGAGTATCATCAATCTTGAGTTTAAATAAAAATGAAAATATTTGATTTAAACCAAGGTTTCCAAACTTAAACAAGAATGGCATTTTACCGCCTATTTGTCTGGATCCAATAACAATGTCAAGGTTTTCACTTTTAATCTTATGCAACAACCTTGGAATATCACTTGGATTATGCTGTCCATCACCATCTAAACATACAATATATTTAGGTCTTGGTTTAAGTTTTAATGCAGCTTCAAACCCTGTTTTTAATGAAATTCCTTTTTTCATGTTTATGATATGATTTAAAACATAATCAGATTCAGCTTCCTTAGCTTTTAAAAATGTTTTATCCCTGCTTCCATCATCAACAACAATAACCTTGTCAACATGTTTTTTTGTTTCCTTAACAACATCAAAGATATGTTCTTCTTCATTATATACAGGTATTATTGCAACAACTTGTCCTTTTTTTGTATACCAATTATACCATTTTACAAAATTATCAATCCCTTTTTCAATATTTGTTTTAGGCTCCCATCCAAGCAATCTTTTTGCTTTTGACACATCTGCAAATGATTCAGGAATATCTCCTGCCTGCATATGCATGTAATTCTTTTTTGCTTTTTTACCTAATGAATTTTCAATACATTCAATAAAATAACCTAATTTAGTAGGATTATTATTTCCTAGATTAAATATTTCATATAGTAAATTTTTGTCTAAAGCAGCTAAAATACCAGAAACAATATCATCGATATAAGTAAAATCTCTTTTCATTTTACCAAAATTATAAACATCAATTGATTTATCAGCTGAAATATTTCTAACAAACTTAAATAAAGCCATGTCAGGTCTGCCCCATGGACCATACACTGTAAAAAACCTCAAACCAGTAATATGAATGTTATAAAGATAATGATATGTATGAGCAATCATTTCCATTGACTTTTTTGTAGCAGCATATGGAGATATTGGTGTATCAACTCTGCTTTCTTCAGAAAAAGGCATTTTATTCCCACCATAAACACTTGAAGAAGAAGCATACACAAAAGACATTATTTTAAACTCTTTGCAAAGTTCTAACAAATTAATAGTAGCCATAATATTTACATGCCCATACAAGAATGGATGAAGAATTGAATACCTAACACCAGCTCTTGCAGCTAAGTGGCATATTTGATCAATCTTATTTTGTTTAAAGATCTCTCTGATACCATCAAAATTCGTAATATCAATCCTATACATCTGATAATTAGGATATTTTTCTAGAATATAGTTTCTATCTTCTTTTACTTGTGGATCATAATAATCATTAAAATCATCAACACCCAAAACACGAAAACCTTTATCAAGCAAAGCTTTAGCTACATGAAAACCAATAAAACCAGCAGCACCTGTAACCATGATTGTTTTTGTCTTATTTTTAGTTTTTCTATTCACTTTTCCCTTTTTACTACCAACTTTTCTTTTAACCACACATACACCCCTTATATCTACAATTATATATAGAGAACCAATCACCTTATTAAAAACATTGTTATTGTATAATATATATATAGAATCAAACAAACCAAATAACCACTACAAACGGCAAATACAACAACATAGTATACAATGTAACTTCTTGTTCTTTAAACTTACCACTTCTTGTAAACAAATGTGGAATAGAATAGATCTTATTATACAATGATTTCACACATCCATTTTCTAGAGCATAACCATAACTTTGTTTTTGAAACCCTCCGCGAAGTTTTAGAAAAAATTCAATAAAAAAAGGAATTGAACAAATAAGAGCAGCTTTTTCAATATTACCAACAATAGCAATGATTGCAATCGTCGCACCAAGCAAATAAGTCAAACTGTCTCCAGCTAAAACATTTGCAGGTGTCCAGTTAAATAATAAAAAAACAGCTAATGAACAAAAAACAGCCAATGCAATTATTGCAGCTTCATGCCTACTATTGTATAGAGCATATAAACCAAGACTACCTGTATAAAGCATACCAAGACCAGTTTCCATACCATTGAACCCAGCCAACATATTGACCATATTAGCAGCGCCTATAACACCAATTGGCACAAGCAATAGAGCATACCACAAACCAAAATCAACAGTACCTAAAAAAGGAAGTATCATTTTAGTTGTTCCTGCTTTTACAACCATCAATGGAATGGCAGCAGGTATTACAAGCAATGGTTTTTGCCATCTTTTTAATCCAACATATTCACCTTTTGTTTGTTTTACTAAAAGATCATCTAAAAACCCAATAAAAGTAATTACCATCATTGAACACATAGAAGCAAATATAATTGGTAAAGATCCATTCACATGTTGAAAAAACACCCTTATAAAAATCAACATCATAAGAGAAATAAATGTACCAATCAATACAATCAATCCACCAGATATTGGAACAAATGTCGGCTTGAACTTTGCCATATCCCTTACATTAAGACCAATCTTTCTCAAGTATCTAATCATTAATGGGGCAGAAAAATAAGTAGCTAACACACTCACAATACAGATTATCATAAGTGTTGATAAATAAGGCATTTTACTGAATATTATTGTAATTAATGTAGCCATATTATATATAGAAAAGATTATTGTTTATAAGTATTTAGATATTAGAATATTATAATCACAATAACACTGATACAACCCTTGCCAGTAAGGCCAGTGAGCAAAAATTAACACTCATAAGACTTTAGTGGTGTTCAATTCATCATTACAAATACATTGAGCATGCGAACGAAAGGGTTGTATCAGTTATTAAAAAATTATAATCACAATAACACCAATCAACATAATAAATGCACCAACAAACCTTCTAATCATATTCTTTTCTTTAAACATCCATCCACCAAATACAACAGAAAACAAAATACTTGTTCTTTTTAATGATATTACATAAGGAACTATTTGCAGATTTAATGCCATATTCATAAAAAATGTTGTCAAGGCAAAACTTCCACCTATTACTAGGAACTTGTAAAAATTTTTAGTATATATTTTTCTAAGACTAACTTTATTAAACAATGTTATTATAAAAAAACAAGATCCTATAAACAAATGAACAACAAAACTTCCAAATATTTGATTAGAATTTAAGACAACTAATTTATCATAATTAGGAGCTATACCAAACATAAATGCTGCTATTAACATATAAATCATTCCTTTGTTTTTGAAAATATTTTTAATAGGATCAAGAAATTTAGTACGACCTTTTGTTACATTAAGTATATAAGATCCAGTAACAATCAAGAAAATACCCATAATCCCATACACTGTAGGTAGTTCCTTAAGTATTATGAATGAACTAAAAATCAAAATAACAGGTGTGAATGAAAGCATAGGAACAGCCAATGATAAGTCAGTTATCTCAAAAGCTTTATAATAAAAAATTGCAGCAATCACATTTAATGATCCAGTTATTATAACTGAAGAATAAAATTCATTACCTATGTCAGGAATTCCTTTGACCAAAGATGCTATAAGAAAGAAAAAAGATGAAGTAAAAAATGCTCCACTTGCAAGAGCAGATTTATTCATATTTTGTAAGAATTTTTTAACTAATGCATAATAAGTTCCATCAAAAAATGCTGATAATATTCCATAAATAAACCATACCATTGTATTTCAAATAATGATTAAAGTATAAAAATATATCTATTTAAAATCAAAAAAAGAACAAATCAAACACCACAACCATACAACTCAGAAATCTCACCAGCCCTTTTACCAACAAGATCACCAACAATCTCTAGATAAGCATCATACTGTGCTTTAACCTTACCAGGTTTTCTTCTTTCAGCATCATACTTACCTTCTTCAATATTAACAACCTTAAAATTAGATTTTGTTAGTTTAGCAGCAACAACACTTATCAAAAAATCAAGCCCCCACCTATTATCATAATTAGCAACCATATCATGGACTAAGATTTCTTTTAAAGCTTTGACACGATAAAACTGACTTCCAACAGATGGTGGATCCAAACCTTGCAAACCTAGTTCTTGTTTTAGAATCCTTGTTATATCACACCTTCTTTTGTATTCAAATGCATTTTCTTTTTCAGTAAAATGCCTCCATCTGACTCCAGCAACAACATCAGCTTTATTTGCATAAGGAATCATAGTTTGCATCACAATACTTTGATCAAAATCTTTATCCATGTCTGTTTTTAATACATAATCAAAACTAGAAAAATCAATAACAGCACTATAAGTTTGTTTTAATGTTTCAACCAATCCAATATTAACAGGATTTCTATAAGAATAAGAATACAATTCATAAACATCAGTACATTTTTTTATTTCATTAAAAGTTTTATCAGAACTACCATCATCAACAGGAAACAATGTAAATTCATATTGTGGAAATAATTCAATTCCTTTCTTAATATTTAATAAAGAATGTTGAATATGTTGTTCTAGATTATATGCAGGTAAAACTAATGCAATGTTCATTTCTTTTTTCTTTTTTATATTAATCTTTATTTTATTATTAGCCATGTTTTTACTTATATTAATTTTATTACAATTCCCATCATCTTTATCATCCATATTACATCCACTTAAACAATCACCAGAACTTTTTTACAAGCTTATGTCTATGTATTAGGTTTAAATATATATCTATAGTACAGTATATAATTAACAATTACAATCCCTAAATCTTTATAAACCAAAACTCTATCCACCTAAATCATGACCTCAATCATTCAAGCAATAATCTTAGGAATAATCCAAGGCATTACAGAATGGCTGCCTATATCTAGCTCTGGCCATCTTGTAATAACAAAATTTTTGTTCCACCTAGAAGCAGATATTTTATTTGACATAATGCTCCATTATGGTTCATTAATAGTCTTATTGATAATATTTCATAAGCAAATATCAAAAATTATATTTTCTTTATTACCAAAATCATTTTTTCAAAAAAAATATAAAACATTCAAACAATACAAATATTACAAACAATACAGAAAACTAGCATATTACATAATCATTGCCTCAATACCAACAGCTTTAGCAGGATATTTTCTTCATGACATATTTGTAAAACTTTTCTCAGACATATTCATAGTATCAATTGCATTATTAATAACAGGTGTTATTTTGTTTTCAACAAAATTCAAATCACAATATCCTACACAAAGAAAAAACACAGAATTAAACAAAAACAACACCTTAAAATCACTAACAATTGGAATCTCACAAGCCCTAGCAATCATCCCAGGTATATCAAGGTCAGGCTCAACAATCTCAACAGGAATATTATTAGGTCTCAGTAAAAGGGAGTCAGCAAGATTTTCATTCTTATTAGCAATCCCAGCAATATTCGGCGCAACATTATACGAAATTCACACAACACCAGAAACAGTCTTTCACATATCATACATAGTCCCTATCTTAGTCGGAACAATAGTCTCAATCATAGTCGGCTACATATCACTAAAATGGTTATTAAAAATAATCAGAAAAGGCAAGTTCCACAGATTTGCATATTATTGTTGGGCAGTTGGAATTATAATTTTAATATTTTAAACTGTCTGTCTGCTTTTTCAACCATCTGGTTCTGAACTTCAGTTGTTGCTTTTTTATAAAGAATTTCAAAATCATCAATCCAATCTCCTCTTTGATAAGCTGACACCTCATATAAATCATTACCAATAAACAAACCAATATTTGGATGTATATATTTTTTATTTTCTCTTTGTCTAGCGTGAAACACATTATTTTTATCATAGCTTATTAATATTTCATCCTCAAGAACAGGCTTTTTCTCTTCTTCATCCACACCATATATTCTATAAATAATAGAAAGATTATTCCATTCAAATATGTATGATTCTTTTATTTCTGAAGTAGTAATCTCTTGTTCTTCACCAACCACATCTATAATCTCTTTACATTTTGAAATTAATTTAGATTCAATAATCTCATCTTTTAATTTTTCTAATGTTCTCTCAAGTTCAATTTGTTTCATTTTCTCATCCTCCAAATCACCTCAATATATCTTTAAGAAACCAAACTCCACTTTTAAACATTATTATACTCTAAAATATATATACTCATAACACCAAAAAACATATAAACTCTTAACAAACCTCCTATATTAATCAAAACACAAAACACTGAGGTGAAATCAAAATGAAAAAAGCTTTAATTACTGGAATCACAGGCCAAGACGGTTCGTTTTTAGCAGAATTCTTATTATCAAAAGGCTATGAGGTATTTGGAATGCATAGAAGAACTAGTATCGATGTTTTTGAAAGACTAGCACACCTAAAAAACAGGATCCATTTAGTAGACGGTGACATGACAGACACAGCATCAATGGTAAGATTGTTAAAAGAAATACAGCCAGACGAAGTTTATAATTTAGCAGCACAATCATTTGTTGCAGGTTCATGGACACAACCATTATCAACAACACAGATCACAGCATTAGGTGTTATAAATTTATTAGAATCAATCAGACTAGTATGTCCAAAAGCAAGATTTTACCAAGCATCAAGTTCAGAAATGTTTGGATTAGTCAAAGAAATGCCACAGACAGAAACAACACCATTCCATCCAAGAAGTCCATATGGTGTTGCAAAGCTATATGGTTATTGGATAACAAGAAATTACAGAGAAAGTTATGGCATACATGCAAGCAATGGAATACTTTTCAACCATGAATCAGAAAGAAGAGGAAAACAGTTTGTAACAAGAAAGATTACACACTCAGTTGCAAAGATAAAACTAGGTATGCAGGAATGTTTTGAACTAGGAAATCTAAATGCAAAAAGAGATTGGGGTTATGCAGGCGACTATGTCCAAGCAATGTGGTTAATGCTGCAGCAAGACAATCCAGATGACTATGTTGTTGCAACACACGAAACACATACTGTTCGAGAATTTGTGCAAGCAGCATTTGAAGCAGCTGGTATGAATATCACATTTGAAGGTCAAGGCATGGAAGAGATTGGTAAAGTTGATGGAAAAATAGTACTAAGAGTTAACAAGAAATTCTACAGACCAGCAGAAGTAGATGTATTACTTGGCGATTGTACAAAAGCAAACCAAAAACTAGGTTGGCAACCACAAACAAAGTTCAAAGATTTGGTTAGATTGATGTTTGAGTCTGATTATAGGTTGTTAAAAAAATAAAAACCAATAAAAGTGAAATTCCCGCCTGTTAAGGCCAGCGAGTGCCTATCAGATTGTAAAAGGATCAGGCCTTTCAATAAGACCTTACAGAAACATTGAAAGCACGAGCGAGTGAATTTCACAAAAAAAAACAATAAAAAATAAAATTAATAATACAATGAAAGCACTTATCACAGGAGCAAAAGGTTTTGTAGGGCCTTATCTTAAATCTTATCTAGAACAAAAATCATTCCAAGTAACATCAACAGACAAAGATGACCTAAACATTCTAGATAGAGACAAAGTATTTGAATTTATAGACAAAAACAAATTTACACACATATTTCATTTAGCAGGGTTCTCATCACCAAGACTAAGTCATGATCAACCAGAACTTTGTCATAACATCAATGTAAATGGAACAAAAAATCTACTCGATGCAGTAATTTATTCAAACACAAAACCAAAAATTCTTATTGTTTCATCAGCACATGTATATGGAAAACCAAAATACTTGCCAATAGATGAACAACACAATTTAGACCTTACAACATCACCATATGCAAAGTCAAGGATTGAACAAGAAAACTTAGCATTATCATATGATTTGCCAATAATTATCTCAAGATCATTTAATCATACAGGCCCTGGAAGACAATCGATCTTTATATGTTCTGAATTTGCAAAAAAAATTGCAGAAATAGAAGCAGGCATGAGACAGCCATTGATAGAAGTTCTGGATCTGACAGCAAAAAGAGATTTTACAGATGTAAGAGATATGGTTAAGGCATATTACTTGATTATGGAAAAAGCAATACCAAAACAAATATATAATCTTTGTTCTGGAAAATCATATTCTGCACAAAACATTCTTGATATATTACTATCTTTTACAGAAAAAGAAATTGAAATAAAAGAAAAACAAAAAGACAATTCAAAAAAACCAAACCACATCCTAATACTTCAAGGTTCATACAACAAATTCAACATAATAACTGAATGGAATCCAGAAATACCCTTTAGACAAACATTAAAAGATATATTAGAATATTGGAGAAAAAATATGCATGGTGCCTTATAACCCAATATCAATCCTACAATCATCACCAAGATCACTTGAACAATATGTACCTTTTATTTCTGCATTCTCACCAATAAGAGATTCTTTTAATACCATCTTATCAACTTTAGCACCAGGATTTATTATTGAATCACTGACAATACTATCATGAACTTCAGCATTACCCCCTATAGAAACATTTGGGCCGATTATTGAATTACTTACTTTAGCACCAGGATCCACATAAATAGGTGGAACAAAGATGCACCCTCTATATCTTTCAGCATAATTCAAACAACCAAATTTTTGCAATAGTGTTTTATTAGTATCAAGCAAAGTCTCTTTTTTACCGCAATCAAGCCAATCATCTAATTTAGGAGCTTTGAATCTTTTACCATCCTGGATCATAAGTTTTAATGGAAGTGTAAGGTAATATTCTTTTTTACCTAGATAACCTTCTTTCATACCTTGATTCATTGTAAATTCAATCTTTTTCATTAATTCTAGACCATCTTTTACATAATACAGACCAACAATCGCAAGATTACTTCCAATATCATGCTGCGGCTTTTCAATCAAGTCAATTATATTCCCTTGCTCATCATAAGTTATTATTCCAAACCTTTTAGGATTATCAGTGGGATAGGAATATATCAACCCATCACAATCTTTATATTCTGTAAATATCTTGGTCAAGTCACCAACAAATATTGTATCATTAAACACAATAAGAATATCATCACCTTGTTTAATAAACTCATTTGCAAGCCACACAGCATGTCCTGGTCCTAATTTTTCTTTTTGTACAACAAACCTATAATTATAATCAGAAAAATATTTATTGATATATCTTTTTATCTGTTTATCATTATTATCATCAGTTATAAATATTAAAGTATCTTCTGGCTTCAAGATTTGTTTAACACTATCGATAACATGTCCTAAGACTCTTCTATTCCCAACCATTAACAATGACTTTGTTGTTGTATGTGTCAATGGTCTTAGTCTTGTACCACTTCCAGCAACAGGTATTATTATTTTCATTTTTATTATCCTATGTGCAACTCTTGTCTGTAAGACATGTCATAAATGCGGAGCATTTATGAGCATGATCAGAAATGTTCCATTTCTGACAAGTGAGCACCACTCACATTGGCCTACGATCAGGACTTTCCATTCGAGTTCATTACACTTGGAAAGTGCGAACGAAAGAGTTGCACTTGATTCATTCTCTAAACCTAAACCATCCATGCCCCCTTATAAATATATTAATCTTTGCTCCTTCTACATCTTTAGCATTATACATGTTTCTAAAATCAAACACAGTTTTATCTTTTAGATGATCATGCAGATAATGAAAATCAGGCAATCTAAAATCTCTCCACTCAGTCATTATAACCAGACAATCATTTTCTTTTATTGCATCATATTTATCTTTACAATATTCAATTTTATCTCCAAACCTTTGTTTAAGTTCTTCTAAAGCTTCTGGATCATAGACACTTATTTTTGCATTTTTAGTGAGTAAGAAATTAATCAGAGTCAATGTAGCAGACTCTTGCACATCACTAGTGTTTGCTTTGAATGCAGCACCCCAGATACTGATTTTTTTACCACTCAAACCAATCTCATCATTATAATAATCACAAATAACTTTACCACAATTGATTTTTGTTCTTTCATTTATATCTATTGTTGCTTGTGTCAGTCTTGTATTTACTTTTACCCTGTGACCAATCTCTTTAAACCCTTTTGTATCTTTTGGAAAACATGAACCACCATATCCCGGACCACAATATCTAAACACTCCACCAATTCTTCTATCATCACGGATCCCTTTATTTACTAGGTCATAATTTGCACCATATCCTTCACAAATATCTGCTAATTCATTATTAAAAGAGATCTCTTTAGCAAGCCAATTATTAGCACCATATTTTACAAGACTTGCATCAACAGGACTCATAAAAACAACACCTGTTTCATTTAGATCAAACTTAAGATATACTTTTTTTAATTCATCCATTGCATATTCTGATCTTGACCCAATAATAACTCTGTCAGGGTGCCTAAAATCTTTTACAGCTCTTCCTTCTGCCAATGTTTCAGGATTAACAACAAAATGAAATTCAGCATAAGGATTATATTGCTTTAAAGTATTTTCAACTAATCCAATTGTCCAAGGAGGTGCTGTACTTTTTAGAGCAACAATCTTTTTATCTTTAGAAGACAATGCAATTGTCTTTGCAGCCTGTTCAACACATGTAAGATCAACATCATATGTGTCTCCAGGTTTTGTAGGAGTTGGTACAATTATAAAATCAAGATATGTCTCACCAAGAAGTTTAGAAGTTTCTCCAGGAGCAACACATTCAAAAATCAGTTTGCCTTTGCTTGGCTCATCAAAATCAACAAACCTTAATATTAATTCTTTTAGACCAGGCTCAAAAAATGGCATTTTTTTTTCATTAAGAAGTTTATCAATAGCATGTTTATTAACATCTATAATACAGACCTGGTCAACAACTTCTGCAAGACACGCAGCAGTAACAAGACCAACATGACCCATTCCACCTATTACTCCTATTTTTTTCATACTTGTCAAGAATCAAGATTTATTTATATATATTTGTGTGATTTTATTATTATGATTGAAAATATTACATAAAATTACAAAAAATAATAAAATAAAATTAAAAACATAAGAAAAATAAAGTTGGACAGCTTACTCAGTTTCCCGTACATAAGTACAGTACACCTGAATACGGAAGCTTGCTTAACTTCTGTGTTCGAAATGGGAACAGGTGAACCAAGCCCCTATGACCGTCCGTATATAGGGAATAATTTCTCCTTTATAAAGGTTACTGTAATCCAACACCTTCAGGCAACAACACATACTTATACCAATTAAGAGCAATTGCAGAATCATAATCAATCAAAATATCAGCTAAATGATTTCTAATCTCAACAAATAAATCATTAAACTCTTGCGGAGTTCTAGCCATTAGGTAGATAATAGTATTCCATTTACCAGTCATTTTTGCTGAATAAAGAATATTTTTATTTTTTTGAAAAAAATTAATCAACCCTTTTTCACGAGCTTTATCCATACTCAATAATTGTAAAAACATGACATGAGCATGATAACCTTTGTAGAACAAATTAGGCAATGCTAAAAAACCAGTTATCACTTCTTTCTTTATCAGATTCTTCATCCTATACTTAACACCTTCACTTGTTAGCTTAATCTTTTTACCAATATCAGTTAAACTAATCCTTGGATCTGAAGCTAAGATATGCAAAATCTTCATATCAGTTTTATCAATATCAACAATGTTTGTATGCATAAATTCTAATTTTTTATTACAAAGATCTTTAAAAAAACTAGAATCTTCTCTTTTTACATTAATCTTAGTACCTAAACAGAACTCAGGATGCATATGACTATACTTATAATCCATCACTTCACCAGAAGTTTCATAATCCTTAAGATTATCACCACAATAAGAACAAAGTTCTCTAGATATTTTATCAAATTCATACACATTTCTAGCTAAAAAAGCAATCTGAAAATCCCATTTACCAGAACATTCTGCAACAAGCATAACATTACCATGCTTAACCAATTTCTTTATAATTTCTTTATGCCTTTCAGAAGTTATTTTTCTTAATTTCATATAGGTGTGATAAACAGAATACCCTATTTTACTAGAATCAACCAATGTAACAAAGTTCATCAACATTTTATTCTTAATCAATTTATCAATCCTATATTTAACAGCATCTTTAGAAAGATTTACAGCTTTTGCAATATTAACATAAGACAGTCTACAATTTCTTATCAATAATTCAATGATCCTCTTATCCTTTACATCTAGCTTCATATTATTATCATAATCCAAAAAAACTATATAAATCTTTTGGATTATTCTTAAAATTAGACCAATTGTTTATTATATTAAAGAATTGTTCTTATTCATAAGTGATTATATGGACCAACAAACAATAGATAAAACAATAGAAAAAATAGAAGAATCTGAATATAATCCATTAGTTAAAAGAGTATTGAAGCAAGAAACAACATTAAGTGATGAAATACATAATTTTTACAATGTAGAAAACAAAACACAAAAAACTAAAAAGATAGGAACATATCCAAAAGATTTGATTGAAATAATCAGCAATATTAATGGATCACAATATAGAATCACAAAACTAAAATATGAATCAGTAAGAGATGATTATCAAAGATGGAATTCTAAATCAAGATCTACAATAAGAATAATATTAGGATTAGGAGTTGGACAAATTCTTACAGCAGCAGCACTTACATTCTGTTTTGTTGCTTATGAAGAACAAAATTTAATTCCAACAATATCTTATGGAATAGCAGGAGTATCTTCAGCCATAGTTGGATTCAAAGCTCTGTTATGGTACCCAGACCCAAAAGGAACAAATCATGAATACCAAGAATATAACAACTTTTCTTTAGATGCTACATTCTTAGACAATTTCATCAAAGACCATTATAGGACTTATTTCATTAAAAAAACATTTGAGAATAAAAAATGACGCAGCAAATAAATAAAAAGTATCCTAATTTAATACCTGGATTACAAATTTTCTTTTGTTCAGGCATAATAGCTTGTGCACTAATGTATTCTTTAATTGGCCATATCAAAGGAGAATTCCATCCAAAAAAATTACTTCAAAAGATAAAATATGAAAACATGATAACAAACAAATTTTATCACCTCTATCCCCAATTATTAACAGAAGCAGACATAAATAATAGTGGAGGTCTAGATTTTGATGAAATTACTGATATGTACCAAAGGATGGGTTATAGTGTAAAAGGCAAAGATGCATTTTTTGAACCAAATAAAGTGAGCAAACAAGATCGAAAAGATGGAAATTTCACTCATTTACATGATTATGATTTAATCTTTGATGAGGATGTATTCCCAAAACCAATAATATACCAAATAGAACTAGCTCTTGAAAGTTATAATCCTAAAAAGTTCAAAAGAAGTCTTAATCTATCAAAAAGCTATAGATAAAATGCAACAAAAATCCTTAGTCCAAAGAATATTAAACAGAGAAACAACTTTTAGAAAAGAAGCTCTTGATTTTTACGATTTATCTATATCAAATAAGGAATATTATAATTTTATACCTGTTAATTTTGAATTAAAAAAAGAAAATTTATCAAAAAAAGGAACATATCCTAAAGACTTAGTTGAAATCTTATCAATAACAAGCTCTAAGTCATTTGATATAGATAAACTGAGATATGAATCAGTTAGAGCTAGTTGTCAAGGATGGGACCAATACAGAATTAAAAAAATAGGAATTATGTTGGGTTGTGGTGCTCTTTTTTTATTAACTATACCTACAAGTCTGGCTTTTGCTGCAGCAAATAATTATTTATATTCAATTATTTCAGGTTCTGTTTGTCTAATTGCATTCGCTTCAGCGATGTTTACAAAGCGTACTTTTCCTAATCCTAAAAATATAATTTCTGGATTTAATGAATTTAAATCATTATATAATATTGCATCAAATAGAGATTCTGATATTAGTAGATTTGATTATATGACCAATAGTTATAATAAATCTCAAGAATTAATCAAAACATTAAAATCTTATGAGGAACAAAGAAAATGAATCAAAACAAAAAATACACAGATGAAAAGATCAAAGAACAATATCTTGCTCTTCATAACTATATAATTCCAAAATTAGGTCTTTTTGGTTGTGAAATGTTGGGTTATTATCAATTTGTTTCTGCAATTCAAAGAGAAAAACCTTTAGAAACTGGTCTATCTGTTGCTTTAATCCTTTTAGCTAAAGGAGTAAGTAATTTAATTGAAAAGCATTATTACATTCCTCAACTAAGGGATAGATTCAACAAAATCAACAAAAGACTAGATTCTCTTGAAGAAAAACTAGACCAAAATGAAATTAACATATGAACAAACATACCAAGCACTTGTAAAGTTTTACTTCCCAAACAAACACAAAGAAATAAAACAAAGAATAGATAAACTAGAACATCTAGTAAAACAACAACCAATTAACATAGAACAAATCAAAGAATATTATTTTAATACAGAAAAAGAACTAATATCAAAATACAACATAAACCCTGATGATTACCAAGCATGCTGTTTTGCAAAAGGAATCAGTTTTTCAGACAAACATCTAGAATTAGCAAATTATATGTTTAATGTAGTAGTTCCAATGTGTATATTTGGTTCATTATTAAAACTTGGCACAGATAAAAAAAAACAAATAATTCTTATAAATTTATACTTTGATTTTCTTGAGAAAAACAAATCTACAATCTTTGGTACTTATCAAAAATTTGGAGGCTTAAGCTCTTTTTTAAATGTAACAACTCTTTATCTAAGGGATTACTTTGGTGGAAGATTATCATATATTCTTGGTAAAAGAGATATAGCAGCAGATATCAGAAAGAGAAAACAAAATAAGTACAATTCTCCATAAAACCTATCTATTCCAGTGTAGAAACCTTTATATATATAATACTATTTTATCATATTAGAATCATATTAAAAACAAAAGGTGATAAACAATGTTAAAAATGAAAAAAATCTCAGAAACATTTGACATGAAAGTCTACACAGACACAGGTGATTATTTCGGTGATGTCGAAGAATCAATATTAACATCAAACAAGATATTTGGTTGGAAAGTTAAAGCAACAAAAACTTCATTCTTAGCAAAAGTACTAGGATCAGCAAAAGGAGTGATTGTACCACACCAACTAGTTAAAAGTGTAGGAGATGTAATGATAATCAGCAAAGCAGCAGTGCCAAGTTATAACCCAAATGAAAGCTCAGAATAAATTCACATATAAAAAATTATTAGATTGTTTAGCAAGAAGTAATTTTGTTTGGATTAATTATAACAAAGAAACTTCTTACGATCTGACTTCTGGTGTACAAAGATTAGAGATTGCCTTGAATATTCCTAATTAGTTTTTCTTTTTTTTTAAGGTTACATTTATATATAACCACATCTTAAACAAATCCATGAAAAAGATTCTATTAATCATTAACCCAAACTCAGGCAAAGGTTTAGGTAGATATCATTTACCAAAGATAATCAAATTCTTTAAAAAACATAAAATAGAACTAGATGTATTCCAGACACAAAAACCAAGACAAGCCACAATAAAAACAAAACAAAACAAAAACAAATACAAGACAATCATAGCAGCAGGCGGTGATGGAACAATAAACGAAGTATTGAATGGAATAATAGGTGGAAAAGCATCTTTAGCCATAATCCCCTTAGGTACTGCAAATGTTCTGGCATCTCAGTTTGACATTCCATCAAATGTAGAACAAGCATGCAATATTATAATCAAGAACAAAACAAAAAAAGTAGATTTAGGTAAAACTAATAACCATTATTTCCTGCAATCATGTGGTATTGGTTTTGATGGCCATGTGATAAGCCAGGTAAATCTTGATTACAAACAACAAACAGGAAAACTTTTATTCTATCTAAATATCTTTAAAAGTTTATTTAATTACAGTTTTCCAAAACTAAGAATAACTGTAGATAAAAAAGTAACAAATGGTTACACAGCAATCATAATGAATTCAAAATATTATGGTGGTAAGATAATAATGGCTAAAAATGCAAAAATAAATGATGGTTTATTAGACATTATTGTTTTTGAAAAACCTTCTGCATTATTAATGTTTCAAGTAGTTTTTTCAGGTATATTCTTTAATAAACTTTTAGACTTTGATGATATCAGTGTTTACCAAGGAAAAAACATAAAAGTAGAATCAATTGGTAGAAAAAGCTATGTTCAGACAGATGGTGAATTAATAGGCAAGACACCGATTAAGATTAAAGTTTTACCAAAACATTTGAAAGTTATTTATTGATTTTAGACTCAAATTCTTTCTCATCAACACTATCAACCATCACAAACATTGACTTTAAACCTTTTTCAAAAGAATCTTTATCAGCAACCATATGATGTGTATGTGGAAATATGATCCACTTTTTATCTAACAAAGAAAAGGGATTAACAAAATATATAGAAAACTTAGAACCAAGATCAACTAATTTCTTCCAATTCTTAACAATCAATTTAAAATTATTAACATTATTAACAACAACTAGACTAATCCACTTATCTCCTTTAATCTTTTTCAATTTATTTAATATACTATTGAAATCAGAGACAAAAGGAACAACAAAAAACATTTTTTCCTTATCTTTGTGCTTAACACATAAACCATAATCTTTTCTTTCAACAGATTTAATACTTTTAAGAAACACATCTTTATTTTTAACAAAATGTTCTACCCATTCTATTAAATATTCTTTAGGGTTCAATCTATCACCAAACTAAATTAATCAACATTAGTATAAAAATGTATCTGAAAATTATTCTAAACACTTAAAAAAAACAAAATTTTATAAACAACCAACACAAACCCATTAATATTAACCAAATGAGGTGAAACATTATGACTGAAGATCCAAAAACAGATTCTGAAAAAGAAATGAGTGAAGAAGAAAAAAAAGAATTAGAAATGGAACAAGGTGAAAGAGGCGAACCATTAGAAACAGAAGAGGGCAGAGAACACAGACTAGAGCACGATTCAATAACACCAGCAGAAGAAGGCTTTATGCAGGGCGAAGAAGCAGCAGGTGATCTGGAGCCTAAGAAAGAAGAAAAAAAAGAAGAAGAACCAAAGCAAGAAGAAAAGAAAGAAGAAGAACCAGAAAAAGAACAATAGACACTAAGAATCAAAAACAAGGATAAACAAAAACAGAATAATTTATTTATTTTTTTTCATTTCTTCAATCATATGTTGAGCATATTCTAGATGCTGTTTAAAACTTAGATACTTAGCACCATCACACAATACTTCGCAATATTCTTTTATAAATTCACTTGTACTAGGTTCTCTTCCAATATACAGACTGTTATCTTCTTCATCCTCTAAAAAAGAGATATCAGGAATAGTGTCTTGGATATTTGATCTAAAATAACAATTAATATTTGACATGAGTGCAGCTTTTAATTTATCAAAATCCTCAAAATCTTCAACTTCTTCAATATCAACCTGTCCTTTTGTAATATCAGAACACCATGAAACAAGTTCTTTGAATTTTTTTAGATTATCATCTTTATCCAAGAAACCATACAATTCATTAAAAGCATGATCAATCTGATATTCTTTTGCCCAACATGTTAAAGCAGAATCAAGAAACTCTAGATATGTTCTTATCTTTACTAGTTTAGTATCTCTTGCATCTTCTTCCTCTCTATGGAGCATATATCCTTTTTGAGTATCATATCTTTGGAAATTTATTTTATTAAATTGTCCTAAAGCAGAAATACTTTGTTCTTTAGCAAACATCCTAGTATTAAGATGCTCAGGATCATCTAATACAAGCTTCATATTAAGCATTAGGTTAGCAATCATATCATTAAACACAACATCGCTTGAATACTTACACCCAAAATTAGAAAAATATCTTAAACTCTCATCATGTATCTGTTCTACTATAACAGCAATATCTCTGATATCTATATCTTTATTTAACTCTTCATCCATATATGCATATATAGTATATGTCAACATATAAATATTTCTATAGTTAAGAATAATAGTAAAATTATTATATTTAGTAAGTTATGATTGATCATATATTTTACAGAACACAATACAACACAAAATTTATATAATTATTCAAACCCTCTAACATATACAACATATATTGGGGGATAAAATGTTTAATTTATCATCATTTTTTAATAAACAAAAGTCAGATACACCAGTAACTGATATTGAGATCAGTGAGGGAAGAGTACATGTAGAGCATAATAAAGAATCTTCTTGTCTTTGGGATCTTATAGGTTATACTGATGAATTCAAAAACGAATTAAGAGAATTCAATAAAAGACAAAGAGGACAATATTATCCTAATTTTGAAGAAGATATTATAGTGCTTCTTGAGATTATTGTAACTAGTTTTAACACCATGGTAAAAGATGGCCGTATAAAAGAACAAGATAGACAAAAATTATATGATTATTTAGTTCCTAGAAAAGAATTAGAAAGATTAAAAAAAGAAAAAATTATTTTTTGTAAAGGTTATTTAAATGACTTTGTAAATGATGTTGCAATAGGAATAGCATCTGGCTCTACTTTGTTTGATAAAACTTTTCCTAAAGAATTCATTAACAAAGAGATGATTAGTAAGATCTATTCAAATCCTGATGATAAGGGAATAATGGAATTTATTGAATTTTATGAACCAAAAAATTATGAGCAAATAGATCCTGAGAAAATATTTGAACAAATAAATAATTTAGAACAAGGTTTAATTCCAATCTTGTTTGATTCTGGAGTAATTTCTGAATCTATTCATTTTGACTATGTACAATTTATAAACAACCCTAATGCTGATAAAGCAGCTGATAATTTAGAAATTGAAAGAGCAGATTTATCTGAAGGAGATTCGATCACAGGGCTTCATGTTTATATGAAGAATAGCAGTTTTCGTAGGGTTGCTTCGAGTTATAAGTCTAAATCAGTTGATTCACATAAGTCTCTTATTATGAGTACATTATACTTACTTGGTTCAATAGTGATCTTTGCTCAAAACATTGCAAGAACAGATAATAGTAATAAAACAATTGAAGAATGCATAAAAGATCTTAAGAAAAAAGAAATATTTTATCATTTCAAACATGATAAATATCAAAGATATATAAACTTAATAAAACAAAAAAAAGATGTACATAACTTAACACCTACACTGCACAATATTCTTGATAAATCAAATAAAGATGTTCTTTTAGCTTATTCTTCATTATTTAAAGACAAAGACAAAAGAGATAATTTGGATTATTATTCTTCTGACAATTTCACAACTATATGGATAAATGCATTTAACACAGGTTGGGGCAAAGAATTAACAGAAAATTTAGAACATATTGAAAAAGCATTAATAGATGACAATACATTTGCAGTCATATCTAATCAAAAGACTGGTTCTTTAGCAGAATTATTAACAGATCCTAATTTTAATAAATACTTTAGAAATAATACTAATAAATTAGATAATGCTGATTTTGATTCATTAAAAACACTAAGGGATTATAATAAAACATTATTTGAGAAGATCTATACTCTTGTTAATGGCGATAACATGAACTTTGTTGAAAGTTTAATATTAATAGAAAGAGAAAACAAGCATGAATACAAAAACATAACAATAAATGAAAAAATAAAAGAATTCATCCAAACATTGCCTGATTTTGAACAAGAATATCAAGACAAGATTTATACATTAATCACTAACTATAAAACAGCTCAAAAAGCAGCAGACAATGGTTTATCTCCTTATTCTAAAAAACCAGAAGATATAGGACAAACATTAGAACTCGGAAATATAGAAGATAAATTAGGATTCATTGATTGGTTTTATGAAAATAAAGATAAATTAATAAAACATTTTAAAACATTGAAAAAAGTCAATTCTTGTTTTGGAGATAATTTTTATATAAGTCAGGACAGATTGGCAAGAATAATTGAAATATATGGCCAATCTCACTCTGTTGAATATAAACTAGAATTTGAAAAATTAGGAACCAGAACTAGTAAAAGAATGCTTGAATTATTATCAGAAGTTGATATGAAAAGAATCCTCAGAAAAAGAGAATTCAGAAATGCATTAAAATATACTGCTTTTACTTTGCCTAATGAATCTTGGAAAGAATTTACGCAAGAGATGAAGGTTTGTAATCGTTTTTGGAAAGTTCTTAAAAAATATCATGCATTTGAAAACACTGAGCAAATATATATTCTCGAAGAAATAGCAGGACCAATATTGTCACAAGTTTATGAGAATATAAAACAAACAAAACATGAAGATTCTTTTTATAAATTAATCAATTTAATGGTTAGTTCTAATATGGGTTATGAAGTGTTTGACAAAGTACTTAGCTATTTTTCACCAAATCATTTTGGTGTTGCATCACTGATAATTGGAGAAAAACTTCATGGAACTGAGGATGATATGATTCTTAATTTATTAGAATATTATGATGATGATTCTTCATTAGATACTCCAGTTAAAGAAGTCAAAGAATTATATGTGGGTAATACTCAAGAATAATATTCAACCAACTTCTTAACAGCTTTCACACCAGCAGAAGGAAACTGAAAACATGGCACACCATTACTAATAAGTTTCTTATTGATCTTATTTACATAATCACCACCAGTACTGATGACAATTACAGGCTTTTTCTTCATTTTTTTATAATTAACAAGAACATCAACAATGCCTTTATCAAGTAAAGGCAATTGGTAAAGAATAACAACAAGTATAATATCAGTATTCTTATCATCAATTAACACAGATAAAGCTTTATCATAACGATCTGTATTAGAATCACCAATTATGTCTAAAGGATTACGAACAGCAACAATCGGTGGCATTAATTTCTTTAACTTAGTTACAGAACCTTTACTAAACTCAGCCATTTTTAATTTATTTTCAATAATTTCATCAGCACTCAATATTCCATAACCACCACCATCTGTCAAAACACCAACTTTATTACCCCTAGGTTTAACAGATTCATCTAAAACCAACGCATAGTCAAACATTTCTTCCAGAGAATCAGCAGAAATAATATCACACTGTTTAAACACACCATCATATATCAAAGCATCACCAGCCAAAGAACCTGTATGAGATAATGCAGCTTTACTTCCTTCAGAAGTTTTTCCACCTTTGATTGCAATTATAGGTTTTTTCTTACTTACTTGTTTACAAACTTCAATGAATCGTTTACCATTTTTAACACCTTCAACATACAAACATATGACTTTTGTCTCAGGATCTTCACCAAGATATTCAATAAGATCACTTTCATCAACATTGATAGCATTTCCATATGATATAAATTTTGAAAACCCGATTTCTTTAGAAGCAACAAGGTCTAAGATTGCAGTACCTAATGCACCGCTTTGTGATATAAAACAAATTCCACCTTTCTTAGGCCTTTTCATCTTAAAACTGGGTATAAATAAACAATCAACTTTAGAATGTGCATCTAATATACCTAAAACATTAGGCCCAATCACATTTATTTTATATTGATTAAGCAATTTAGCCAGTTCATTCTTCAGTTTAGTATTACCTATTTCACCAAACCCAGCAGATATAATCACAATATGTTTAACTTTTTTCTTACCACAATCTTTAATAACATTAGGTATGAATTTAGCAGGAATAGCAATAATCACCATGTCTACTTTTTCTTTTATATCACTAACTTTTTTATAACAAGGCTTATTCAGTATAAACTCATACTTAGGATTAATAGGAAACACTTTGCCATTGAACCCATGCAGCATGTTTCTAAACACAACATGCCCAACTTTACTAGGATTCTCAGACACACCTACTATTGCCACATTCTTTGGTTTAAAGAATTTGTCTAGGTTTTTCATATATTATCTTTTCTATGGATGATTATATATAAATCTTATGTTATGTTTTTATGATATATGTTATATTTTTGTAATATAGAAATTTTCATTACACAGATTCTACAATCTTAACATTTCTCATCAGGAGTCTGTCACGTGCCATTCTATTGTGAGGATTGTCCCAATTAATAGGATTTTCTTTAAGATATATTGATAATAAATTATTCAGATCATCTAATGAATTAATTTTGTGTATTTGATTATATTGTAAATGAATCTTTTCTAATGATATTACCTCATTTAATATATCATAATCTTTAATAAAATTATTTGATAGATATACCTCTTCTAGCTTAGAGAATTTCACAATTTCTTTAGGTATTTCTGGTAATGCCTGGCTATTCATATCTAATCTAGTGACGTGTTGATCTTTGATTTCCAGATAAACCTGTTTTTGATAATCATCCATGTTTGAAAAAAAACTGTAAGCATCTTTACCAAAATATTTCTTAGCAATATCATCTAAAACTTCATACTCTGTTCTTAACAACCCAACACCATGAAAATCATACACCATATGTTTTTGATATTCATATTCTTCATCACTTTCTTGAACAAGATCAAATGCTTGTTCTAAAGCACTGTTAGGGACTTCTATCCTTTCCAACATAGCCTTTGCTTCTTCTTTACTCACAAGCCTGTTTCTCTCTCCAATTGGTTTTGTTATGTTAGTCATTTTGTGAAATTAAAAATCTAGTTTTCTTATCAAGAGTTTTTTTACCATAAAGTACAGATTTAGAATCTATATTATAAAGTGATAATGGAATTAAGATATCACTTTTACTAAGGATTTCATGATTAGGGTCATAAGTACAAATAGCCATAATAGAGTTTAATAAATCAAGATAAGTAATCTCCGGTGAATCTTGTTGTGAAACAATATCAAAATATTTTTCAAGTAATCTCCATTCATAATCAAAAATAGCCTGCCATCCAAGATTTCTTTTTATTTCATCTTTAGTTAAGTATATATTCACAGAACTAGTATCACTAATATTTATTTCAAAACCATGAATTTTATCATAATCTATTTCAACATATTTATTATTCCTATTTTTATCAATCTGAACTAATTCTTTACAACATGGTATTATCTTTGCCTTATATTCTCCTTTTTTGTAAGCAATACCACTACATGAACTAAAGTCAAGATTAAACAATTGCAATCTTTGCTTAATTGTTCTTTTACTTCCATCTTTATTAAGCAAAGTCTCAAAATCATTGATTCTTTCTTCAATTATTTGTTTTATTGTCAAAGCTTTACCATAAGTAGCATCTTCATAATGAATCAGATGTTTAGGATAATCTGGAAAATTAATCTTTTGTATTAACTTAAGTAATGCACTAGCATAATTCTCCCCTTCCACTATTTCATAATTTCTTCCTATTATTACATTACTTTCTTCAACCTTTTCATCTAAATTCTTTACAACCTCAACCCTCTCCAACATAGCTTTAGCTTCTTCTTTACTCACAAGCCTGTTTCTCTTTCCAATTGGTTTTGTTATGTTAGTCATATCTCTCTCTCTTCTATTCTTTGTTCTAGGTTGTTAGTCATAATATATATCAACCCCTTTATTTTTTAATTTCTTTATTACATCTTCATTAGCAGCATAATGTTCAGGGATAAGATTACCAGATAAATGGACAAATTCTAATTCTTCTAATTCATCTAAATTTTCTATTAACTGAATATTATTATAAAGCAGATGTAATTTTTTTAATTTGGTCAATAGCTTTATTTCTTCAGGGATCTTTCTAAGATTTTGATTATCCATATATAATCTAACAACATGTTTATCTTTAATTTTGAGATATACATCTTCTGTTACTTTATCAAAATTATCAAAATAATTTTCAGCACTTTTAGTAAAATATGTTTGTGCAATAACATCCAAAGTATCTCTTTCATGTCTAACTAAAGGAAAACCATGAAAATCAATAACATCATCTTCCTCACTACCATGAACAAGATCAAATGCTTCTTCTAAAGCACTTTTAGGAACTTCTATCTTTTCCAACATAGCTTTAGCCTCCTCTTTACTCACAAGCCTGTTTCTCTTTCCGATTGGTTTTGTTATGTTAGTCATTCTAAAAGTAAAAAATTAGTAGGATTTTGTAGATGAGCACCAGTTACAATATCAAAAGTATTATTCAACTGTGTCACTGTTCTTATTTGATCTTTCATAACTTTAAGTGTGTTAAAAGCCATTGCTCTTACATCTTTATATTGAAACTTTTCTTGTGCAATTGAATATACTATATCAACATAAGCTCTGTACAAAGACCTGTCAAATTCAAACAATGCTTTCCACCCATCATGTTCTAATGCTTCATATTTAGTCAAACCTCTGCCACATATTAATTTACTAGTATCAATAGTTACACCCTCCCCTTGAACATTACTAAAATAACATTCTATACATATCTCAGTATTATAATCTTCTTTAATCATTATCAATTCACTGCATTGGGGTATGATTCTTATGTTTTGATTTCCTCCTGCTATCACAATCCCTGTGCATGAATAAAGATACTCAGGCTGCATAAACTTTAATTGTTCTTCATATGTCTTAAACCTGATCTCTGATTCAAACTCATTTACTAATTTTTCCATATTCTCTTTAAATGTCAATGGCCTGACAACTTGATCCTCATCATTAATATGATAATGTGGTTGTCTATTATCAAATACATAATTCATTCCTAATAGGTCCATAGCTTCACTATAATTCTTACCTGATATTATCTTATAATCTTTTAATGATGTTCTTTGTTGTTGTTGTTCTTGAACAGTTTCAACCTTTTCAACAACCTCAACCCTTTCCAACATAGCCTTTGCTTCTTCTTTACTGCAAAGCCTGTTTCTCTTTCCAATTGGTTTTGTTATGTTAGTCATTTTATCACACAAACTCGTCTATCAAGTAGCTTTCTATATTCTCTGTTATTATGTGGAGTATCCAAATCTAAATTATAATTCCATTCCAGCCCTATTTTTTTAAGTTTTTTATTATTGTCAAGATTCTTGATCTCATAAATATTATTTGTGTATAAAAGAAGTATTCTAAGTTCTGTTAAATTGTCTACATTTTCGATATCTTGTATAATATTATTTCTTAAATTGATTTTTTTTAGTTTTTTCAATTCATTTATTTGTCTAGGTATTTTGTCTAAATCTTGGTAAGCCATATTTAATTCTTCAACATGATTATGCCTAATACATAAATATACATAACTACTAGGACTATTCACTTCTTTAAAATATTCCTTAGCACCAATATCAAATAATTCACGAGCCATTTCTTCCAACACATCATATTCATGTTTAACTAATTGTTTACCATGAAACAAAATAGTCTTTTCTTCATCAACCTTTTTTTCCTGTTTTTTTCTTTTTTTACTAACTTTTGTTACAACTTTCTCTTCCCTAACAACAACTCTCTCCAACATAGCCTTAGCCTCCTCTTTACTCACAAGCCTGTTTCTCTCTCCAATTGGTTTTGTTATGTTAGTCATATTGCTCTAACACCTCTTGATGCAGCCCTATATGTTCCTTTTATACTAAACAACTCTTGACTATGGATCACAAAATGCGACAACATTCTTCTTACACCTTCACTCCCTTCATAATACTTTGATAAAAATATTTTTGTATCTAATAATCTAACCATTGCACTTAGACCTATTGTATAATAATATTCATTAAATTCATCCCCCAATCTTGCTACACTATTTTTTCCTTCAACAACAGAATCTATCTCAAAACATTTTTCATTTCTAAAATTGATCACTCTTTCATTATTTGCAACTCTTTCTCCTAATCCAATATACTCATACACTATTAAGATATTCTCTTTTCTCTTAAATCCATGACAAGTAAATTCATTACCTTCTTTGAGTATGTCTTCAGCAATTGCCACATATTTATTCTCTTTTAAATTTCCTGCAATATAATTTATCAATAAAGAATAATACTCTTGTGGTGTTGGCGACCTATGCCAGCCACGTTTTTGCAATCTTTCCACATTATCCTTATACCTCATTACTTCTTTTACAGGTCCAAGCATATGAGCTTTTTCTTCCCACTCAACATTCATATAAGGTTTTGGTGTAACAATTGTTTTGTCAGGTGTAATTATTTCCTTTTCCTTAACAACCTCAATCCTCTCCAACATAGCCTTTGCTTCTTCTTTACTCACAAGCCTGTTTCTCTTTCCGATTGGTTTTGTTATGTTAGTCAAGTTTAACACCTCTAACACAATTACCTCCTACAGGACTAGGATTTCCACTACAAACTAAAGCTAATTCATTACAATTAGAAAACCAGGATGCACCAATTATTTCACCACCTGGTTTATAAAAAATCTTAATTCTTCTACCAAAACATTTACCAATCTCAATAAGAACTTCTGGATTTTTTAATAATGTTAGGTTTTTTACAAATTTGTAACCATCATCAGACTTAAGAGTTTGTGAAATATCATCACTTCCTTTATAACCATAAGTATCAAGTATGATTCTTTTATTTAATTCTTTAGGATTACAATATTCAGCATATATTTTAAAATCATCTTTTTGTGGATAATGAATTATTTTATTATTCTTACAATCAGTGATAGTGTTTTGTATATGGTAATGTTCTGGGCTAGTGTATGTAAGATATTGATCTATTAACATTTCAAACTCTGTTCCAAGTAAAGCAGCCATTATATTACATGATAATCCAAAACATGGTATAAACAACCCTTTTTTATCATTGAAATGATCATATGCTTGATACTGTGTAAATATTTTAGGACTTCCACCAGTACTTTTTATCAAGTCCTTCATAAACAATATCTTATCATACTGTTCAACAATATTATCATCAGCATCATAACATTTAATATTCTCGATCATGATATATTCTTCATCATAATCACTGACCTTTACTTCAGATGATTTATTTTCAACTAGTTTTTTATCAACTTTTTCAACCCCAACCCTCTCCAACATAGCCTTTGCCTCCTCTTTACTTACAAGCCTGTTTCTCTTTCCAATTGGTTTTGTAATATAACTCATTTTGTCTTATACCTCGCCAACACAGGATTTACAAAATCAAACACAAGCTTAGCAGCATTCTCACCAGTATCATACTGAACATAAAGCCCTTCTTCTTCCATATGTCCAGACACAGAGTTAGCACCACCAAACTGCAGATAAGCAAAATGATGTTTTTTAGCCATTTCAATAAACTTTTCACCTATTGTATAATTCTTATCATATCTTTCACCCCAGCTAGAGATCTCACCATCACTCATCATGATTATCAGATTACCAGAACCACTAAACAATTCATCAACATCTTGTTTATGTATTGTTGTTCCATGAAACTCAGGCGTAAGTGCTGTTCTTTTTGCATCCAATAGATTATTACCCCATCTAGTACCACTAGAAAACACACCAGCTTTTACATTAGAACTTTTCAATGCACCGTGTTTTTTACAAGTATCAAGCAAACCATAAAAAGCTTCTAACTCTTTATGATATATACTCTTGTCACCCCATTGATTATCTTCAGAAGCCCATGGATTCATTATTTTTCCCATACAACTATTACCACAACCAAAATAACCACATCCAATACCATGCCTTGTAGAATCAGACACATCCATAAAAGCTACCTTGATTTCAGGCAAACCTTCTGGTGTTTCATGATAAACAATATCTATTTCAAAAGGATCTCTACCTACAACAGGCTTTATATTACCTTGTTCATCAACCCTTGCTTTTATTCTTTTATGTCTGTCTTCTCTAGGATTATAATCTTTTCTACCAGTGTGTAATACAGCCATCTTTTCACTAGTAGTATGCGCTTTTGTCTTAAACTCAAGATCTCTTGCCAGTTTTTCATAAACATAGTTCAATGCTTCATAATTATCCATATAAGCAGGTGGTGTAAACTTATTATTACCATCTTCTTCTTCTACTTCTTCTTCTATTTCTTCACCATCAAGTTCTTCATCATCACTATGATCACCATCCATATATTCATCCCATGCAAGTTTCATCCTTGTTTCATCATCATTCATCTGTTTTTCAAACTCATTATTCCCCATCAATGGAATAAAAAATGAAGGCATTACTGGTGTTTCTATTAATTCAGAAAACTCTTCTGCAAACACTCTTGCAAGATTATACCATTTTCTTTCATTTGTTATATAAGTAAGTATAGCATCATAATCATTTTGAATCATAACACCGCCATTAAACCTAATCTTTTTCTTACGTTTTGCAAGACCACTTCTCTTATAAAACCTGTCTAACACTTTAGCAACTTTTTCATCATAAGTAAAATGTTCTTCAACCAAGTCTCTTAAAAATCCATCAACATCAGCAGTATCTAACTGCAGTTTTACAAATGCTTCATACAATGGATTATATTTTTGATTAGGAGTATGGTTACCAACATCATGATAAAAAAACCATTGTCCTGTAAACCTTCCTAGGTATTCATTCTCAACATCATCAATCCAATCTTCAAAAATATTAGCCATATATCCATACAATGTTTGGCCTGTGATAAAATCAATGATTGTATTTTCAAATCCTTTTTTCTTCATACCTTTTGCAATACCTTGCAATACCTTGCTAGCATGAAGCTTTATATTTCTAGGACATCCCTTTAATCCTTTGTATGCTTTATGATTAATCTCATGCTTTAGTATTGCTCTCACAGCTTCATCTAATGGCTTTGTCCTAAACCTTTTGCCTAGGTTTTCTTTTTCAGCTTCTTCTTCATATTCAGGATTATATTCTATATCAATATTAACCATTTCCATTGAATCTATTTGTCCTGAAAAGTTTGGTTTTTGAATCTTTGGTTTTATCTCAACATTACCATCAAACTCACCAGTAACACATTCTTCATCTTTGATATCTTCTATTCTTTGTTCTAGGTTATTTGTCATATTTATCTCCTGGTTCTAAGATATGTGATTGGTTCAAACTTACTTTTTTTCTTTCTTTTAATACCTCTTGAAGTTCTTTCATCTTGTTTTGATAAGTCTTCAGCACTCATCAGCAACTTTTCAGTACAATAAAAAGTTAATACATATAATGTATCATTTGTATAAGGAATTTCTATTTCTCCTTGTTTAATCATGTCAGGAAGTTCTTCATAAGACCTTGTACAAAAATCTTTGATGAAATCAGGACATGTTTTATTAATATCTTTTAAATAATTTGAACCTGCATGTAATCCCTCAATTTTATAACAACGATCATACAAATAGTCTGATGGAGAAAGAATATACTTTCCTTTTTCTATTTTTACATTTGTAACATCTGCAAATAAACCAATTGTTTCTTTATTTACTCTCATTATAAAATAATTTGTAAATTCACCAGGACCATGTTCTTGATTCTCTATTAGTACTTTATATTTATCAGACATTTTTCCTTCATAATAATCTATCATCAATGATATATATTCTTGTGGTGATGGTGCTCTATCCCATCCTTCTTGTTTTAATCTTTCTAAATGTTGTTCAAATGTCATACTTCTTTTCCATATTCCATCTTTTGGAACATTGTTTTCCCATTCAATTTCCATATAAGGCTGAGTTATTACGATTTTCTTTTCAACTTTTTCCTCAATTTCAGACTTCTCAACATCATACCTTCTCAACATAGCTTTTGCTTCTTCTTTACTCACAAGCCTGTTTCTCTTTCCAATTGGTTTTGTTATGTTAGTCATTCTCTTAGTATTTTAATATTTCTTTGTACTAATTTATCCCATTCTTGTGCATTATGAGAATTTTTATAATCAATCTTATTACCATAAATATAAAGTTCTTCAAGTTCTTCTAATTTATCTAAATGTTCAATTTTTTTAATATTATTTTTACCTAATTGAAGGTGTCTTAATTTAGTTAATTTACAAAGTTCTTCAGGAATTTCATTTAAATCTTGATTATATAAATCTAACCTAACAACATGATTATTTTCTATTTCAAGATAAACATCTTTCCTACCATCATTAAAATTATGAAAATATTGCCAAAATGATTTATTTAATTTTGCAGCAATATTTTCCAAAACTTTATATTCAGAAATTTCTATTAGTTTCCCATGTAAAGACCTACTTTCAATATAAGGTGGATTCTTTTCTTCCATTACTTTATCTTCAACAGTTTCTTCAACTCTTTCCTCAACCTTTTCAACAATCTCAACCCTCTCTAACATAGCCTTAGCTTCTTCTTTACTCACAAGCCTGTTTCTCTTTCCAATTGGTTTTGTAATGTTAGTCATTTTTTGAAAGTGTTATGTTTAGATAACGACAATTATTAAACAAATTGCCGATCCCAGAGCATGTAAAACTATTCAAATATTTTCCCATTGTAATCGGCCTCAAACCTTCTTCCTCATCAGACTTTTTTTTAATCCAAAAATTAAACGCTTTTCCTGTATTTAGTTCATCAGGACAAATTTTTCTTTGTTCATAATGACTTTTTTTGTAATAATAATTCATAAGTTCTTTATTACCCAAAACATCATATACAATGAAAGCAATATCTCTCATGAGGTATTCATTTTCATGCAGCAATTTATTCAATAATTTATGGTTAAAAAATTCTTCTTTTGTCAAAGGTTCATTATATTTATCTTCTTTTATATCAAATTCATAAGCAGGAAAAACACCATCCATAGAACCTTCACCTGAAAAAAAATCATAATCCATTAGCATAGATTTCTTATATTTATCGTCTGCTTCAACACTTAATATTAGAAATCCACACTGGTCTCTTATCTTAAATTTACTTGTGCCTTTTTGATACACTATTGATGTGCAAGTCGTAAGATTTGAGTGTAATGAAGAATCCTCGTGCCTATTATACTTATACTCTAGATCATCACTTACACCTTGCCATAATTTTATCATTTCTTCAATATTTTTATCTTTAAACTCTAGATTTCCGGTCCTTTTTTTAAAATCTTTAACCCTTGCAACCCAGTTTTCATAAAATGTAAATAATCTACCCATTTTTCCATTTCTAACTAAATATTTATGAAGCCTGTTTGCTTCAGGATCCCTTGCATAAGAACCTCTTATACTTTGAACAACATTTGCATATGATTCTTCTTTAGGAATATAAAAAAAAGGCTCTTCATTTTTATTAAATTTCAATTCTAATTCTAAGTATTTTCTTCTCTTTTCTTCATCTAACCTTAACAATATAGCCTTAGCTTCTTCTTTACTCACAAGCCTATTTCTCTTTCCAATTGGTTTTGTTATGTTAGTCATTTTTAACTATAAACTGTTACACCTCTATCTCTTAATTCTTGCATTCCTGAAGAATCTAATCTAGGATTCTTATAAACATAAAGTCTCTGAAGCTTGACAAGATAACTAATATCACCTATCTCTTGTAAATCATTATCACCAAGATCCAATATTTCTAATTCAATAAGATTATCAATATTTTTTATTTCATTTATTTTATTACTTGCAAATCCAAGACATTTAAGCTTGACAAATCTATTAACCTCTTCAGGAATTTCTTCCAAACTTTGGCTATACATATCTAACCTAGTAACATGTTTATCTTTGATTTCTATGTACACACTTTGAGATTCATCACTAAAATTATTAAAATATTCATGAGCAATCTTATCAAATTTTAAAGCAATAGCAGTCAAAGCAATATACTCTCTTGATATTATTTCATGACCATGAATATTAACAACTTCATCAGCTTCTTGTTTAGATAATTCATCAGCTATTTGCTCTACTTCTTGTTTCTTATCTTTATCATACTTCTCCAACATAGCTTTAGCCTCATCTTTACTCACAAGCCTGTTTCTCTTTCCAATTGGTTTTGTTATGTTAGTCATTTTAGCACCATAAAATTAGTAGGATCCCTCATTAAGTATGCACCAACTGCTATACCAAAACATTTTGGTAATTGTGTTACTGTCCTTATACAATCTTTTGTTTTCTGATCAGTTGGCATAAACATCATTGCTTTCACAGGCTTTTCTGTCCATAATTCTTCTTGTATTGAGAAAACAATATCAACATAAGCCCCTAGTAATGACCTATCAAATTCAAATAAAGCCAACCATCCTGTATGTTCTAAAGCTTGCTCTTTACTCAAAACTTTATTACATATTAGATGAGGCCTGTATAATTCATATCCTAGTCTACTAAAATCTTTATAACAAGCATCTAATTCATTTTCAAGATTATCTTCTATTAATATCAATTCTTTACATTCAGGAATAATTCTAAAAAAGTCAGTATCTTTTTTAAACACAACACCAGTACATGTATAAAGATTTTCTGGCTGCATAAATTCTACTCTTTCACTAAGTTCTTTATCTTTATATCCAGATTCATAATTATTAACCAATATCTCCATTGTTTCTCTATATGTCAATGGCCTGATAACATCACCATCATCAGTAGGATAAAGTTTTTGTTCATTTGAAAATGCATGTGTTTTATAGCACAATCTTAAATCATCCATAGCATCATTATAATTATTACTAGATATTATTTCATATGGTATTTCTGATAATTCTTTTTCTGTTTCATGTTCATTAGGATTATATATTACCTTTTTTTCTTCAACAACCTCAATCCTCTCCAACATAGCCTTTGCTTCTTGTTTACTCACAAGCCTGTTTCTCTTTCCGATTGGTTTTGTTATGTTAGTCATAATGAATATCCACCTTTCTATCTTCTATCCTTTTAAGAACAATTCTATTATTCATATCCCTTAAACTAAATGGATTTTTTCCAATATGTAATCCCTTTAGCTTAGGAAGATAACTAAGATCATCATTCATTTGAGCTAACTTATTCACAGGAATGTAAAATCTCTCTAACTTTGTATTATTTCTTAGATTTTTTATTTCTTTTATTTTATTTCCATTTAGATATAATTCTTTAAGATTAACATTAGTTTCCAAACCTTGTATTTCATCTATATTATTCTCTATCAGAGCTAGAATTTCAAGCTCAATAAAATTTTCAAGATTCTCAATATTTTCTATATTTTGATGATGTATTGATAAATTTTTTAATCTAGAAAAAGATTTTACTTCTTTAGGAATTTCATTCATATATTTTTTATTTCTTATATCTTCTCCAACATGAAATTCAACAATATGTTTATTTACAATTTTTACATAAACATCTGCTGTAAGATTAGCAACTTGGTTTTCAAAATTAGAACTTACATAATCAAAGAATTCTATAGCTTCTTTTCCATATATTCTCTGAGTCATCTCATTCAAAGCTTCATATTCTGATTGAACCAGTTCATAATCCTGAAAATAAACAACATCATTATCATTAACAAGATCAAATGCTTCTTCTAATCCACTCTTAGGAACTTCTATCCTCTCCAACATAGCCTTAGCTTCTTCTTTACTCACAAGCCTGTTTCTCTTTCCAATTGGTTTTGTTATGTTAGTCATTCAAACACACACCTTATGTTTCTTCTTAATGCACTTATTTCTTTTTTACTTAGTTTATTTTTATAGACAAAAATACCATCCAAATTAGTCAAGTAACTTATATCACCCAATGTTTTAAGGTTATTATTACCCACATCAAGAACCTTAAGTTTCTGAATATTATCAATATTTTTTATCTCTTTTATATGGTTGGAACTAATCACAAGAGTATCAAGTTTTGTTAATGTATTTACTTGTTCAGGAATTTCTGTCAAACCTTGATTAGTCATCCAAAGACCAATCACATGATTCCCTCTTATATTAAAATAACATTTTCCACTATTATAGTCCCCATAAAATTCATCTACATTCTTTCCATAACTTTCAGCAAGACTCTTCAATGCTTCAGCCTCATCTTTATACAATATATAGCCACTAAATCCAACAACTATTTTTTCCTTAACCTTATCTTCTACTGTTTCTTCAACTTTCTCTTTACCATTCTCAACAACCTCAACCCTCTCCAACATAGCTTTAGCTTCTTCTTTACTCACAAGCCTGTTTCTTTCTCCGATTGGTTTTGTTATGTTAGTCATTTTTTCCTTTCTAAACCATAAACCCTTACTCCCAGACCAATTGCAATAGCAATCTTTGTTCCGCAGCTTTTAAAAGCAACACCATAAACTTTATTGTCATTCCCAATATCAAAATTAATTACATTTTCAAATGATTGTTCTGGTTTTGGTCCAGAAAAAGATCCTTGATTCTTGAAAATCCTAAGATGCCCATCCAAACAACCTGTTGCAACATATTTTCCACAAGGACTTACATCTACTCCAAAAACAGAGTTAGGATGAGGTATCCTGCATATTTGTTTTAATTTATCTTGTGCACAATCTATTTCATATACAACTAAAGCATTATTATCTCCATCACCTACAAACAAAAAATTATCATCAATAGAAAAGCTCAATGAATGTGGTACATAATCAATCTCTTTCCTAAATATTCTTCTTTCTTCAAGAACACATGTTCTATAATCTATAAAGCCTTCATGATACCCAATTGCAGCAAAATTATTTTGAGCAAAAGCTAAACATGTAGGTTTTAATTTTTTTGGCCTGCCTTTTCTTTTGCTAGTTATTTTTTTAGTTGTATAATCAAAATCACTGTAAATTATTCTATTTAAAGATGTATCAACTGCATAAATACTGCTTTCAAAATCTTGTTTTCTCATTGCAACTGACCATAAATTTTCACCAACTTTTTTATCAATTACTTTATCCATTACACCCATAGAACTTGGTTGCAATACAATCAGATTACCACCCCTATTGCATGCAACTAAATAAAAACCAAGAGGAGCAAAATCTACATCATAAAAAAGAATGCCCTTGTCATTATAAAACATATATGATTCATTTAAACCAATTATGTCTCCTGTTTGACTGCAGTCTTTATTAATTGATTGTGTATTTTTTTCTATTTTTTCAATTTCCTTAACCACTATCCTCTCCAACATAGCCTTTGCCTCCTCTTTACTCACAAGCCTGTTTCTCTTTCCAATTGGTTTACTAATATTACTCATTTTCCTTTATAATTCTCAATCACACCTTCCAAATACTCTAACACACCTTCACCATCAACACCAATTTTTTTTAGAGTTGAAAACGGTATAAATTCTTGAAAAGTTATTCCTCTTTCATTAAGCATTGCAATAATCTCTTTATCACGCTTAATCACAATATCTTGTCCATTCAACTTATACTGTATACATTTTTTTTCTTTTGTCTGTGTTCCTTCCATTGCATCATATATTTCTTCATCAATATACTGTCTAATCTTTTTGACTTCTGTTTTCAACTTACCTAACACAGTATTCATCATATCCTGGTCATCTCCTTCATACTCATGCATCAGCTTTCTTTGGCTAAGATTACCATGATAAGCAGTAAACTTAGCAGCTTCAAACACAAGGTCAAGTGGATCTATCTCAACTTTTTCACCATGCTTTAATTTAAGAAAATACTCAATACCTATTGCAAACCTCTTTATTGTCTGTGTTGTTCTTGGCTCAAATTGTTTAATTTCAGAACAGACTTTATCATCTAATTTACATTTTTGACACTTCATTGGCCACATTCTTCTTTTTCTTTTATGCTTATCAATCTCACAGTACATAAGACCAATTTCAAGCAAACCTATGTAAGTATCTAAGAAAGGATCAACTTCTCCAGCTACATCATTAATTTCTTTATATGCAAATATAATCTTTTCAGATATATCTCTTAATTCTGCATTAGTTGTTTTTGCTTTACCTCTTGAAGTAACTACTGCTTTATCCTTCTTAGTATTTCCATAAAAATCAACATCAATATTAATCTTAGACCTACTTAACAAGGCTCTGTCAATGTCACCTACATGGAAATCACCATTTACTCTGTTAAGATTAACACCAGACAAAAACAATGTATAACCATGTTTACCAAGTTCTCTTAAAGCACCTTGTATTCCTCTTTCACCTTCTGCCAGATCAAAAAAATCAGCTTGTGTTGGTCCTAATGCCCTGTTCATCTCATCTACTACATTGACTAATGCACTTATTCTTTCTTCTAACACAATATATTTCATAAGATCTTTGTTAAACTCTGTAAACAATTCTTCAACATGACAATCTTTTCTACCTAATAACCAGTTAGTATAACCGCCTATTTCGACATTTCCACCAAAATAATGTCTAGTAATATCTTTCATTACCTGTGTTTTACCAGCACCTGTATCAGAAATATACATAGTATTAGCTCCTATTAATACAGGGATTATTACAGCCTCATGCATTGGTATTTTGAATTGTTTTTTCTTACCATTTAATTTACCATTAACAATTATACAAGTTGTATTGTTAAGATAATTAGGCAAGATTAATTCTTTATGTGTTGGCCTAAGAATTTTACTTTTAGTTTTAGTTTGTTTTTTAGTAGTTTTACTCATTTTCTTTATCCTCCTCAATATCTAGAATTTGAATATCTAATCTGACAACTGTTTTTGGTTTAAGAACACTTTTCAAAAACTTTGGAATAACAATTATATTATTATCTCCAGACTTAGCTATCTTCTTTGTTATTGTAATATTTTCCATGTTTTTCACGAATAACACATATGTGTATGGTGCCAGTATTGGCCAGTGAGTGCCATTCACATGGTAACACGATCAGGACTTTCCATACAACAAAAAATTACATGGAAAGCACGAACGAACCATACACATATTATCTCATTGCCTATTACTCAATTCAATCACAACAAAATTGCAATTAAATTACAAGAATCACCTAATTTTTTTAGAATACTATATGAAATAGAAGTCTTTTTCCCTTTATAAATCTTTCGCTTATTTTACCACTAAACAGTTACACTTAATTGAAAGAAACAGGTTCAAAACATTTAAATACATCAACACCAAAAAATATAATTATGCCAAAAAAAACAATATTCACACAAGACAAAGCAGACAAATTTCTAAGTAAATACATAAAGATAGCTAAATCTGAATTAACAAAAAACCTACAACAAGTACAAAAAGCAACAAATAAACTAAAATATCCACTGGTTCTAAAGATCATTTCACAAAAAGCATTGCACAAGACAGACATTGGTGGAATAAAGATATGTAATAATGAACAAGAACTAGAACAAAGCTATCAACAACTAGAGAAAACAGCAAATAAGAAAAGACTTAAGCCATACAAGATCTTAACTCAGGAATTCATCAAAGGAAAAGAACTTATTATTGGAATTAAAAAAGATCCAACATTTCAGCATGTCATAATGCTTGGCTTAGGCGGAATATTTGTAGAAATATTAAAAGATGTAACATTCAGAGCATGTCCAATTACATTAAAAGATGCACAAGAAATGATTGACGATCTAAAAGGCAATAAAATCATATATGGAACAAGAAACCAACCATCTATCAACATCAACAAACTAAAACAAACCTTAGTAAAAGTCTCACAAATCCCACAAAAAAAGAAAAATATATTAGAATTAGACATAAACCCATTAATTGCAAACGAAAAAGATGTTATAGCTGTTGATACAAGGATTGTGTTTGAATAATTATTTCTTCTTACACCTACCCTTACCACCAGTCTTATACACTCGATACCTTCTCTTCAACTTTTTCTCTTTTTTTGATTTTCTTTTGTAATCATCAGACACTAGTACCACCACCTATACAAGAGTAATAACTCAATCTATAATATACTTTACAATACAATCAATTATTTAAATAACTTGTGTATAAAAAAAGGTATATAAAATAACATTAAAATAATTAATTAAAACAATGAAACTGCTGCCTGTTAAGGCCAGTGAAAACCTACCACATTGGACTACGATCAGGGCTTTCCAAGCGACAATTCAGTACGTGGAAAGTTTGAGCGAAGCAGTTTCATTTAAAAACCATTAAAAAACCAAGAGGTGATTAAAATTATTCTATGCGACAAAGACCTAAGAAAAGCAATCGAAGAAAAAAAAATAGAACTTAGACCATTTGATCAAGACCAGATAGGACCATCTGGAATAGACATAAGAATAGGTTATAACATAAGAAAATTCAAAGACACTAAACAAGACAAACTAAACCCTTTTGAAGACTATTTTGAAGATGAATTAACAGAATTAGCAGAACCAGAAGACGGCAGATTCATTATCTACCCAGAAGATATGATCTTGATACCAAGCTTAGAATGGATTGGTGTACCAAATGATATGGTTGCAAGAGTAGTAGCAAGACATTCATTCAATAGGATGGGTTTAGTAGTAGTAGGAAATGCAGGCACAGTAGAGCCAGGGTTCAAAGGATTTTTGACAATAGCAATCAAGAATGTAGGAAAGACACCAATAATCTTATACCCAGAGATGCCAATATGTAAACTAATGTTTGAAAACATGTCATCCTGTGTAAAGATACCATATGGAATGCTAGAAAAATCCAGATACCAAGAACAAAAAGGTCCTACTGAAAGTAGATTACATATGGAGAAAGGTTAATAACCCCTACTACTCTTCTTTATACCTAACTTTTGCCTTAGTTTATCATAATACCTGTGGTCGCCTAGGTGAACCTCTTTAAATTCACCATTGACAATCTTTATGATTATGCATCTGTTTGATGAACCGATTTTCTTGATAAATATTAAATTATCTCTAGGTTTCTTTGCAGGAATTGCAAATATCTCTTCATTTTTAACTTTTATACACTAAGGAATAAGATTTATATCTAAGTTCTTCATAGTTAGAGCATATTTATCAAATTCTTTATTAAATTCAATTCCACCAAATATTCTCCTCAATTCAAACTTGAGCTCTTCTACATTCATTCTTCACCTCAGTCAATAAATCAATATAAATAAGTATATTATCTTTTTTTTTATATTTTTCCATACTCTTTCTAAGTTGTTTTAAAAAAGACAATAGCTCATAATACATATATCTTTTAGAATAAAGTTTTAATAATAAATCTTTTACCATTTTATTGATCATGTTTATCTTTTTTTTCTGTTTCATTTTCTTTATTCTAGTAAATTCCTTGTACACACTAAATGAATCAGGAACAATCCTTTTAACATACATATAATAATCAAATAAAAGTGACCTAATCATTTTTTGATCATCATTATTCAATATTTCTACAATAGCTTGCTCATAATCAAGAATAAGATCATCTGACCCTGGTCGTTTTATCAGAAGTTTTATATCATCAATAGAAAAATTAGCAACAGAATATTGCAAAGCAGAATAAAATATAGGTTTAGCCAAATCTTTTTCAGTTATAAACATAAAATGTTTCTTACCTTTAAAATAATCTTTTCTTTTGTTTGAAATTATATAAATATCAATATCATTATATTTTCTTGAATATAAAAAAGAACCAGATATAAATGCATCTCTATTAAGATCTTTTAATATTTTCTTAGCTTTTTTCATTCTTTGTTTTATCATTTTTTGTCCATTGATATAATATTCCTCTTTTAGTATTGTTAATGCATCTATCTTTTTCTTAATTGTAGAATATAAGTATGTTTTTTCTGTTTTTGTTAATTTTTTTTTATTTAGATATTTTTTTAATATGTTGATCTGCCTATATGTAAATAGATTAGGTATAAATTTATCTTTGTTCTTAATTATTTTATGACATATATTTTGGTTCATATATACTTATAAGTATATATCTATTTATAAATCTTTCTATATTTATGTAATGATCTAATCTTCTAATAATAAATTAGAACAAATAATATCAACTTTTATAAATACATCTCCACCCACCAACTCTATGTTACACATAGACGGAAGTTTCAAAAGTGGAGGAGGACAAATTCTTAGAACAGCACTAGCTCTCTCAACCTTAACACATACTTCATTCTCAATAACAGATATAAGAAAAAAAAGACCAAAACCAGGACTAAAACCTCAGCACCTAACATGTATAAAAGCTTTAAAGATGTTTACAAATTGTAATACAGAAAATGCAGAAATACAGTCAGAAAAACTAGAATTCATACCAGGAAAAATAACAACAAAAAACCTAGACATTGATATAGGAACCGCAGGCTCAATCACACTTTTGCTTCAATCAATACTTCTCCCATTAATGTTTTGCGATAAGAAGATTCGGTTGAAGGTTAAAGGCGGAACAGATGTAGCATGGTCTCCACCAATTGACTACCTAAACAATGTAATCTTACCACAACTAAGACCTTACACAAACAAACTACAACTAAAGATTTTAAACAGGGGTTATTATCCAAAAGGCAATGGTAAAGTAGAGCTAATTATAGACCCTAAGTTTCAGTTGAAGGAGTTCACAACATTTGAAAAATTCCACCAACATCTAAAACAACAAAACCAACCAATTCAACTCACAGAACAATACAATCTAATCAAAATAAATGGAATAGTAAATGCAACAAAAACATTGATGAAAGCAAATGTAGCAGAAAGAATAAAAAAATCAGCACAAATAGAATTAAAAAACTCAGAAGCAACAAAAAACACACCAATCAACATAAGTGTAGAGTACTGTGATTCATTAAGCGACGGCTGTGGCATAACATTATGGGCAACATTTTCCAAAGACAAAGATGAAATAGATCAAAACCAACCAATAAGATTAGGAGCAGACTCATTAGGTAGAAGAGGAAAAAAATCAGAAGATCTAGGAAGAGAAGCTGCACAAAAACTCATCAAAGAAATTGAATCAGGAGCAGCTGTTGACAAAAACATGGCTGATAACATATTACCAATACTAGTATTAGTAGGTGGACAAATAAAAACATCAGAATTAACAAATCACACCTTAACAAACATCTATATTATTGAACAATTTCTTGGTAAGATCTTTTACATAGATGAATTTAACAACATAATCACAACAAAAAACCATCAACATTTATAAATAGAAACCTACTTTCATATATTAAAATGACTGAAAAATCAATGGCATGTAATTCATGTCACAAAAAAATAACAAACACAAGAGGAAGTGTTATATTCATGTGCCCTGGCTGCAACAAATATGAAATAGTTAGATGCGAACATTGCAGAAAAGTAGCAGCTAAATATCATTGTCATGAATGCAACTTTATAGGACCTAATTAGGTGATAATATGGCAACAGTAATTATTACCTTAAAAATAATGCCTGATTCTCCAGAAGTAAGTATAGGTGAACTAGAAAAAAGAGTAAAAACAAAGATCCAATCATTCTGTGGAGAAACTCAGACAAAAACAGAAATTACTCCTATTGCATTTGGATTAAAAGCATTAAATATTACTTTTGTAATGGATGAATCAAAAGGCTCAACAGACTATCTAGAAGAACAGATAACAAACTTAGATGATGTTAATTCTGTAAGTGTAACAGATGTAAGAAGGGCTATTGGTTAGTTTTGTATCAATATAATTCTTTTTAAGTTTAATTTCTTATCAATTTAATTCTTTATTTCTATGCATAATTTATACATAAATATTACCATTACATTTAAAAATCAATTAATATTATAAACAAACATGGAACAAATAAGACAACCTATAGTCTCAGTACTAGGCCATGTAGATCATGGGAAGAGCAGCATCCTAGATAAGGTTAGAGGTAGTGCTATTATTGAAACAGAAGCAGGAAGAATAACACAAGCAATAGGTGCTTCAATAATACCATTAAAAATCATCCAAAAGATCTGTGGCCAACTTTTGAAATCACTTAAAATGGACATTACTATACCAGGTTTATTATTCATAGATACACCAGGGCACGCTGTTTTCACAAATCTTAGAAAGCGTGGTGGAAATCTAGCAGACATAGCAATCTTAGTAGTTGATATGAATGAAGGTTTTAAACCACAAACAATAGAAGCAATTGAGATTCTTAAAACATATAAAACACCATTTATAGTTGCAGCTAATAAGATAGATCTTATCACTGGATGGAGTAAGAATGATCAATTTATTTTGCCAAATATAGAAAAACAAACACAAAATGTTCAGCAAGAATTTGAAAAAAAATTATATGAATTAGTAGGTTCACTTCATCAATATGGTTTTCCATCTGAAAGATTTGACAGGATAGATAATTTCACAAATCAAATTGCGATAGTACCAACATCAGCTGTAACAGGAGAAGGTATACCTGAATTATTAATGGTAATAACAGGCTTAGCACAAAAATATTTAGAAAAATGTTTAAAATGTGATATAAATCAACCAGCAAAAGGAACTATTTTAGAAGTAAAAGAGACAAAAGGTTTAGGAACAACAATCGATGTTATAGTTTATGATGGAACAATGAAGGTCAATGATATAATAGTAATAGGAGCAATTGATAAACCAATCACAACAAAAATCAGAGCACTTCTTGAACCAAATCCATTAAAAGAAATGCGTGACAAAAAAGCAAAATATAACAATGTCAAATTTGTCAGAGCAGCAACAGGTGTCAAGATATCAGCACCTAATATAAAAGAAGTAATAGCAGGCATGCCAATTAGAGTAGCAGATAAAGACAATCTAGAAAACATACAACAAGAGATACAAAAAGAAGTAGAAGAAGTATTAATCCAAACAGATAAAACAGGAGTAATAATCAAAGCAGACACATTAGGTTCATTAGAAGCTCTATCTTCTATATTAAGAGATAAAGGAATCCCAGTACAAAAAGCTACAATTGGAGATATAACAAGAAAGGATATTGCAGAGGCAGAATCTAATTATGAAACAAACAAATTATTATCAACAATCATTGGCTTTAATGTGATAGATGAATCAAATTTTAAGAGTGACAAAGTAAAGATCATAACAAGTGATATTATTTATTCATTAACAGATGCATTTGAAAAACATAAACAAGAATTAAGAAGACAAGAAGAACTAGAAGTTTTCAAAGACATAACAATGCCTTGCAAACTAGTGTTTATGACAGGCTATATTTTTAGACAGAGTAATCCAGCTGTATTTGGTGTTGACATTATTTATGGAACATTAAAAACAGGTGTACCAGTAATGAATAATGAAGGTAAATTCTTAGGCTATGTTAAACAGATCCAGCATGAACAAGAGAATATCACAGAGATTGACCAAGGCAAACAAGTAGCAATATCTGTAGACAAAGCAACAATTGGCAGACAAGTATTTGAAAATGATATTCTTTACACAGCAGTCAATGAAAAAGAATTTCGAATATTCAAAAAACACAAACATTTGTTAAAAAACTCTGAAAAACAAGTCTTAAAAGAGATTGCAGAGATTATGAGGAAAAAGAATAGTGTTTGGGGTATATAAGTTAAATACTCTCCATTAACAATATTGTTACAAACCTTGCCTGTAAGGCCAGTGAGCAATAGCCAAATTCGTAAGACATTAGTGGTGCTCTATTAATCATTATATGGACATAGAGCATGCGAACGAAAGGTTTGTAACAAAGTTAAGAAAATAATAACCCACCGTCCATTACCCCCCGACCACCCGCCCCTGGCTCTGTCAACAAAAGCTATCCCAGGGCATAGAATCTGTTAAAAAACAAAATGAAAAACCTAAAAATCTTAAACTCAAAACAATTAAAACCAATTAAACAATTGCTTAAACAGCAGTTTGACGCAGACTTTGACTTCTCACCATATGCAACCTTAATATCACCAAAAGACAAAATCTACATAGCACAAAAAGATATTTTCACAAACTCAAACCTCGACCTGGATAAACTAAGAATCAACTCAATTGGCATGTACTTTGCACATCTTAAGAATAATGAACTAAGACTATCGATCGAAGGCTCACAATTAGTAGGACCAATTGCCAAAAAGAACATAATAGAAATAAACAAAGAAGAACTTAATCAATGGATACAGGGAATTGATTTAGATGCCCACCATCCAAATCCCCCTACCACCCACCCTAGCCTACCAAATAAAACAAATCAAAACAATAAACTAACCAACAACACCTTTATCATAATCAAACACAACAAAGATTACATCGGTTGCGGCAAACTAAAACAAAACAAAATATTAAACTTTGTTCCAAAGACAAGAAGGATTAAGGTAAAATAAACAAAGGTGATACAAATGTCAAAACTAAAACAAAGAATATTAACAATTGCAATCGCAATAATATTCGTATTATTCATAGGCTATGGAATACAAACATTCTACCCAGCACCAGAATATGAAGATTATTGTGAAGAAAGAGCAATACCAGTTGCAAGAACAATTGAAGAAGCAGAAGATCTAGAACAGACAGAATTATTTGAAAAACAAAAACAATGTAGAGATGATTTTGAAAATGCAAGACAATCATATGACAGGATTGTATTCATAATAACAGCAATCATTGGTATAATAACAATTGCAGTCGGAGTAATACTAAAGCTAGAATCTGTTTCAGCAGGTCTAATGGCAGGTGGTGTACTGACAATAGTATACGGAGCAATAAGATATTGGTATAATATGCCAGACTATATCAGATTTTCATTACTTGGCTTGGTATTAGTTGGATTGATATGGTTGGGTTATAAGAAATTAAAAGATTAGTTTTTTTTTATTTTTTTCTTTGTTTTATTCTTTTTTCATCAAATCAAGCAGAAACAGGTTCAACAACTTTCTTTCCACTAAACAACTTACCACCAACATACTTAACACTCTCTTTTCCACACTTATATATAAAAGGCAAAAGAAAAAACCCTGCAGCAGCATAAGCCAGTCCTTCTGCACCAATATTCACACTAGGTGTATAATTTTCCAATGCACTTCTAGCCATATCCCAATCAATATTTTGCATAAACACAACTGGTTTTGTAAAGATATCAGCATTAGTTATTGCTTCTAAACTATTTTTCAGATCTTCATACCTAAACACATGATTTTGTATAACTTCACCTAATGCACATAAATTCTCAGAAGCATATGATGTTAATTCAGTAATATATTCAGAAAGTGTCATACCAGCTGATGTTGCAACACCTTCATAACCATTAACAACATTCTCAAGCTCATCAACACCACCACCTAGCCTTTGTGTATAATGACTCATGTAAGCAGGTCCTTGTGAAAATCCTAAGAACCCAGTAAGTGCAGCAATCTTATTAGCAGTATCATCACATACTTTACCCACGATCTTGCCAGCAAACTTTGCAGGCCCTAATATTAATTTCTTCATCATATAAATATGGTAGAAATCTATATATTTAAAGGTTTCAATATGATTTTTTAGGTGCTATCCAACCTTCTTCTCCCAAACCATGACAAACACATCCTTAGGAACTTTAAACCCAGATTCAACAAAAGCCTTTGCAAGACGATAAGCCTCTTTACGAGGATCTTGTTCAGAAGAAACATCTAAATTTAGAATCTTATGAACCATATATTTACAAAGTATACCTTCATTTATACCAAGCAGAACAGGTTTTCTATATTTATTGAACAATTTAAAAGGTTTCAAACGAACATAAGTTTCTCCATTTTCCCATGTTTTTTTGTCTTTACCTAAAGAAAAACCATGCTTAATCAATTCATATTCAATAAGATCAGTCACAAGCTGCAAAACAGTCTTACCCTTAGATGAATAACTTCGACCAAAATAAAAAAAAAAATCCAAATCCTTTACCTTAGGAAATTCCACAACTCTACCAAGATACTTTTTTGATTTCTGACGCGAACCGCGTTTAGTCCAAACATTCCTAACTAGGTAAGCATATTTATGTCCTTTGATCTTTTTAGTACGAATAAATGTCATAGAATACAGTTAGGCACTATTTATTAATAAATTTAACTAATTTTCACTTACCATCAAATCATCTAAACTTTTATTTGTTGGTAAAGAACCTTTTTTATTGAGTTCTGCTATAGCTCCAGCATAAAAAAATAGTGAATTTTCTGAAAGTTGTTTATGTGTTCTTACTTTGACAATCTTGTTACTTTTTACAACAATGCCTGTTCTACAATAACAAATTTCTGTATTAAGATACCCTCTTAAACTACCAATTCCCTTAGAATATAATTTATTAACAAAACCTTTAAATGTAATTTTTTCATTATTTTGAGCAGTCAAGTGCCAAAAAATAGATTCTTCATTTGCTTCTCTATTTCCCAATTGTAGATCATGAATCCTAAATGAATATAATTCATTATCTAAGCAATTAAAATAAACCCATGGTTGTTCACTAACAGCTTTATATTCTAATAAAATGTTTTTACAAAAAATACTTTCTTTATTAAAATCTCTATAATCTTGAAAAAGTTCAATCATTTTTTGTGGTATCTGCGATATCATATTAAAACAAAGAAAATTTAGAATAGTATATAAGGTTTATGAAACTCTGTTATAATATAGATTAGGCACCAGTTATTAATAAATTTAACCTTTTTCATTCTTTCTAAGAAACTCTCGATTAACATCCTGCTTTTCAGGCTCTCGATTAAACAATTTCCTTATCCTTGACTTAAATCTTTTATCAGTATAATCTTCATTAATCAAAGCAGCAGCTAATTTCTTATACTCAATAGTAGAATCTGTTTTATCATTAAGGATAGTGCTAGGCATTGTTTCAGACAAAGCTTTCAAAATCTTATTCTCATCAGGCAGAATAGCTACAACATCACAATTAGCAGTATCTTCAATTTCATCCAAACTCAATTCAAAATCATTTCTCCGAACCTTATTAAGTATAAGACCATTTATCTTTGTCCCTTTGTTCTTAGCATGTTTTAAAGCCATCATAGTACAGCTTAGTGTAGGATAGTCAGGTGTAGTAACACAGAATAATTCATCAGAAGCCATCATCACAGACAATATCTCATTATTCATTGTAGGTGATGAATCTATCAATATAATATCATACTTTTCCCTTAAACAATCAATTTTTTCTTTTAGTTTCAAAGGATCTATTTCTTTATTTAACAAAGAACCAGCAATAACATGAAAACCAAATTCAGAAGAATATATAGCATCTTCAACTTTTATCTTATCTTGCAAAACATCATGAATTGTTTTTTCAGGTTTCACATAACCTAAATGCAAACCAAGATTTGGAGCAGTAAAATTAGCATCCACGACCAATACCTTTTTATCAAACTCTTTTGCAAGAGCACCTGCTAATGCAGCTGTAGTAGTAGTCTTTCCAACTCCTCCTTTTATTGATATAATTCCTATTATTTTATTCATTGAAAACCTCTTTTAACTTCTTTAATATTTTATATTTTTTAAATGTTCCTCTTTTTTTCATGCTTTTTTCCTTTTTTCTTATTTTTTTGTCATGTTTTGCTATTTTCTTTCTTTCTTTTTCCTCTCTCTTTTCTCTTTTCCTTTCTTCTTCTTTTTCTCTCTTTTCCTTTTCTTTTTCCTCTTTCTCTTTTTTCCTCTCTTCTTCTTTTTCTCTCTTTTCCTTTTCTTTTTCCTCTTTCTCTTTTTTCCTCTCTTCTTCTTTTTCTCTCTTTTCCTTTTCTTTTTCCTCTTTCTCTTTTTTCCTCTCTTCTTCTTTTTCTCTCTTTTCCTTTTCTTTTTCCTCTTTCTCTTTTTTCCTCTCTTCTTCTTTTTCTCTCTTTTCCTTTTCTTTTTCCTCTTTCTCTTTTTTCCTCT